>NZ_LT629804.1:0-666080 GCF_900105865.1 Arcanobacterium phocae
CAGACCTCGCAATCTGATGAGCCACTCGCTTATGACGGCTACCTCGATATCGAGCTTGACGACGGCGAAGTTTTCCGTGTCAACATTGAGCGTGCACACGTCGAAGAGGACGCCGGTAAGAACACCCATATCGGTGGCGAAGGGAGAATCCACGGCGCAGATCATTCGTTGGTTGATTACAACCGTGCGGGCGTTCCACTCGTTGAGATCGTTACCCGTCGATTGAAGGATGCGGCGATCGGGCTCCAGAGGTAGCGGCCAAGTATGTGCAGACTATCCGTGATATTGCTCGTGCGATCGGGGTTTCGGAAGCCGAATGGAACGCGGCAATGTTCGTGCTGATATCAACGTTCTCGTTGCGCAAGACCCCGGATTCCCCATTGGGTACGCGTACCGAAACAAAGAATGTTAATTCGTTCCGCTCGATTGCTGCCGCCGTAGAGTTTGAAATGTGCCGGCAAGGAGCAATCTTGTCTCATGGTGACAAGGTCCTTCAAGAAAACCCGTCATTTTCCAGGAGCTCGACGGGACAACGTTGCCGGGGAGGCCTAAGTCCGATGCGGACGACTACCGGTATTTCCCGGAGCCAGATTTGGTGCCGCTGGCGCCGGCTCGCGAATGGATCGAAGAATTGCGTGCTACCTTGCCAGAACTACCGGAGCAGAAACGCCGTCGTCTGCTTGGTGAGTGGGGTGTTTCAGCGAAGGAAATGCGCGACATCGTTAATGCAGGTGCGTTGGTTTTTGATCGAAGATTCGGTTAAAGCTGGTGCAACATCGGCTGGTGCGCGTAAATGGTGGATGGGCGAACTTGCCCGCTACGCGAAAGATAATGAGCTTGAGTTGGCGAATGTGCCGGTATCTAGCGAACAGGTTGCTGAGCTTGATGGCTTGGTTGAGTCTGGCAAGCTGACAGATAAGTTGGCCCGTCAGGCGTTGGCAGGTGTTTTAGCAGGCGAAGGTTCGCCGGCTGAGGTTGTTGCCGCACGTGGTTTGGAAATTGTTAGCGACGACGGCGCGCTCACGGCAGCTGTTGATGAAGCGCTGGCGGCAAACCCGGATGTTGTGGAGAAGATCCGCAGCGGTAAGGTGCAGGCCGGCGGGTGCGATCGTCGGCGCTGTTATGAAGGCAACTCACGGCAAGGCGGATGCCGCCCGCGTGCGTGAACTTATTATGGAGCGTGTTCAGCTCTAACCAGTAGCGCGCAGGATTTCCGGAATTTTTTCGCGGTCCTGCGCATTACTGTGTGTAGCTTAAACAAGGAGAACTTATGTCGAAAACACTACCTAGCTACAATGTAACCGTGCGTATCGGAATTCCTTTTGATCCGCGGGCAACCGCTACTTTAGTTAAGGAATTCGCAGACTACGGCGCAATTGTGACCGGTGTGGATATGGTCGAATCTGACGATGTCAATCTGGTAACCGATATCACCGCTAAAGTCGATGATATTGAGCATGCCGAACAGATTGCTGCAAAGCTTGAGGCACTAGAAGGTGTGCACGTCCACGGAATCCATGATTCTACTGTGCAAGCACATCTGGGCGGAAAAATTGAAATTGCGTTGAAAACGACCGTTAAACACTCGCCAGGATTTGGCGCGTGTCTACACCCCTGGGGTAGCGCGGATTTCGACGATGATTGCCAAGGATCCAGAACTTGCACGCAAGTTGACAGTTAAACGCAATACGGTGGCAGTGGTCTCTGATGGTACTGCGGTTTTGGGGCTGGGAGATGTAGGTCCGAAGGCTGCGATGCCGGTTATGGAAGGCAAGGCTGCGTTATTCAAGAAGTTTGGTGATGTCGATGCGTGGCCAATCTGTCTGGATACCACTGATACTGAGGAAATTATTAGCATCGTCAAGGCAATTTCCCCTGGTTTCGCAGGCATTAATCTGGAAGATATTTCGGCGCCACGCTGCTTTGAGATTGAACGGCGTTTGCGTGCTGAATTGGACATCCCGGTTTTCCATGATGACCAGCACGGCACTGCAGTTGTTGTGCTTGCAGCTTTGATTAACGCACTGAAAGTTGTTGGTAAGAAGATTGAAGATATTCGTATTGTTGTTTCTGGTGTTGGAGCTGCAGGTAATGCGATTATTCGTCTTCTCATGAAGCAGGGCGCACGTGACATCATCGGTGTTGGCCGTAACGGCGCGTTGGGACCGTTCCGTGAGGAAGCCGGCACTGACCGTAATTGGATTGCGCAGAACACCAACCCACGCGGTCAACAGGGGTCTATTCACGACGTCTTGGAAGGTGCTGACGTATTCATTGGTGTCTCGGCAGGTAACTTGCTAACGAGTAAGGATATTGCTGGAATGGCTAAGGAACCGATTGTATTCGCGTTGGCTAATCCGATTCCGGAAATCAATCCAATCGAGGCTGCCGAGCATGCTGCTATCGTGGCCACCGGGCGTTCCGACTATCCGAACCAGATCAACAATGTCCTGGCGTTCCCAGGAATTTTCCGAGGAATGCTAGACGTAAAAGCTACTGAGGTTACGGATCGCATGCTGGTGCTTGCTGCGCAAGCAATTGCTGATTCTGTAGAGCCAGAGCAACTGAATGCAAACTTCATCATTCCAGGCGTTTTCCATCCAACTGCTGCGCAACGTGTTGCACGTGCAATTCGGGAAGAGTACAAGCACTCTTTAACGCGTGAAGAAATGTAAAAGATTGTTGTAATTGGTGACTGTAGGTCGGCGGGGCACATGTGCCCCGCCGACTTTTTTCGAGCAGTAAGGCAAAAAGTAGAAATGTGATGGGGGTTACTCCATTTTTGGTTTGCTGTTTGGGTTGTGGGTGCGTATAGTTTTTATCTGTCGCCGGGAGCGCGGTTGTGGTTCTGGTGGTTGCCTTCTTGATGGTTGCCTGGTTTTTCTGGGTGGTTGTTGGGTGTGGGTGTGTTGTTTGATATCTCAATAGTGTGTCAGCTTTTTATTTTGATCATATTTATTTTGATGGCAGATGGTGGGCTGGTCTTTTGGGCTGGTTTGTTGTTTGTTGTTGTTTTTATTTTGGATGAGCTAGTTTTGGTTTGTCTGTTTTTAGAGTCTGTTTTTCGGGCTTTTCGAACGTGTATTGATTGGATGCCCTTTTTGTGGGGTGTTTGGTTTTTGTTTGGAGAGTTTGATCCTGGCTCAGGACGAACGCTGGCGGCGTGCTTAACACATGCAAGTCGAACGATGAAGCCCTAGCTTGCTGGGGTGGATTAGTGGCGAACGGGTGAGTAATACGTGAGTAACCTGCCCCCTTCTTTGGGATAAGCCTTGGAAACGGGGTCTAATACTGGATATTCTGCTTCTGCCGCATGGTGGGGGTTGGAAAGGTTTTTCTGGTGGGGGATGGGCTCACGGCCTATCAGCTTGTTGGTGGGGTGATGGCCTACCAAGGCGTCGACGGGTAGCCGGCCTGAGAGGGTGACCGGCCACATTGGGACTGAGATACGGCCCAGACTCCTACGGGAGGCAGCAGTGGGGAATATTGCACAATGGACGAAAGTCTGATGCAGCGACGCCGCGTGGGGGATGAAGGCTTTCGGGTTGTAAACTCCTTTTAGCACTGAACAAGGCGAAAGTTGAGGGTAGGTGTTGAATAAGCGCCGGCTAACTACGTGCCAGCAGCCGCGGTAATACGTAGGGCGCGAGCGTTGTCCGGAATTATTGGGCGTAAAGAGCTCGTAGGCGGTTTGTCGCGTCTGCTGTGAAAGACCGGGGCTTAACTCCGGGGCTGCAGTGGGTACGGGCAGACTAGAGTGCGGTAGGGGTAACTGGAATTCCTGGTGTAGCGGTGGAATGCGCAGATATCAGGAGGAACACCGATGGCGAAGGCAGGTTACTGGGCCGTTACTGACGCTGAGGAGCGAAAGCATGGGGAGCGAACAGGATTAGATACCCTGGTAGTCCATGCCGTAAACGTTGGGCACTAGGTGTGGGGCCTATTTCCATGGGTTCTGTACCGTAGCTAACGCATTAAGTGCCCGCCTGGGGAGTACGGCCGCAAGGCTAAAACTCAAAGGAATTGACGGGGGCCCGCACAAGCGGCGGAGCATGCGGATTAATTCGATGCAACGCGAAGAACCTTACCAAGGCTTGACATACACTGCGACATGCTAGAGATAGTGTGGCCTTCGGGGTGGTGTACAGGTGGTGCATGGTTGTCGTCAGCTCGTGTCGTGAGATGTTGGGTTAAGTCCCGCAACGAGCGCAACCCTTGTCTTGTGTTGCCAGCACGTTATGGTGGGGACTCACGAGAGACTGCCGGGGTTAACTCGGAGGAAGGTGGGGATGACGTCAAATCATCATGCCCCTTATGTCTTGGGCTTCACGCATGCTACAATGGCTGGTACAGAGGGTTGCGAGCCTGTGAGGGTGAGCGAATCCCTTAAAGCCAGTCTCAGTTCGGATTGGGGTCTGCAACTCGACCCCATGAAGTCGGAGTCGCTAGTAATCGCAGATCAGCAACGCTGCGGTGAATACGTTCCCGGGCCTTGTACACACCGCCCGTCACGTCACGAAAGTTGGTAACACCCGAAGCCCGTGGCCTAACCTTTTTGGGGGGAGCGGTCGAAGGTGGGATTGGCGATTGGGACGAAGTCGTAACAAGGTAGCCGTACCGGAAGGTGCGGCTGGATCACCTCCTTTCTAAGGAGCTACCTACATGCCCGTGTTTAATGTTTTGTTTTTTGTGGGTGTGGCTGGTGTCCCTGTTTTGGGGTGTTGGTTGTGGTGGTTTTTAGTGGAAAATGGTTGAGATGAGAAGTTGGCATGCTGTTGGGGTGTGGGGTAATACTCCTTGTGCTGCCTGTGATGGGCTGATGACTGTTTGGGTTGTTGGTTTGTTGTGGTGTTGGTGTGGTGGTTGAGAATTGTATAGTGGACGCGAGCATCTTTGGTTTTTTGTAAGTGTTCAAGAGCGTTCGGTGGATGCCTTGGCATACGGAGCCGATGAAGGACGTTGTAGCCTGCGATAAGCCTCGGGGAGTTGGCAAACGAGCTGTGATCCGGGGGTGTCCGAATGGGGAAACCTGGCCAGAGTTGTTTCTGGTTACCAGCATCTGAATGTATAGGGTGTTTGGGGGTAACGCGGGGAAGTGAAACATCTCAGTACCCGCAGGAAAAGATATTCTGTTAGTAGTGGCGAGCGAAAGCGGAAGAGGCTAAACCATGTGCGTGTGATAGCTGTCGGGCGTTGCGTGTGTGGTGTTGTGGGGCCGTGTTTTGACCTTGCCGATGAGGGGTCGAGTAGTGATAAATGCTGGTGTGTAGACGAATCAGTTGGGAAGCTGGACCGTAGACGGTGAGAGTCCGGTAGTTGGAACATGCTAGTCTGCTTTGCATGGTGCCCGAGTAGCACGGGACTCGTGAAATTTCGTGTGAATCTGCACAGACCACTGTGTAAGCCTAAATACTTCGTGTGACCGATAGTGTATGAGTACCGTGAGGGAATGGTGAAAAGTACCCCGGGAGGGGAGTGAAATAGTACCTGAAACCGGACGCTTACAATCCGTCAGAGCCTCCTTGGTAGGGGTGATGGCGTGCCTTTTGAAGAATGAGCCTGCGAGTTAGTGGCATGTAGCGAGGTTAACCCGTGTGGGGTAGCCGTAGCGAAAGCGAGTTTTAAAAAGCGTTGTTTAGTTGCATGTTCTAGACCCGAAGCGGGGTGATCTACCCATGGGCAGGTTGAAGCACGTGTAAGAGCGTGTGGAGGACCGAACCCACTTCAGTTGAAAATGGAGGGGATGACCTGTGGGTAGGGGTGAAAGGCCAATCAAACTCCGTGATAGCTGGTTCTCCCCGAAATGCATTTAGGTGCAGCGTCGTGTGTTTCTTACCGGAGGTAGAGCGACTGGATGGCCGATGGCCCTTATCGGGGTACTGACGTCAGCCAAACTCCGAATGCCGGTAAGTGAGAGCACGGCAGTGAGACTGCGGGGGATAAGCTTCGTAGTCGAGAGGGAAACAGCCCAGACCGCCGGTTAAGGCCCCTAAGCGTGTGCTAAGTGGGAAAGGATGTGGAGTTGCTGTGACAACCAGGAGGTTGGCTTAGAAGCAGCCACCCTTGAAAGAGTGCGTAATAGCTCACTGGTCAAGTGATTCTGCGCCGACAATGTAGCGGGGCTAAGTACACCGCCGAAACCGCGGCAATGAAATATTTTTGTTTTGTTGGGTAGGGGAGCGTCGTGCGTGAGGTGAAGCAGCACAGGTGACTGGTTGTGGATTTCGTACGAGTGAGAATGCAGGCATGAGTAGCGAATGACGGGTGAGAATCCCGTCCGCCGAATGACTAAGGGTTCCAGGGCCAGGTTCGTCCGCCCTGGGTTAGTCGGGTCCTAAGGCGAGGCCGACAGGCGTAGTCGATGGGCAACCAGTTGATATTCTGGTACCGGGCAAAGACCGTCAAGTGTTGAAATATGGGATACTAACCATCCAAACCATCATCTTCTTCCTTCGGGTTGGGGTGTGTGGGGAGCGTGGGACCTGATCGTAGAGTAGACAAGCGTGTTAACAGGGGTGACGCAGAGTGGTAGCTCCGCGTGGCTAATGGCTTGCCACGTTTAACAGTGCAGCCCGTTCCCTAGGTAAATCCGGGGGCGTGAGGGTGAGGCTGGATGATGACCCACTATTGTGGGGAAGTAGAGTGATCCTGTGCTGTCGAGAAAAGCCTCGACGTTAGGTCTTTGGCCGCCCGTACCCTAAACCGACACAGGTAGTCGAGTAGAGAATACTAAGGCGAGCGAGTGAATCGTGGTTAAGGAACTCGGCAAAATGCCCCCGTAACTTCGGAAGAAGGGGGCCTGGATCCTGAAGCTGTACTGGCTAGGGTGAAAGGCCGCAGAAACCAGGGAGAGAAGCGACTGTTTATCAAAAACAACACCGTAGCGAAACACTAATTTGTTAAAAAAACGTGTATAAAACACGTGGACGCGTCGTAAGCCCCACGTAAACGTGTTCGAGAACCGTGATAAACAGTGCGCACATTGCCTTTTGTTCTGCGGCCTTTCACCCTAGCCAGTACAGGCTTCAGATCCAGGCTTTTCCGAGTTACGGGGCATTTTGCCGAGTTCCTTAACCACGATTCACTCGCTCGCCTTAGTATTCTCTACTCGACTACCTGTGTCGGTTTAGGGTACGGGCGGCCAAAGACCTAACGTCGAGGCTTTTCTCGACAGCACAGGATCACTCTACTTCCCCACAATAGTGGGTCATCATCCAGCCTCACCCTCACGCCCCCGGATTTACCTAGGGAACGGGCTGCACTGTTAAACGTGGCAAGCCATTAGCCACGCGGAGCTACCACTCTGCGTCACCCCTGTTAACACGCTTGTCTACTCTACGATCAGGTCCCACGCTCCCCACACACCCCAACCCGAAGGAAGAAGATGATGGTTTGGATGGTTAGTATCCCATATTTCAACACTTGACGGTCTTTGCCCGGTACCAGAATATCAAACTGGTTGCCCATCGACTACGCCTGTCGGCCTCGCCTTAGGACCCGACTAACCCAGGGCGGACGAACCTGGCCCTGGAACCCTTAGTCATTCGGCGGACGGGATTCCCACCCGTCATTCGCTACTCATGCCTGCATTCTCACTCGTACGAAATCCACAACCAGTCACCTGTGCTGCTTCACCTCACGCACGACGCTCCCCTACCCAACAAAACAAAAATATTTCATTGCCGCGGTTTCGGCGGTGTACTTAGCCCCGCTACATTGTCGGCGCAGAATCACTTGACCAGTGAGCTATTACGCACTCTTTCAAGGGTGGCTGCTTCTAAGCCAACCTCCTGGTTGTCACAGCAACTCCACATCCTTTCCCACTTAGCACACGCTTAGGGGCCTTAACCGGCGGTCTGGGCTGTTTCCCTCTCGACTACGAAGCTTATCCCCCGCAGTCTCACTGCCGTGCTCTCACTTACCGGCATTCGGAGTTTGGCTGACGTCAGTACCCCGATAAGGGCCATCGGCCATCCAGTCGCTCTACCTCCGGTAAGAAACACACGACGCTGCACCTAAATGCATTTCGGGGAGAACCAGCTATCACGGAGTTTGATTGGCCTTTCACCCCTACCCACAGGTCATCCCCTCCATTTTCAACTGAAGTGGGTTCGGTCCTCCACACGCTCTTACACGTGCTTCAACCTGCCCATGGGTAGATCACCCCGCTTCGGGTCTAGAACATGCAACTAAACAACGCTTTTTAAAACTCGCTTTCGCTACGGCTACCCCACACGGGTTAACCTCGCTACATGCCACTAACTCGCAGGCTCATTCTTCAAAAGGCACGCCATCACCCCTACCAAGGAGGCTCTGACGGATTGTAAGCGTCCGGTTTCAGGTACTATTTCACTCCCCTCCCGGGGTACTTTTCACCATTCCCTCACGGTACTCATACACTATCGGTCACACGAAGTATTTAGGCTTACACAGTGGTCTGTGCAGATTCACACGAAATTTCACGAGTCCCGTGCTACTCGGGCACCATGCAAAGCAGACTAGCATGTTCCAACTACCGGACTCTCACCGTCTACGGTCCAGCTTCCCAACTGATTCGTCTACACACCAGCATTTATCACTACTCGACCCCTCATCGGCAAGGTCAAAACACGGCCCCACAACACCACACACGCAACGCCCGACAGCTATCACACGCACATGGTTTAGCCTCTTCCGCTTTCGCTCGCCACTACTAACAGAATATCTTTTCCTGCGGGTACTGAGATGTTTCACTTCCCCGCGTTACCCCCAAACACCCTATACATTCAGATGCTGGTAACCAGAAACAACTCTGGCCAGGTTTCCCCATTCGGACACCCCCGGATCACAGCTCGTTTGCCAACTCCCCGAGGCTTATCGCAGGCTACAACGTCCTTCATCGGCTCCGTATGCCAAGGCATCCACCGAACGCTCTTGAACACTTACAAAAAACCAAAGATGCTCGCGTCCACTATACAATTCTCAACCACCACACCAACACCACAACAAACCAACAACCCAAACAGTCATCAGCCCATCACAGGCAGCACAAGGAGTATTACCCCACACCCCAACAGCATGCCAACTTCTCATCTCAACCATTTTCCACTAAAAACCACCACAACCAACACCCCAAAACAGGGACACCAGCCACACCCACAAAAAACAAAACATTAAACACGGGCATGTAGGTAGCTCCTTAGAAAGGAGGTGATCCAGCCGCACCTTCCGGTACGGCTACCTTGTTACGACTTCGTCCCAATCGCCAATCCCACCTTCGACCGCTCCCCCCAAAAAGGTTAGGCCACGGGCTTCGGGTGTTACCAACTTTCGTGACGTGACGGGCGGTGTGTACAAGGCCCGGGAACGTATTCACCGCAGCGTTGCTGATCTGCGATTACTAGCGACTCCGACTTCATGGGGTCGAGTTGCAGACCCCAATCCGAACTGAGACTGGCTTTAAGGGATTCGCTCACCCTCACAGGCTCGCAACCCTCTGTACCAGCCATTGTAGCATGCGTGAAGCCCAAGACATAAGGGGCATGATGATTTGACGTCATCCCCACCTTCCTCCGAGTTAACCCCGGCAGTCTCTCGTGAGTCCCCACCATAACGTGCTGGCAACACAAGACAAGGGTTGCGCTCGTTGCGGGACTTAACCCAACATCTCACGACACGAGCTGACGACAACCATGCACCACCTGTACACCACCCCGAAGGCCACACTATCTCTAGCATGTCGCAGTGTATGTCAAGCCTTGGTAAGGTTCTTCGCGTTGCATCGAATTAATCCGCATGCTCCGCCGCTTGTGCGGGCCCCCGTCAATTCCTTTGAGTTTTAGCCTTGCGGCCGTACTCCCCAGGCGGGGCACTTAATGCGTTAGCTACGGTACAGAACCCATGGAAATAGGCCCCACACCTAGTGCCCAACGTTTACGGCATGGACTACCAGGGTATCTAATCCTGTTCGCTCCCCATGCTTTCGCTCCTCAGCGTCAGTAACGGCCCAGTAACCTGCCTTCGCCATCGGTGTTCCTCCTGATATCTGCGCATTCCACCGCTACACCAGGAATTCCAGTTACCCCTACCGCACTCTAGTCTGCCCGTACCCACTGCAGCCCCGGAGTTAAGCCCCGGTCTTTCACAGCAGACGCGACAAACCGCCTACGAGCTCTTTACGCCCAATAATTCCGGACAACGCTCGCGCCCTACGTATTACCGCGGCTGCTGGCACGTAGTTAGCCGGCGCTTATTCAACACCTACCCTCAACTTTCGCCTTGTTCAGTGCTAAAAGGAGTTTACAACCCGAAAGCCTTCATCCCCCACGCGGCGTCGCTGCATCAGACTTTCGTCCATTGTGCAATATTCCCCACTGCTGCCTCCCGTAGGAGTCTGGGCCGTATCTCAGTCCCAATGTGGCCGGTCACCCTCTCAGGCCGGCTACCCGTCGACGCCTTGGTAGGCCATCACCCCACCAACAAGCTGATAGGCCGTGAGCCCATCCCCCACCAGAAAAACCTTTCCAACCCCCACCATGCGGCAGAAGCAGAATATCCAGTATTAGACCCCGTTTCCAAGGCTTATCCCAAAGAAGGGGGCAGGTTACTCACGTATTACTCACCCGTTCGCCACTAATCCACCCCAGCAAGCTAGGGCTTCATCGTTCGACTTGCATGTGTTAAGCACGCCGCCAGCGTTCGTCCTGAGCCAGGATCAAACTCTCCAAACAAAAACCAAACACCCCACAAAAAGGGCATCCAATCAATACACGTTCGAAAAGCCCGAAAAACAGACTCTAAAAACAGACAAACCAAAACTAGCTCATCCAAAATAAAAACAACAACAAACAACAAACCAGCCCAAAAGACCAGCCCACCATCTGCCATCAAAATAAATATGATCAAAATAAAAAGCTGACACACTATTGAGATATCAAACAACACACCCACACCCAACAACCACCCAGAAAAACCAGGCAACCATCAAGAAGGCAACCACCAGAACCACAACCGCGCTCCCGGCGACAGATAAAAACTATACGCACCCACAACCCAAACAGCAAACCAAAATGGAGTAACCCCCATCACATTTCTACTTTTTGCCTTACTGCTCGAAAAAAAGTCGGCGGGGCACATGTGCCCCGCCGACCTACAGTCACCAATTACAACAATCTTTTACATTTCTTCACGCGTTAAAGAGTGCTTGTACTCTTCCCGAATTGCACGTGCAACACGTTGCGCAGCAGTTGGATGGAAAACGCCTGGAATGATGAAGTTTGCATTCAGTTGCTCTGGCTCTACAGAATCAGCAATTGCTTGCGCAGCAAGCACCAGCATGCGATCCGTAACCTCAGTAGCTTTTACGTCTAGCATTCCTCGGAAAATTCCTGGGAACGCCAGGACATTGTTGATCTGGTTCGGATAGTCGGAACGCCCGGTGGCCACGATAGCAGCATGCTCGGCAGCCTCGATTGGATTGATTTCCGGAATCGGATTAGCCAACGCGAATACAATCGGTTCCTTAGCCATTCCAGCAATATCCTTACTCGTTAGCAAGTTACCTGCCGAGACACCAATGAATACGTCAGCACCTTCCAAGACGTCGTGAATAGACCCCTGTTGACCGCGTGGGTTGGTGTTCTGCGCAATCCAATTACGGTCAGTGCCGGCTTCCTCACGGAACGGTCCCAACGCGCCGTTACGGCCAACACCGATGATGTCACGTGCGCCCTGCTTCATGAGAAGACGAATAATCGCATTACCTGCAGCTCCAACACCAGAAACAACAATACGAATATCTTCAATCTTCTTACCAACAACTTTCAGTGCGTTAATCAAAGCTGCAAGCACAACAACTGCAGTGCCGTGCTGGTCATCATGGAAAACCGGGATGTCCAATTCAGCACGCAAACGCCGTTCAATCTCAAAGCAGCGTGGCGCCGAAATATCTTCCAGATTAATGCCTGCGAAACCAGGGGAAATTGCCTTGACGATGCTAATAATTTCCTCAGTATCAGTGGTATCCAGACAGATTGGCCACGCATCGACATCACCAAACTTCTTGAATAACGCAGCCTTGCCTTCCATAACCGGCATCGCAGCCTTCGGACCTACATCTCCCAGCCCCAAAACCGCAGTACCATCAGAGACCACTGCCACCGTATTGCGTTTAACTGTCAACTTGCGTGCAAGTTCTGGATCCTTGGCAATCATCGTCGAAATCCGCGCTACCCCAGGGGTGTAGACACGCGCCAAATCCTGGCGAGTGTTTAACGGTCGTTTCAACGCAATTTCAATTTTTCCGCCCAGATGTGCTTGCACAGTAGAATCATGGATTCCGTGGACGTGCACACCTTCTAGTGCCTCAAGCTTTGCAGCAATCTGTTCGGCATGCTCAATATCATCGACTTTAGCGGTGATATCGGTTACCAGATTGACATCGTCAGATTCGACCATATCCACACCGGTCACAATTGCGCCGTAGTCTGCGAATTCCTTAACTAAAGTAGCGGTTGCCCGCGGATCAAAAGGAATTCCGATACGCACGGTTACATTGTAGCTAGGTAGTGTTTTCGACATAAGTTCTCCTTGTTTAAGCTACACACAGTAATGCGCAGGACCGCGAAAAAATTCCGGAATCCTGCGCGCTACTGGTTAGAGCTGAACACGCTCCATAATAAGTTCACGCACGCGGGCGGCATCCGCCTTGCCGTGAGTTGCCTTCATAACAGCGCCGACGATCGCACCCGCCGCCTGCACCTTACCGCTGCGGATCTTCTCCACAACATCCGGGTTTGCCGCCAGCGCTTCATCAACAGCTGCCGTGAGCGCGCCGTCGTCGCTAACAATTTCCAAACCACGTGCGGCAACAACCTCAGCCGGCGAACCTTCGCCTGCTAAAACACCTGCCAACGCCTGACGGGCCAACTTATCTGTCAGCTTGCCAGACTCAACCAAGCCATCAAGCTCAGCAACCTGTTCGCTAGATACCGGCACATTCGCCAACTCAAGCTCATTATCTTTCGCGTAGCGGGCAAGTTCGCCCATCCACCATTTACGCGCACCAGCCGATGTTGCACCAGCTTTAACCGAATCTTCGATCAAAACCAACGCACCTGCATTAACGATGTCGCGCATTTCCTTCGCTGAAACACCCCACTCACCAAGCAGACGACGGCGTTTCTGCTCCGGTAGTTCTGGCAAGGTAGCACGCAATTCTTCGATCCATTCGCGAGCCGGCGCCAGCGGCACCAAATCTGGCTCCGGGAAATACCGGTAGTCGTCCGCATCGGACTTAGGCCTCCCCGGCAACGTTGTCCCGTCGAGCTCCTGGAAATGACGGGTTTCTTGAAGGACCTTGTCACCATGAGACAAGATTGCTCCTTGCCGGCACATTTCAAACTCTACGGCGGCAGCAATCGAGCGGAACGAATTAACATTCTTTGTTTCGGTACGCGTACCCAATGGGGAATCCGGGGTCTTGCGCAACGAGACGTTGATATCAGCACGAACATTGCCGCGTTCCATTCGGGCTTCCGAAACCCCGATCGCACGAGCAATATCACGGATAGTCTGCACATACTTGGCCGCTACCTCTGGAGCCCGATCGCCGCATCCTTCAATCGGACGGGTAACGATCTCAACGAGTGGAACGCCCGCACGGTTGTAATCAACCAACGAATGATCTGCGCCGTGGATTCTCCCTTCGCCACCGATATGGGTGTTCTTACCGGCGTCCTCTTCGACGTGTGCACGCTCAATGTTGACACGGAAAACTTCGCCGTCGTCAAGCTCGATATCGAGGTAGCCGTCATAAGCGAGTGGCTCATCAGATTGCGAGGTCTGGAAGTTCTTTGCCAAATCAGGGTAGAAATAGTTCTTACGCGCGAACCGGCACGATTCTGCGATCGAACAGTTAAGTGCCAGGCCTAATTTGATCGCGTATTCGATAGCTTTCTTGTTTACCACCGGAAGTGATCCTGGCAGGCCTAGGGACACCGGGGTAATCAACGTGTTCGGATCGCCACCAAACGCGTTTGGAGCGCCATCGAACATTTTAGTTTTCGTTGATAGTTCGACGTGAACTTCGATACCCAAAACCGGATCAAAATTAGCGACGACGTCTGCATATTCCATCAGTTCAGTCATTGTTCAGTCCTCCCACATATCCATAGCCGGATGCGAGGCCGCCGGATCGGCAACCTTCTCCACCATCGCTGCTACCTTGTACATGCGTGCATCCTCAAATGTTGGTGCCATAATTTGGACACCAACTGGTAATCCTTCAGACAAACCAACCGGCACTGTCATTGCTGGAGCACCCGCCAAGTTTGCTGGAATGGTTGTCATATCGTTCTTATACATAGCCAACGGGTCGTCAAGCTTTTCACCAAACTTGAACGCGACAGTTGGTGTTGCCGGCGTCAGCAAAACATCGACCTGCTGGTATGCGGCTGCCAAATCACGTTGTACCAGCGTACGAACACGTTGCGCCGAGCCATAATACGCATCGTAAGTACCAGCTGACAATGCATAGGTTCCCAGAATGATACGGCGCTTAACTTCAGTACCGAACCCGGCTTCACGTGTTGCTGACATCATCGTTTCAGCAGTAACTGGACCTTCTTTAGGCAAAACCCGGTTGCCGAACCGAACGCCGTCGTAACGCGCCAAATTTGATGACATTTCAGCTGGCATGATCAAATAGTACGCTGCCATCGCGTAATCGAATGATGGACACGAAACCTCAACAAACTGCGCACCGGCTGCTTTGAGCTTCGCGACAAGGTCGTGGAAAGTATCGAGAACGCCAGGAGCGAAACCTTCTCCGTCTAGTTCCTTGACAATACCGAAAGTTACCCCGGAAAGATCACCCAGTTCTCCGCCTTCGTCCACAGCAGCAACAAGGTTGGAAAAATCGTTGGATAACGACGTCGAATCGAACGGGTCGTGCTTGCTGATGATTTCCTGCAGTGCTGCTGCATCTCGAACATCACGAGCAACCGGACCAACTTGGTCCAAAGACGACGCCATGGCAATGATTCCGTAGCGCGAAACTGCACCGTATGTTGGCTTGGCACCAACCGTACCGGTCATAGCGCCTGGCTGACGAATAGAACCACCTGTGTCGGACCCCAACGCCCACGGAGCCAAATAACCCGAGACAGCCGCTGCCGAGCCGCCACCGGAACCACCTGGGATCAGATCATGACCCCACGGATTTTGCGTTGGCCCGAAAGCCGAATGCTCTGTGGACGAGCCCATTGCAAACTCGTCCATATTAGTGTGACCCAAAATTGGTAGTCGTGCCTCTTTAAGCAACCGCACAACAGTAGCATCGTATGGCGGCAACCAGCCCTCGAGCATCTTCGAAGCCGCGGTTGTTGGCACGCCGTGCTGGCACATGTTGTCTTTTAATGCCACCGGGACCCCCGCAAAGAACGGCAATTCCTTGCCGGCTGCACGGTCCGCATCGACTGCTTGTGCTTCAGCAAGCGCGCCTTCGCGATCCACCGCCAAATACACATTCATTTTTGGATTCAATGCCGCAATACGATCGAGGAACGTCGTCGTCAATTCAACGGACGTAATCTCGCCGGCACGCAACAACTCTGCAAGTTCCCAAGCAGATTTTTTATGCATATCTGTTACCACGGTTTACTCCTCACCCAAGATTGCTGGAACACCAAACTTGCCATCTTCAGCATGCGGTGCCATGGCCAAAACTTCGTCCCGGTCCAAGCCTGGAACAACCTCATCGTCACGCCACACGTTTGTGAGCGGAATAGGATGGGACGTGGCTGGAATATCAGGGCTAACGACTTCTTTTAGTCGCGAAACAGACTCGTTGATAACTTCGAGTTCAGCCGCAAATTGCTCTAATTCTTGTTCACTTAGCGAAATACGCGCGAGGTCTGCCAACCGGGCAACCTCTTCTTTTGAAAATGTCGACATACCTCAATGGTATCTTCCCCACCCATTTGTGGCGAAACGTATCGTAAACTAATGGCATGTCTTTTTGGAAGAATCGTCCTGCGTCATCAGCAAAGCGAGTAGTGAAATTTACGTTACTCGCCGGTTTGAGCGCACAAATCGCAGCATTGGGCGCAATTATCGCTGTTGATGCGCAACGGAAACGTCGAAATCCACAAACAGGTGAGTTTCCTCATCTACCGCCGCGCACCGCCCGCGTGTCAGATTCCGAAGTGACAGTTTACACATTTGGAAATCATCTGTATGACGACATGATCGCTGCCATCGAATCGGCAACTGACCGAGTTTATTTCGAAACATACATTATCAAAGCCGACGACGTCGGATACCGCTTCCGCACTGCGCTCATCGACGCTGCCGAACGCGGAGTGGACGTATTCATTATTCTGGACACCCTTGGCAACCTCAACCAAGATCCAAAGTCACGCCGATTTCCAGAACTTCCGAACTTACACGTCATTAGATTCCCATTGTTACGCCCATGGATGTTCACTACCCGTTCTAAAGATTCGGGTTTTGACCACCGCAAAATACTCGTTATTGATGGCAAAATCGGATTTGTTGGCGGATACAATATCGGCCGGTTGTACGCCGACCACTGGCGTGACACCCACATTCGGGTATGCGGCCCGCGAACCTGGGAACTTGAAAATGCTTTTATCGATATGTGGAATGTTTACCGTTCGCATTCCCAACCAGCACTACCAGATGATGTAGTTCGCAGCTGGGTCTCAACTTTTACGGTTTCCCAGAATGTTCCGGCCTATCGCTCGTACCCAATCCGGGCAATGTATCTAGATACGATCAATCGCGCCTCGAAAAATGTTTGGATCACGATGGGATACTTCATCCCTGACTATGCGATCAAGGAATCACTAATCAATGCTGCTAAGCGCGGGGTGGATGTGCGGATTTTGATTCCGCAGTATTCTAATCACATTATTTCAGACTGGGTAGGACGCCCGCATTACTCAGAATTGCTTGCCGGCGGATGCCGTATTTTCTTATACAAAGACGCGATGGTACACGCCAAAACGATGACCGTCGACGGAATTTGGACAACCGTTGGTACCGCGAATTTTGATCGCCTATCAATGGCCGGCAATTACGAGGCTAACGCGGAAATCTTCGATCCGGGCGTTGCTGAGATTATGGAAGAAACGTTCCGACTTGATCTCACGAATTGCATCGAGCTAACTCGTGAATCATGGGATTCTCGCACCACACTAGCGTGGTTAGCTGAGAAACTCATGAAACCCTTGGCGCCGTTCGTTTAGACTCCAGCGTTAGTTTGTTGCCGGCATAACTCCAGTGGCGAGAAGTTCTTCGAACTGTTCTTCAGTCAGGATTGGAATCCCGAGTTCTTCGGCTTTAGCAGCTTTAGATCCAGCATTATCGCCGACGACGACGACGTCAGTTTTCTTCGATACCGATCCAGTTGCTTTACCACCGGCCGCGTTAATTGCTTCCTTTACACCATCGCGCGTGAAATTCGTCAGCGATCCGGTGGCAACGATTGTGAGGCCAGAAAGAGTTTGGGCAACCGCAGTGTGCTGTTCTTGTCGCACAAAATCAACACCAGCGTCCTGCCATCGGTCAACAATATTCAGATGCCACGGTTCCTCAAACCAGTTGAGGAATGACGAACCGATGATGTCTCCTACCCCATCGACGTCGGATAACTGGGCAAGGCTTGCTTGCCGCATGAGTGCTAGCGAATCGAATTCCTCCGCGAGCGCTTGGGATGCGACTGGGCCAACGTGCCGAATATTGAGAGCCACAATCTTGCGCCATAGGTCTTTGGTTTTCGCGGCTTCGAGTTGCTCAAGAATCATCAAAAGATTCTTGCCGGGTGCGGAAGGCTTACTGATCACTCGTTCGGTTCCCCGTCCGCTCCATTGAGGCTTAGTCCAAGCCGCACGCACATATTTCCAATCCCCAGTTGGTTCACCGGCGCGTTTGACTGGTTGCCAAACCCACACGTCTTTTACCTGCTCAGCGGTAAGATGGAACAAGTCCGCCTCAGTGTGCAAAACTGGGCGTTGCGCATGTGGAATACCAAGCTGGTCTAGCAGAGGTTCGGGAATGATATCTCGATGATCCACGATGGCACCATGGGAATCAACAATGCCGAAGTCGGCTAGTTTTTGGTTAGACAGTCGGATCGTATGCTGATGTCCCTGATCATCTTCAACCATGACGGCGCGCCCAGTGGCTAATGCCATTAATGCATCGGCACGGTTCTTGTCCGGGTTACACAACCAGGTTGCTGATTCTTCACCGAGACCTTCAATATCGAGTGCGCCGCGTGAACCGATATGGGCGACCCGTTGAGTCAATTGAGCTGGGCAGGACCGCTGGTTGGTACACCGCATGTCGACGTCGCCTTCAGTTATCGCGGCGATTGGTGCGCCGCAATCTGGGCACGTCGTTGGCATCACGAAATCAACTTCGGTGCCGTCCCGTTCACTTTCAATCGGGCCCACAACTTCTGGAATAATATCGCCAGCTTTGCGGACGACGACGACGTCACCAATCTTCACACCTTTACGGGCGACTTCCGACGGGTTATGCAATGTTGCTTGAGATACGGTAGAGCCGTCTACAAATACTGGGGTCATGACTGCATATGGGGTGACTCGCCCGGTGCGTCCTACTTGGACGCGAATGTCAAGTAACCGTGTTTGTACCTCGGTTGGCGGGAACTTGTAGGCTACGGCCCAGCGCGGAACGCGCGTGGTATATCCCAGCTGTTCTTGTATTGATCGATCGTCGATTTTGATCACTACGCCATCGAATTCAAAAGCTAACGAATCTCTCGCGTGCTGGTAAAAATCCAAGAATGCGTTAATTTCTTCAAGGGTGGACAACGTCTGAGTAACCTCAGAGACTGGCAGACCCCATTCTTTGAATGCCCGGTAGACGCCTTCTTGTCGGGAGAATGCGTCGGCCAACTCGTCACTAGCCCCTTGAATTTCTCCAATGCCATGAGCGATGAAGTCGAGCGAGCGCAAGGCAAGCGAGGAACTATCTTCTTGGCGCATCGTTCCTGATGCCGCGTTGCGCGGATTTACGAACTTCTTAATGTGTGCCTCGCGACGCTTCGTCGGAATTTCTGGTGTCCATTCTGATTGCGACAATTGAGCATTCTCTTGGCGAATACGTCGGTTGCGAGCCGCAATAGTTTTATTCGCCTGCGCGATCCGCTGATTCTTTTCATCAATCTGACCGTTTCGCTCATCGACCAACCGGTTATATTCTTCGAATGCACGAACCGGGAAAAAGACTTCCCCGCGTATTTCGATGAGAGCTGGCCAGTTATTGCCCTGCAAGTGATGCGGGATTGTGCTAATGGCACGTACGTTACGGGTAACGTCTTCTCCTGTCACACCATCACCGCGAGTAGCGGCGCGTTCAAGCTCACCGTTTCGATAGGTCAGATTCAACGCCAGCCCATCGATCTTCACCTCAGTAGTGAAGTGCGCCTGAGCAGGCAATTCTTGACTGACGTTAGCAAACCATTCTGCTAATTCTGCACGGGAAAAAACATCTTGCAAGGAATACATCCGTTGTATGTGAGTAACTGAGGGAAGTCCATTCCGCACCGGTTTGGCACCCACTTTCGTTGACGGCGAATCGGGAGACCATAACTGCGGGAAACGTTCTTCTAACTGACGTAGCTCACGCATCAACATATCGTAGGTAGCGTCTACCATTACTTGACCACCGCTGGAATAGTACACATCTTGAGCATGTAGTAGTTGGGGCGCTAGTACATGCCACCGCTTCTTGGCTTGATCAAAATTCTCCACGTCCACATATCCCATCGTATCGAAAAACACGTATCCTACATTGTATGACCATGGAAGAGTTTAATAGGTCCCCGAGTTTATCTGACACAGCTTTCGCTAGCTTTGTTGGGATAACTGGTTGTATCCCATTGTTAATCTCATATTCATCACTTTCACCTATTCAGATTGTCCAATTATGGCTCCTGAGTGTCAGTGGTGC
This sequence comes from Arcanobacterium phocae, assembly GCF_900105865.1. Taxonomy (NCBI): domain Bacteria; kingdom Bacillati; phylum Actinomycetota; class Actinomycetes; order Actinomycetales; family Actinomycetaceae; genus Arcanobacterium; species Arcanobacterium phocae. Next base: position 19,984 of record NZ_LT629804.1, read on the forward strand.
CGCAATCGTCTCAGTTCGGCGATCCGATGCTAATCCGGCGAATATTATTTTCATTGTCTATTTATTATTTAGATGCCTATTTTACCCCAGTGCTTTGATGGCGTTAGATGTTATCGTACTTATCATGGTCTATTCCGCCAGCGTTCATGCTCGGTTAGCAATAGCAATCATAGTTATTTTATCTGCGTTGGGGGCTCTAGGACTATTATGGGTCCAATATTTGCCCCGCCACACGTGGCAAGACGCGACATTCTTTATTTGTCTTCTTGGCCTTGTAGGAACAACGGCATTGGCAGGTTTAGCCCGTCGTTCACAGCTCGATCAAGCTCTAAAATTTCAAGCAGCCCAAAACCTATTACAGCAAGAAACGATAGAAAATCAGCATGGCGCTGTCGTACGTGAACGTACTCGTATCGCACGGGATTTGCACGATATCGTTGCGCACACGTTAGGGGTAGTGATTGCACAAGCTGATGGCGGTCGTTATGCTGGACGCAAGAATCCAGAGCAAGCTTTGCACGCGCTAGACACAATTGCCGATATGAGTCGTGCTGCCTTAACCGATATTCGGTCGATTGTTGGTGTTTTACGTGAGCCCAGTGAAGACACCTCAGATTTGTCACCACAACCAGTTACTCATGACATTGATAGTTTGGTCTCTCGCGTTAAAGAGTCTGGATATAACATAGCGTTCATTCAGCTTGGTTCGATACACTCCCTACCAGCAGGAATCGGAAACGTGTTGTATCGTATCTGCCAAGAATCCGTTACTAATGCAATGAAGCATGGTGGCCCTCAAATCTCAATCGTGATTAAATTAGAATGGCATGAGACTGAAGTCACATTATCTGTCATAGATAATGGCCGCGGTGCTTCCGTTCCAAATGATGGAAAAGGTAACGGAATTATTGGCATGACTGAACGTGCAGCCCTCTTTGGTGGCACACTAGATGCGGGGGCACGTCCTGGTGGCGGTTTTATTGTGCGGGCAACAATCCCCTACGATAGAAAGCCCTAAGAAAGGAACCCACGGTGACAGAAAATAAGATTCGTGTTGGCCTCGTTGATGATATGGATCTCATGCGTTCTGGTCTGACGATGGTTATTGATTCGCTAGATGACATGCAAGTCGTACTTTCAGCAAGTGACGGCCAACAAGCCCTCAATCGGTTACAGTCTGTACCTGTGGATGTCATTCTCATGGACGTCAGGATGGAAGGTATGGACGGACTGACAGCGACGCGGCAAATTACTAGTACCAAACTTCCCACTGGAGTCGATCCAAAGATCATCATCTTGACTACGTTCGATGAAGATGACTACATGATGGAAGGAATTCGAGCCGGCGCCTCGGGGTTTCTCCTCAAAGATGCTCCAACTGAACGTATGATTGAGGCTATCCGAACAATATATCGTGGGGATGCAGTTATTGCCCCCTCCACTACTCGCCGGCTCGTTGATAGATTAGCAAGCGAAACATATCGGATACATGCGAGTTGTCCTGCAATCCTTGATGTTTTAACCGATCGGGAACGCGAGGTTTTCCATCTTATTGCTCGTGGACTAACAAATACTGAAATTGCGGAACGTTTATTTGTCGCTGAGGCGACAGTCAAAACTCACGTTACTCGTATTTTTGCCAAGCTAGGAGTTCGAGATCGAGTCCAAGCCGTTGTAGTAGCATACGAGGCTGGGATCGTTACTCCAGGACAAGGAGATCTCTAACTAACTAATGACTATTGCACAGCTAATCGACGTCTCGGTACATGCTCACATGACGCCACGAGATCGTGAAATAAAAAACGTTTCGATGTCATTCGAAAACGGAAAGTTCTCTGCTATCCTCGGCCCTAACGGATCTTCTAAATCACTGTTGATAGACGTCTTGGGTGGACTGTATCCAGTTCAACAAGGACAAGTTATTACCTGTGGCATAGATATTACTCAAAGCACCTCGCATGAACTGGCAGATCTTCGCAGTGGTGATGTCGCTTTTGTGTTCAGCCAGCATAACGTCGTCGACACGCTAACAATTAAAGAAAACATATTACTCGCACACACTATTTCATCGCTTCCGTACGATAAAGATCTCTACGACGATGTCGTCCATTCTTTTGGTTTACATCGAGAGTTGCAGTCCTATCCGCGAGAAAATAGTGCTGATGTCCTACAGCGCGTCGCCATTGCACGTGCGGTATTGAAGAATACAAAACTGATTTTGGCACAAGAACCAACACGTTTTTTACGGCATGAAGCATCAGAAATTGTGCTTGACAGTCTGCGGAGATGTAACCGCGAGTACAAGATTTCAATTGTTATGTCAACGCATAATAACTTTGCCGCATCGTATGCTGACCATGTTCATTTGTTTCTCGACGGAGAACCCACTGGAATGGTAGTTAATCCTTCCCTCGAGTCCCTTGCCTTCGCTCAGGAAACTAGCAACCGGCCAGAATAATGCTTAGTTTTGTATTTGAGCACGTTGTTGCATTTTGGCGATTGTATTTACTCCCTATTATGGTCATTCTGTTATCAACAGTGATGATCTTTATTGGACTAGCAGGACAAGAATACATTGAACAGTCGCAATCTCATTCTGCACGTAGTTCGCTGACTAATGCCGATATCATAGTTTATAACGATGAAATACCAGGTCATGAGTTCTTAACAGATGTTGAACGCCTTCCACAGGTGCGCTCTGCTCATTCACCCACACCATTGTGGGGAACAGTTATGAGCGCCTCTGGAGCAGCACACCTCAACATACTTAACGTCCCACCTAAATCACTACGGAATGAAGATTTCCATGAAGGTACCTACCCCACTGCAACGGACGAAATTGCGTTACCAGTTGATATTGCAACCAGCCTCGAAGTAACAGTAGGAGACGAAGTTTTACTTACTATTCCTAGTGTGGGAAAGCATGGGACATTGCGAAAGATGACCGTGCGGGGCTTGTATTCTTATAGTCCACTCAACGAGAACTTCCAGTCATTGTTTAATGCAATTGCTGGACTCGATATGCGAGAATTATGGGAAAACATTGATGGCAAACTCCCAATCGACGCAATGGGAGTATATGTTTTCAAAAAATCTGGCGTAACGCTAGAAGACCTTAAAGAATCATTGCTCAGTATCCCGGGAACGATTGTTATTACTCGCGAACAGACATATGAGCAGATACTAGCAGAAACTCAGCTCTACATAACAAACTTGCTTGGTCCAGGACACGGTATTTTGTTCCTACCGGCACTTGGCACCTTACTTACACTGTATTTCACTGGGCGGAAAATATTACGTTCACGAACGGATGATTATCGACTACTTATCACAATGGGGGCGACACAAAGTCATATCTTCTTGTTGGCGAGCCTACAACTAATACTAGTTGGTATTCTCACTGTTGCTGCCGGGATCCTCCTTGGGCATATCAGCGGCAAAGTTCTTCATGTCTTACTACAACTAATTCCTGGGTCTCGATTTCTTTCGCCATATTATCACCCATCACTGTTTACGAGTATCCAGGCGATATTAGTGATGCTAGGTATTTTATGTTTAGCCGCAATTCCCTGCGCATGGCAGATAACTGGCTCGCCTTTGTTTTACGACAATAAATCCAACATCGAAGCCTCGACACTAAAATTTGCCACTCGCCGACTAGCAGGAATCGTCATTATGACGACTCTGCTGGTGTTTTCAGCCGTTGCTAGTCGCCAAGAGACTGATTTTAGCCAGTGGACTTCGTATCTCGCGGCTGGTGCGCTTGTAACAATTGCCTTCTTCTGCGCTCTCGTGTTATTAGGTCAGCAAATAATACATACGGTCTTTCGTCAACAGCTATCGCAATCGCGAACTTCACTTACTCGTTGCGCAATAGTGAAACGTGCAGACATCTCAGATACCTACCGTAATTCTTTTTTCAGCTCTCGCCTGATCGTTTTGGGAGTTGGGATGTTGGTTGTTTTGGTGTCAACGCATGTTTCTTCTTCACACGTATTAGAGCATATCGCGGATAAGATAAATCCATTTGATGTGAGCGTTGTTAGCGACAAAAATTCCGGAACTGGACTAAACGATAGTGTCATCAACTCTGCTATCAAGCAACCAGGAGTAGCATCCCATCTTTCTGTCTATAATGCTGAGATAGATGCCTTAATGCCCGATTCTCCAGAAGATTCAATTAACCTCGAAGTCAGAGGATTTACTCGCTCTGATGCTGAGCACTACTTCAGTGAAGACGGAGGTGAAAACAAAGATATTCCGAGACAAGGGTCCATTCTTATGCCTCGAGATGTCATGCTTAACCTAGGAGTTTCAGAAGGAGATTCGTTATCAGTTACCGGCGATACTAACGAGGTACACCATCTAGATATACTTGAAAGTAGTGGCCCGTGGATCGTCATGGAATTATCTGATTTGCAATCGTTGCACTCTGCCACGATGATCAGTGAGTTATGGCTACGGGCAAATGCCACTAAACTGTATGATTTTTCGGCTTTTTTCATCGACTTCCGCACCTCTTTAGTGACAGATAATCTTACCGATGATTTCCGAGTCGATGCGGGTGTTACTCAAGATGTTCTTGCTACCGCTGAACGAGCCAATTGGGCCATTCCGATGTTATCGTTCCTCGTGTCTTATGTATTAATAGCCGCAATATCTGCTCGGCTATTGCTCACAGCTTTCCAACATGAACAGCAGTATTACGATACCCGTCTTTTATTGAGTCTAGGAGTGTCTTCAACGAGCATTAAACGCAACTACCTGACAGAAAGTCTTGGACTTGTTGTTATTGATACCTCTATCGGTATAGTTCTCGGCATCGTTGTAACGCCGATCATTTGGACCTACATATTGGGTGTCCATTATCATGAAACACTGAGGATACCAATATTCAGCATTGCCACCCTATTCTTCATAATTATTAGTTTTACTCTTCTTTTCTTATACATGCGGTCACTAATTCGTAAACCGCAGCGCCTCAGATAACACCTGAATGTGAGGTATCCCCAAACAGACGAACGTCACAGCGTTAGCTCTTTATTCTCGGTGGAAAAACTGCAAAAGTATGCATATACATGAACGGATAAATGTGGAAAGTAGATAGTACCCGATGGACTGGCGACATAACGCAGCATGCTTGGATGAGGATCCGGAACTATTTTTCCCGGTAGGAAGCTCCAGTGCAGCCTTAGCACAAGCTGAGCGAGCTAAGAATATCTGTCGTACCTGCACCGTCGTGGAGACCTGTCTGAAATGGGCACTAGACACAAATCAAGACGCTGGCGTGTGGGGTGCTCATTCAGAAGATGAGCGCCGGACACTAAAACGTCGCATCAATCGAGTTCATCGAGTTTGATAAACGTTAAAATAGTAAAATGGTGGAGCTTCTATGAATGCTCCACCATTTTACTATTGCATTAGCATCGTGATCGTTACGAGAGTCCCGCCACCATCAGCTGGCTCCCACGCGATCTTCCCATGAAGTTCAGACGAGACCATAGTTCGAACAATTTGCGTACCTAGACCCGATCCTGGGCCTTCTGGCCCGATCCCCACGCCGTCGTCACGAACCGTCACGATAAGTTCGTAACCATCCCGTAACGCATCAACACTGACGCTACCCCCGTTCGGTACCCCATGTTCTACTGCGTTGGAAATAATTTCGTTAAGGACCACCGATAAAGCAGCTGCTTCTTCAGCACGAATTAAACCAAAAGAACCAGTGAACGACGACGTAACTTCAACATCATTAACAGCGATGTCCACAGCCATCTTCAACACCGGAATGAATAGCTCGTCAAAATCAACTACTTCATTGATGGTTTGCGACAGCTGTTGGTGGACAAGCGCAATCGTAGATACCCGCCGTTGTGCTGTTTCCAACGCACTGCGGGTTTCTTCAGACGACGCACGACGTGCTTGCAGCCGCAATAGTGCTGAAACTGTCTGCAAGTTATTTTTTACCCGATGATGGATTTCTCGAATTGTCGCATCTTTCGTGATGAGTTGTTTTTCTTGCCGACGCAGTTCTGATACGTCACGGCAAAGAAGCATGGCGCCTAACCGCTTCCCTTCACTACGTAACGGCACCGCTCGCATCGATACCGTTACTGAATGAGTTTCGAGCTCAGCCATCCATGCAGCTCGGCCCATGAGAACAACCGGAAGCGACTCGTCAACCGTGGAGTAGTCATCAATTTTTTCGGTGACCAGTTCCGCCAAAACGCGATCGTGTAGCGGTTCATCCACACCGATTCGCCGGAAGTGGGAAACGGCATTGGGCGACGCAAAAAGGACAATTCCATCTTCGTTCAAATGTATGACACCATCTGACACGCGCGGTGTACCATGCCGATATCCCGAAGGAGCTTCGCTGTATGGAAACTCTCCAGTCGTAATCATCTGGGCAATATTTTCGGCAATGGAATCGTAATCATGCTGGACATGGGATAACAGCCGATCTGGATACAGTGCTTTAACAGAAACAACGACGGCGATATTGTGGTTACGATAGTTGACTGGGATGAACGTTGTTTCAACCTCATCATCACCCCAGGTAACGACCTCAGACACTGCTAAGGCCTCGTCAATACCGGGCAAATAGCTCCGTTCGGCCACTTCACCAACCACGTCTGCTTCGAAAAGGGTGGTAGCAGTTGCAGGACGTGCTTGCGCGGCAACTACCGGACCATCCGCTGTTGTGATTACAAGGAAGAGATCAGAAAAGAAAATATCGGCCAGTAATTGCCAGTCGCCGGTGAGCATGTGGAGCCATTCGCGCTGGTCGAAAGAAAGAGCAGTTCGTTGCTGAAGAATATTTGTTAGTGTAGGCACAGTTCAACAATAGAGCTAAATGGTGTTGAATAGGAGTATGAACATCACTCAAGATCTGCATTATGCTGGACCACTCGCCGACGTTTTACCTATTTTACGCTCAGAAGAACTGGCATTTCGCCGAATCCAAGAACTGGGAACCCCGGAATATACGTTCACTCACAATGAGGTGAACGGTAAACCAACTACAGAAACGACGGTCACGATTGATGCGGGCGAGCTTCCTGATCGCGCCGCAATGTTCGTGGGAAAATACGTTACTGCCACGGTTAAATCAGTGGAAACTGTAACATCGGCCGGAGCGCAGATCGATTACGCCTTATCAGCAAAACTTCCGGTCAAAGTGGCTGCACGAATGTTACTTGTTGACACCGGTGCTGTTACTGCCGGCCGGTTAGAAGTCCACCTCAATGTCACGATACCGTTTGCCGGCGCTATGATCGAGCGTAAAATCGCGGAAGAGATCCCAAAAATTTTAGCGAAAGATGTCAAGCTAGTAAATGAGCTCATTGTCAAAAAGCGGGGTTAAGCACATGAATAATAGACAATATGAAGACCTTTTGGCCGATGTCCTAGCCAACGGCACCCGCAAATCAGACCGTACTGGTACCGGAACTATTTCTGTTTTTGGCCGTCAGTTACGGTTTAATCTGGCTGAAGGCTTCCCCAGAATTACCACTAAATTTGTGGCAATGAAACCTATTAAGGGCGAACTGCTGTGGTTTTTGCGTGGCGATACAAATATTAGTTGGCTCCATGAACACGGCATCACCATCTGGGACGAATGGGCGGATGAGAACGGAGATCTAGGCCCTGTCTATGGCTATCAGTGGCGTTCGTGGCCCACGCCGGATGGCTCACATATTGACCAGATATCGCAGGTGATAGATCAGTTACGTAACACTCCTGATTCGCGGCGCATGATCGTCAGTGCCTGGAATGTCTCTGATCTGGACCAGATGGCACTCCAGCCGTGCCATGCTTTTTTCCAGTTTTATGTTGCCGACGGCAAGCTGTCTTGTCAGCTCTATCAACGCTCTGCGGATTTGTTCCTCGGGGTGCCATTTAATATCGCGTCATATGCCTTGCTCACTCACATGGTCGCACAGCAAGTTGGACTTGAGGTTGGCGATTTTGTGTGGACTGGTGGAGACTGCCATATTTACGTCAATCATCTAGACCAGGTTCGCGAACAAATTTCACGCGAACCGTACCCCTTCCCCACTCTGGAGTTACGCAAGGCACCAGATATTTTTAGTTACACCATGGATGATATTTCTGCCGCGAACGGCTACCAGCATCATCCCGCACTCACCGCACCGGTGGCAGTATGAAAATCGGCGCGATATGGGCACAAACCCGCAATGGTGCCATCGGGAAAAATGGTGATATTCCGTGGCATCTACCAGAAGACTTAGCACGATTCCGGGATCTAACAATGGGCTGTCCGGTGATTATGGGACGGGCAACGTGGGAGTCGTTACCACCACGCGTTCGGCCACTGCCGGGGCGAGCGAACATCGTGGTGACGCGCAATCCGTCCTATGCTACTCCGGGTGCACAGATTGCTGCTACGCCCCGTGAGGCGTTAACGCTCGCACGTACCCAGCCAGCAGATACCGCGTGGGTTATCGGCGGCGAACACCTCTACCGCGCGATGCTCGTCGACTGCGATTTCGCGGTCGTTACCCAGATAGATATTGACGTTCCCGACGCCGATGCGGTTGCGCCAGCAATCCCTCACGACTGGCACGAATATCGTTCACAGCAGTGCTCTTCGCGCGGCGGTTTAAGCTACCACGTGAGTGTTTACGTCTCCCCGTCCGCTACCGTCCCACTTCCTGCCATGACGCAATTTCTACCAGACGAGGCTTAACATGTACGTCGCCCATCAACATATGCTCGATCCAAAAGACGCCCTCACCTGCGCCAGTCAGACTGGAGTTGGCGAACTGATTACTACTGGCGAGCATGGTATTAATGCCACGCGGATTCCGTTCGTCGTCGTCGAAAAAGATGGACACAGCGTGATTCAAGCGCATCTGAACCGGGTTAATCCGCAAATTCACGATGCTGGCGAGGCACTGCTTATCGTCAACGCGGCGGATGCGCACGTGCCAGGCCATTATTTACCGCCAGAAAAGCCGGGGTCGGTGATGCCCACCGCGCCGAGTTGGGATTATGTGACGGTTCACATTCGCGGCTCGTTCCAGATTTTCGACGACGACGCCTGGAAACACGAGCATTGGGAAAAACTCGTTGCGCATCATGAGCCCGTGTGGACGATGGCTGATAGTCAACCGCATCGAATCAAGCGTGCCTATAGCGCCATCGTGGGAATGGAACTTGCCGTAACTGAGGTGGTTGGCAAAGCTAAACTCCACCAAAACCTGTCCTCGCCTGATTTAGCGAACCTGGCTGATTCTATGGAAGCAGGCGGCGCGGAGGAGGTTGCGCGCCTCATGCGCGATATTTCTATCCCGTGGGCTCAAGCCCGGGAGGCGCGCGTCGGCAAAGTACTAGATTTACGTGCCAAACACGAGTTCTAATCCCGTCACTCTTGTCTGTTTGTTGCTGGTTGGGTGATGCGGCGCATGGCCGGTGCCAACGCAACGATCGCGCTACCAGCAAGGATCAACGCGCAGACTAGGACTGCGAGGAGGAGCGGGTCGAAGGTCGCGTCGAGAGTTGAGGAGAATATCTGGAGCATCACCCAGGCAGTTCCGAACCCGAGCGAACCGGCAATAACCAGCATGGTGGTCAACGGTCCTACAGTTTCGATGAGCATCATGCGGGTAATATCTCTGGGCTGCATACCGCTTAGCCGGAGTGTGAGCAGGGAACGACGACGTTCAAGCAAACCAGCGTAGGTTGATACCAGCATCGAGATAACTGCGACGATAATTGTTCCGGCGATGCCAAAGTACACCAGATAGGTCAGTAAAATGATGGCGTCTACCCCAGCAAACGAGGATTTGTCACCAGCGGAGAAAATCCATATCGGATTTTCGTTGTTTTCTAACTGATGTGTACGTGCTAGTAGGGAACGGAACTGTTCCAGCTGGCTCGGGTCGCGAAGTTTTACCATCACCGTGTACTGAGTATGGTTGGTTGCCGCCCCGTATTTCGATCCCACCTGTTCCTCGAAATCCGCGAGATTAGCGGCAGTGACCTGTGCTTGTTCGTTGGTGCTCGATGCCCACAAATTAACACCAACCACGCCATCGGCACACGAAGATTCGATGTAATCATTGACCACCTGGCAGTCAAACACTGTCCAGGATCCAGCAACCAACGGGAAAACATGGCTGTGTTCGATGCTCGGTTCAGCGGTTAATAGTTCATTGAGGCGTTGTGCCGGTGCCTCGTCGTCGAAACCAAGAATGGCTGACGAACCGGGACGCAACGAGTGAACGGTTTGCGAGGCGCGGGCAAAAACATCGTCTGTTTGCGATACGGCGGTGAGGAAGAAGGAACCAGCAAACACTGCCAAGACAACACCAGCAACTGACCGCGAGATGCGTGAAGCGTGTGCTTGTACGTAGGTCAGGCCGATAATCGTCGGTGCAGAACGAGCCCAGCGAGCACTAAGCCGGGCGACACTATAAGTGAGCCATGGACTAGCGAGCACTAAGCCGATCATCATACCGATGACGGCTCCCATCAAGATATATGAGTCGTTAACAACGCCGGAATTATAGTCCACCACGGCATACTCGTAAGCGATCGCACCGATGCTCACTGCAAGTGGTATGAGCCGTAACCAATGCGGTTTGCGGGTGGTTGTTTGCCGGCGCATCACACCTAGTGGTGACACATGGATGTGGCGCATGCCCCAGCTGTGGGCGAGGACTACTAAGACAATTGTTGCGATGGCAACGCCGCCTGCTTGGAGCGGGGTAATAGCGAAGTTGTCTGCCCACAATCGCATACTGTCAATTCGGATAGCCGGAAAGATCGGGCGCACTGCCAGGAACAGCACAAGTCCAAGCACGTAGCCGACTACTGCACCAACCATCGCTTCCATCACGAGCATCCAAACGACTTGCCGGCTAGTAGCACCGACGAGCCGCAGGGCAGCATAGCGTTGTTCGCGTTGTACACTGCCGAGCGTGGCAGAGATAGAAATCAGCAGGAGGACTGGGAAGAGAATAACGATCAGACCGAGATACATGATGATAACGCTGACTTTGAGCGATTCTGGTGGGGCTTGGGAAAAATCAGAGATCACCACTCCGGTATCGCCGAGGTATGCGCCACGAATAACGAGTAGATCATCTGGTCCGGCTGTTAATTCGTGTGGCAGATTCCCGAGGTCAGTTGTGCCAAAGCGATCACGGAGTTCATATTCTGGATGGTCGTCCATGAGGGTTCGCACGCCCGCTGAAACCAGAAATTCTCCGGGAGCTGGCCACGTCAGACCGTAAAGCTCTGGGGCGTTCACGGTGGCCGAGGAATCGACTATGACGCCGCGGATTTCACTGGCGCCAACTTTCATCAGCGGATTGAAATCGTCCTTGGCTACCCGTACGGAATCGGCCGGATCGGGCGCGGGTCGCCCTCCTTCTTGAGCGTCCATTTCATCACCGATACTTCGTAGCCATAACGACGGCGACTCAACAGATAACGCATTATTAAATGACGCAGCCGTCAGCAAGAGCATCACACCAAGTGCTACTGCCCCGGCGATCAGCGCGAGGCGGCCCTTGGTGTGGGCGAGGGATGTGCGCAGAAGTGTCCACGATAGATGCATGGCTTAGCCCTCCAATAATCCGTCACGCACAACGACTTCTCGATCGGCATAGGCGGCGATCAATGGTTCATGGGTCACCATAACGACCGTCATTCCGGTTGTGCGGGCGATGTCCATAAACATCGTCATCACGGTTTCCGAGTTGAGCGAGTCGAGTGAGCCGGTGGGTTCGTCCGCAAAAAGGATGGACGGTTTCGGGCAGAGTGCCCTGGCAATAGCTACTCGTTGGGCTTCACCACCTGAGAGCTGGCCCGGAAGGGAGCTGGCATGCTCGAGTAGTCCAACGGTGTTTAACCATTTATCAGCCTCATAGTAGGCTTTGCTTTTGGATTTACCATCGAGCAGGAGTGGTACGGCAACGTTATCGCGGGCGGTGAGTTCGGGAACAAGCTGGGAAAATTGGAAGACAAAACCAAAATCGCGCCGGCGCAGTATCGTGCGTTCCGATTCACTCATGGTAGTGATCTCACGTTCCTTGAACCGGATTGTTCCCGAATCAGGTAGTTCAATTCCGGCTAGTGCGTGGAGCAAAGTGGATTTTCCAGAACCAGATGGGCCCATAATTGCGAGGGCTTCGCCGGCAGTAACATCGAGCGATATCCCGCGCATAGCGTGTGTTGTACCGTAGGTTTTGGTGAGGTTACGGGCGGTGAGAATTATTTCAGGCATAGTTCTTCCTTGAGTGTGTTGAGGCGGGCGGAGGCGAGTTCGATCCAGCGTAGGTCTGCCTCGATGTGGAATATTGCGTTGTCGAGAAGGAGTTTTTCTGCCATCGGCGCGTCTTTTTTGCGCCGAGTGAGCTCTCGCATCCGTTCAAGGTGGAGTTTGCGTTGAGCGCGCAGATATGGCCCGGCATCGCCATCGACGATGAGTGCGAGGACGGTTTTGCCATACATGGTTGCTTGGAGCGTTGGCGATGGCACTTCTGGGGTATTGAGCCATTCGACGACGGCGTCGCGGCCGGCTTGAGTTAAAGCGTATCTGGTGCGACTGGGGCCGTTGGATGCGCCGTCGTCGTCAACTTCGATAACTTTGGCGTCTCGCAAAAGGCGAGCCAAAGTGGAATAAACTTGGCCGGGTAGAATTGGCTTGTCGCCAGCAAAGAGCTGATCGTAGAGTTTTTTCAGCTCGTAACCGTAATTAGGTTCTTGGGTAAGTAAGCCAAGGAAAGCGTACTGGACTTCCACCAAACCCCCTATACACTGAGTGACTAGTTCTTCTATTCACTCAGTGTATAGCCGTCATGTTGAAACGTCAACCCACTATAAAAACAGCGACCTCCCCGGGCGCCTAAACGCATCCAGGGAGGCCACCGCCTCAAAACCGATATTAGCGGTTCAAAAAGTCATCATACTTCGCTTGATTCTTAACGACATCAAGCTCACCAATATACTCACGCAGCCCTTCTGAGCCACAGATTCGCTCTTTGAAATTGTATAGACCATTTTCTGGATCGACAGCGAAAATGCCGCCCATGTTATAGGTATGCATACCATCCTTCTTAGCCTGAACTAATGCGTTGTAGTTCATCTGGAAGCTTGGCCGAGTCTGCGTCATGTCATTAGATGAAGCAGCATATACGTAGTTAGCTGTGCCTGCGTAATTAACCATCAAGCAGCTAGCCAACGGCAAACCGCTTTCGTGCTCAGTAAGCCAAAGTTTAGTATCCGAGAACGAGCGCATCATCCGATCGAAATATTCGAGCGAGCGATGCTTGATCCCCTGACGCTTGGACATGATTTCGGTGAGGTCATAGAACTTATCCAGAACATCCGCGTAATCTGGCGAATCAACTGTCACGTAACGGCTCGAAACTCCACGCTTCTCCCCTTTACGCATCTTGTTACGCACACCGGAGGTAAAGGTCGCAAGCGGATCATCAAGATCAAGGTCACGCAGATCAAGTTTCATTTCCATGCGCGGGTTGGCGAAATCATGCGGATCAACTCCCCGCGAGCGCAGAATATATTGCGACTGCTCCCACAGGTCAACAAGCTCTTGATTCCACAACGCATATGAGCTAATTCGGAGCAAGAACGACCGCCGTGCTTGAAGTACTGGCTCAGCTTCACGAATCAGTTCTTCTACCAATGCACGATCTGAGAAATCACAGACCGGAGCGCCTGGCGCATACGTAAAGGAGGATTCACCGCCATCATTGGAAATAGATACAAGACTCATGGCTGCCTTGATGTTGCCGTTCTCATCCTCAAGATAGACGTAATCAGCATTCCAGGTGTTCTTGATCTTCGCCCACACAATACTCTGCATGAAGACGCCATAGGGACTGGAACTAACAAAGTCCTCGTATCGCTGTGATAGCGAAGCAAAATTCGGATCGTCATGATTAAAGGTAGGCATAATTGATCGAGCTCTCTTATAAGACTAGAAACCCATATTTGTGGATTTCATTCTACCACAGCACCAATTCACGCCATACAAGAGGGTCACTGTTTTTCCCAGGACTCCACATCACCGTCAACGATCACGAAAATGGGGTGGGCCTGAAAACTACCACTAACCCACGGTTCTTGAGTGAGCAATTCCGGTGCACGACGCTCAATCTTAGAACGCAACCACTGAGCTTCATAAGCTAACTGCCCAGAAGTAACCGGTATCTGAATGTCTGTCATTCTCTGCGGCGGAACAGTAACTTTGGTGACATCGAATGAGTACCCACGCCGACTAGCTTCCTCCTGCAGTCCAGCTAACCAAGCACCGATCGCAGCCATAGGATCGTCTTGGGCTCGGAATCTTTCAAGCTGCGGATGATGCCGATAACCTTTCGTTAACCCAGCGAGAACTTTTTGAGCCAACAACCCCTCACGCCATCCAGCAATGAGTGCTGCACGATCGAGCTGACTAGGATGAATACTCCACAACCGCATAATTTCTCCCAAAATAAAGTCCTAGCGCAAAACAAGGAGATCACTCCCCAGAATAACAAACTAGCCATTCAACACGGTAAAACAAAGGGACGGAATCTTAAAGATTCCGTCCCTTCACTAGTTGCGGGACCAGGATTTGAACCTGGGACCTCCGGGTTATGAGCCCGGCGAGCTACCGAACTGCTCCACCCCGCGTCGGTAGTTACTAGCTTATTGCCCATCAGGACCTAGGTCAACATGGGAGACGGTGCCATACCTCACGTCACTAAAAAACTAGGTAATTATCTTAGGGTTGACATTCACCTAGTTACATGGTTAATTAGTCATGTAACTAACCAAGGAGGTGAAGGAATGAATGATGGTCAACACAACCTCATATTCAATTCCACAACCCCGATCTATCTGCAAATCGCGCAACACATTCGCGAACAGATACTCGACGGGCAACTAACCGCGGGCAGCCAAATCATGTCAACAACTCAATACGCCACGACGTATCGTATCAACCCGGCAACCGCAAACAAGGCCTTCAACCTTCTCCAATCCGAAGGCCTGATATTTAAACAACGAGGCATCGGCATGTTCGTTACCGACGACGCCACCGCAATCCTCAAACGGCGTGGCCAAGAATCCTACCTTCGCGCCACCCTCGGCCCAGCAATCGCTGCAGGCCGATCTCTTGGATTTACCAACCAGGAGATAACAACTTTCGTCGACGCACTCCTAGAGGAGGAACAATGACACCACCACTAAAAGTAATCACCGAAAACACCGGATATTCTTATTTCCGCCACCGCGCACTCGAATCGGTATCCACCACATTTGAAGCCGGAACCATCACCGGCCTCCTTGGCCGCAACGGCTGTGGAAAATCTACCCTATCGATGGTGTTAGCTGGTCAGCTCAAGCACACTGGCTTTGTTCAGATGCAGTGGGACGGACAAACGTCGTCGTCGCCAATCTGGAACAACCGTGATCTCATGCGTCAGGTCGCACTCGTGTCTGATGAAACCTCCGTTCTTACTGAACAGAAAATGAAAAACACGATTGCTCTGTGGCAAGCCACCCGGCCAGACTTTGACCGCGACTTCTGCCTCGAACTCCTGGATCGATGGGCGATCGATCCAAAACGCAAGCCCAAAAAACTCTCCCGCGGCCAAAAATCGGCTTTCTTTGCTTCTCTCGGCCTTGCTTCGCGATGCCCATTGACGATTTTCGACGAAGTACATATCGGAATGGATGCTGTTGTCCGGCAAGAATTCTACGATGCCTTATTAGCCGATTACGTCAAACATCCCCGAACTATCATCATCTCTTCACACCTCGTCAACGAAATCGAGGACATTATCGAAAACGTGGTAATCCTCGATCATGGAAAACTCCACGAAGTCGGCAACGCGGATCACTTACGGGCAAAATACTCCACCGAATCAGGCCTGGCATCGTTAACCGATGTTCTCATCGCATCTACCCGGAGGAACTCATGAAACTCATACCACGTCTCATTTTTACTCGACAGCTACGCACAGTAACACTATGGATCGTGCTGGCTATTGTTGTCGCATATATCTATAACCTATGCGCCTTATCCGTATTCGGATTGAACAGTGGAATTGCACTCGGCGATAGATATTTTAACGTTCTTATGACCACTCCTTATTCTGCTGGCTATAGCGACCCATCGACGATAGTCAGTTCAACATCGCTCGGACTATCCAACGCGATACCGTTTGTCAGCGTTGGCATGTTTATTTCTATTGTTGGAGAAAATGCCCGAGCATGGCTTGGCGCTGGTTTAGAACGACGCACAATCTTCATCGCTTACCAGACATTCATCGCACTAACAACCGTAGTAATGACTAGTGTTACAACCTTGATCGTCGGTTTTGCATCATTCATGGGCTCGGCAATAGTTAACGGTTTGTCACTCTTCACGGTGCTCTACACGTTCTTGCTCTATCTGGGAATTCTTGAGCTAGTCTTGCTAGGATGCACTATTTTTCTACGGCTCCCTTTATGGCTTGCTATAGCAATAGTTCTAGGCGTGCCTTTTGCCTCAGCTTTCCTCATCGGAAACGTTGCCAGTGGAGCGCTTCATATATCCATCGATCTGGATCTATCCAATAACACCCCGCTACTGACCGTCGTGGTTCTAGGTATCAGCCTAGTCATGGCGCTACTATCTTGGGCATTCCTTGCTCGCCTTCCCATGCGTCGCGGATAACTAAGAAACATAAACAAAGATGGCGAGCATTATGCTCGCCATCTTTGTTTGCTAACTAACTATCATGGTTACTTTTGGGCATCAACCTTTTGTTGAGCTTCAGCAGCCCGGGAAATAGCTTCGTTAAGTTTCTTCTGAGCCTCACCATAAGCCGCCCAGTCGCCCGACTTCAATGCTGCGTCTGCACTCTTAATCGCATCCTTCGCATCATTCAAAGCTGTGCTGAGATCGGCAGCTGGCGTACCAGATGGAGCCGACGGACCAGCCGGTGCCGGTTTAACAGCTGGATCTGGCTTATCCGCGTTCTTATCAGCCGGGTCTGGCTTAGCCGGAACCTTCACTTTATCGCCGTCAACCGGTGCTGCCTTATCGCCAACGATATTGGCATCGCCAGCATTAACGCCCGAATCACCGGCAAAGACCATGTCGAGCGATTCTTGCAACGTTGGTGCGAAGCCTACCGAATCGCCGAACAACGTTAGTACGTACTGCAAAGTTGGATACTGAGTACCCTTCGAAGCTTGAACATAAACGGGCTGAACATAAAGCAGACCGCCGCCAACTGGCAAGGAGAGCAAGTTACCTTCGATAACCTTCGTGCCACCTTGACGTAGCAAGTTCAGATCTGTTGAGACCTTCGGGTTAGCAAACATCGTGTTTTGTGCCTGACCTGGGCCTGGAACAGTCAGATCTCGCGGAAGTTCTAGCAACCGCAACTTGCCATAGCCTGGAGCGATCTTTCCGGTCTCATTACCAGCATTCGAATCAGCAGCGAGGAAGCCCGTCATCACGTTACGCTTCGTATTTCCACCTGGAATATACGCCGTAGACAACGAGAACGACGTTTCTGTTTGACCTGGCATTTGCAGTGTCAAATAGTAAGGCGGCTGTGCTGGAGCGCTCGAATCATTTTCCGACTGTCCGGTTGGTTCACGCGGAATCTGCCAGAAGTCACCACCAGAGTAGAAAGACAATGCGTCATCTACGTGGTAGCGAGAAAGCAAGCTGCGCTGAACATTGAACAAGTCCTTCGGATAACGCACGTGTGCAATCAGATCACCTGGCATATCCTTCAGCGGTGTTACCTGACCTGGGAAAATACCTTGCCATGCTTTGAGGATCGGATCTTTTTCATCCCACTGGAACAGCGTGACTTTACCGTCATAAGCATTAACAACGGCTTTCACCGAGTTGCGAATGTAGTTGATTTCGTTTGTTCCACCAGCAACCAAAGCTCCCGAACGGTTCGTGGCATCGCGTGTTGTCTCATCTAGAGTTTCACGAGCCGAGTATGGATAGTTGTTCGACGTCGTATAGCCGTCAATAATCCATACCAACTCAGATGGCGTGTCTGGATTAGAATCCATATCCACTACTGCCGGAACAGCCTTGGAATCAAGGGTTAAATATGGAGCAACCTTCGCCACCCGCTTGTGCGGATCACGGTCAAACAAAATCTGGGAGTTACTAGTAACGCGATCAGAGAAGAATAATTCCGTAGAGCGATACTTGATCGCAAACATCAGCTTCGACCATACATCACCGATTGATGGTCCACCATTACCAGTGTACGTTGTATTGACCTGGCCGTTAGGAGCGTCGTCGTTCGGATAATCCAATTCCCACGGCTCGGTCTTTTCTGGCGCACCAACAATGGAGTAATCCGGAGACTGTTGACCGAAGTACACGCGCGGCTCAAACTTGCCAAGCTCACCTGTGGACGGAATACCTGCTTCCCAGAAAGCTGGATCTCCCTTGGAGGTCACTGTGTTGCCATAAGCTGCGGCAACACCGAAGCCATGGGTAAAGACAGTGTGGTCATTAACCCATGACCGGCGTTCATTATCAAGACCTTCAAGATTCAATTCGCGAACTGCGATCACGGTGTCGCGAAGTTCGCCGTCGATCGTGTAACGGTCAACCGTTAACGGAGCCTTGAACGAATAATACTGACGGTTTTGCTGCAACTGGTTGAACGACGGATCAACGATATTAGGATCTAGTAGACGAATCTGAGCAGTCGTCTGCGAATCTTCGCGCAACTGACCAGCTTCAACCGTTGTTCGCGCTTCATACTGCTGAGTCTCCACATCGGACAAACCATAGGCTTCTAGCGTTGCGTCAATGTTTCGCTGAATGTAAGTAGATTCTAGCTCGGCAGCGTTCGGATCAACCTTGAACCGCTGGAGCAAAGCAGGATAAGCGAAATTCACAACCAATGCGACGGCAAATACGGATGCAATACCAACAACAGCTGGCTTCCACCGCCGAACAATTCCCGCATAGAGGAACATGACCGCAACCAGGGCTGCGGCAATAGCCAAAATAGTTAGACCAGGCTGCGAAGCGTTGATATCAGTGTAGGTAGCACCAGAGAAACGTTGCTTGTTTCCTAGCAGAAGGTTGTAACGATCAATCCAGTAATTACCAGCAAACAAAAGCGCACCGATCGCTAGCAAAATCCCGGCATGGAGCTGAGCCTTGCTCTTCAAGTGTGGTTTATTGCCGCGGAACACAAATGCTCCGTTAAACCAATATCCCATCATTGATGCAACTAGCGAAAGTACCAACAACGTACTCAAGAAGCCGAGGACAATTTGTATCGCCGGCAGAGAGAAAACGAAGAATGAAACATCTAAACCGTATTCTGGGTCAGTTTCACCAAACGATGTCCCGTTAAACCACAACAAGAATGTTCGCCAGCTACCAGCCAAACCGAGGCCAAAGAACAAACCAACCACCAGCGGAATCAAGACGTACGTAGTTATGGAATGGTGCCGTAACCAGTTCACGTTCTTCGCTAGCGGGTTCGTAGAGACGACGACGTCGTCAGCCGATGACGCCTTCCCTAATGCAACCCGCAGATTAATAGCAAAAACAACGGCAACTAAGAGAGTACCAATCACCCCCAACCCAATTGCGGCGCCATACTGAGTCCAGAAGACCCGAGCCGCGCCAATCTGATTGAACCAAGCCATTTCAGTCCAAAACTCAGCAATAATGACTAGCGCAAATACAATGACAGCTAGCACAATTAACGTAGGAGTGAACGCACCGCCCGGAAGTTTGCCAGACTTAGGCGCAGGGCGCGACACATTCGGCGTCGATGATGTCACAACATTATCCTTTACAACGGTTTCCATCTGCGAGCATACGCAAATTCTACTTATAACCGTATCCTACTTACTTCTAGTTCCCAAGGGTGATTGAGATGTTACAGATATGCCGGTGGAGAACAATATGGAACAATAAAGGATATGACCAATGAATTATCTGCAGAACACCGATCATTACGAGACGCCGCCCTTGACATCGAACGCCATGTGGCATCCGGTGGTTGGGATGGCCCGATTCGCATGTTTGCACTTATTCGCGCACAAGCTGCATTAGCACAGAACCCAGAACTGGCCAACGAATTACCAGCCGATGTACATGCCCAATCAATTACTGATCCACATCTCCTCTTCTCGGTTGAGCAAGAAGATCTGCCTCAGACTTCCTCACTGGAAGAATTACTAGGACAAATCGTGTGGCCACCAGAAGTTGATGGTACCGCACTCTCGATAGAACGCATCGTGCTACCGCCGTCGGCCGAAAAAGATATTCCGGAAGATCCCGCCCAGGCGCAACTCTTTCTTCAGCAACACCCCGAACGTGAAGATGTTCGGATGGTAGTTGCGGCAATGCGTGACGGGACAACATGGAGTGTTATCCGAATGCGCTCACATGACGCAGATGCGGATGTGCTTTCTGGCGAAAACCTTGTTGAGGGCTTAACAGCTGCGTTGCGAACGACCTTCGAATAAGCTACTTCGCAAGATCCATAACGGGCGCCTTAACTGCAGAGCACGGCGTCAAATCTGACGTATCTTGTTCTCCAATAGCTTTCACCGCAGCGATAGAATCATCGATTGTGCGAACAGCCCATACCCGCATTCCTTCTGGAATATGTCCACGTGTTTCGGCACAATTAGCTGCTGGTGCCAAGAAGTCATGTGCTCCGGCGTCGTGCGCGCCAACAAGCTTTTGGGCAATACCCCCGATTGGTTGAATAGATCCGTCCCAAGCTAGGGCACCCGTACCAGCAATGCGATGATCGGCTCCCAACGAACCTGGGGTGAGCTGATCATAGATCGCAACCGAGAAAATATTTCCCGCGCTCGGGCCACCGATTCCGTCTACTAGATAATGTGCTTGGGCAGGTAGAGAAACGTCTGTTACTGAAATAAAGACGCCCATCATTGAACCAGGACGAACAGCGCCGTCGAATTCTGGTGGTCGAGCCACAGTGGTGACATGCTTATCGAGGTTCTTGCCGTTTCTTTCTACCGTGACGGTTATATCAGACCCCGGCTCGACTGTGGCGAGTATCTTGGAAAGCTGACTAAAAGAAGCGATAGCTTCTGGCTTATCCATCCCTGCAGTTCGTACTGCTTTAATGATATCGCCTTCTTCAACATCCGCATTTTTATTAGTGCTACCAGAAATCGTTAACGTCATCTTCACGTCAAGACCAGCACGTTCCATAGCGACCGCAGCCGCAGTATCTTGCGAGGATGTCATCATCTGTTTGTCACGTGAGGAGACATCGTCGTTTGTCTCCTGCGGAGCATACAAAGCACGAACCGGGAGCACCCTCGAGCCCGGATCAAATAGCGCCCGGGCGACTATTCCCCCGCTAGCACCATAATCAGGATTACCGTAAGCGGACACGGTAGTCATAAAAAGATGAGTATCTGACGGATACGTTGTCTGACCAGAAACTTCCACCATGCGCTGACCGTCATACAATGCAGTCACATCGTTTGCCGGACCGGGGCCCATAACGATAAAACTTGATGGCATAACAATAGCTCCCACTGCGAATAATCCAAAGATTACTGCGGGAACTGCTGGTGATTTTGCACGCCTGCTCACTTTTTTCACCTTACTATCATGCCTCACAATAGCGAGAAGAACGACATCAAACTTTTATTCGTTCGCCCAACGCGCACCGCAACCATTATCTTGTACGGATATCGTATTGCCAGTTAGGCTATAGGCAGGAATATTAAAGGAGACAATATGGCCGAGCATGATAATGAACAATGGGAAGAAATGTTGCGGGCAATCATGGGCGATGCTGCCGATGAGGTCATACGCTCTATGAAAGATTCTGGAATTGACCCGTCTGCTATGGGCATGATGGTCAGTCCAGATCAGATGCACGCTGTTACTTCCCAGCTCAAAGCTATGCTCGGTTCGTCTGGTGAAGGCCCGGTTAATTGGAAGATTGCTGAAGAAGTTGCTCGCGATACGATTATCCGCTCACATATGGATAATTTGACGGCAGCAGACGGAGACAAAATTCGTTCTGCGCTGTCGGTTGCGTCATTGTGGCTTGATGCGGTCACCGATATTGATCCGACGACGGGCCCGAACCTTGCTTGGACGCGACTGGACTGGGTGGCTCATTCCCTGCCTACATTCCGCAAGCTACTAGATCCGCTAGGGACGAATATTAACCGTGCTTTTGGCGACGTTATGCGCCAACAACTGCAGCAGCTTCCTCCGGAAATGGCTGGAATGATGGGCGATCCAAGTAATTTATTGACCAATATGGTGTCCTCATTTCTTGGGATGCAATACGGCACGGCGTTAGCACAGCTGGCAGTCTCCTCGTTTGGTACGGCTGATATTGGTCTACCGTTGCTAGAGGGCTCTTCGGCTGCTCTGGTGAGCTCAAATATTGCCGATTTTGCTAGTGATCTTGAGATTTCCGACGACGACGTTCGGATGTACATCGCAGTACGCGAAGCAGCTGCAGCTCGACTCTTTACGTCAATACCTTGGCTTCGTCCACGTATTATTGACACGATTGGCGAATACGCGCGCGGCATCGAAATCGATATGTCCTCAATTGAAGAACAGGCTCGTTCCCTAGATTTTGCTAATCCCGAGGCGATGCAGGAACTGGATTTCAGCGGCGTTTTCTCCCTAGAGCAATCCGAATCGCAAAAGGACGCATTGGCACGACTTGAACATCTTTTGTCACTCATTGACGGTTGGGTGTCTGCAGTTTCTGCCCGGGCAGTACTGGCTTATATTCCGAGTGCAGCAGCTTTGCGGGAAATGTTTGCCCGTCGCAATGCTACGTCGCATCCAGCGAAGGCAGTGTGGGGTTCTCAGCTTGGTGTTGAACTGGCACCGCGTGATTTGCGTGCCGCTGTTACTTTTTGGGAACGGGCGACTGCTGAGCGCGGAGACCAAGGACGCGATCAGTTGTGGTCACATCCGGACTTACTGCCGTCTGCAGATGACCTACATAACCCGGATGGTTTTTTCTCTGCCGAATCGGCTGCTATCGAAGACGAACTAGATTCATTCCTAGCGGAGTTGTTTGATGACGCCGATGGCGGTGATGATACCTCATCTCAGCAGCACGATGACTAAGTTTTCCACCCCTGTGGACTAATTTTCTTAGCCGGTAGTTCTTCCTTTTATGCTGGTGCCAACGTTAAGGAGGTACCATGCAGATCATTCCGGGACTGCCCGTTGTGTGGCGAGAAACTGACCAGTTGCAGATCGGGTTAGACCCGCGTACCGGTATTGTCCTGTCCGGACTGACCAAAAATGAGCGTGCTTTCGTTGATTCATTATCAGTTCCGCAATCTGATTTTGAACTGGCTAGTCGCGTTAAACGACTGAATCTAGCGTCTGCTCGGGTTAAAGAAATAATTTCTATGCTCACTAAGGCACATGTTTTAACCACGTCAGATATGACTATTCCCGATGCCACATCCGGCGTCCGGTTGCATGGTAGCGTGCCTGATCGTCGTTCCAATACTCATATTGTTTTTGTTCGCGGTGACTACGTGAGCATGGTGGCAGCTCTCATCATTTCCGACGCCGGTATTGGCCATATCACCTGCCGGGATTCATCTGCTGTTGCTCACCTTGATCATCCCCGATTAGCCACAAGATTTACTGGCTTGCCGCGCTATCTTGCGTGGGATAATGTGTTCCATAATCAGAACCATCAATCGCTGGCGTCGTCTCAGCCTACCGCCGTGGTGATTTCTCACCCGTACGTGATCAACCCTGCCACTACTGCCGGCTGGCTTACTGCTGGTACTCCTATTGTTCATGTGTGCACCGAGGAAGTAGATCTGGTTGTTGGGCCAACAACTATTCCGCACATATCGGCTTGTTCGTCATGCGTTTATCTACACCACGTAGATGCTGACAAGGCGTGGCAGCGCCTTGCGATGCAAGCGTTTGGACGCAGTGAAGTATTGGCCGATATTTCTTCTATGGAGCTAGCTGGCGCATACGTTGCCCGAGAGATTCTTGCCCTCGTTGATCAGCAAAAGCCGTCCCTATTTAATGCGCTCATACGTATTGGACCACAGCCCCGATTACCGCTCACCTATCAGGTTCTTCCCCATCCTGATTGTGGATGTCAGGCGGAGCTAACGGCGTCCGACACCGGAACCGACTGAGGTGCGGTTGACGATCTCAAGAACTGCTTCACCGAAATAGGATAGCTTCATAGCGCCAACGCCTTTGACGCGTCCCAGTTCCGCCAAGTTACGCGGCTTAGCGATAGCAATATCCCGCAACACTGAATCATGGAAGATCAGATACGGCTTACGTTGAGATTCTTCGGCTACTCGAGAACGCCACTGTACGAGCTCCTCATACAGCCCCATATCTTGAGCGTGCTTCGTCTCGAATTCGCGGGCCAGCTCTGCCGACTTTTTCCGAGCCTGAGTTGCACGTGATTGTTCTTGCGGCCAGATATCGTCCAAGAACCGCGAGCGCTTGCGATCTGCACGCCCACTATTGGTACGAGCATAGGAAATAGCGAGTTCTTCTTTCGCACGAGTAATCCCGACATAGAGCAATCGGCGTTCTTCTTCGATTCCGGCCGGTCCTTTCGCAAGCGAAATAGGCATCAGGCCTTCACTCATGCCCACTAAGAACACGGCTTTCCATTCCAAGCCTTTAGAGGCGTGCAACGATGCCAACGTCACTGAGTTCGATGTCGGTTCGTTCATAAGCTCAGCACGTTCGGTCATTTCAGCTAAAAATTCGCTGATTGATGCATCTCTTTTCTCTTCCATCGCAGCAGCAAGCTCACGCAGCGTATTGAGAGCATCCCAGCGTTCCCGAATCGCACCGCGGCCAACGGGCGGTTCGGGCCGCCAGCCTACTTGTTTGAGCGCATCCACCACGGTGTCTTCTAGACCCTTGTGCTGCGGCAACCGGGCCACTGAACGCAAGGTAACCATTGCTTCTTTGACGTCTTTGCGCTGGAAGAAACGTTCGGCGTCTTTGATCGACACCGGGATACCTGCTTCATTCAACGCTGTTTCAAATACTGCAGACTGGGCGTTGGTTCGATAAAGGATGGCAATATCTGAATACTTCATACCGCTGGCAGCCAAAGATAAAATTTTCCCGGCGATTTCTGAGGCTTCTTCGGCATCGTCTTGGTATATCGAAAAACTCACTGGCCTTCCCGATGGCAGCATGGACGTCAAATGTACTGCCCCATCTATCTGCCCGTGACTAATAACCGTATTAGCCGCCTCAACTATTTGCGGCGTCGACCGATAGTCACGGTTCAGTGTCACAATATTTGCTTGTGGGAAATGCCGTGAAAATTCCGCAAGATATGTTGATTGTGCACCTGCAAACGAGTAAATAGTCTGGGCTACATCGCCCACAACACACAGGTCTTTGCGGTCTCCTAACCACAGCTGCAGCAATCGATACTGCATCGGCGAAACGTCCTGAAACTCGTCCACCACAAAATGCTGATACTGGTGCCGAATAATCGACGCTATCTCGGGCTCATCACTCATGATGCCGATCAGCAACAAAATAACATCTTCAAAATCAATAACGCCCCGCTCCGCTTTTGCTTCTTCATAACGCGAGATCAGGTGAGCAATATCGGTGTATGTTGTTCCCGCAATATAGTCCCGTTCTTCTTCACCGGCTCGCACCACGTATTCTTCTGGTGGGCACAGTGTTACTTTCGACCACTCAATTTCGGCCGCAAAATCTCTAATCGCCGGCTTATTCGTATCAAATCCCAGCGATGCGGCAGCTCCCGATACCAGTGCCAGTTTCGATTCTTTGATCTCTGGAACATGGCCTCCGATTGCTTGGGGCCAAAAATATCTCAGCTGCGATAACGCCGCCGAGTGAAAAGTTCGAGCGTTAACCGGACGCACCCCTAAATCACGCAACCGAGTGCGCATTTCTGACGCGGCCTTGGTAGTGAACGTAACCGCAAGGATATTGCGCGGATCATAGGCACCACTGTGAACACCATAAGCAATTCGATGCGTTATAGCGCGCGTTTTACCTGTCCCAGCACCAGCCAACACCGCCATCGGCCCATGCACATGCCGAGCCACCTCGCGTTGATCAGGGTCTAACGCATCAAGCAACTGTTCAACCTGCACTGGCTCTCTCCTTTTATCTACCGTCCACTGACTTTGATTCTAACGGTATGCTCCGACATAAAACCCGATACACCGTCTGTCTGTGGATTACGCCAATTCTCCACCCAGCCAGTGCTCGATCAACGCACGTCCAACTGACGCAGCTACCGGTAAGGTTAATTCCCCACTGGACACGCGTTCACGCAACTCATCCCGATCAACAAAAAACGCTTCTGCTATTTCTTCCGTGTCCGGGCGCGGCGTCCTCTCTTGTGTCCAGCCATAAAATGCCATCATAAGCGAACGCGGGAACGGCCACGGTTGCGACCCTACGTAACGCACATCGTCGACGTCGATCCCAACTTCTTCGCGAACCTCACGTCGCACGGCTTCTTCAAGCGATTCTCCCGCTTCTACGAAACCTGCGAGAACAGAAATCCGCCCCTGCGGCCAGCGCGCATTACGCGCCACCAGCAACCGATCCGCCGGATCAAGAACACCCATAATAACAGCCGGATCGGTACGCGGAAACACAATATGGTTGTTCGGGCACACCCGTTTGCGGCCCCAATCCACTGCTGTCAAGGGCTCGCCACACACCTCGCAAAATCGTGCCCGCCGATGCCACGCCGTTAACGCTAGCGCGCTCCACACCAGCGTCATCTCATCCGTAGGCAGATCACTCATCAGCTGCCGGATATCCACATAAGACACTAATTCACTTACTTCATCACTGCACTCGTCGAGTCCGTCGTCGTCGATCACAAAATAATCGTGGTCCGCATCAGATGCCAGATAGCACCAGTGAGAAACGACGTCGGCAACCGGAAACCACGCTACATGACCCGTTCGCAACGCAATTTTGCCATCGCACACCCGCGCAACAACAGCGCGAGTTGGATCAATTTCGTTACCTACCGACATCCATAAATCCCTGCTATACCAACGTTCTTTCAACGGATCATAGGCTCGTGTTAGTTCATCCACAACTCAAGCCTACCCCTCTAATCCCCAAAAACCCCACAAATTTGCCACAATATAAGGCGTGACTATTACTGATATGCCATACCATAACGCTCCATTTGCGCAGCCTGCTTTTAGCAACCCGCCCAAGCTCGGCGCACACCTCATCGCCGACGGTGTCGATATTGCTGTTGAAGCACCACATGCTTCGTCCGTCTGGGCGTGCTTTGTGGACCCCGAATCGGCTACCGAACACTGCGTTGCGTTACATCGTGGCATGTACGGCGTATGGTCTGGTTACGTTGAGGGTATCCACGCCGGTCAGCTCTATGGCATCCGCGCCGACGGACGCTGGGATCCAGCCGCCGGTCACGTCTATAATCCGGCGAAGTTGCTACTCGATCCGTATGCCCGCGCAGTGGGACGATCCCCGCAGTTACACCCTGCCTTGTACGGATATGTTGTGGACGACGACGGAACGCCCCACCCTACTGAGCGCGACGAACGCGACTCGATTGCTTACGGCCCACTCGGGGTTATCCTGCCAGACACTCCAGCTCCCACTACTCGCCCACAGATTCCGTGG
Organism: Arcanobacterium phocae; assembly: GCF_900105865.1. Taxonomy (NCBI): domain Bacteria; kingdom Bacillati; phylum Actinomycetota; class Actinomycetes; order Actinomycetales; family Actinomycetaceae; genus Arcanobacterium; species Arcanobacterium phocae. The sequence goes on from NZ_LT629804.1 coordinate 47,672, forward strand.
GATGAGACGGTTATTTATGAAGCCCACGTGGTGGGATTAACGAAAACATTACCTGGCCTACCTGATGAATTACGTGGAACCTATGCCGGGCTTGGCCATCCCGTCACAATTGACTATCTGACATCGCTGGGTATCACCGCAATCGAACTGTTGCCTATCCATGCCAAAATGAGCGAACCGTTCTTAACTCGCAAAGGTTTGGAAAACTATTGGGGCTACAATACGCTCGGATTTTTTGCGCCTGAGCCGAGTTACGCCACGGAAAGTAGCCAGCAAGCTGGCGGTCAAGCTGTGGTGAACGAAGTGAAGGATATGGTGGCGGCGTTACATGCGGCGGGTATCGAGGTGTTGCTCGACGTCGTCTACAACCATTCGTGTGAAGCCGGTACTGACGGCGTGACGGTTTCGTGGCGAGGACTTGATTCGTCACTGTACTATCGCCATGATTCAGCTAATCCAGGAGCATTAAAAGACACCACTGGGTGTGGCAATTCCTTTGATTTCCGGCGTTCTTCGGTTATCCGGATGACGTTAGATTCATTGCGTTACTGGGTTGAGGTGATCGGCGTTGATGGTTTCCGTTTTGATTTGGCGGTGACGCTGGGTCGTGAGGGTGATAGTTTCAACCCGAACCACCCGTTGTATATCGCGATGGCAACTGATCCGGTGCTCAGTACTGTCAAGCTAATTAACGAACCGTGGGATGTGGGCTACGGCGGTTGGCGGACCGGCCAGTTCCCGGTGCCGACGGCGGATTGGAACGACAGATTCCGCGATACATTGCGCTCGTTTTGGCTCAGTGAACCAGCGGCGATCATGCACGGCGGACACGGTAGCGATCTGCGTGATTTAGCCACTCGTATGGCAGGTTCTGCTGATTTATTCGGCCACGGTCGGATTCCTGGTGGGCGCGGAGTACATGCGTCGATTAACTTTGTAACGGCACATGACGGTTTTTCACTCAACGATTTGACGGCTTATTCGCATAAACACAACGATGCGAACCTCGAGGATAACCGTGACGGTTCAGATAATAATTTGTCCTGGAATCATGGTGTGGAAGGTACCGCGCCTGAGAATATTTCCGCGATGCGACGTAAATCAGCACGCAATTTAATGGCCTGCTTAGTTTTGGCTGCTGGCACCCCGATGCTCACTGCTGGGGACGAAATCTTAAAAACTCAGCATGGTAACAATAATGCGTATTGCCAAAATTCGCCGTTATCGTGGCTGAATTGGGATCTTGGTGAGGATGAGGCGAACATGTTGGCTACGACGTCGTTCTTGTTGCAGTTACGCCGGGAACATGCAGTGTTCCGCCCAACCCAGTTCTTCACTGGTAGTCCACGTGAGGGCGACGCGTTGCGTGACATGGAATGGTTAGATGCTTCTGGCAACCAGATGCAGGACTACACGTGGTTTGATCCCCAGGCCCGGTTGGTGCAAATGTTGCGTTCGGGGCGCGGAATGAGTCGCGATGCGTTGGTGATTATTAACGGCCAGGCGCAGGCTGAGCAGGTCACGCTTCCGTGGGGGCGCGGTACTGATTTTGAGCTGATGTGGGCCAGCCAATGGGAACGCCCACGCGAGCACACGGAGCATATTGCACCCGGTGGGCATCTCACCCTCGCTCCGTTCTCAGTTGCAGTGCTGCTAGGCGGAAGCGCGGAGCGGTAAACCGGGCATTATTCACACTTTGCTGCGCTGTTTCGTGTTTTTGGGCGCAAAAAGCGCCCAGCGGCACAATAACTGTATAGCACCCTATCGTGCCGATATCCGCCATTTTGAGTCCTCTAAACTCAGTCACAATAGCCGGTGACGCAGAACGCCTGAGTTAATGGCTCTTGGGATTTTAGCGGGGTGTTGTACGGTTCGCACTTAGAGTGCGATCAGCCTCATTCTTACCACGATCACTGCAGGCATTCAGGATTTATCGCCATCTAGAAGTAGAAACCGTGCAGGTTCGGTGATGAGGTTAGCGCATACCCATCTGTCGTGCTCAGATGTTGACGTATTGGGCTGCTTTGAGTGGTCATCATTGCTCTTTTGCTTAACCTAAGGGCAACTGTTTGGTGAGTAGGACATGATATGAAGGCTAGCGTCGCCCAATCCCGGCAATAGCGCAAACCTAGGAGTATATCGCCTCGGTTTGCGCTATTGCCGGGTTTTGCTTACACCTACCTATTCACCCACCGGCGACACACAACATCATCCCTTAACCCAGCTAAAATGCGAAGAGCCGAATTAATTTCATCTTTTGACACGTTTGGAGCAAGTGACAACTTCTCGTCTTGAGAAAATACAACACACACATCCTAGGATTTACTCTTCGGTTACCTCATCCAATGACGGAACTTGAAGGTTCTGCGGAAGACTCCGATGCTGAAATACGAGAATTCTTACGATCAAGAAATAGACCCATAGATATCCCGCCAAGTGCAAGAATAATTAGCAATAGCGCGCTTATAGAAATTACCGAATGAAGAATCTGTGCTGGAAAAAGCGCATAAATAAAGTACGCAAATGGCGTAGTGCCAAAACTTATCATGTAGTCCAGAGAAGACACTCTACCCATTTGGCTTGCTGGTATACGAGATTGTAGGGCCGATCCCCATAAAACTCCAGAGATTTCAAAACCGACACCGGTAAGAAAAGAGCTGATAATTAAAATCCAAAAAGAGTCGGATAAACTACATGCAAGCAATTGAGTAACTGACAGTGCTCCCCACGCCATACTTCCGCTGATTAGTTTAGTCGTTCGGATTCTTAATGAAAATAGGCTCCCGCACACATAACCGATAGCCACGCTTGACATCATTAATGACCAGGTTGACGGACCGAGTCTCTCAATAATATAGATAGGTTGCGAAACTTCGGCAGCTCCAGAGTGCACTGCCAAGAAAATACCCCAAAAAGGAATCGTGAAATAAAGCCAACTATTTCCTGACATCACTGCGCGAAAAGTTGTACGATCATTCCCCTCGTCTTTTTGAGCAATCACATTTTCTGTGATCTTTATACGCGCAACCAAACATGCTGAAACTGCATTCATGGCAACTATAGACCAAAGTAGAAAAACGGGAGACGTGTGTACTCCTATAGCTGCGGCAGCTCCTGGCGCCACGATACCAGCAACATTGCGAAAGGAACGCACTAGCGCATTGCCATGAAGTATCTCTGACTTTTCAACAATCGATGGAAGCAACGCATACAAGGAAGGAGATCCTATAGCTACAACAAAACCTGAGAGCAATAAGATTAGCTGAGCTTTCCAGCCTAACCCCTCCCCAGGAAGCACAAGGGCTAAGCAAACATTGAGGATCATTCCGGCCACAATTGATGATACAGACACCTTCACACGATCCCACTTATCCGCAATAACACCGCCAAGCAAGGTGACAAGTAAAATGGGTAAAGTGCGCGCAGCTAACGAGAGCCCCAGGCCAAATGTGTCTGAACTATTTGCGCCATAAAGGACAAGTGAAAAAGTCAAAAAAGCACTTGCAAAGGACGAAATGCCTTGCGCCCACGCCAAATACCAAAGATTTATACTGCTGGGGCACATGAGCCCCTTTATCGAACATTTACCCATACTAGCCTAAAATACTAATACTTCTCCCTTTTCAAGTCCATCCACACTGATGAACGTGGTGAGAGTTTAATGGATGGAAAACTCTGCCGTACGTTAATTATCTGATACGCCTTTGGCGGCTACACACTGGGATTAATAGTTGACTGTCTCCTCTTTCGCAGCTTTGTCGAGAAAACTCATTCCCTCGCTGATTAGCTCGCACCGCAGGAGAGGTTCTCCGCCAAACCAATAGGCATTAAAAGGCCTATTGCGATGTAGTTCAACTATCTGTTCGACCACTTCATTAAAGCCGATTGCAGCATTTCCCTTTACCGCACCCAAAGCGCTTTGAAAAATGTCCATACCAGCACGATTGCGACTTTCTCTCAAAAGAACCCGGCAGCTTGAAATCTGTGCATCTTGGATTTACCTAACGGCTATCTCCAGCGGAGTATCACTCACCCGAGGATGCCGCTATCAAGACACGTAGATTTAGAATCACAGAGGACACATGCCTACAAATCGCAACGATTGAAAGGACTAAGCAGCATCCCGATACTGAGTAGGATACTTCATTTTCAAATTTTCTCATTGCTATTTTTCATTACTCCTTTTCCCATCAAGAAAAAGAGTAATCCAAGAATAAAAATGGTCACTGCAGAAATAGCGACTGCTGAGAAGATACTGAGACTTCCCCACAACCAACCAAACACCATATTCATTGTAGTAGAGGAAATAAGCGTAACCGTTGAAAGAATCGAGAACATTCCGTTGCGATGCTCATCGGAGAACTTACCTTGCTGCAAAGCTCCCAGCGCAACACCCGAGATCCCGAATCCGCATTCAGCAATAAGGAAACCAACGATCTTGGCAACAGGCATCGCCACGACACACAACAGCCCAATCGAAATTAGTGTAATTCCAATAAAGAAAGTCGGACTGTAGGGAAATTTAGAAAGCAAGAATTTCGTACTATACGAACCCGCCAGAGCCGCCAGACTCATGAAGAAGAGCATGAATCCGTTTCGCCCTACATTATCGCTACCCAGCGTCAAAATAGGTTGCCACGGCAACACGATCGCGACGGTAACAGCGCCCAAAAGCACATTCGCTAGAACCAGCGGACGAATCTCGTCAGAGAACAGCCAGCGCACTATGAACTTTAGCCCAGTTTTGTGCTTGCAATAGATGTAGATTCTGTTTCTTGAAAGAGGAAAAACGACAAACCCGCTAGGACAATGATGCCTACGCCCGCAACCATGATCAGCGTATTTGCATCAATCCTTGCAACAAACGCCCATATCAACAACGCGCCAACTGCCGACATTACCCATCGTGTGTTCGAAGTCTGCCGTGCCAGTTTCTCGAACAAGTCTTGCCGGTCGAGCGTTTTCGAAGAAAAAAAAGAAGGATTGGGGCAAAAACACCTGATTGTAGAGCCATACCGGTTGTCCAAAGAATAAATGATATAGCAATGTAAATTATGGACGACGAAAGGGAAAGGAATACCAGACTAAGACCCCACATCGCTAGCCCAGTCATCAGAAATCTTTTATGACCAAACCTATCAGCTAGATTTCCGCTGGGTGCTTCGATCAGTATCGAAAAGAGCGTACTTAGCCCAAATAGAAATCCTAACTGCGCTGGCGAGACATCTTTTTGTAGGACTGCAACGACATATACTGCCCCAAATAAGAAATCGAAGAACATTAAAAGGCCATAAACAAACACAATGCGCCGAAGCATCAATTGTGCGTCTCCTCTACTCACCATTGACAACCTAGCCTCCAATATCCGCAGTCCCGACTCTGCATATATTACAAATATAAAACACACAACTAATCTCTGTAAGGAATCTATTCAACCAAAGCGCCAAAGGCCTCATGTTCCATAAAATGGGGTATTCCTCATTTTCTCCCGCCAAGTGGTGAAGGACTGTATAGGCTGAAGAAAGTTTGGTCAAGATGCTAAGAACTGCACAGTACGGTTTACCATACGCAGGACACTTAACTATAGGGTGTAGCGTTCCAATCGGCTTGTCATGTGGAAAAAGGTGTTTCTTACCGTACGGCCCGGTATTGGTTAGCCTTATCTCAATAACTGGGACGAACGATACCTGAAGATGCAGATATTATTGCGGAAAACGCGAGGCTAGATAGGGAATTCTATGAGCTTCACGATACGAATTAGTTGTTAAAAACAGCTACGGTTTTCCGTCTTCGAACTCAACCTAAGAGCGTTCGGTACATGATTGCGTTCATTGATAGACACAACACTCCTTTCACATGAAGCATCCATCAGTCACTCGTTAACCAACACCCGTAAAGGAGGGTTGTCGCCTTCGAGCGGATATCGTCAAGCCAAGTATCGTAGTCCTTCAACTAAACAGGTTCGAGACAAACAACTCGCGGAAATGAATCGTTCTTTGTGCAGTGTTGTTAACTCACCAGCCCTATCAGTGACGACGATGTATTTTATAGTTTTACACCCTCCTCAGGGAGATCTGTCCAAAGTTGTAGAGTCCGCGCAACTTCATGTTCGACAAAGCGGGCATCCATTGTCTCATCTATTTCAAGGTTCTCGATCTTAACGGTGCCGTTCGAAACTCTCGCGGCGACTCTTCCAATAATGTTTTCATTGTTCAGAAGCGGCATAGCAAAGTAGCCAAATTCGCGCTTATTCGCGGGCTTGTAAATTTCGAGTCGATAGTCTTTCCCGAAAAGCGCTAGCTGACGTGGACGATGCCAAATTAACGAATCAAATGGCGAGAGAACCGAAATATGCGGACTTGACCAATCCAATTCGTCAACTTTGTCAAGCAACTGTTCATCGATCAACCAGGTGTCTTTGAGTCCCTCAACATTCACCGGAATAAATCTGCTTTCGTGACAATATTCAGCGATCTGTGGGTCTTTCGGGAATCGAAAGTAATCATAAACATCCTTAAGCCTCGCAACCCCAAGTGCACCTAAAGCAAGATCTACCGATTTTTGCAGGCTCTCATCAACACTTAACTTCTCCTCAGTAGGCATATTAGCTTGTTCCGGTGTACTGTATACCCTTTGCCAGCGTTCATCTCTGCTAACCACAGCCAATTCGCCAAAGCTCAGCAACCATTCACAAGCGACCTTCACCTCGCTACTACGATCCCAGCCGTTGCCACGAGTTTTACCAAGCATTCCATGTGTAGCCGGCCCGTCAATCGAAATCCGCTTCAAAACATCAGTTGCAACTTTCGGGTTATATGGAACACCACTGAGACCATTTTTGCGGATACGATCACGGCGCCAGTGAAAAATCGGCCATAGAGATTGCGGAAGAAGCGAATGTGCATGTCCCCAATTTTCGAACAATCCGGCCGCTGAAGTGTAAAGACTATCTACTTCAGATTTATCGACCCCACGGGAAAGAAGCACAATTTCTTGCGAACGACGCACTGCCTGAATTGAATCTATTTGTACGCAACCCAGTCGCTGTATCACCGATTCCAATGAATTAAGCGACCCTAGCTGACTCGGGGCTAACCCTTGCGCAAGCACAGCTACCTTTCGCGCAGTCCGTAGATCGATATTCTCCACAAGTCTTGACCTTTCCCTTCTCGATCACAGCGACATGCACGCACGACTTATAGAAATTAGCCGTGCAATCTCGTAAACAATACCATCAGTGTATTCAAAGACAGATTTAATTCCAGAGTTTATGTCAGTAGAGCAAATCTGAGTCAAGTGTTTTCTATTGCTAGTTCTAAACTCAACAAACCCGACAATATCATATGTCCAGATCCCCCGTCACTTAACTACAAGATGGAGGACTACATGTGGTTTAATAGTCTCAGGTCAGGCTCAGCAGGTCACTCTTCCGTGGGGACGCCGTACCAAATTCGAGCTCGTGTGAGCCAGCCAATGGGAACGCCCGCGCGACCACACGGAGCATATTGCACCCGGTGGGCATCTCGCCCTCGCTCCGTTCTCAGTTGCAGTGCTGCTCAGTTAACCACTAGAAAACAACTGAACCGATGAATAGAACGGCCCTTCGACAAACTTAACAATATCGACAGCAAGAGGAGCGCACGCGATGCATCCAGATTTTAATAAGCTGTGGTTCGCCCGTGCCTCGTCTGATGCTGGAGAAGCGCTTGCAACTGGTGCACTATCATTGGCAGCAGTCACGCTTCTTTCAGTGTCTTCGCTTGAGCTTTCGCTACTTTCTGCGATCCCTGGCTTTATTAGCGCGTTCGTCATGATCGCTGCTGGACCGTGGCTGGAATTCAGAGCCAAACGGCCACTGATGATATGGATTGATATTTTGCGTGCAGGCATCCTCGCAACCATTCCTATTATGCTCGTTTTCCAATCGTTTTCTTACGTTCATCTGCTAGTCGTTGCAGTTGTGCTCTCGACGCTCTCAAGTCTTTTCTTGCCAGCTTCAATGGCACATCTCAAAGATCTTATTCCTGCTGAACAACGCGTATCTGCCTTTAGCAAATTCGAATCAACTTTCTGGATATTCACCACGTTCGGACCAATGATCGGCGGATTCATCACTCAGCTTCTTGGCGTTGGCATTACCCTATTATCGCAAGTCATAGGCCTGCTGGGATCGGCTTTTGGACTGAGCAAGATTACTACTCCAGAAGGAAAACCTCCGGTCCATTCAAATGCGCCTTATAAACAGCAACTCAGTGAAGGTTTTCGTTATATCGCATCAAAGCCTATACTGCTCACGCTTTTGGGAAATGCCACGTTATTTGCCGGGTTCCTTGCATTCATCTACCCGTTGGAGATCTTGCTCCTGCTAGATTCTTGGAAACTATCACCTATTGAATTTGGTATAGCTCTTACTGTTCCCGGCTTTGGCGGGATACTCGGCTCAACCTTTGCCGGACGAATCACCAACACATTAGGAGAACGCAATGTTCTCACCTATATCGGAATACTACGTTCGCTTCCTATCTTTGTTATTCCTTTCCTTCCTGGAACAACACTAGGCTTTACTATCTACTTGTGTGCGAATTTCTTCCTCATGTTTCTCGCCGCTCTGTTCCGTCCCGCATACGCTACCGTGCGGTTAACTGAAACTGACGATCACCTCATCGCGCGAGTTACTACCGTATTCAGCCTTTGCTCGAGAATCTCTGGCCCCTTACTCACAATCGCCGGCGGCATCATCGGCCAGTACTGTGGAATCCCCACCGGAATCTTCATCGGTGCTTGCGGACTACTGATAGCAAGCACTATCCTGCCGTGGAACACATGGCAGGCGCCAACAACCCCGTCGTCGTAAAATCTTTTAGACAACGGTTACAAACCCGAACTAATATCCATCATGAAAAACAATCGCCCTCACCCTGATGTGATACGTTTCGACGACGACGAAGAAACCGCGGTCAGTATAGATAATCAGAAAGAGACTGTTGCAGACGATGTGATCGCTCAACTAACTCACCAGTTTGCCAACAATTATGAACAGGCACTGCGCGAACTTGCCTATCAAAATCCCACCACGGATCAAAACAGCTACAGCGATGAAGATAATCGGTAAACAAGCCAAGCCTCGCCCTATTCCCAATCACCGTACTACTAGGTGAGAATCCGGGAAATCGCGCACAAAATCTCGCCCAGCGTAACGGTGGCACTCTATATCGCGCTACCGTGCTGAATACCGAGATTTTGCCCGCCCAAACTAGCAGAGTTCACCTTCGAGCAAGCGGCTCACGCCTAATCGCTCACTAGCGCGTCTTGACGGCTACGTTTAGCGAAAATATAGATACCCATGATGAGGAGTACAGCAAGCCGCGTCCATGACGAGTTGTGCATGGCAACTACGCCAACAGTTCCGGTCACATAAAGTAAAGAATAGAGTAGCTCTCGTTTTTGTTCTTTCAGTCTTTCCTTGATTATCCATCCAAGGACAAGCACTAACCCGATGATTTCTGCAATAACAACCGGGTCGCTCCACCCAGTCCGCGTAACGTTCGATGACACGGAGATAAGCACCCCTGCCCACATAATTTCGGGGCCTATACTGCGCAATAGATTCGGCAACGTGCTCTCCTTAATTTTTACGCTTAGTTTTGCGCCAATGATTGTGTGCTAACGCGTTCCACCAGAATAAAAGTACGCCCAAAATATATGTCAGCAAAGCAAGACCAACACCTACAGCTACTTTTAGCGCAGTTGATTGAGGAGCAGTCACCACATCCCAACTAGCCCACAAGGCCAGCGGAATCATGATCGGCATCGCAAAGAGCGAATACTTCCAATACTTCACATCAAATAAATGCAGACGACTCATGTGTTTATCCTTTCACATACATACTAGGGCGTTCAACCAATTTTGTGGACGAAGCAACCAAAATAGACTAGTGATTTAAATAAAGCATGTTACCGGATATCTATGACACCGATATTCGTCAGGGTATTGAATGACAAAACTGTCCTAGCGACGATCAGTGTTACCTTTAACTAACGTGAGCGACCAAGAATTCATCATAATCATGACGCTGCTACAGAGGTACCTGTAGCATGCTTTTTATATCCGGATATGCCACAGTGTAAGAGTGCAAACACGTAAATCTTTTTATACCATTGGGCAAATAACAGAGAATTCCACATCAGTTTCTATGCCACTACGCGCAATACATACACCGATTTATTTACTCCTGGCTACGCTTAGTGTGTTGGCAGAAATCGGATTGAACCCAGCAGTTCTTCGGCTTGACCAGCCACAGTTGTGGATCGTTGTCGTTTTTGGAATTACCCTCGCAGTGAGCGCTTGGAAACATTCGGCACAAATCCTTTACATACTCATTTTCCTCGCGTCATCTTTTTGGCCAGCCACATCAAACCTAGCCTTACCCGCCTTGGGTGTTTATCTGATTTGTATTACTTGGATGATCCGAAAGCGGTTGATTCCAGCGCTCATCACACTTGCATTAACCGGATGTATGTTCCTAGATTTCAGCGAACCCCTACGCCCCCCAACTCTTTCGTGAAATCGTGATGTTTGCGTCGATAACATCTATTGGCACAGCCCTCTGCTTCCTAGTAAACCGGGTAAAGCTCTCTGCACAAAACCTAGAGGAAGCTCGTCAAGCAAGTGCGACTATCCGCGCAAATCTCGCCGCCGAACTTCACGACACGATCGCGAAAGATTTAGCACAAATCGCTATCACTGCACAAAACATTAGCCTGAACCATCCGCATCTAGCTCACGAGCTTGATCCCCTATCCCACATGGCACAAAACGCCGCACACCGGATCCGCCCGATAATCCTCAACCTTGACTCGCATGCACAACAGCAAAGCCTCGACGAAGCGATCACCATGTCCGCTACCATGCTCACCACTCGTTCGATCACACTCAATATCGATAGCGAATCTCACCTTGATGCCAAACTAGACCATCAAACCATCAACCTGACTTCACTATTTATCCGTGAAACTGCCACCAACGCACTCAAATACGCACCGCCTAACAGTATCGTTGACCTCATCATCGAACTAAGCTCAAACACTATCAGCCTAACCATGCGCAACGACATCGCCGAACAGAATATCCCTACCCACCTCACCGGGGGTTATGGACTAGCAAACCTCGAACAACACATTCACACCAGTGGCGGAAACCTATCCTTCTTCCGCCACGATAACGAGTGGGTTATCATCGCCACCCTCCCCCTAACCCAAGGAAATCATTATGAGTGACACTCTTCGCCTCCTGATCGCGGACGACGACGAAATAATCCGTGAAGGACTAGCAAACCTACTCGACCACCAAGAGGGTATCGCCGTCGTCGCAACCGCATCGAACGGAACTGAAGCACTTGCGACAATTGCACACACGCAACCCGATATCGCCCTCATTGACGTTGATATGCCCACCCTCGACGGAATTGAAACAGCGAAAATCTTAGCTAACGACTACCCACACATCACCGTCGTCATACTCACCGCGTTCGAACACGAAAACTCTCTCGCGCAATCACTAGCAGCAAACGTCCGCGGATTTCTCACAAAGGATATCCCCGCCCCACAACTTGCCACGCTTCTCAAGCAAGCACATGCAGGTATGAATGTACTCAGCCCGCGCCCCATCCAACTGCTAGCCCAAACCTATATTGAGAGCCAAGCGAGCCGGGAAGACTACCAAGAATTCATCGCCACAATCGAAAACCTCCCGCACTATCTCAGAGCGGTATTCGATCTCGTTATCAAAGCAAAACCCAACAAAACAATCGCCAAAACACTCAACCTCAGCGAAGCAACCACCCGCTCCTATATCAGCGAACTATTCACCCTCACCGGTTTTAATAACCGCGGCGAACTCACCATCACCGCACGCAAAGCCGGATACTAGCAGTGCAAACCGTCAGATAGCTACGCCTATTACTTGCAGCCAGAAGCCCCAACTTTCGCTTTTCTCTTGGAATCAACAAGATAAGCAACGCAAAAAACTAGCAACGATAGATAGCCAGGCAAGCCCGTTTCAATGACGTCAAATGCATAAAGCACAGCAAAAACAAAAGCGGCTAAACCTGAGAAAAACATGACGAAAGCAAGGAAAATTTTCATTAGCTGAGAGCCTTCCTCTATCTTCACATCACTGACACTTATAGGGATATTTTACCAAAGACCGATACGAAGCAATATTCGGATGGAGCAGGGCAATCACTCAATCCACTATCGGACACGCCCACCTACAAACAAACGCTCGCAACACAAAAGATGAACACGAGGGCTACCCATGTATTCCACCAAGAATATGGATGAACCCCACGCAGATTTCCACCTACTTTACTGAGAAAACTGACTGTATTTGACGGAAGTTATCTCAATGGGGGGGGAATTGGAGGTTGAATCCCATTATATCGTTCCATACACTAAATAATTGACGTAAATGCACACTATGTGACAACCATAAACTTTGCAACGAGGCCGGGCAATATGCTGAAAGAGATTCGCGATTTCATTCCAATGTTCGTAGCAACCCTCAGCATTTCCTCCATTTCTTGTTGCCTCATCACGCTATCTCTGAGCACGACTATCGCTGGCGCACAGTTACCAACTGGCCCAGCTGCAGAGCAATTCTCCGTTCTTGGAGGCTTCCAGATGGCGTTGACTATTATGGCAATACTTTTCTGCGTTCCAACCATTATCCGGCTAGCGGTCGAGGAAGATTCGAGAAGGATCGCACTATGGCAAGTCATTGGCGCTTCTCCAGCTGCAGCACGATTACGGTACGTTACTTTAGCCTACCTTGCGGCCGTTATCGGCTGTGTGCTTGGCACTGTACTTGCAATGTCACTATGGGATTTCTACATAGTTCTGATTCAGAAAACTGGACTTCTCCCAGCTGATTCAGAATACATACATCAAAGTATATGGGCAATCGTGTTCGCACCGATTACATCACTTCTCACCGTCATTCTTCCGTTAGTTTTAACGACTCGCTCTCTACTCAAACTCGATCCTGTTATCGCAGTAAATGGCCCTCTTGCAAATCCAACTGAACGCCAGTGGGTGCGCTATCTTTTCTCTTTCCTCGTGACTGGAGGAATGATCGCATCTTATATAGCAATATCAAAAGTGCCTATCACCACCAGCTCTGAGATTCTTAGCGGTTTGATCAGTGCTTATTGGGGAATCGGACTTGGGCTATTACTCGCGTTTGGCATATCAAGCAAAGCGATAGTTAAGTCCACGATCACGTTCATTGGACTATTCCGCCCATTTAATATTTTTGAAAGCTGGATGATTGCGTTTACTTCTGCGAAGCGCCGAGCATTTCGCTCCACAGCGTTCATCACTCCGCTAGTTTTAGCAGCAACCTCAGTCGGCCTAGTATTTGGCATGATTGTCCAAACACGTAACGTAATGTTCGCAATTGGGGCCTCCAAAGAGAGCCTTCAAGTCAGCCCTAGTTCCCAGATTCTATTAATTTTCAGCACACCAGTTATTCTGGCAGCGGCAAGCGGAGTATTAGCTGTCTATTTAACAAACCGTTCCCGAGTACACGACATTGCACTACTACAGGTTCTCGGTTGCAAGCCTTCGACCATCACACTCGCAGCATTTCTAGAATCCCTTATTTATCTACTGGTCGCATCCTTAATCAGCACAGCGATCCTTTTCATCAACAGTCTAGCTATGGGTTTGGCGCTCTCGGCTGGGCCAGTTCCAGATACGCAATCAAGTGGCATACCTCTTGAAACATACATTCTTTTAACCGCTGGATTTTTACTGATAACACTTTTTACCGAAATCTCAACTTTGATTCAATCTCGCTCACTAAATATGCAAGCTATTGTCCGATAAGAGGTTTAAGATGCAACCCATAGTCCAGGTAGAGGCTCTATCGAAGAGTTTCCCAATAAACAAGAATGAATCAGTACACGTGCTGAAGAACTTATCGTTCCAGGCTCAAGCAGGAGAGTTTGTGTCTATTGTTGGCCCTTCAGGGTCTGGCAAAACAACCTTTCTTTACTGCATGTCTGGACTAGAACAAGCAGATTCCGGGATAGCAAAACTATGCGGCAGCGATGTAGTGTCTGCCTCCAGAAAGGAAAGAAGCGCGATACGTCGTAAGAACGCAAGCTTCATATTTCAAGATTACAATCTGATTGACTCGATGACAGCGCTTGAAAACGTCAAACTTGGCCTTCGTTTCAATAAAAAACGACTCTCCGCAAAAGCTATCAAAAAACTATTCGACCGCTTCGGTCTTTCGGATAAGTTAGATTCTTATCCAGCCCAACTCTCCGGAGGTCAACGACAGCGAGTTGCAATTGTCCGGTCTCTCGCGGTACAACCAAAAATTCTTTTTGCAGATGAGCCCTCAGGAGCACTCGATTCAGCCTCAACGCGCCTACTTCTCGATCAACTCGCCCAGTTACATAAAACTGGGACCACTGTAATCATGGTTACCCATGACCTTGCAGCTGCCGCTAGAGCAGACAGAGCCATAGTTTTACGCGATGGTATCATCCATAGCGATATACTAAGCCCCACCGCCGAACAACTATTTTCACTCATAGGTTCCACGGACTGATCCGCCCAGAAGTTACCACTAGGAAAACCACGTCGTTTTGAGCTTTAGATAACTCCCACCTGTCCGCCGTCGCAAGACCCTTTGCCAGAACTCCGTGAAACGTCACGCTTCACAACTATGTGAAGCAAAAAGTGGTGGCACGGCACGCTAGACTAGAGGGCATGAGTGAAAATAATGCGCAACTCGCCCTGGAGACGGCAACATCGGATGCTTCGCTCGAAGCTACCCGCCAGATGAGCGAGAAAATCAACCTAGCTATTGACGAAGATCCCTCGAAGTTCCGGGTACTGACCGGCGCACGGCCAACTGGGCACCTGCATATCGGCCACTATTTCGGCACCCTGCAAAACTGGCGTAAACTCCAGCAGCGCGGCGTCGATACGTGGCTACTTATTGCTGACTATCAGGTGATTACGGATCGCGATGAAGCCGATTCGATCCGCGAGCGCACCATGTCTCTCCTCACCGATTATCTCGCGGTGGGTATGGATCCTGAAGAAACCGTATTCTTCGCACACTCGCAAGTCCCTGAACTCAACGAACTTGTTTTACCATTTCTTTCGGTTGTTTCCGACGCCGAACTGCGCCGCAATCCTACAGTCAAAGCCGAGTTTGAGGCAACGAACGGCCGGCCGATGTCTGGCCTTCTGCTCACCTACCCGGTTCACCAGGCTGCCGATATTTTGTTCTGCAAAGCGAACCTAGTGCCAGTTGGTAAGGATCAGCTTCCACACTTGGAGCAGGCGCGCGTGATCGCTGATCGGTTTGAAAAGCGTTACAACAAGGGTAAGAAGGCGAAGCGAATCTTCCCTCGTCCGCATGCCCTTTTGTCCGATGCGGCGCACGTGCTCGGTTTAGACGGTGAGAAGATGTCGAAGTCGCGCGGCAACACGATCGAGTTGCGGATGAGTGCAGACGAGACAGCTAAGAAGCTCAAGCGCGCAGTGACCGATTCGGATCGCCATATTACTTACGATCCAGTTAATCGTCCCGAAGTTTCCAACTTGTTACTTATTGCCTCAATGTGTACTGGACGTTCGCCTGAAGTTATCGCCGAAGAAATTGGCGACGGCGGTGGCGGCACCTTGAAGAAGGTCGTAACCGAAGCACTCAATGAGCACCTGGCTCCGATTCGTGCGCGGCGCGCTGAACTAGAGCAAGATCCTGAGTATTTGCGTAGCGTGCTGATGCGTGGCATTGAACGCGCCCGGGAGCAAGCTCAAGAAACACTGAGCGAAGTACATGCTGCACTTGGCATGACCTACTAATCACCTACACGTAGGACTTTTGAACTATAGCTGTGGTTAACTAGTACCGAAACCACTGCAAAGAATAAAAGTCCTACGTGAAATAATTTTCGCAACGTTACATCTACGCTACGATTACGATGTAAGGAATCGGGCTAACTGCCCGCAACAGTCCTGAAAGGGAAAACATGACCCGTCCTGATACTACTTCAGCAATCGGCATGCAGGTGCGTGCCGTGTCCGGTCGCAACGAGCATTCCGGAACTCCGATGGAATACTGGTCGGCAACGTCTAACGCCGTCGTCGACCGTATCGCAGACAACTGGCAGCGCACCGAAGAAACATACAACGCTACCCGTATGCAACACTACTTCTCCGCTGAGTTCCTCATGGGCCGTGCGCTCCTGAACAACCTCACCAACCTCGGAATGGTCGATGAAGCCACCGAAGCTCTCAACGCTTTCGGGCAGAACCTCTCCGACGTTCTCGAAGAAGAACACGATGCTGCACTCGGAAACGGTGGTCTTGGCCGCCTAGCAGCATGCTTCCTTGATTCGTGTGCAACGATGGATCTGCCAGTGCGCGGCTACGGCATCCTTTACCGCTACGGCCTTTTCCGCCAGCTGTTCAATGACGGCTTCCAAGAAGAAGAACCAGACGCATGGATGGAAGAAGGCTACCCATTCGTTATTCGCCGTGAAGAAGAACAGCGCATCGTCAAGTACGCTGATCTCGATGTTCGCGCAATTCCTTACGACATGCCAATCACCGGCTACGGCACCAAGAATGTCAACACCTTGCGTATGTGGAAGGCTGAGCCAACCAAAGAATTCGACTATGATGCCTTCAACTCCCAGCGCTTCACCGACGCTATCGTTGAGCGTGAGCGCGTCCATGATATTTGCCGTGTTCTTTACCCGAATGACTCCACTTACGAAGGCAAGGTCTTGCGTGTTCGCCAGCAGTACTTCTTCTGCTCGGCATCATTGCAGGCAATCGTAGACAATCATCTAGCACATCACGACGCCCTGGATGACTTCCACGAATTCAACTGTATCCAGCTCAATGACACCCACCCAGTTCTCGCAATCCCAGAGCTCATGCGCCTACTACTCGATGAGCATGGATACTCTTGGGAAAAGGCATGGGATATTGTCTCCCACACCTTCGGCTACACCAACCATACCGTGTTGGCAGAAGCCCTCGAAACCTGGGAAATGACAATCTTCGATCGTCTCTTCCCACGTATCAGCGAAATCGTGCGCGAAATCGATCGCCGGTTCCGCGAGGAACTCGCTGCCGGCGGGTATCACCCGGGCAAGATCGAGTACATGGCACCAATCCAGGGCAATCGTGTTCACATGGCTTGGATCGCCTGCTACGCCGCATACTCCATCAACGGTGTTGCCGCGCTGCACACCGAGATTATCAAGAAGGATACGCTCCACGACTGGCACGACATCTGGCCAGAGCGGTTCAATAACAAGACCAACGGTGTTACCCCACGCCGTTGGCTCAACCAGTGCAACCCACGTCTAGCATCACTCCTGACCGAGCTACTCGGTTCGGATGCTTGGGTACGCAATCTTGATGAGCTCAAGAAGCTGGAGCACTTTGGTGACGACGACGCCATCTTGGATCGCGTCAATGACATCAAGGCAGCTAATAAGGCTGATTTCGCAGCGTGGATCAAGAACCGTCAAGGCGTCAGCGTTAATCCAGATGCTATCTTCGACGTTCAGATCAAGCGCCTACACGAGTACAAGCGTCAGTTGATGAACGCACTGTACATCTTGGACCTCTACTTCCGATTGAAGGACGATCCAACTCTTGACGTTGCCCCACGCCTGTTTATCTTCGGCGCGAAGGCAGCTCCTGGCTACGTGCGCGCTAAGGCAATCATTAAGCTCATTAATGAAATCGGCCGATTGATTAACAACGATCCAGACATGGACGGCAAGATCCAAGTTCTGTTCGTGGAAAACTACAATGTTTCGCCAGCAGAGCACATTATTCCAGCCGCTGATGTTTCCGAGCAGATTTCTACTGCCGGTAAGGAAGCATCTGGAACATCAAATATGAAGTTCATGATGAACGGTGCGTTAACACTCGGTACCCTCGACGGCGCAAACGTTGAGATCCTCGACTCCGTAGGCGAAGAGAATGCTTACATTTTCGGCGCTAAGGAAGAAGAGCTTCCGGAGCTTCGCGCTAACTACAACCCACGCGCCACCGCAGAGCAAACCCCTGGTTTGAAGCGGGTACTGGATGCGTTTGTTGACGGCACGCTCGACGACGGCGGAACCGGAATGTTCCATGATCTGCTCAACTCACTCTACGAGCCAAGCTGGGAGCCGGCTGACATCTACTACGTACTCGGTGATTTCGCTTCTTACCGCGAGACTCGTGACAGGATGGCTGCTGATTACCGAGATCGTCGCCACTGGGCCAAGATGACGTGGAAGAACATCGTTGAATCTGGCCGGTTCTCTTCGGACCGCACCATCGGCGATTACGCCCGCGAAGTGTGGAAGATTACGCCACACACAATCTGATCAGCTGATCTTATCGTGGCAAGAGATTCTGACGGTAAGGCAACGTTCTAGAGCACTCCATGCAAACAGAGCAGTCTTACTAATAAGTCACAGTGGGCCGGGTTTCGAGAATTCTTTCGAAACCCGGCCCACTGACTACACATCTATGAGCGAGCTACGAGCTAATAGCATTGCATCAATTCTGCAGTTGAGCATTCTCCAGCTTGAAATAGCGCACGCCAAAAATCACACCAGCCAGAACTAGAGCTAAGAATGGTAGCGTTGCCTCATTCCAATAATCAAGATAAATATTAGGAATAGTGAGGGCGGTTTTACCGAAAATGATGACACCCGCCACAAAAGAAGCCCCAATTGTAGCAAGTATAAGATTAAGGAACAGTAAAACTCGTTGAACCCCAACTCGATTCAAATCGGCAATTATATTGATCGCAGCGAGGATGACAATAACTACGCCTGCAACATAAGTTGCAGGATACAATGGATTAATATCTGTATTCAAAATAGTGTGCCAAATCCACAAGGCAGGCAATATCACCCAAATCACCAACCTTGCCAATATTACGTACATAATCTCTTAAACCTTTCCCCTTTGAAAATATAAATTCTTAGGATACGTGGACAATATCATTGTGCATGCATGTAAATTATAAAAAGTTGCTCTAACCTAAAACACTCTTATCGCAGGCTCCACCAGCTTTTTGATGCAGTCGCCATACCAACCACAGGAGGCCGCCGATGCTCACCATCCCGCTTCACACCGGCGATCCCATTATCGATGCATACAGTTTTGCGCGTCCTGACCGACGGCGCTGTTATCACACAGATAACCTTCGTCCCCTACGAACACGACCCACAAACTGACCCGCACGATCCGCTCGCACCTCTCATCACCCAAGCACTCTCAGCCTGGTTCGACGGCGACGTCAGCAAACTCCATGCCCTCCCACTCGTCTCAGCAAACGACACCGAGAGCGGCCCCAATTCGCGCAACGCTACACAACTTTTCTCTCGATGAAAACTTAAGCTATGCCCAGCTTGCCGACCGTACCCATAACCCACGGGCAGTGCATGCCACTACCAGCGCCTGCGCCCGAAACCCGTTTCCGCTCGTCATCCCCTGCCACGCCGTCGTCCCCCAGCCAGCACAAAACCACCTCGAACGCGACCCCACACTCGTCTCAACCGAACATTTCCCAAGTGGAAACTACGCATTCGGCCCCGATCTCAACGAGCACTTCTAAAATTCGACCATCAACATTCATACCAAAACGTCTAATAATTTTTGAGACGTAGGTAACTATATTAGACTAGGTATTGTGACTACTTCGCAACGTAAAACCAGACCAGCTCGCAAGACTTCTCAGCAGCGAGTACGCGCTCCTAAGCAAACGCCAATCCCGGCTATTAGCCGCATCCCTATCGTTGAGGTAACTCCACAGTTGCTCGATGGGACGGCTCCAGTGAAGGCGACTGTTAATGAGTCATTCCCGGTACAAGCCACTGTTTTCCGGGAAGGACACGATAGGTTTGCAGCCGCAGCCGTCTTAGTTGACGCTAATGGGCATGTGCTTGAAGAATCTCCGATGCGCGACGTCTCCCCTGGCCTGTTCCGTTACGAAGGCTGGCTAACACCACATATACCTGGAGCTCATCGCTTTTACGTTGAAGCATGGTCTGATCCGTATGCTACTTGGTTGCATAATGCGGAAATCAAAGTGCCAGCTGGAATCGATATTCCACTCGTATTCGCCGAAGCAGAGATCTTGTTCAAAAAGGCAGTTAAGGCCGCTCCGGTACGGTCTGCCGAACGCGCTGCAGTACGCGAAGCTCTGACAGTCATCTCCAAGAAACGTGCACTGCCCGAAATCAAGCTAGCTGCCGCCCGAGCACCTGAAGTTCAAGAAGCGCTAGCTAAATATCCAGTTAAAGAACTGGTGTCTCGGTCGAAAGAATATCCGCTCTTCGTAGATCGGCAGCGCGCACTTGTCGGATCATGGTATGAGATTTTCCCACGCTCTATCGGAGCTAAAAAGGATCCGGCAACCGGCGAATGGACATCGGGTACCTTGCGCACTGCAGCCACTGATCTGGATCGTATTGCCGCGATGGGCTTCGACGTCGTCTACCTAACCCCAATTCATCCAATCGGAACGTCGAATCGCAAAGGCCGCAATAACTCACTTACTGCACAACCAGGCGATCCAGGTTCACCTTACGCCATTGGGTCAGCTGACGGCGGTCACGATGCTATCGATCCGACGCTCGGCACCTTCGAGGATTTTGATGCCTTCGTAGCGAAAGCTCATAAGCTGGGCATGGAAGTTGCCATGGACGTAGCCTTGCAATGTTCCCCGGATCACCCGTGGGTAACTGAGCATCCTGAGTGGTTTACCACCCGAGCTGATGGAACGATTGCTTACGCCGAAAACCCGCCGAAGAAGTATCAAGATATCTATCCGTTAAACTTTGATAATGATCCAGAAGGTATCTACCAAGAGATCAAGCGCATCCTTGAACTGTGGGCAAGCCACGGAGTTACTATCTTCCGAGTCGACAATCCGCATACCAAGCCGGTGGCATTCTGGCAGCGACTCCTTGGCGAATTCCGCCAAAACCATCCGGACATTATTTTCCTAGCAGAAGCCTTCACCAACCCGCCGATGATGCAAACCCTTGGCACAGTCGGATTCCATCAGTCCTACACGTATTTCGCGTGGCGTAATGAACGCCAAGAAATTGAGGAATACTTCTGGGAGATCTCGCACGAGTCGGCACATCGTCTGCGCCCAGCTTTCTGGCCCACAACCCACGATATTCTCACCCCGTACATGCAGCGCGGTGGAATCCCAGCGTTTGCAATCCGCGCGATTCTGGCGGCCACCGGGTCGCCAACGTGGGGAATCTACAACGGATACGAGCTCGTGGAAAATATTGCGCGCCCAGATGCCGAAGAACAGATCGACAACGAGAAATACGAGTACAAGCCCCGCAACTATGCGGTTGCTGAACATAACGGCATGTCTACATTGCTGAAACTACTCAATTCGATTCGCAACAAGCACACAGCTTTGCAGCGGTTACGCAATGTCACAATTAACGCCACCTCAAATGACAAGATCGTGTCGTTCACTAAGATTGCCCGCCCCGAGGAAACTCCGGATGGCACACTGGATGCAGTTATCGTCGTCGTCAATCTCGATCCGTACGCATCCCGGGATGCTAATGTGTATCTTGACCTCTCCCCGTTTGGTATTTCGCCGCGATGGGATAACGGACCAATCCTCGAAGTTACTGACGAAATGAACGGCGAAACCTATCTGTGGAACGAAGCTCCATACGTACGTCTTGATCCGCACGGTCAAGTTGCCCATATTCTATCTGTGAAGGTGTTACCTTGACCAAATCCGCTATCAATGTGCCACCGCTCGACCGTCCTGGCATCGTAACCGATCCCAACTGGTTCCGCACCGCCGTCTTTTACGAGGTGCTGTTGCGTGCCTTTGGCGATACACACGGCACCGGAACCGGTGATTTTCGTGGCCTGATCGATCACCTCGATTACCTGCAATGGCTCGGCGTTGACGCACTGTGGATTCCACCGTTCTATCCGTCCCCGATGCGCGACGGCGGATACGATATTTCGAACTATACTGCGGTTAATTCTGAATATGGTTCGATGGAGGATTTTGCCGAGCTCGTCGAACAAGCACATGAACGCGGTATTCGGATCGTGATCGACGTCGTCGCCAACCACACGTCCGATCAGCACCCGTGGTTCCAAAGCTCGCGGGCAAACCCGGACGGCCCCTACGGTGATTTTTATGTGTGGCGAGACACCGACGACGACTACGCCGACGCCCGCATTATTTTCATCGACACCGAAGCCTCGAACTGGACGTTCGATCCGGTTCGCCGGCAATACTTCTGGCACCGGTTCTTCTCCCATCAGCCAGATCTTAATTTTGAAAACCCGGCTGTACAGGACGCCATTATCGACGTCGTTAAGTTCTGGTGTGAGATCGGCGTCGACGGATTCCGCCTAGATGCTATTCCTTATCTTTTCGAAGAAGAAGGAACGAACTGCGAAAACCTACCGCGGACACACGAATTCATTGCGCGGTTGCGGCGGGAAATCGATGAGGCCTATCCAGGGCGAATCTTCATTGCTGAAGCGAACCAGTGGCCTGAGGACGTAGTCGAATACTACGGCACCGATGAGAATCCGGAATGCCACATGTGCTTCCACTTCCCCGTCATGCCGCGAATCTACTATGCGTTACGCGACCAGCGTGCCACCGCTATTCGCGAAATCCTCAAAGCTACCCCGGATATTCCAGCCGGCGGGCAATGGGGAACGTTCTTGCGCAATCACGACGAGCTGACCTTGGAAATGGTCTCCACCGAAGAACGCGCAAAAATGTATGGCTGGTATGCCGAAGACCCGCGTATGCGCGCGAATGTTGGTATCCGACGCAGATTGGCTCCGTTGCTGGGTAACTCCCGAGCCGAATTGGAGTTAGCGAACGCGTTGCTACTCTCGCTGCCCGGATCACCTTGCCTCTACTATGGCGATGAAATCGGCATGGGAGACAACATTTGGCTCCCCGACCGCGATTCCGTCCGCACCCCAATGCAGTGGACACCCGATCGCAATGCCGGTTTTTCCGATGCTGACCCGGGTCAACTGTATTTACCACTCGTACAATCACTTGCCTACCACTATCAAAGCACCAATGTGGAGTCCCAGCTGGCACAGTCCTCCTCACTGTTGCATTGGATGCACGGAATGTTGCGGGTACGTTCACAATATCCAGTCTTAGGCAATGGTTCATTTGAGTTGCGCGATGCCGACGACGAATCCGTCCTAGCTTTCACCCGTGTGAATGACGATCAAGCAATCTTGTGCGTGATGAACTTGGCTAACACTGCCCGCGCTGCGAAGGTCACAGTTTCCGAGTTCGCTGGTTACGCGGCGAGAGACGTGTTTGGCGGAGCGCAGTTCCCTGCTATTGGCGAGGACGGCGACTACCATATGACGCTCGGCTCTCGTGACTTTTTCTGGCTAGAGCTAACAAGGGATCCACAATGAGAATCGATTTCTCTCATGTTATTGCTGAGCTAAAACCGTGGATCGGCGGGGCGCGCTGGTTCCGCGGTTCGCAAGCCAAACAGATTACTGTGCTGGCAAGCTGTGCCTTACCGTCAACTGCCGACGATTCCCAAACCATTATCCACGTGCTCGATATCGACGGCCTTGTTTTTAGCGTGCCGTTGACCTATCAGATCGGAGCCCAAGAAGGCGCCGGACTTATCGGGATAATCGATGGAGGTAACAGCGATTCCGCGGCAGTGACGATATTCGATGCTACTGACCATCCCCATGGACAATCCGATCTCTACGCGTTGCTCGGGGGGACGACGGCGAACACTCCTACCCCGGCATTCACCGTTGACAATACTGGCGAAAACCTAGCACTCCGCCTCACCCCGGCCCGCAATTGCACTCAATTGCCACACCCAGTTAGTGCACACAAACTAACATCCGAGCAGTCAAATACGTCGATTATTTACCGCTACGATTCCGGTCTCTCCGGAGATCCCGTCGGCTTGATATGCAAGCTATTCCGAGTAGTCAATGCAGGGCACAATCCAGATGTTGAACTACAGCAAGCCCTCGATGCTCGGGGTGTTTCCAGCGTGCCACGCCAATATGGTTCAGTTATTGGATCGTGGCCGGGCGTAGATTACGCTGACTTGTTCGTCGCTCAAGAATTCCTTGCCGGCTCAGTAGATGCCTGGCAAGTTTTCACCGACGAATTAAACACGCATGGACCGGTCATGTCTGCCCCGCAGCGGGAACGAATCACCGCGTTAGGAGCCATGACTCGCGAGATTCACCAACAGTTAGCCCAACGTTTCGGAACACGTAAGATTTCGCCTGAGTCCGTCGTCGAAACATGGAAAGAACGCGCATCCCAAGCGTTACGCGACGCCCCGCAACTCAGTAATACGCAAGCCGATATTTTTGCCGTTTACGACGACGTCGCCCACATCGATTGGCCACTCGGACAACGCATCCACGGTGACTATCACCTGGGCCAAGTCCTCGATGTTCCACACCGCGGCTGGGTAGCATTGGATTTCGAAGGTGAACCATTACGCCCCCTGGCTCAGCGGACTGAACCTGATTTGGCGTTGCGCGATGTTGCTGGCATGATTCGATCGTTCCATTATGCTGCTGGTTCGGCCGCCAAAGCCGGTGCTGATAAGCACCAATGCGACGTGTGGGCGCAAGAAGCTCGCACCGCGTTTCTGGATGGCTACGGTGTTTTAGACGCTACCGCTATGCGCCTTCTGAATGCACTTATTTTGGACAAAGCTCTTTACGAAGTCAGCTACGAAGCGATTTCACGCCCCCATTGGATCGATATTCCTCTCGCCGGAGTAAAAACTGCACTTTTCTTTTCAAAACATACCGATTAATAGATGTACATCACACAAAAACATGGGAAAATAGATTTATGAACGCACAATTAGAACCAATTCATGTTGGCACCGATATCCTCGATGCCATCTCCAACGGCTACTATCACGCACCACACGATATTCTCGGACCACATTCGGACGGCAACAACGTGACAGTGCGCGTCATTCGGCAACTGGCAGACGAAGTTACTGTTATTACTTCGAATGACGAATACCCGGCTACCCACGAATACAACGGTGTATGGGTGGCGGTGTTACCCGGAAAAGATATTCGCGACTATCGCATCCGTGCCCGCTACGGCGATTTCGATTCCATCGGCGACGATGGATATCGTTTCTTGCCAACTGTTGGTGAAATGGACATCTACCTCTTTAACGAGGGACGCCATGAGCGCCTCTGGGAGGTGATGGGTGCACATCTACGAACCTATGAGACTTTGATGGGCCCTGTTTCTGGAACTGCCTTTGCAGTATGGGCTCCGAATGCGAAAGCCGTGCGCGTCGTCGGCGATTTCAATGCTTGGAACGGAACTGTCTCTGCTATGCGCACGATGGGCGCATCGGGCGTGTGGGAACTATTCGTCCCGGGTGCCAAAGAAGGCGCCCGTTACAAGTTTGAAATCCAATATGCGGACGGCTCCTGGCATCAGAAGGCCGATCCTTTTGCACGCCGCACCGAGGTTCCACCGTCAACCGCATCCATCATTACGGATACCCATTTTGATTGGAACGACGAAGAATGGGTCACTAAACGTGGCGAAATTGATCCACACACGGGTCCAATTTCTATTTACGAAGTACACCTCGGCTCGTGGCGGATGGGCCTCGATTTCAAAGACCTAGCAGAACAGTTGATCGGCCACGTCAAGTACTTGGGCTTCACTCACGTTGAGTTCATGCCGCTGGCAGAGCATCCGTTCGGTCCATCGTGGGGATACCAGGTTACTGGCTACTACTCCCCAACCGCTCGCTTTGGAAGCCCTGATGAGCTCCGTTATCTCATCAACGAACTACATAAGGCCGGCATCGGCGTCATCATGGACTGGGTTCCAGCCCACTTCCCGAAGGACGATTGGGCACTGGCCCGATTCGATGGCACTCCACTGTTTGAAGATCCAAACCCGTTACGTGGCGAACATCCAGACTGGGGCACATATGTGTTCAACTTTGGCCGTAACGAGGTGAAGAACTTCCTAGTAGCCAATGCACTTTACTGGCTCGAAGAGTTCCATATCGACGGTATCCGTGTCGACGCCGTTGCATCTATGCTCTACCTTGACTACTCACGTCAAGCTGGACAATGGGAGCCGAACCAGTACGGTGGCCGAGAAAACCTCGAAGCAATTTCGTTCATTCAAGAAACGAATGCTACCGCCTACCGAAACCATCCAGGCATCATGATGATCGCAGAGGAATCCACCTCATGGGAAGGCGTCACCCGGATGACCACCGAAGGCGGACTCGGATACGGCCTAAAGTGGAATATGGGCTGGATGAATGACACCCTGCGCTACATGCAAGAAGAGCCAATCAACCGGCGCTGGCACCATGGCGAAATCACCTTCTCCTTGGTGTACGCATTCTCTGAGCAGTTCGCATTGCCTATCTCGCACGACGAAGTCGTTCACGGAAAAGGCTCTCTATACGAAAAGATGCCTGGCGACGCTTGGCAAAAGCTAGCTGGTGTACGATTGCTGTTCGGTTATCAGTGGGCGCATCCAGGCAAGCAGCTTTTGTTCATGGGTCAAGAGTTCGCTCAGATCTCGGAATGGAACGAAGGCAAGGGTCTTGATTGGTGGTTGATTGACAATCCAAATCATGATGGTGTCATGTCCTGCTTAGCTCGGTTGAACCAGGTCTACAAAGAGCATCCAGCCTTGTGGTCGGACGATTTCACCCAGCGTGGTTTCGAATGGATTGACGGATCCGACGGCGACAATAACGTCCTAACATTCATCCGTAAGTCCTCGATTGACGACGACGTCGTTGTTGCCGCGATCAACTTCGCCGGTACACCACATATGGACTACCGCATCGGCTTACCAGAAGCTGGTGAATGGGAAGAGATCGTCAACACTGACGCCCTCGAATACGGCGGTTCTGGCGTTGGGAACATGGGCGCGGTCCACACCGAAGACGTGCCGTGGAACGGCCGGGCACAGTCCGCACTAGTCCAGCTGCCACCGCTCGGCGTCGTCTATCTGACACCGAAGAAGTAGCATACTAGATCATGTTGAGGGGCCCAGGTTCGTAATGAACCTGAGCCCCTCAACTATGCCATACCCCAGATACTGTCTGAGAGAATCGCTTCAGCTAAGAACATAAAGTGGCGGGATGAGCAGTGCGCTCATCCCGCCACTTAACTTGAGGCTTAGCCCTTCACAGCGCCACCGGTCAAACCAGAGACAATGTACTTTTGCAAGAACAAGAAGAGCAACAGAATCGGAACAGCCGCGATGATGGAACCCGCCGCGAACCAGTCCCAATTCTTTTCGTTGCCGCCAACCCACAGGTTCATACCGACTGCTAGTGTCCAGTTCTCTTGGGACGTGAGAATTGTACGCGCCAGAATGAAGTCATTAAAGGAGCTAATAAAGCTTAACAGCCCCACAACGGCGAGAATCGGTATCACGAGTGGCATAATGATGGTCCAGTACACCTGAGCGTGCGTAGCACCGTCAATCTTTGCAGCTTCATCTAGTTCCATCGGAATGGAATTAAAGAAGCCATACATAAGGAAGGTGTTAGCACCCAATGCGCCACCGAGGTAAACACAGATCAGCGCTAACTTCGAGTCAATACCGAGTACTGGGAAAACATCTCCCAGGGTGGTTAGCAACAAGAAGATCGCAACGAAGGTCAACAGCTGAGGGAACATCTGAATAACCATCAAGGACATCAGCGTCATCCTGCGTCCGGAGAACCGGAAACGAGAGAACGCATAAGCCGCTGCGGCACCCATCAGGACTGTTCCGATAGCAGTAGAGACACCAACGATCAGAGTGTTCGAGAACCACGTCCAGAACATTGTGTCTGACAATTCAGTGAAGTTTTGTGCCGACACTGATGAGAACATCTTGTTCGCACCCGTAAGAGTGGTTTTGATATTCGGATTTAGCGCTGCCGAGATAATGTACAGGATTGGAAATGCCGCATAGAGCACTGCCAAAATTGCGATGACATGCCGGAAACCAGTCTCACGGAACCATTTCCCGAACGGAACTTTATTTGCTGTTACCGCTGGAGCTACAACAGTTTTTTCCATGATCACAGCGCCTCCATCGACTTAGACTTCTTAAAGGAGTAGAGCGATACCGATCCAACGATCAAGAAGATAACTAGCGACATTGCCGCAGCCAAGCCGTAATTAGGTGCAGCCTCACCGGTCAAACCGGCTATCTTGTAAACCATCGAAATCAAAATATCAGTATGTCCAACTGGAACAGACGCATCACTCATTCGTGGGCCTCCTCCGTTCAACATGTATATCAAGTTGAAGTTGTTGAAGTTGAAGGCGAATGAAGCAATAAGGAGCGGGGTTAGCGAAATCATTAGCTGTGGCAACGTCACGTTGCGCCACACCTGGAACGAGGTCGCTCCGTCGATCTTAGCTGCTTCAGTTAACTCACCTGGAATCGCTTGCAAAGCACCGGTAACGATCAAGAACATGTATGGGAAGCCCATCCATAAGTTGACCAGGATTACCGAAACTTTAGCCATCGTTGGATCCGTTAGCCACGGAATTTCTAGGCCAAGCATCTGGTTGAAGAAACCATAGCTACGATTCATCAAACCTGCAAACAAGAACGCCGTCATGAATGATGGGAATGCATACGGCAGTAGCAGCAATGTTCGATAAATCTTGCGTCCCTTCAATCGTTCGTCGTTCAAAACGATTGCTAAGGCCATGCCCAACAAGAATGTCGTAACAACAGACATGAAGGCGAAGATAACGTTCCAAACAAGAACTTGGAAGAACGGCTGAGCGTAACGGCTATCACCGAAGCCCCTCACGAAGTTGTCAAATCCGACGACGACGCGCCAACCCACATTGATGGTTGATCCGTCTTCAGCTTCGAAGAAACCCGTCTCTTCGTTGGCTGTGAAGACTGTTCCAGTTGATAGGTCCGTCATGGTGTCAGCGTCAGCATCATATTTCACGGTTGAAATGAACTGATAGCCAACGGTACCGGTCTGCGTTCCGATAGCTCCCTCATCAGGGTCGTTGCTGATTGGAACACGAAGCTGGGTAACCTCATCTTGCCGTGCACCAAGTTCAGATAATGGAACAAGCGTGTAGCCAGATACTTCAGTAATTTGAGTTCCGGAGAACTTTCCAGCTACTTCAGAAAGCTGCTCTTTTTCAGTTCCAGCTTTCAAGACTTTTTCTTCCGGGTCAATAACAGCGAAACCGAGTTCCCCGTCCTTCTCAACTACAGCAAGTGGGTACTGAGGAGAATTCTCGACACGTTGAGATGAGTTTTGCAAAAGAATGGACTCGATAGCAGTCTGCTTATCCAACGTGTGCTGATGCCCGTAGTTTGTGAAAGCGATATATGCGGTGTACACGATAACAAACGCCTGGAAGATCAGCAAGAATACGAGACCTGGAGCCAAATACTTCAATGCTAAAGTGCGGCGTGAAAAATATACCCAGTCTAAAGCAAGGAGCAAAACTACCATGAGGCTTCCAAGCGTAAGGGACCCTACGCCGAAAGCGGTGAAAATAATAAAAATACCTAGTGCGTTGACGATACCCATCAACACGAGTTTGGTTATGAAGCCAGCTCCCCATTTCGTTGCGGAAGAGTCAAGCTTGGCCCGTTCTACCCGTTGTGCTGCGCGTTTCTTCGACGCCTCGCTAGGCTTGATCATCTGCGACATTTTATTCTCCTGATAAGAGGGCGGCCTCGCCATACCATGTGACGACGAGGCCGCTACTCTTAGCTAGATCACTTCTTGGCGATCTCGGTTTCGATGTCTGAGATCATCTTTTCCCACGTTGCGGTTGTATCTCCGCCACCCATTACCTGAGCTTCGGTTGCGCCCCAGAAGCCCCATACAGCACCCATCTGTGGGAGTGCTGGCATTGGCAGACCAGCTTCGCCAGCCTTAGCAAATCCAGCGGCTACTGGATCAGACTTGATCTTCTCTGCAGAAGCCTTGAGAGCTGGGGTACGCTGACCAGCTTGGTAAAGTGCGTCCTGAACCTCTTCGGTACCAACATAGTTGACAAGGAAGTCAGTTGCGAGGAGCTGGTTCTTGGAAGTTGCTGAAATGAAACCGCCCTGAACGCCAACGAATGGAGCAGCAGGCATATCACCAGCAGATGGAATTGGATCAACAGCAACGTTCATGCCATCGAAATCGCCGAGCATCCATGGACCACCAAGAATGAATGGAACTTCGCCGTTCTTGAAGGCTTCGACGACGATATCGTAGGTCCATGCAGTAGAAAGCTCACCGGCAGCAGACTTATCTGCCAACCACTGAGCGAATGCTGCACCCTTTTCGCCACCGAGGTTAAGCTCAGGCGTGTAGTTGCCATCAGCATCGGTCTTGAATACCGGGCCAGTGAAGGAAGACTCGAATGGGTACATGTGGAACGGATCGCCCTTTTCGCCAACCTGAACCATAAATGGAGTCTTAGCGCCAGTGGCCTTGCCTGCAGCAATCATTTCATCGAATGTTGCTGGGGTTGGATCCTTGGCGAGATCTGCATTGCGGATAATAGCGATGTTCTCTACTGCATAAGGAACACCGTAGGTCGTACCGTCGTACGTAAAGCCCTTGATAGCAATATCTGAGAATTCACTTGCCTTGTCACCCAATTCGATTGGAGCAACAATACCGTTAGTAACAAATTCGCCCAACCAGTCATGTGCACCGAATGTAATATCTGGGCCCTTACCAGTTGGAACCTGGGCGGCAAACTCAGAACGGATCTGATCGTTTTCCTTAACAACCAGTTCAACTTTGTTTCCAGTAGCTTCTTCATACTTATTAGCAGCAATTTCAAATGCTGGCTTACGGTTATCATCTACCCAAACGGTAAGAGCTGCATCCGACTTACCTTCAGACGCTTTTGTCTTGCCGTCATCCTTAGCCGAATCATTGGAACCACAGGCCGCTAGACCTGCAATTGTCATTCCCGCAACTGCCACGAGTGCAATGCCACGACGCATATTATTCTCCTCAAGTGTTAAACTTTGGCACCTATAAGCTTTACGCGAGCACTTCTCATATTGAGCGACGCTGCTCACATGCCGTGATAACAAGTATAGTGACGAATATTCCTTATGCAACATTTTGCACGGCACGTGTAAAAAAATTATTGATCTGTCATCAAAAATTCACTTTGCACAGCGGTTCATAGGGAGTTCTTTGGATAGAAATTCCTTGCAAAACGAGCAGTTCACACCAAATTCACGGTAGTGTAAGGGACTAGGCATAAAATAATTTCTGCAAACTTTCTTCCCGCAAGTCTCAAGCAAAGGAGCTCACATGGCGAAGCGGATTCGACTAGCGGATCTTGCAACTCAAGCAGGTGTATCAACAGCTACTGTTTCTCGCGTTCTTAACGGCAAACATTCGGTAGCACCAGAAACACGGCAGGCGGTACTCGCCGCATTGGACTTGCTAGGGTATGAACGCCCTGATCAGCTTCGCGAGCGCAACGGCGGACTTATCGGTCTGATACTACCCGAGCTCACCAATCCTATTTTTCCACAATTTGCGCAGTCACTCGAAGGCAGCATGGCCATACACGGTTACACGCCACTTGTTGGTACTCAGATCGCTGGTGGCGCTACCGAAGATTCATATGTGGAAGCAATGCTCGAGCATCACGTCGATGGGCTAATTTTTGTCTCTGGCCTCCACGCTGACTCAACTGCTAATCTCGAACGATACCACCGTATTACTGCCCGAGGGGTCCCTTTCGTCACGATGAATGGATATAATGCTGGACTCGAGACGCCTGATTTTTCTGCCGACGACGCGTCTGCCATTCGTCAAGCAATCCGACATCTGGTTGGCTTAGGACACCGGAAAATCGGCTTAGCAACAGGTCCGCTACGTTTTGGACCAGCTCGTACGAAAACAGAAACATTCCTCGAGACAATGGCGCGAGTTCTTCCTCATGAAACTCCGTGTCATGCACACACCTTATTTACTGTAGAAGGTGGTTTTTCGGCATGTGCCGAGCTCGTATCGCAAGGTTGCACGGGAATTATCTTCGCCTCTGACATCATGGCTTTTGGTGCTATCCGCTACTGCCAGTCGTCGGGCATGAGGATTCCAGAAGACTTATCGATCGTAGGATTCGATGATTCGCCGTTGAACGCTTTTACGAATCCTCCATTAACCACGTTACACCAACCGGTAAAAGCCATGTGCGATGCTGCAGTTACCACTCTTCTAGGCATGATTAATGGTACTCATTCACCAATCGGCCCCTTACTTTTTGACCCCGAGCTCATTGTTCGTGAATCTACCGCATTACCCCATCGATGACACTAGTTGGAAGGAACACAGTGATAATCCATCAGCAAACAACCCCACAACAATGGTGGCAAGACGCCGTCATTTACCAGATTTATCCGCGCTCATTCGCGTCATCACATGGAAAGATTGGGGATCTTGCCGGAATTAGCTCACGACTAGAATACGTAGCTGACCTAGGTGTCGATGCGATTTGGCTTTCCCCGTTCTATCGGTCACCACAAAAAGACGGTGGGTACGACGTCGCGAATTATCGGCTGGTGGACCCTCTGTTCGGCACAAACGACGACGCAGTTAACCTAATTGCCACAGCACATCGCAATAACCTCAAAATTATTGTTGATCTGGTACCTAACCATACCTCGGATGAACATGAGTGGTTCCAGGCGGCCCTTGCTGGCGACGAAGCTGCCCGTGCCCGCTACTACTTCCGGGATGGCATAGACGGCAACCCACCGAATGATTGGATCTCTATTTTCGGAGGCAGTGCTTGGACTCGCGTCTGTGACCGTGCAGACGCCCCAGGCAGTCCTTGGGAAAGCGATACAAGCTGGTACTTGCACCTTTTCGACTCGTCACAGCCTGACCTGAATTGGGATAACCCTGAAGTACGCGAGGAATTTGATAATATTCTGCGTTTTTGGCTCAACCTCGGAGTTGATGGTTTCCGCGTAGATGTCGCTCACGGCTTAGCTAAGGATCCAGCACTGCCAAACTGGCAGTATCACTGGGATATGGTTGCCGGCGGCTCTGAGATTCCAGAAAACGTTCCCCGACCCCCAATGTGGAACCGTCCCGAAGTCCATGAAATCTATCGACGCTGGCGCTCAGTCCTTGACGAATACGGTCCAGACCGGATGCTGGTAGCCGAAGCATGGGTAGACAGTGAAGAAGACCTAGCAAAATATGTCAGGTCAGACGAGATGAGCCAAGCTTTCAACTTTGCATTCCTGCTGACTCCGTTCACTGCGCATGATCTGCGTAAAACCGTCTTGACTTCCCTTGGCGCAATGGATTCGGTTGGTGCTCCAACTACCTGGGTATTATCGAATCACGACGTCGTCCGGGCCACCTCGCGCCTCGGCTTGTCACACACTGGTAAAGGACCCAACGGCATTCGTTCATGGGAAGAACAACCAGACGTGGAACTCGGCCACCGGCGTGCACTTGCCGCTCACCTACTACAGGCAGCGCTACCTGGTTCAACGTATATTTATCAAGGCGAAGAGCTGTCATTGCCCGAGCACATGGATCTACCAGACAACGTTCGCGAAGATCCTGCATTTTTCCGGACGCAGGGACGTGAAGCCGGACGCGACGGCCAGCGTGTTCCAATGCCGTGGGAAGCAGACCAGCCTGCATTTGGATTCTCTCCTAACGGAGAAAGCTGGCTACCGCAACCAGCTCAATGGGCAGACATTGCGGTAGATGTGCAAGCAGACCAGCCTCATTCTTCCCTCAACCATTTCAAACGTATGATTGCGCTGCGTAAAACACTCGCTATGGGCACAGCACAGCTGGTCGATCAAGAGCCACAAGCAGATTACCTGCATTACGTTTCGCAACGAAACGATCGGGCAGATATTCACGTCGTCGTAGCGTTTGATAATCCTGTTTCGTTACCTGAAGACGCAAATCTTCTGATCGCGACCTGTGAAATCTCGGATGGCATTCTCCCTGCTAATTCTGCCGTTTGGTTCGAACAGGACACCGAACGGGTGAATTAAAACAGTATGTTGGTCAGCGCTCTGCGAGTTTGTTGAACTAATTCAGAGTGCTGACCGACGACGTCGAACAACTCTAACAATCGGGTGCGGGCTTTATCTCGGTCATCTCCGCTAGTGACTTTAACCACTTCGAGAATGCGAGCAAAGGCTGACGCAGCATTTCCCGAAGATAATTCCACATCAGCAAGTTGTAGGTGCACCTCAACCTCAGTAAACGGCGCTACTGCATTAGCACTCTCCACCGACGTTGTCAGTACAGAAGTCGGTGGATTGATGTCTTGTACTCGTTGCAAAAGTTCTACTTGGTGAAGAGCTACCTTAGCTTCCTCATCACCTGGGTTCTCTTTTAATGCCTTGCTATAGGCCGCGTGAGCGTCGTCGAGGCGTCCAGCTTCGAGAGCAGCAAGACCTTCCTTGTGCAGCGGCGGGATCTCAGGTTCCGGGACAACACCCTCTGGATCCCCATCTAAAACTGCAGTTAAACTGTATTGAGTAGCCGCTTCCAGTAGTTTTGTCACAGTCGCCTTTAGTGATTGCTCATCTGGCAATCCTTGAAACAGCGGAACTGGTTGACCTTGCAACATAGCAATAGCGGTCGGAACGGCATTGACGCCAAAGGCTCCTGCCACTCCACGTTCCACGGAAGCATCAACCACCGCTAGCTGAAGCCGTCCAGCATAACTTTCGGTCACTTGTTTCAGTTGCGACACCAAGGTCAGCGAATGCTCGGATTCAGGAGCCGAAAAAACGACGACGACTGGCAAACTCATCGATGTTTGTAGTACATGTTCCAAATTCTTTTCCGTGACATCAACTACCCATGGACCTGGAATTGTTTGCGAAGGCGATTGTGTTCCTGTGTGTTGTTTCTCTTCTTTTTTTAAGGCCGAGAGATCAAATACGCCACTGGTATCTAGCATGCTCATGTTCTTATTCTGCTTTCGTTACGCTAACTAATGCCGGTACAGAGCCGCCAATCATATGAACTGGTTCTTCTGAACCTTTTGGCGGTACATAGAACGCCACTGACGTGGAATATTGAGCAACAACTGGCTTATCAACCGTGATGACTCCATCTTTCTTGCCTTCGCTCAAAGCTCCAATCAACGATCCTAATTTCAGTGTTGCGCCATCCTTGGTACGAGTCACAGTCATGTCATACCGCAACTCTCCAACCATCACGATTCCACCATCTTTTGTTGACACGGCACGGATATCTTTGTTAGGCACAGAGAAAGTTATCTTCGCCTCGCCCAGCTGGTTGAGCGCCGCAGTTAAATCACTGGCTTGCTTTGCCGTTTGCTCGTAGAGCGGATCTCCTTCATTGAACCTAACATCTCCCATTTCCCGAGCATTAGCATAGCTTGCATACGCATCAAGCACTCCTACCGGATCAGTAACAAAATCATCAGCATTCATAGCTACATAGCCTTCGCTGTCATTTTGTGTATTTATAATTTCGATCTTGGGTGGAGAAGGAAACATGTCAATAGCTGCCCATAGTTGGTAATTTTCTCGTGCAGTAGCTTGTTGCCATACTGCAATAGTCCCAATGCCTCGCGGAGTTTTACTAACATCGATCGCCATTAGTGTTCGCGGAAAGGCAACACCTGATGCCATGGTCGCTTCTTTTGGATCAAGTGCAAACGGGGTTGGTGCAGTTACTTCAGTTGCCTTAGCAAGGCTATACTCTGCTTTTCGCTGCGTTAATAGCGGGCCCGCGATCCGAGATCCTAAAGCATCCGGATCGCGGTTTTTATCAGCCTGAGTCAGCGCTTCAGACACTTCATCGACGAGTTCAGAATATTTTTGCGCAGAAATAATATTCCCGGATTTCGTGGACGCCTCTGGCTCCGGTAAGGAGCTATCCTGGGCACAACCAGCGAGGCCAAGCACACCTACTACAAGAAAAGCAATAATTATCCGTGAATTACGCATCGTGTTCCTCTTTTCCTTGCGGACCCCAAGAAAAATTCCATAACGAACGCCAATCTTTCGAGTTTTGTCCATTCGGAGAATCTTGCAGGCTTTCTACCTCAGCGGGTTCCTCAGTCACATTATCCTCCATCTTGGTTTCTGGCGTTAAAGCTTGGAGGTCTTCTGCCGCTTGCGCAGTAAGCAGAATGCGGTCTTTCGGATCTAGCTCACGGCTACGGAACAATTCGCTATGGCTTGTTCCAGGTAGAATTGAGGCTCCTAGAGCCGATCCTGTATGCAACCGCTGAATATCTCGCTCAGTTTCAGGATCTGCTAGATTTCCATCAAAGGACGCCATAACTGATGGCATCCGATCCACATGAGCACGCGAGCGAAGTTTAACAGAAGGCTTCTTTATTCTTTGACGACGGGCTAATTCTTCCTGATACCAGTTGAGAAGCAAAAACGAGCCAATGAGAGCAATTAAGGCTCCAACAACATAGAAGAAAGCGGGATTTCCAATATCACGGGCACGAACCCACTCCAAGGTAATTCGTGGAGCTTTTCCTGCAGACGTGGTAGCTATGAGCGTTTTTCCGTCAATTTGCCGAGCGTCCAGCATAATCTTTATGTGATCTTTAGCCTGCCCATCTTTAGTCCACATATCCGAGCCAGTCAAGGTAAATTTCTCCGCATCAACGGCTTCTTTAACTATCTGTGCACCTTCGTCACTACCAGCATCTGTTTCTACAGCAAGAGCCTTCCAGGATGACAATCCTGTCACAGTAAGTGAGGCTGCTTGACCGGCAAACGCATCAACATCCGCCGAACTGCCTAGTCCCCATTGAATCTCTTGACCCGGCGCATCTAAATTAACTTTTACCTTATCATTGACGAGCGTCAAAACTCCGGGGGCAGTTTTCACGAAAACTGCAGAATCATCAGCAGTAGAAAGTTTAACATTCACCTCTTTTTGCTGAGCCATGGAGACCACAAAAGTACCAACTATCATCGCAACTCCAGCGATGAGGGCTATCATTCCAAGAATCCGCTTCATTCTTCCGCTTTCCTCGGCTACACACAATATGTAACGATTAAATAACGATACCTTATTCGGACGGCTTCGACACTCTGATGTGAGTTAAGTGACCTCCGGCAGGTAGTCTTAAGCTACAACATCTATTATATGGAGGAATTGACGTGGCAGAGGAACCTCTATTTCCAGTCGTCATGCGCGGCTATGATCGCGCACAAGTTGAAGAGCAGATTAATAGCCTAGAATCAAACCTTTCACAGACCCGGGCTCAAGTAGCGCATTTAGACGAGGAAGTTCTTAAGCTTTCAGCGCAACTTGCACAAGCTCAAGCAGCGCTGAAAGAAAACGATCGGCCGTCCTACTCTGGGCTCGGAACCCGTGTAGAACGTCTGCTCAAATCTACCGAGGAACAGGCACTAGATCTTATGACTCGAGCACGCAGTGAGGCCTCCGCAATCGTTTCGTCAGCTGAGGAGCGTGCTGATAAACTGCGCGAAGCAGCTCAACTAGATAGCCAGAAGACCCTATCAAAAGCACAGACCGAAGCGACTGTTGAACTCGAAAATGCGCGTGCCGAAGCCGAATCGATAACTGTGATTTCTCGCCGTACAAGCGAGGAAATCGTTTCCTCTGCAGAACGTGAAGCCGCGCGGCTACGCACTCAGTCTTCTGCTGATTGCGCAGCTATGCGCTCTACTGCTGAACATGAGGCATCACAGATGATTGCCAATGCACAGGCCGAAGTCGCCAAGCTTCGTGGTGACACAGAAACTGAGCTTTCCGAATTGCGTGCCGCGGTGACCACCGAAATCGCCCAAGCAAAGGCAGATCTTGAGCGAGAACTGACCGAAGCCAAGGCACACAGTGAACAAACTATTGCCGATGCTCGGCAAACTGCGGCACAAAAGCAAGCTGAGGAAAACGCCAGACTGACTGCCCAGATGAATGACATGGTACAAAAGGCAGAAGCAGACGCTCATAGTGCTGAAGAGCGGCTCATTCAAGCGACGCAACGCACTAGCGAATTGACCGCTTCATCTGAGCATGAAGCCGCTGAACTACTGAATAACGCCCGTAATGAAGCAACTGCTCTTTTGTCTGAAGCCCGCGAAGAAGCTGACCGTATTCTGTCCCAAGCGCAAGAGGACAGTGCACAGAAGCTAACATCTGCTAAAGATGAAATTGCAGCATTGAAAGAACAACGCGAATCGTTGTCGTCTTATATCGAAGATATGCGTGCGATCTTGACTGGTTCCGAGCGATCACTCGCATTAAACGAAGTGATCGACTCGGCCACCGATAAAACCGAATGAGCTGACGTACCCTACGTCATTTAGCTAGGTTGGCCCACGCGCGAAACGAACTCAGTAAGCGCCTGGGCCAGCTCTGCTGGTTTCTCATCAGCAGTAAAATGCCCTGCACCCTCAATTTCGATAATGCGAGGCTTCTTTGTCCGTAGCGATAGCTGCATGAAGTATTCCAACGAAGCCGTTGGATCATCAGTTCCACGAATGAAAAATACTGGACCATCGATAAGCTCGACGACGTCGGA
Source organism: Arcanobacterium phocae (assembly GCF_900105865.1). Taxonomy (NCBI): domain Bacteria; kingdom Bacillati; phylum Actinomycetota; class Actinomycetes; order Actinomycetales; family Actinomycetaceae; genus Arcanobacterium; species Arcanobacterium phocae. The sequence continues at coordinate 86,315 of NZ_LT629804.1, forward strand.
ACGATCTGAACGAGCCGCAAGCGCACGCTGAATCCAAGCTAATGCGTTCCCTGGCGCAGCCTTAAATCGAGCTTCTAACGATTCTTGAACTTGATCTGTAACCTCAGACCCCGTCATCGATTCTTTCCAGCCTTGCAAAATCTCAAAAGCTTTGCCTTCTTCTGCTAACTGCGCCATGTTACGGCGAAATTCCTGACGCTCCGGCGTGTCAGCACCAATGCCAGTATCCATGAGAGCTAATCCGGCAACCATGTCTGGATAAGTAGCAGCGAAATCAGCTGCAACTGAGCCTCCCATTGACAGCCCGCCAAGCATGATCCGAGAAACTCCCACGCGGTCTAGTGTCTCTTTGAGCGCCTGGACATAGATAGTTGTTGATGGCTCTGAATCTGCCAATTCCTCACCTGCTGGCGATTGGCCAAATCCTGGCGCATCGACAGTAATTACATCAATTGGCGCTAAAATTTCACGGACTTGATCCCACATACTTGAATCCAGCGGCAAAGCATGCAAGAGGACGAGTGGGCAATCAGAAACATCGCCGGTACGGCGGAAACTCAACATAGTCATGTAACCACCGTAGCACCTCACGAGGTCAGGTTCGTGAGTTACGCTAGTAGAGGTTATCGACGTCGACCACGAGCGTTCCAGCAGCCGGTATGCCAATGTCGCCGATCCTGCTGACCAAAATCTTTTCCTAAAATATGGTCTTCTGTCCAGGCCACCTCATGCGGCTCCCCTACCCGGATTGTTCCGTAGCAACCCGGACACACATATTCCTTCTCACCAGCATTGATATGATGGACTTTAAAATCACGTCCATCACGTCCCTGCTCAATTCGGGTGTAGCCCATTAACGCATAAGAATTGAGCTCACGTACCGGCCGATTATATTTTTTGGACCGCCGCATCAGAATAGCCGGTCCTCTGGATGGTCTACTCCGCGCATAGCATCATAATCTAAAATGACGCATTCAATACCGCGGTCCTCTGCCAGTACACGTGCCTGCGGTTTGATTTCTTGCGCTGCGAAAATCCCACGTATAGGTTGCAACATGGTGTCACGGCTCAGCAGGTCTAAATAGCGCGTCAGTTGTTCGACGCCATCGATTTCTCCTCGCCGCTTCACTTCGACGGCGATGTGTCCACCAGCAGCGTCCAGCAGCATCAAATCAACCGGGCCGATAGGTGTAGGGTACTCGCGACGGACCAGTTCTAGATTCTGTCCTAAAACATTTACCTGCTCAGCCAACAACTTTTGTAGATGTGCCTCTACACCGTCTTTAATAAGTCCCGGCTCGACGCCAAGATCCTGGGTGATGTCATGGATTAGTTCGTAGATATTAATACGGAGCACGTCGTTTGTTTTGTTATGCTCAATCGACCATGTTTCAACCACTCCAGCCTTGCGATCCGCGTCAGCGACGTCGACAACACTGAATGTGGCTGGCGGTGACATCCAGTTGAGTGGCTTGTAGGAGCCCCCATCGGAATGGACGAGAACTGAGCCATCTTGTTTCAACATCAAAACTCGAATAGCCGGCTCTAGATGTGCATCGAGCCGACCAGAATAATCGACACTACAACGAGCGATGACAATACGCATAGATGTCTCCTCACATCCAACAGGCAACGCTGGTCGAGCACAAGGCTCGACCAGCGTTACCTGTTACTTAAAACAATTCGGGTTCTTCTACTGGCGGCGCAGAATCTATCCACGAGACGATACCAGATACGGCGAGCGGAGTCGTTGCTAGGCTCCACGACTGATCTCCGCGAGTAATATGCACAACCTGGATATCGCCGGAAGCTGGCATTACCTTGAAATCAAGTTCGCCACGTTTCCATTGAACATTCGGCCATGGACTCAAGGAGTGAGTCGAATACCAATTCAGTTGGAAAGGCTCGAACACCGCTACCCCAGTTTGCCAACGCTCCTGGTTTGCTTGCCGTAATGCCACGTGGAAAGAGCCATTGCGCGAAAAAAGTATCCGCAATCTTATGAGCGAGTATATACCAACGATAATGATAAATACTGCTATGGCAACAATAGCCCACCACATGAATGACGGCATAAGTCATTACTCCTCGTGATTTTCTACGACAACCATGACCGAGTCATGATCGACTGTCAAAAACCCTTTACCAACAACAATTTCTTGCTTGTCTCCGGTGGAAGTCACGAAACGAACTAGGCCAGGCATGACTACCGATAGAACCGGAGCACGTCCCGGAAGGATGCCCAGTTCACCATCATACGCTGGAACTACTATCTCGCTGACTTCCCCGGAATACAGCACTCCAGAACGCGCAACAATATCGAGCTTCATCAGCGCATATCCTGTTGGATCTTGTGCCAGGCACGTTCGATATCTTCGATACCACCGATATTGAAGAAGGCCTGCTCTGGAATATGGTCATATTCGCCGTCGGTAATTCTCCGGAAAGCTTCAACCGTTTCAGCGATTGGAACAGTTGAGCCCTCAACACCCGTGAACTTCTTAGCAGTGTAGGTGTTTTGCGAAAGGTACTGCTCAATACGACGAGCGCGTGCCACCGTGACCTTGTCCTCTTCAGATAACTCATCCACACCAAGAATCGAGATGATGTCTTGGAGTTCTTTGTTCTTCTGCAGAATGGACTTGACCTTGGTAGCCACCTCGTAGTGTTCTTTTCCAACATATTGTGGATCCAAAATACGAGACGTCGAGGTCAACGGGTCAACTGCTGGATACAAACCACGCGACGCGATGTCACGCGACAGCTCGGTAGTTGCATCCAAGTGTGCGAAGGTCGTTGCCGGGGCCGGATCGGTATAATCGTCCGCTGGCACGTAGATTGCCTGAAGCGAGGTAATCGAATGTCCACGGGTAGAAGTAATACGCTCCTGCAACGCGCCCATTTCATCAGCCAATGTTGGCTGGTAGCCCACTGCCGATGGCATACGGCCCAACAACGTCGAAACTTCAGAACCTGCTTGGGTGAATCGGAAGATGTTGTCAATGAACAACAACACGTCCTGGTTTTGAACATCGCGGAAATACTCTGCCATCGTCAAGCCAGAGAGCGCAATACGCAAGCGCACCCCTGGGGGTTCATCCATCTGTCCGAATACAAGAGCGGTCTTGTCCAACACTCCAGCATCAGCCATCTCGTGGATGAGGTCGTTACCTTCACGGGTACGCTCGCCGACTCCTGCGAACACTGACACACCGCCGTGATCCTGGGCAACGCGCTGAATCATTTCCTGGATCAGAACGGTCTTACCAACACCTGCACCACCGAACAGACCGATCTTTCCTCCTTGAACATAAGGAGTGAGAAGATCGATAACCTTGATACCAGTTTCGAACATCTTAGTTTCTGGTTCTAGCTCATCGAACTGCGGTGCCTTCCGGTGAATTGGCCAGCGCTCATTGACTTCCAGCGTTTCGCCCTCATCAAGATTGAGGACTTCTCCGGTCACGTTAAATACGTGTCCTTTAGTCACGTCACCCACTGGCACGGTAATTGGTGCACCCGTGTCGATGACGGTAGCACCTCGTACCAAACCATCAGTTGGTTTCATGGCGATGGTACGAACGATGCTGTTACCTAGATGCTGAGCGACTTCGAGAGTCATCTTCAGCTTGCTTTCACCTTCGCCTTGACCTGACAGGTCAACCTCGGTGATGAGCGCATTGTTCAGCTGTGGCAGGGAATCTGGCGGAAACTCCACGTCCACAACGGCACCCACGACTTGGACGATACGTCCTGTGGTTACACCCTGCATATTATCAATTGCAGTCATTGTTATTCCTTACTGTGTCCCGAGCAGAAGGGACGTTTAGCTTTTACCCAGACTGTCTGCGCCTGAGATGATTTCTGTAATTTCCGTGGTGATTTCCGCCTGGCGAGCGTTATTAGCCAGACGCGTGTATGACTCGATCACTTCGCCCGCATTCTCAGTAGCAGAATGCATTGCTTGCTGACGTGCCGCTAGTTCAGAGGCAGCCGACATAAGCATGACTGAATGAATACGCTGACCGACGTACATCGGTAGTAGCTCATCAAAAACTTGCTGAGCTGACGGCTCGAATTCGTACAATGGCTCATTATCTTCCGGGGACTTGTCATCTACCGAGGTCTCACCGAGGTCGTCGACGTCGTCAACAACTTGAATCGGTAGCATACGCCGGACTTGAACGGTTTGAGTCACCATGGAAACGAACCGAGTAAAGATCATGTACAGTTCTGCAACACCGCCGTCGTCAGCATCAGCCAAGAAGCGTGTCAAAAACTCAGTACTGATTTCATCCGAGGTTTCGTCTGATGGTTTATCAGATTCCCCAGTCCATGCGCGTTCTACTGGAACACCACGGAATCGGAAATAGGATGCCCCACGACGTCCCGAAACATATAGAACTGGCTCTTTACCATTTTCCTTCAGCTCGTTGATGAGTCGCTCAGCTTCACGCAATACCGACGACGAGTACGCGCCAGCCATGCCGCGATCTGATGTCACGACAAAGACAATCACCCGATTAGTATCAGTTCGCTCTTTGATCAACGGATGGTCTTCGTGAGCATGAGCCGCTACTGTCCCAATCGATCGCGTCAGAGCCTGCGTGTACGGATCTTGTCCGAGCGCACGGTCACGAGCCTTGCCGATACGGGAAGCTGCAATGAGCTCCATCGCCCGGAAGACCTTTTCAAGAGTTTTCGTTGCTCGAATCTTCTGTTTGTAAATCCGCTGTGACCCTGCCATCATCAGCCTCGCTTAGGACGAACGATCTGCTCTTGGGACTGTTCAGCTTCCTGCTCTACGTCGTTCAGTTCCACTGTTCGATTGTTGGCAATAAAGCCAGCACGGAATTCCTCGACAGCAACACGCAGTTCGTCTTCTATTTCTGGTTCCAGTTTGCCAGTCACCATCATCTTCGCAAGGACATCACTATTGGTATGCAAGTGACGGATAAGTCCCTGCTCAAACTTTGGAACATCGGTAACGTCAATATCGTCAAGATAACCGTTAGTACCTGCCCATACGGATGCAATCTGATCCTCAACAGCATACGGGGTGTATTGTGGCTGCTTAAGCAAGGCCATCAGCCGCTCACCACGGGTGAGCTGTTGGCGTGTTGTTGCATCAAGATCAGAAGCAAACATGGCAAATGCAGCTTGGGCACGATATTGAGCGAGGGTGATCTTGAGAGTGCCTGCGACCTTCTTCATCGCTTTGATCTGCGCGTCACCACCAACACGTGACACTGAAATACCAACATCAACTGCTGGACGCTGATTCGCGTTGAAAAGGTCAGACTGTAAGAAGATCTGTCCGTCAGTAATAGAAATGACATTAGTTGGGATATATGCCGAAACGTCATTTGCTTTAGTTTCGATAATCGGTAGACCGGTCATCGAACCACCACCGAGTTCGTCGGAAAGCTTGGCACAGCGTTCAAGGAGACGCGAGTGTAAATAGAACACGTCACCAGGGTATGCTTCACGCCCCGGTGGACGGCGTAGCAACAATGATACTGCTCGATATGCTTCAGCTTGCTTCGACAGATCATCGAAAACAATCAGTACGTGTTTTCCGTTATACATCCAGTGCTGTCCAATGGCAGAACCGGTATATGGAGCTAGATATTTGAAACCAGCGGGATCCGATGCTGGTGACGCCACAATCGTGGTGTACTCGAGCGCACCGTTACGTTCTAGCGTTGCCCGGACTTCTGCAATTGTCGAACCCTTTTGCCCGATAGCTACGTATATACAACGTACTTGTTTCTGCGGATCCCCGGTTTCCCAGTTTGCTTTCTGGCTAAGAATTGTATCGACGGCGAGCGCAGTCTTACCGGTCTTGCGATCACCAATAATCAGCTGACGCTGACCACGTCCAATTGGAATCATGGCATCGATAGCTTTGATCCCAGTTTGTAGTGGCTCATGAACTGACTTACGTGCCATAACACCAGGAGCCTGGAGTTCTAGTGCACGGCGCGTGTCGATTCCATCAATCGCACCAAGCCCGTCGATTGGAGTTCCCAATGGATCCACGACGCGACCAAGATAACCGTCACCGACAGGTACTGATAGTACTTCGCCTGTACGGCGGACTTCCATTCCTTCATCGATGTCAGAGAAATCGCCGAGGACAACAACTCCAATTTCACGCTCTTCAAGGTTCATCGCCAAACCAAGAGTTCCATCTTCAAACTTCAAAAGCTCATTCGCCATTGCGCCCGGTAAACCGTCAACGCGGGCAATGCCGTCTGCGCTGAGGGTGACATGACCGACTTCTTCGCTACTGGCTTTTGCTGGCTCGTATGAGCTTACAAATTTGTCCAGCGCAGATCGGATGTCATCGGGCTGGATTGTCACTTCAGCCATTCATCATTCCTTCGCTCCAAGCAGCCGAATGGCTGCACGTTTTATTTCAGTTAGTAAATTGCTCCCGCAACGCCGTAATTCGGCTCGCAAGAGTTCCATCGATCACATCATCACCAACATGAATTCTAATTCCTCCAATAACGGAAGGGTCTAGAGTCACATGGATAGCAACAGCTGTGTTGTAAGTACGGGTAAGAATCGCAGTTAAGCGTGCTTCTTGTTCGCGAGTCAACGGAATCGCACTGGTAACCGAGGCAACGATATGGTGGTCAAGTTCAGCTGCCAGATCGAGATATATGGTTAACGCTTGGGCTAGGGTTCGCCCTCGCTCTAAGCGAGCTACTGCTCTAGCTAGCAATTCCTTGGTGTATGAGCTGTAACGCGCAAATATTTGCCGAGCCAAATCACTTCGTTTATTAGGTTTGTAAACCAAGTTACTGAGAGTTAAACGCAGACCGCGTTGGTTGCGCAAGGTCCGCATAATGACATACAGCTCTTGTTCCACGTCAGTGAGTTGATTGGTGTTGCGCGCCCCTATGAGCAGCGTATGGACACCCAGATAATCAAGTGCCAGCGGAAGATCGCCGTGCTCTGACCAGTGATCGCGTGCGAGACCCATAAGAAGCTCGACGACGTGGTCACGCACTTTACCGCTGAAGATATCGCTTACTAAGCGTGCTCGATCGTCAGCTTCACGTGCCGTATCTTCAATAGCAGCAACAACATTAGGGTTTTTATTGAGAATATCAACAACCCCAAATACTGCTTGTGCTACCTCGATTTCCGAGTTTGGGACAGTGCGTAGAACGGCTTCCCAACGGTCACGGGCGCGGTCAAGAGCTGCTAAACTTCCAGAACGCATTATGCCTCCTGGTTAGCTGGGATCATTGCAGCTTCAAGCTCATCCAGGAAGCGGTCAGTGACTCGTTGCGCCAGCGCGGAATCGGTGATTGCTTCGCCTACGATACGCGCAGCTAAATCGGTTGCTAAAGTACCCACTTCAGAGTGCAGAGTCCGCCGAGCAGCGTCTGAGTCTGCTTCAATTCGACGTCGTGCAACCTCCAAGATTTGACCTGCTTCCGAGTGTGCTTGAGCCTGTGCCTGAGCGACGATGGTTTTAGCGTTGTCAGTAGCTCTTTCACGAATGACCTCAGCCTCGCGATGCGCATCACGAAGTTGTTCGCCAAGCCCAGCACGCTCCTGCGCAATTTCAGCTCGAGCAATCTCAGCAGCTTGAATGCCCTTTTCAATCTTATCGGCACGTTCATCAAGTGTTGCCGAAAAAGAAGGCCAAGCGAACTTGTAGATAGCTATGGCAACAATAAGGAAGGCGACAGTACCCCAAATCAGATCCGGCACTGCCGGAACTAGCAGTGAGAAGGTTGAGTGGCCTTCTGTTGCAAGGATAGTCGAACTTATCATACGTATCACGCAGCGAAGACGAAGCCAGCCACGAAGCCGAGGAGACCGAGTGCTTCAGCGAATGCGATCGACAGAATCATGTTAACACGCAAGAAGCCCTTGAGTTCTGGCTGACGGGCAGTTGCTTCTTGGTTCTTTGCGCCAATAAGACCAATACCGATAGCTGGTCCAATGGTTGCAATACCGTAACCGATGGTGGCAATGTTACCAATCATAGGATGTTTCCTTTTTGTTAGTTTCTCAGTGTTCTGAGATGGATAATGAAATGTAGACGGCAGCAAGCATTGCAAAAATGTATGCCTGCAACGCGCCAACAAATAGCTCGAAGACGACGAAGACAACGCCCACGAGAAGAGTGAGGCTTCCTAATCCCGCACCAAAAATACCGCTGATCTCGAAATAGAGATAATGCGTTCCCAAAAAACATAAAACCAAAATAAAGTGTCCAGCAACCATGTTTGAGAGCAGACGAACGGTGAGAGTTAGCGGGCGGAGAATGAAAGTTGAAAAAAATTCGAGTGGAGCGAGCAGAAAATAAACTAGTTTTGGCACTCCAGGTGGAAAGAGCTGTTCCCGAAAGAACCGACCAAACCCACGAGATTTAACTCCGGCAAGAACGAAGCCGAAGAAGACAAACAGAGCAAAGATGAGTGGCATAGCTACCAACGACGTCCCGGCAATTTGTAAACCTGGGATAACACCCGTGAGGTTCATGAAAAGGATGCCGATAAAAACGGTGGCGATCATTGGCTGATACTTGGCTGCCTTGTCTTCGCCGAGGATTTCTTCGCCGATTTGGACTCGCGAAAAATCGAGTAGTGATTCAACTGCCGCTTGACCACGTGAAGGTACTACTTTAGCAGTACGTGAGTACCATAACATCACACCAAAAAGTGCAATGACCGCGATCAAACGGACCAAAAGGAGACGATGAATTTCAAACGGTGTTCCAATGAAAAACAACGGATCAGGATTGAACTCGTGATCTAGCGTCGGCGGAGTGAATGAATCACCCGACTTTAACGCAAGAATAATCGGCGCAGCTCCCAGAGCGTTCACAAAAGAAAGCACAGTTCTTATTTCCCTCAGTATCACATGGATTGAATTTGGAGCCGGGTACGAACACTCGTATGGTCGACTTCAAGGTATGAACATGTTCAACTCTACCTGAGTTTTGAGTTCATAGCCAAAGGGCACAAGCTCAATAGTTCACACTTTAGTCCTATTCCCCGATGGGTGGTCCGCCATCTCGCAGAATCACGCTTGTTCCAGTGATCAGCCCCGCTATTATGCCAAAAACTAAAGCAAGCATAACAATTCTTAAGTCCAAAATAGATACCTTCACGGATACCACATATGCGAGGCCGATTACTCCAATTTTCACAACATACCCACATACCGCCAGCATCCCTACAAGGTGACCCCGTGATAGCAGGTATCGGTCAAGTAGAAAGGAAATTATGTGCATCATACTTACCACTACACACCCAAAGATGACTGACGGAACACTTTGCAGAAAACCGCTAATTACAAGCCCGATCGAAATCACAATACTCACAACGATCAACGTCGCAATATTCCATTTCGCAACAAGCTCACTCAACTCTTTCGCAGTATGACCCCGGCTCAGTTTATGAGTCATGCTCGGAGTCACCGTTTCCACCGCCAGGCACAAGTCGCTTTGCCTGTGCCGCCATTAATACCCACCATGTAGCAAAGACTCGCGATGTGACGATAACTGCACCGATAATTCCAAGAGTCGTCACCGGCACAACCCACTTCAATGGAAAGGCAACCGCCGCTACCGCACTAAAAGAGGCAACTGCGGTCCATATATACAATACTAAAACAGCATGCGTGTGCGAATGTCCATGTCGCAATAGCCGATGGTGTAGATGTCCAGCATCTGCCGAAAATGGTGACCGACCTTGAGCCACTCTACGCACAACCCCCCATACGAAATCGACCAGCGGGATGATCAAAATGAGTAGTGGCACAATCAACGGCATATAGGCTGGAATCGCCTCCGGAGTATTTGCCGCTGCCGGATCAATTTGCCCAGTAACAACAATTGACGCGCCGGCGATAATCGTTCCGAGCATCAGTGCTCCAGAATCCCCCATAAAGATTTTCGCAGGATGAAAATTATGAGGCAAGAAACCTACACAAATTCCTACCAATGCAGCCACTAAAGCAGTTGCAACTGAGGTGAAGTCACCCGGCGAGTTCTCTCTGGTTAGATAATAAGTGTAGGCAAAGAACGCCAACGCGGCTATGCCGACAACCCCAGCTGCTAAGCCGTCCAGACCATCAATAAAATTAACTGCATTGACGACGACGACAATCGCAATAATTGTGACAAATAAGGTTAATCTCGCTGAACCTACAGTTAATCCCAGCAGCGGCACGCTCACAAGTTGGACGCCGAACCACACCATGACTCCGGCGGCCAACATTTGCCCGGCAAGTTTGGCATACCACGACAACTCGTAGATATCGTCAATGACGCCAACACAGCAAATAATGCCGGCCCCAGCAACTACTGCCCACGCCATGGAATTATTACCCAAAACATCCTGGAAATATGGAATTTGCGAAGCAATCACTAGAGATATGACAAATCCCAAATACATCGCCACTCCGCCCAAGCGAGCAATTGGCACGGTGTGAACATCACGCGCACGAATTTCAGTAATAGCCCCACTTGCTAGTGAAATTCGATGCACTAACGGAACCAATAAGTACGTTACGATTCCGGCGATAACCATAATCAACAGATAGGCTCTCACGCTGACTCCTGGAGCTTAATTACGCGTGTTAAATCTTCTCGGCTCAGTGCTCCTTGACGTAACACCTCGTATGAATCATCTGCACTATTCCACCGAATAATGGTTGATGGAACTCCCCCAGGTGAGGTCCCGCCGTCGATATATACTGCAACAGCATCGGACAGTTGCTCAACTGCACGCGAAATATCTGTTGCCGGTTTTTGTCCGGTCTTGTTTGCAGACGTTACGGCAAGCGGACCTACTCGGCGTAAGAATTCAAGCGTAACTGCGTCATCCGGCATGCGTACTGCAACAGTGCCAAATGTCTCGCCTAAATCCCAACCTAATTCCTCGCGGGCAGGCAAAATAACAGTCAAAGCGCCAGGCCAAAACTCGGCCATGACAGCACGTGCGCTATCAGGCAATTGCGCGACAAGAGTCTGTGCCTGTTCAACCGACGACACCAAAACCGGCGGCGGCATCGCACGGGTACGCGACTTGGCAGTCAATAATGCGGTCACTGCATCATAAGAAAACGGGTCTGCACCAATCCCATAAACAGTGTCGGTTGGCAGACAGACTACTTGGCCAGCTTGAATAGCCTGCTGGGCAGTATCTAACGCATAGCCAAGTTTTTCACTGCTAACAACAACCATCGCTACTCCCCTCTTTCCGCATATAACCAGCGATCCCGGCCGGTTAAATCAACTCCGGTAGCAACATTCACCAAACCACACGAATGCGCTTCTTGAACCAACGCTACACCCTGGTCATCCCCATGTTCCATAATAAGGACGCCTCCAGCCTTCAATAACGTTACCGCTCTGCGGACCAATTCGCGTGGTAAATCTAGGCCATCCTCACCACCGCCGTATAACGCCATCGAAGGATCGCACGAAACATCTTGTGGCACGTTCTGTGACTGTGGAACATATGGCGGATTTGTGATCACAAGATCGACTTTTCCAGCTAGCTCAGGCAATGCACCGCGGGCGTCGTCGAAAATAAAAGTTACCGGACTGCCATATTTCTTGTTATTTTCGCACGCAATCTCGAAGGCTTTTTCGTCACGTTCAACACCCCACACCTGGCTTGTTGGCACTTCGGTTGCGATCGCCAACGCAATTGCTCCCGAGCCAGTACACAAATCGACGACGACGGGATTCGACGTCGACATTCGCGTCAAGGCATCAATACCCGCTTGCGCAACCATTTCAGTTTCCGGACGCACAATAAACGCACCGGGCGTACTAATCAGTTCCAAATATCTGAACCACATGACGCCCATAATATGCTGTATCGGCTCATGATGTGCCCGACGAGAAACCGCTTCATCGAACTTTCGTTCAAGTTCAACCGTAACGTGCTCACTTGCCAGCGGAACATACCCAGCGCACCATTCAGCTAACAACCGAGCATCAACATCCGGAGACGGTAGCCCAGCATCGGATAACAGTCCACGCGCGCCTCGTAGTTTTTCTCCCCACGTGACCATGTTCTACTTCGTCTCAGTCGCGTCCTTGGCAGCCTGCTCCAAACGTTCCGATTCATCCATTAACCGCAATGACTCAATAACTGGCGCTAAATCACCATTAAGTACCGCGTCAAGGTTATGTGCCTTGTAGCCAGTGCGATGGTCTGCAATACGGTTTTCCGGGAAGTTATAGGTACGTACCCGTTCCGACCGGTCCACAGTTCGCACCTGGGATCGACGCTGATCAGCTTCTTTGGCAGCTTGCTCTTCTAGCTGTAACTGACGCAACCGAGCCAACAACACGCGCATAGCCGCTTCCCTATTCTTGATCTGCGACTTCTCATCCTGCATCGACACCGTAATTCCGGTAGGCAAGTGGGTAATCCGAACGGCAGAATCAGTTGTGTTCACCGACTGTCCACCCGGGCCGGAAGACCGAAAGACGTCGATGCGTAGTTCGTTGTCATTAACTTGGACTTCTTCGGGTTCATCAACTTCCGCAAACACCAAAACCCCTGCTGCAGACGTGTGAATACGTCCTTGAGATTCAGTGGTTGGCACACGCTGCACTCGGTGAACTCCCGCTTCATATTTCAGATGCGCCCACACGCCCTCTGCTGGATCTTCTGGAATCGAAGAGGCTTTTACTGCTATCTGGATATCTTTATACCCACCCAATTCAGTTGGCGTGGCAGACAAAGTTTGTACGCTCCACCCTTTGGATTCTGCATAACGCTGGTACATCCGGACAAGGTCAGCGGCGAACAGTGCTGATTCTTCGCCACCCTCACCGGCTTTCACTTCCACGATCGCATCGCGCGAATCATCTGGGTCACGTGGGATGAGCGCATCACGCAAACTGGTCGCAGCAGCGGCTTCCTCTGCCTCCAGCCGTGGTAGTTCAGATTCAAACAGTTCGCCGTCTTCGCCACCGAGTTCTACTATTTCGCGTAAATCTGCAAGGTCTGCCCGCGCTTTTTCCCATGTCCGGTAGCGGCTCACAACACGACCGAGCTGAGCATAACGGCGTCCCAAGCTTCGTAACTTCTCCGGACGGGATAGCACTTCTGGGGAAGACATCTGGTTTTCAATCTCTTGATATTCAGCTACCATCGCATCGGCGGCGGGAAATGCGCTCATTATCATCCTTATACGTTACCGGCTAGAGCCGTAGTTTTTACTGGCGACGACGTGTCACCGTATTTCATTGTCTGCTGTAGTCAAGTGTAAAACAAACGCCGGTACGACGAATCGTACCGGCGTTTGGGCATGAAGCTACTTGGTGCGCTTACCGTAGCGTGCTTCGAATCGAGCCACGCGACCACCGGTGTCAAGAATCTTCTGCTTACCGGTGTAGAACGGATGGCATGCCGAGCATACGTCTACACGCAATTCTCCACCTTGAATGGTGGAGCGAGTTTCAAATTCGTTACCGCAGGTGCATGTTACGTGCACTGGTGCGTATTCTGGGTGAACACCCTTTTTCATAGGAAATCTCCTTGGATCGTTTTACGCCCTGGGTCCACATCGCACTCGCAAAATATGGATTCTGCGCAGTTTGCTGACAATGTTGTTACATCCAGCGGCCATGTGGTGAACCAAAAGCCGACGCATTATTACATCATATTGGCCATGATTTTTCTCCCCAAAGTGAGAAAAATCATGGCCAATATGGCTAGTTTATTCTTCTACTCCCGCGCCTTGCACACCACGGACAATAGACATGAGAAGAGCTGAATTAGATTCAGTTTTTCGCATCCGACCAAGGAGTTGATCGGATGCCTCTTGAACATCCATCTGCCCCAAACCGCGACGCAAATGCCACATAATCTTGAGTTCTTCTGGGGAAAGTAACTGTTCTTCACGGCGGGTTCCAGAAGCGTTAATATCGACCGCTGGGAAAATACGCCGATCAGCAAGCTGGCGCGACAGGCGCAATTCCATGTTGCCAGTACCCTTGAACTCCTCGAAAATAACTTCATCCATCTTCGAGCCAGTTTCCACCAAAGCCGATGCGATAATGGTGAGTGAGCCACCATTTTCAATGTTACGTGCCGCGCCGAAGAACTTCTTTGGCGGATATAGTGCACCCGCATCGACTCCACCGGAAAGAATACGGCCAGAAGCCGGAGCCGCAAGGTTGTAGGCACGTGACAAGCGGGTAAGAGAATCAAGCAAAATGACAACGTCTTGACCCAATTCGACCAGGCGCTTAGCACGTTCAACTGCTAGTTCAGCGACAATCGTATGGTCGGTAGCCGGGCGATCGAAGGTCGAAGCGATAACTTCACCTTTGACCAAACGCTGCATATCGGTAACTTCTTCTGGACGCTCGTCAACCAAAACAACCATCAAGTGGACATTGGGGTTATTGTTAGCAATCGCCATCGCAATTTGCTGCATAACTACTGTTTTTCCAGCCTTAGGCGGGGAAACAATCAAACCACGCTGACCCTTACCAATTGGTGCTACCAGATCGATCATACGAGTGGTGAGTGCCTTCTGAGTAGTCTCAAGACGCAACATCTCTTGAGGATAAAGCGGTGTCAGTTTGTTGAACTCCGGACGCAACTCAGCTTCTTCAATGCTCAAACCGTTAATTGTCTGCACGTCAACCAACGGATTATACTTATGCTGACGACCACGTGAGTTTTCCGCGTGCGGCCGAACCGAACCTTGAATAGCATCACCCCGGCGCAGCCCGAAACGACGAATCGTTTGTGATGACACATACGCGTCATTCTTGCCCGGTAGATAACCACCGGTACGCAAGTATGCGTTATTACCATCAATATCAAGGATTCCAGCTACCGGAATCAGTACTTCTTCAGTAGCTTGCTGTTCTTGGTTCGAATCAGCAGCTTGGGTATCGTTGGTGCGATCTTGGTTACGATCACGACGATTCTGATTGCGATCACGACGATTACGGTTGCGATCACGACGATTCTGATTGCGTTCACGACGGTTTTGGTTACGATTATCTTCGTCGTCGTTATCGTTATGCGATCCACGTCCCTCTTCAGCACGCCGTTCGGCAGCTTCACTAAGCGCGGCTAGGGCAGCTGCTTTTTCTTCGTCACTCATCTTCGCTTTACTGGAGCGCCGATCGTTGTTCCGATCGCGGCGATTACGGCCACGGCTATTTTCTTGCGGAAGCTCAATATCGATCTTGGATGAGTCGTTTTCTTCAGCAGATGCTGCCGACTCTTGCTTCGGCTGAGACGCCGAATCCTTTGTATTAACTTGCTTATTTGTACGTGCTGTCTTTTTCGACGACGTAACACTTCGAATCGCTGCAATATAATCAGCTTTACGCGACTTTGGGGGCATTTCAATCCCCATTGACGTAGCGAGTTCTTTGAGTTCCGGTAGCCGCATAGTTGATAATGCGGGCTTACGACCAGTAGTTGTTTCGCTCACGAGGTTCCTTCCTCGGCGGCCACAAGGACCTTCTAGACATAACCAAGCCTCAGGGGCTTCAGGATCATTAAGGATTAACGGCGAGATAATTCATCAGCCGCGCGGAATTTGACTCTACCAGAGACACAATACAGCCAGATGCGACTGCCCGCTCTTCTTATTGTACACTGTCGACAACTTATCCGCCACGTTCAACATTATTTTGTGCACTAATAACTGTTGCACCGGTACTAATCCGAGCATGGGAAGCGGTGAAACCATATTGACTAAAGATCTCTGCCATATCATTTTGCACACGGGCACACACAGCAATTGCTGGCCCAGAACCAAGCATCAATGCCGGCCAGCGAGACTTATGCAAGGCCAAAAGTAGGTGGATACTATCAGAAACAGCGCGATCCGGGGAGTCACTATAGCTGAAACTAGGGCATACGCTTGGTAGTAGATTCGGCTCAGTCACTAACGCATGCAGTAACATTGCCAGTGGACCTGAAATACACTGCTCGCCGTCGGATTCACGATGGGAACGTGGAATCAAAACTGTAAAGTCACTAGTTCCTTGCTGAGAAATTTGCTGTGATCGCACTAATCGATCATGTTTCCAATGCAAACTAATACCACCACGAAGCGCTGCATAAGCCCGGTCAGGCGCTACCCCTAGCGACACCGCCAAATTCACGGCTTCAGAATCAGAAAAGTTTGTCGGATTTCCTAGCAAATGTCGAACGAGGATTATTCCGGCCATAACTGCTGCGGTACGCGCTCCAAGACCAACAGCTGGTGGAATAGTTGTTTGCGCAATTAGTGTGACACCCGCGCGGGGTGCTTGCATGGCGTCCAACGTCGCATACATTGCTTGGATTGTTGGATGGTGATAATCACGCGGCGCAATATCTCTGCTGGGGCCAGTAACTGTAGCTCGCGTTTCTCCAGTGGTTATCGTCGCCGCGAAATCATCCCAATAGTCAAATGCGAGAACTACCCGTTCGTTGTCCCGGCTACCACCAATACGTGCGGTAGCCGGGACTCGAATACGTGCGTAGTCAGTGACCAAACGCATAACGCTAGGCTCGTCTCACATCTTTTCCGGAGCGCTAACTCCAAGAAGCGACAAGCCATTAGCAAGCACCTGTCCAGCTGCATCATTTAACCATAGGCGTGTCCGATGCATATCTGATACTGGTTCATCACCACGTGGTGTGACTCGCGATGCCCCATACCAAGCGTGGTATGCGCCAGCTAGCTCTTCCAAATAACGCGCCACTCGATGAGGTTCGCGCAACTGTGCAGATTGAGCGACAATTTCAGGGAATTGTGCCAGCTTAGCTACTAGCTCACCATCTGCCGGCGTATCAAGCAAAGCCGGGTCAAAAGCATCACGAGTGACTCCGTGCGATAGTGCATTAGCGTCCACAGATTTTGTCCGTGCATGAGCATACTGGACATAGTAAACAGGATTTTCATTAGTTCGTGAGGAAATTAAACCAAGGTCAATCTCCAACGTTGTATCCATGGCAGCGCGAACTAGCGAGTAACGAGCAGCATCCACGCCTGCAGCTTCCACCAAGTCAGACAGTACCACGATTGTGCCGGCTCGCTTAGACATCCGAACCGGCTGACCATTCTTTACTAGATTCACCAGCTGGCCAATCAGTAGTTCAAGATTCTCGCCCTTGCCCGCGGTATCGCCAAAAGCGCGTGCCATGGCGTACATTCGGCCAATGTAGCCGTGATGATCAGCACCGAGCATGATAATGACATGGTCTGCACCACGCTCACGTTTATTGAGATAGTAGGCAATATCGCCGGCAAAGTATGCGGCGTTACCATCAGATTTAATGATGACGCGATCTTTATCATCGCCAAAGTCAGTTGAGCGTAACCAAGTAGCGCCTTCATTTTCGTATATGACGCCTTTATCGCGTAAGTCAGCGATAGATTGATCTACAGCCCCTGATTCGTGAAGTGAATCTTCATGGAAGAAAACATCGAACTCTACACGGAAATCAGCTAGCTCTTTTTTGATTTCGCCAAACATACGAGTGACGCCGTGCTCCCGGAAGAATTCCTGCGCTGCGGGATCATCGAGTTTTAGTGGGTCTATGCTGGCATTTTCAGCCATCACTGCATTAGCAATATCTTCGATGTACTGCCCGCCGTATCCATCTTCCGGCGCTTCCAAACCCCGTGCCCGAGCAAGGAGAGACTTAGCAAAACGATCAATTTGTGAACCGTGATCGTTGAAATAGTACTCGCGAACAACGTTTGCTCCAGATGCTTCTAAGATCCTAGCCAGCGAGTCACCGACCGCAGCCCATCGCGCACCACCAATATGGATTGGACCAGTTGGGTTAGCTGAAACATATTCAAGATTAACAACTTCACCAGCCCGCGCAGAGCTGCGCCCATATTGCGTACCCTGTTCCAAGATAGTTCGTGCTAGTTCCCCAGCCGCTGCCGCATTAACAGTGATGTTGATAAAGCCTGGGCCAGCAACTTCGGCATGATCGACACCCTTGTCTGCAACGAGTTTTTCTACAACAAGTTGCGCAAAATCTCGAGGATTCATGCCAGCTTTCTTCCCCAGTTGCATCGCAACATTTGTCGCCCAGTCGCCGTGTTCGCGCACCCGTGGCCGTTCTACCTTTACCTCCGGTACGGCGTTAGGATCTAACGCAATTGCACCGGACATTGCTGCGTCGTGAATGATATTAAAGATAAGTTCTTTGAGTTGTTCTGGAGTCATAGTTTAAGTGTATCTGGCAACGCCACCAATTTTTAGTCACAGGATGCTCAGCTCTCATGTGCTTGGACACATTCGAGGGTGATTTTTACCGCGTAAGCTCATTATTATTTTTCTTAAATCAGGAATCCTGCTAAGCTAATTAAGTCTGAGCCCCGATAGCTCAGGGGATAGAGCGTCTGCCTCCGGAGCAGAAGGCCGCTGGTTCGAATCCAGTTCGGGGCACCAAAAGAAAACCGCTCCAGCACAACAAAAGCTGGAAGCGGTTATTTTTATGATTTCCATCAACTCCCCAATGGTGTGGACCTTGCAGTTCACTCTTATACACCAAGGCCGGATCGAATAGTCGATGGGACATCAGTAATAATTCCATCTACTCCGTAACTGAGGAGCTTGCTAGCAGATGGAACATCATTAACAGTCCATACATGCACAGCCCAACCTTGACTATGTGCAAAATCAACAAATTGTTCATCCACAATACGAATACCACCCATTCGTTCTGGGACCTGCACCGCTTGCACTCCATCTTTCCTGCTAGGAAGCGTACCTAAAATTGCTTGCTGGATTTGTGCGGGACTTTTTGACGCGAGCAATAATTTAGCTACTGCAGCTCCACCGATTGATGTTGCCACATGCGGTAACGCGTGGCGTAATTGTTTAAGACGATTTTCCGAAAATGATGCCAAACAAATTCGATCGTGTGCCCCAACAGTGTTAATTGCTCCAATAAGTGGCTTAATAACGCGAGATTCTTTTGCGTCTATGTTAAAAACTGTATCGGGAAATTCTCGCAACACTTCGTCAAGACGCATGAACGAGCCATTTTCATGATGCCGAATCCGAGACAGCTCCGTCCACGTGTAACGATTAAGTGGCCCATGGCCATCAGATACCCGGTCTATCTTACGGTCATGGAGAATAACGGCAACCCCATCTTTGGTTGATCTCACATCTGTTTCAATGAATGAAAAACCACGATTACGCATTAATTCAAAGGCAGCACGCGAGTTTTCTGGAGCCTCGAGCCCACCCCCACGGTGAGCAATCATCACTGGATCAGTTCCGTAATTCCACACCCGGGATTGGCCCATGATCACTCACTTAGTTCCACATATGTCATTAATATCAACAGCACCGTGTTCCTTCAAGAACGGTTCTGGATCAACTGCTGACGATATTTCGAGTCCAGAGAAGGCTCCCGGGTGAATTTCGAGATGGAGGTGCGGGCCGGTGGAATGCCCTGAGTTTCCAACGTCAGCGATATGCTGACCTAAACGTACATCGTCGCCTTCTTTTACATGTACCCCGGCACTAAAGGAATGCCAGTACCATGAAGTGAAAACGGTGCCGTCAATTTCGTGCTGAATAGCTACCACATGAGCACCAAGAGTTCGAGGGCTAGTTCCAGAATAGACAACTTTGCCATCAGCCACCGCGTAAATCGGAGTTCCTAGCGCCCCTGCAAAATCAACACCAGAATGCAATGCCGATGAACCATATATTGGATCCACTCGATAACCAAAGGGAGATGTTCGAGTGTAAGTTCCGGCAGCCATTGGGTAGATAAGTTTATCTACTTTATCGCGCAAATCAGCTGTCAGTGAGTTAGCACTAGCAGTGGTCTGACACACAATCGGTTTTCCCGAAAATTGCTCCTCATATGCCTGATAACGTGCCGAATCTGCAGCACCCATAAAAGCACGTAGCCGACTTGGCGTCTGGCTGCCTTCAGCCTCAATACCATGTAAAACACCGTCATCTTCATGGGCGATAGCGGAGCTACCAAAAACGAACGATCCAAGCCCAATCCCACCAGTTACCGCAAGTGCGAATGCGCATCCCACCGAGGCCACAGTTTTCACCATTCCATGGCTTTTAGCGAGCGTCTTCAAAGACGATATTGGACAGAAAAATCTACGACGATGTGCGTTTTTCAATTCAGCTTGAGCAAAATTATCTCCAGTCTTTTCCGAACATGGATTTTGCTCACCCAACGGGAGCACAACTGTTTCTTTAGTTTCTACCGAATCGAGATCTGGCACCGTATTCGAAAGTGTTGCAACTTGAGCCTGCTGCGCTTGCCGTGCAAGCCGCAAATCGCGACGCGACGGTCGAGTTCTGGTCTCGCTCACGCTGCTCCTTCAATTAAACGTATCGTAGATAAATTAATGATAACGGTTTGATAACAATTAAGCTACGCATCCGAGAGTGACCACAACCACAACTCAACGTTGCATTGCATCTCGGACTTCCCCGATAAGTTCCTCTAAAACATCCTCAAGGAAGATAACACCTTGCGATCCGTCTTTAAGATTAACCTCAGCCATGTGTGCACCCGCCTTCTGCATCACTCGCATAGCGGTTTCAATCTCATCATCCGGGTCAACGATAACTAAGCGGCGAATCTTCCACCCCGGGATAGGATCGAATCGTTTATCCGGGCTAATATCAAGAATGTCCTTCACGTGAACATAACCGATGAGAACCCCATTAGATGCCACTACCGGGAAACGTGAATAACCTGTATGAGCTACTCGGTCTTCGAGTTCATGCGGGGTCAACGAGTCCGGAACAGTTTCTAAGTCTTCTTCCTTAATCATTAGTTCACGTGCAGTTTGCTCGGAAAACTCGATAGCGGACGAAATTAAGCCAACATCAGCGTCCAGCACTCCGGCGGCCTTCGATACTTCCACAATCGAAGCTACTTCGTCAGCTGTAAAAGCAGAAGCAACCTCATTTTTTGGTTCAAAACCGAATAACCGAATCACATGGTTCGATACCCAGTTCATCGATGCCACAACGGGATAGAAGATTTTCGAAATAAACACCAACGGCGGCCCCAAAATCAATGCAGTAGTTTCCGGATTGGTCACTGCCAGATTTTTCGGAACCATCTCCCCAATAACCACGTGTGCAAACACCACAATCGCGAGCGCGATAACAATAGCAATCGGATGCGTCATCGACAATGGAACACCCAGCCGTTCTAGTGGGCCATCAATTGAATGAGCGATCGCAGGTTCAGCAACCGCACCTAGGGCAACTGACGCAATCGTTACTCCCAGCTGACATGTTGCCAACATCAAAGTGACGTGTTCGAGTGCATATAGCACAGTTTTTGCACTCTTTTTCCCATTGTCTGCAAGTGGCTCAATCCGCGATCGACGCGATCCCATCACTGCGAATTCAGCCGCCACAAAATACGCATTAACTGCTAGCAAACCACAGGTTGCCGCAATTGCCGGAGCTAAATTCATTCTTCTTCCTCCAGCTGTTCGTGTTCAACAGTTAGTCGCACTGTTTCAACGCGCCTACCATCCATTTTTTCCACTCGTGCAGTGATACCCGACTCCGTGTATTCGTCTCCGACATCAGGTATTTTGCCAAGCCCGGCCATCATCCAGCCGCCAAGTGTTTCCCACGGACCGTCGTCGGGAACATCGATATGGAATTCTCTGCTGATTTCATCCGGGCGCATCAGCCCCGGAACGATCGTTTCACCGGTTGCCAAAACTCGGGAACGCGTCCGCCGTCGATCATGTTCGTCAGCAACATCACCAACGATTTCCTCGATGACATCTTCTAGCGTAACGATCCCAGAAACTCCGCCGTATTCGTCGATTACGACGGCGACTTGGGAACCAGACGCCCGCAGACGAACCAGCAACGGTGCAAGTTCGAGAGTCTCTGGAACACGCGGGACTGGGATCATGAGCGACGACGACGTCACGCTAACATCGGCCCGGCGCTCGTAGGGAATTGCGATAGCTCGACGTAAATTCACGATGCCACGGATATCATCCATATCTTCCCCAATAACCGGGAATCGAGAATGCCCCGTTGAACGGGCAAGATCGACGATGTCTTCGGCTGTTTGGCTAACGTTCAAATGTCGCACCCGTCCCCGGTCTGTCATAACGTCAACCGCGGTCAACGCGCCAATATCGATAGAGCGCGTAAGCAAGCGTGCGGTGGAAATATCGAGGGTTCCTTGTTCTGCGGACCGGCGCACAAGCGCCGATAATTCGGTAGCCGATCGAGCTCCCGAAAGTTCTTCAGCTACTTCGATTCCAAAGCGGTGTAGAACCCAGTTTGCTGAGTTGTTTAGACCCGTTATCACAGGTTTGAAAACGGCAGTAAAACCGCGCAACGGCAACGATACGATTGCCGCGGTACGCAATGGTTCTGCCAGCGCCATATTCTTTGGCACAAGTTCGCCAAACACCATGGAAAAAAGATTGACGACGACGAATGCTGCTACGATGCCGGTAGCTAATGCAGCCGGGTAAGCAAGCGAGGTACGTCCGAGAAGCTTCACAAACATATCTTGTAGAGGTGCTTGTGCAACATAACCGAGAAGGATAGTCGTCAAGGTGATACCCACTTGGCAAGACGACAATTGTAACGATAATCGATGCAAAGCTTTTGTGACTTTCTTTGCCTGATGATCACCGTTTTCGGCTTTTGCGTCTACCGTCGCCGGGTCGAGGGCAACGAGTGAAAATTCAGCTGCCACGAACACGGCTGTACCAATTGTAAGCAAGACGCCTACGCCAAGCATGATGAGATCTACTAGCACAACCTATCACCAACATCGTTATTCATAACTCATATATTATCGCAGGGGTTAGATATTCCTCTTATCATGTGTTGGCCTTCATCTCAGATCGCTAAAACCACAGCTTGCAGAACTGAAAAATTCACCCAATTCACGTATAGTTTGAAGCTAAGATAACTCAACGATCGGCTAGCGAGGCAACGACAGTGACGTCATCTCAATCAGAGGAATTTGGAGCAAACCAAAACTTCATCGAAGATCTATACACCGCTTATCTTCAGGACCCACAAAGCGTTGGCCCGCAATGGAAAGAGATGTTTCGAGAGTGGAAAGTTGCCGGTCGAAAACCGATGTCAACACCACCTATTTCCGAACAAACCCAAGACGCGCAACGTTCGGTACATTCATCGCATAGCCGGAAAGCTACTGCATCCACCAACGTCACCCGCTCTGACCTACCGCCACAACCACGCTCGGCCGCACAGCCAGCAAAAACTCCATATGCAACTAAGTTCAATCTTAAGCCAAAGATTGATGAGATCTTTGAAAATGATCAAACCGAATACGTTCAGCTCAAAGGAGCAGATCGCGGCTTGGCCAAGAATATGGACGCCTCTCTCGAACTGCCAACGGCTACCACAGTCCGTGCGCTTCCGGCACGAGTCATGTTCGACAATCGGACAGTGATCAATAAATATCTTGCTGCTACGCGCGGCGGAAAGATTTCCTTCACTCATCTCATCGCTTATGCAATGGTCGAAGCTCTTTCTGAGATGCCGGAGATGAATTACTCTTACGAGGTAAACGAAGCTGGTAAACCTGCTCTAGTTAAACCAGCATCCGTCAATCTGGGAATCGCCATTGACGTTGCCAAGCCTAACGGTGAACGTACCCTCGTTGTACCGTCTATTAAGAGCGCCGAGCACATGACGTTTTCGGAATTCTTAGTCGCATACGAAGACCTCATCAAACGCGGCCGCGACAATGCGTTAACGATCGATGATTATCAAGGAACAACAGCGTCACTCACAAATCCCGGCGGTTTCGGGACTACCCATTCAATTCCGCGCCTTATGAAAGGCCAAGGTCTGATCATTGGCGTTGGCGCAATGGTCTATCCGCCAGCTTTTGCAGGGACTGCGGAAGCACAGCTTGCCCGCATGGGGGTATCTAAAGTTGTTCACATTACTTCAACGTATGATCACCGAGTCATTCAAGGGGCAGCCTCGGGACGGTTCTTACGATTACTCGAACATAAACTCTTGGGTCTTGACGGGTTCTATGATCGCGTCTATGTTGCGTTACATATCCCATACAAGCCATTTGTGTGGGAAACCGACGTCGAATACGATGCGGAACGCGAACTTGGCAAACCGGCACGTATCGCTGAGCTTATCCACGCTTATCGTTCGCGCGGACATCTTATTGCGGACACTGATCCACTATCGTTCCATATTCGCCGCCATCCTGACCTTGAAATCCGCTCATACGGGTTAACACTCTGGGACCTAGACCGTTCATTCCCGACCGGAGGCTTCGCTCATTCATCTCACCTGACACTGCGGGAAATCCTCGACCAACTCCGCGAGGCCTACTGCCGCACTGTTGGTATCGAATACATGCATATCGTCGATCCAGCACAGCGTCGCTGGTTCCAGGATCGTCTTGAACGGCCAGCCCAACCGGCAACCGCGGAGCAACGTCGTCGGATCTTAACGAAACTCAACCAAGCCGAAGCATTCGAAACATTCTTGCAAACCAAATATGTCGGCCAAAAGCGTTTCTCGCTTGAAGGCGGCGAATCGTTGATCCCGGCACTTGACGCTATTTTGGAAGGCGCCGCCGCTTCTGGCTTGTCGGATGTTGCAATCTGTATGGCACACCGTGGGCGCCTCAACGTATTAACCAATATCGCGGGTAAATCCTATGGCCAAGTGTTCAACGAATTCGACGGCAGAATCGATCCAACAACAGTCCAAGGATCTGGTGACGTTAAATACCACCTCGGAACTGAAGGCGTATACACCTCCCCCGATGGCCAAGAAGTTGGCGTCTATCTAGTTGCGAACCCCTCACACTTGGAAGCAGCCGACGGCGTGCTCCAAGGTATTGTGCGCGGCAAACATGACCGAATCGGCTTCGATGACTCGTTCTACCCCGTCTTGCCAATCCTTATTCACGGTGATGCTGCACTGTCCGGCCAAGGCGTGGTATGGGAAGTCTTCAATCTTTCCCAGCTTCCGGCCTACAAGAACGGCGGCACAATCCACATCGTGGTCAATAACCAAATCGGATTCACAACTTCGCCGTCGTTGGGCCGGTCTTCACGATACACAACAGATATCGCGAAAGGTTTGCAGATCCCGATTTTTCATGTCAATGGCGACGATCCCGAAGCTGTTGCACGCGTGGCTCGCATGGCACAAGAATATCGCGAAGCATTCCATAAAGATGTCATTATCGATCTCACCTGTTACCGCCGGCGCGGACACAACGAAGGCGACGATCCATCAATGACTCAGCCAGTTATGTACTCTCTTGTTGAGTCGAAGCGCACAACGCGACGTATCTACGCCGAAGCGCTCGTAGGCCGCGGCGATATGACTGCCGAGGAAGTGATCGAGCTGGAGTCGACGTATCACCAAACACTCGACGAAGCATTGAACTCCGTACGCGACTCTGCCAACACTCGTACCGAATCTGAAGAACAAGCAGCTGAGTCTCTTGGAATACCACAGTCACAAGCTGATGATGCAGGCGACATGCTCGGCTGGCAGACCGCAACCACGCCTGACGTGTTAGCGCGCATTGGCGCCGCCCATGTGCAAGTTCCAGAAGGGTTTACCCCACACAAGAAGATCATGCAGCTGTTCACGAAACGTGCACGCATGGCAACCGAGGGCAACATCGACTGGGGATTTGGCGAACTGCTTGCATTCGGGTCCCTGCTTATTGAAGGCGTTCCGGTACGAATGTCAGGCCAAGACGTTCGACGCGGCACGTTCGTACAGCGCCATGCAACTGCACATGGCGTTGGAACCGGTACCGAATGGACGCCGCTACAGCATCTGACTGAACACCAAGCTGAACTGAATATCTACGACTCCGCCCTATCAGAATATTCCGTGATGGCATTCGAATACGGCTACTCAGTCGAACGGCCGGACGCGCTTGTTGTGTGGGAGGCCCAGTTCGGTGACTTTGCTAATGGCGCACAGACCGTCGTCGACGAATTTATTTCCTCCGCAGAACAAAAGTGGAATCAAAAGTCCTCGCTAGTACTCATGCTGCCTCACGGCTACGAAGGCCAAGGGCCAGACCATTCCTCGGCTCGCATCGAGCGCTATCTGCAACTGTGCGCGGAAAACAATATGATCGTGGCCCAGCCGTCAACCCCGGCCAACCACTTCCATATG
Source organism: Arcanobacterium phocae (assembly GCF_900105865.1). Lineage (NCBI taxonomy): Bacteria > Bacillati > Actinomycetota > Actinomycetes > Actinomycetales > Actinomycetaceae > Arcanobacterium > Arcanobacterium phocae. Next base: position 112,494 of record NZ_LT629804.1, read on the forward strand.
TTGCGTCGCCAAGCCTACCAACGTCCGCGTAAACCGTTGATTGCTTTCACCCCGAAGCAACTTTTGCGACGCAAGGGGGCTACCTCGCCAGTTGAGGCGTTTACCTCTGGAACATTCCAGCCGGTAATCGGGGAACATCGTAGTGATGTGAACGTGACCCGCGTGATTATGTGTACCGGTCGTCTTTACTACGATCTGCTAGAACGGCGAGATAACGACGGCGATACCTCAGTAGCAATTATTCGTCTCGAACAACTCTATCCACATCCAGTGGCTGAATTACAGGCTGAGCTAGCTAAATATCCAGGAGCGGAACTGCTGTGGGTACAAGACGAACCGGCCAACCAAGGCGCATGGCCACACTTAGCACTCGAAATGTTCTTGCCGATGGGTTTGCACGTACGGCGAGTATCCCGCCCAGCAGCCGCTTCAACGGCTACCGGTTTGGCAAAGATTCATCAAGCTCAAGCGACTACGCTTATTAACGAAGCGTTTGCTCGATAGGATGTGTGCGCCACAAACACGTACAGAATACGATGTGTGGCGCACTCAATCCACGTTTTCCTGATATTCCAACTAAGATAGGACAGTAGAAAACAGCTGAGCACAATTTTCGGAGAATGGCCATGACCAGAGACAGCATAGAACATCCGACGCGCATCCTATTCGTTGGTGACGAACTCGTTGCCGGATTTAGTGATGCCCGCGCCCTAGGGTGGACAGGTCGAGTCATGGCACGCACTGCCTGCGAACCGCCACTCATGGCGTTAACACTCGCCACCCCAGGCGAAGGCACCGAAGCGCTTGCCGCCCGGTGGGAAAACGACGTCGTTACTCGAATGGATCGTGGCGGCGATAATCGGCTTGTGCTTGGTCTGGGTTCACATGACCTCGACCACGGCTTGTCACTTGCCCGCTCCCGGCTCTATGTTGCCAACATTTTAGATAATGCAATGAGTTTAGGCTTGGCGCCGTTCGTCGTCGGACCACCGCCACGAAACGATCAACCGCAACGTAATCAACACGATCTCAGCCAAGCATTTGCTGATGTATGTACCCGTCGCAACGTGCCATTCGTCGATTGCTTCACGCCACTTTTCAATCACGAGCAGTGGATAACCGACATGTCAATGACCGCAACCTATACCCCACGACAAGCAGGATACGGGCTTATGGCATGGCTCGTGTTGCACCAGGGCTGGCATTCCTGGCTCGGAATTACCTCGCCAGAACAAATGGCGTAACAGTTATTCTGGCAAAATAACTAGCCGTCCGTCAGCTACTCGTGCTACTGTGATCGGCCAATCGTATACGCGCGACAGTAACTCACTGTTGAGTACAACGTCTGGGACGTCGTAAGCGGCAATCGAGCCGGAGCTCATCAGCGCGATTCGGTCGCAGTGCGCTGCAGCTAGTTGCAGATCGTGCATAACCGCGATCACCGCATGGCCAGCTGCTGCCAGTTCCCGGCAAATTTTCATTGTGCGTTCTTGGTGAGCAATATCTAATGCTGCCGTTGGCTCATCCAAAAATACGACACTCGCCTCTTGCGCGAGCACACGAGCTAAGGTCACTCGTGCCTTCTCGCCGCCAGATAGCCGAGTGACATCGCGGGTTTCAAAGCCGCCCACATCGGTGCGGATGAGTGACTGGGCAACAATCTTATGGTCTTTGTCTGGATCTGGATCCCAACATTGACGGCCCATCGCAACAATGTCATGGACCATATAGGAGAACGGGAATTCGATTGTTTGTGGCATGACTGAGCGGGTCTGAGCCAGTTCGCGGCGCGCAAAGTCAGTCAGATCTTTACCGTGATAGGCCACCGATCCGGACTGCGGTTCGAGATCGCCTGCCATAATTCCAACTAGGGTGGATTTTCCGGTGCCGTTAGGACCAAGCAAGCCAACTACTTCACCATAATTTACGGTAAGTGACACATCGTCGAGAATAGTGCGAGCGCCATAAGAAAAACGGATGCCGGAAACACTAATGGCGGTCGTGCCGTGGCGAGATGAAGAAGTCATATTATCGTCCCATCCGTAGTCGGGTTCGTAGCAGGATAAAGAACGTTGGGCCACCAACAAGTGCAGTGAAAATACCGATAGGGAGATCAGCAAACGGGATAATTGTGCGTGCCGCTAAATCCGAAAGAGTTATCAGAAGTGCACCGGCAAACATCGATGCCGGAAGCAAAACCCGATTAACTGGGCCGAGAGCTAGCCGCATCACATGTGGAACAATCAAGCCAACGAACGCAATCACACCAGCATAAGAAACAGCGGCTGCTGTTAACAGCGTCGCTAAGGTAATTGCGGCTAGCCGCAACCCTTGGACGTTGATTCCCACGTGCCCGGCGGCTCGTTCACCCAGTGATAGCGTATCGAGTTTTTGCGAGAGCGTAAATGACAGCGCAATCCCAATAATGACGACGACGGCGACAATCCATACATGCGACCAGACAGTTCCGTTCAGCGATCCCATCTGCCAGAAAACGATGTGGTCGCGGGCCGTCGTCGGCGCAATATAGGTAGCAATTGAGGCGAGAGCCGTGCATACTGCGGTAACCGCAATACCGGTTAAAACCAGCACAATCACATCTGCTTTGCCCTGCGAGCGAGCCAACATGTAAACGATCGCTGCTGCAGCGAGTCCAGAAGCAAAAGCAGCCAACGGAACCGAAAAGCCTGCTAATGCGTTGGGCGCAAAAACGAGTGCAAGTGCCGCACCCACCGATGCACCTGATGAGACACCGATAATTCCAGGTTCGGCAAGCGGATTGGAGAAGACCGCTTGCATAACAGCACCTGCCACAGCGAGCGCCGCCCCCACCAACAATCCCAGGCAAATACGTGGAAAACGAATATTCCACAGTGTTGAGAAAACTAGCGGATCTTGGGGATAGTCAGTTAAGCCAGCCGGTGCAAGAAGCGACCGGAAGACATCACTGACGCTGATCGCGTACTGTCCCAACAGCGCTGATAATAGGGTGGATAAGCATAGAGCGATAATAACAATTCCGAAACTGATCGTTATTCTCATTTTGCGTCGGGCAAATCCCGCTGCGGCAGATACCATAGTTTACTTAACTCCGTATAGGGCGCGGGCTACCGCCAAAAGCGTTTGCCCGGTTTGAGGTCCGAAGGATAATGATAACCCGTCTGGGATCGCGATAACACGTTGTTTTTGGCCGGCACGAGTTTCGGAAACTCCAGGCCGAGCAAGGAAGCCATCCATACCTTCAGTAGATTCCAACCCTGCACTCATCGTGAAAATGACTTCTGGGTTGAGCGACACCAGCGCTTCAGCATTCGCTGGGGTCACACCAGTAATGCCCTGTTCACTTGCTAGATCTTTTGCCCCGACTGCCGAAATAAGTTCGGTGGCTCCTTCCTTCGTTCCCAGGATAAAGAACACGCCACCGGTTCCACGCACATACAAAAATGCGGCTTCTAGTGGCTTCTCTGGTGTCCACTGCTTAATCTGCTCTAGAGCCTCATTCGTTTCTTTTTCAGTGCGCTCTGCTAGCGCCTTTCCTGCGGCTTCGTTTCCGAGCGCACGCGCGATAGCCATGATTAACGGGGTATTTTTGTCTAAACCACGCTCTGCATCAATCAGAACCAGCGGAATACCTGATGCCCGCAATTGGTCGATTGCTTCTGGTGGGCCAACGCTACGATCGGCAAGAATAACTGTAGGCTCGAGCGACAAAATTGCCTCGGTATTCAAGGTATGCCCATTTTGGGTCACAACCGGTAGCTCGGCAAGCTGTTTTTCCGTAGAAGAAACAGTGCGTCCAACCAAGTTTTTTCCGTAGCCGAGTGCGATAACTGTTCGACTCAATGTTCCGGGCAAATCCATTGCAAGGATCCGCGAGGTGTCCGTAATGGTTACTTCGTTGCCTTCGGCATCAGTGACGGTTACTGGTAGCTTTTGTGTGAATTTACCTTCGATAGGATCGGGATCCGCAATATCTGGAACTACCGTAAGACCGTTTAAATCGTGAGGATTTGGCAGATCAACAGATTGACTCGGTTGCGTTTGAGATGGTTGTTGCTCTTTGGCAGCTTCGCTGGGATGCACCGGCGTAGAACACGCGGTCAACGCCAGGGCTAGCACTGCTAGGACAGAAGTGACTTTTAGTTTCATATTTTTCTCACGGGACGGCGGTGTGGAGTACAAGATCTGTACTCCACACCGCTGGTTTGGTTAGCTATTCGGATGTTCCGTTTTACTTTTGGTCAACACCGGATACGACGTCGAACGTGTGACGACGGCGTAGCCCGATCATTCCCATGCCTGCAAACAGGACGAGAATCGACACAGCAAGTAAGCCTTGAGCGTCCAGACCGGTTTGAGCCAAGTTACCGCCGAATGCATCATATTCGATGAGTTCACCTGTTTCTGGGTCGCAAGCGGTGGCGGGAACAAGCTTAACGCTTGACGACATCGGCGCTAGTTGTTCGCCTGCCTTGTAGAACCCTGCGAATGCCTTTGCTCCAGCATCGGTTAAGTTAACTGAGGCACCGCTAAAGTTGAGTGCGCCGTCGGTAACGTTAACGCCACTGAAGGTGATGGTTGCGAAGTTGACTCGACCAAGGTTGAACTTCTTGCCACTCATATCGGAGCCAGAAACGGTCATGTACAACGATCCACGGTTTCCGTTGATAGCGATGCTCGGGTTGCTGATCGTCATGTCAAGGATGCCATCGTGGCCAGTGAAATGGACTGTTCCACCGTAGTAGATGTTTCCAGTGCGAGTTGAAGTGTTGAAAAGACCACCAGTTGCTGGGAAATTGAAGTTTGCTCCATCCCATGATGCTCCGCCACCAAGTGTCCAACCGCCGTGTGCGATGGATCCACGGATATAAGTGGTGAACGAGCTACGCAATGCCCAGGAGAGATTACCTGATGTGATGCGCTTCTTGTTTGGGTCTACCGCACACTTCTTGATCTGCTTGGCCTTTTGATCTTTGTTTGCATCAGAGTTCGATGACTTATCGTCTGAAGGCTTGGTTTGGGAGTCCGAAGCATTTGCATCAGACTTCTTATCTTCGTCTTTATCGGACTTGGGCTGGTCATCATTTGGTTTAGTCTGATTGTCGTCTCCAGTTGAACCGTTATTGTCCGGATTTGGAACATCTGACTTCTTGACGTACTTAGACTTCACAGTCACCGTGATTGGGTCAATAACTAATCCAGCATCGTAGAAGTCAGAGAAGGCATGAGCACCCTCAGTGGTCAGAGTTACTGTCGCGAACTTGAGCGTTGCTTCTTCCGCAACGGCCTTCTTTGGAGCGTCTAACGTTGCGGCCATTGGCTTAGCAGAATCCGTCTTGACAACGCGTTCTGGTTCAGAGAGTGTCGCAATAGCAGCGCGGACTGTCTTTAGCTCACCTGAAGGCTTGAACCCCTTTGGATCCAGCATTGCCTTAGGAACATCATTTTTATCAAAGGGACGTGAAGTGACAGTAGCATATAGCTTCCACTGTCTGTTCTCCTTCTTGATAGTAGGGTGTGAGATCGTAAGATCAAGTAAGCCGTGATGCCCGGTGAAATGTACTTTTCCACCGAAGTTAGCTTCAATAAAATCTGATGGCATAAAATCCTGACCAGCCTTGAGCGGGAACTTAAATATACCCGTAGCGCCTTCAGATAGTTCCCACTTGCCTTGGGCGATGACACCACTGATGTACTTGCGGAAAGATTCCTTAACACCCCAGTCAAGGTCTCCAGAGACAATCTTTACAAGTTGGTTTGCCTCTTCTTCGGCCTTACGAGCTTCCTCTTCTGCCTTACGCTTTTCCTCAGCCTTACGAGCCTCCTCAGCCTTACGCTTCTCTTCAGCCTTACGAGCCTCCTCAGCCTTGCGCTTCGCTTCTACTCTCTCCTTAATTTCTGCAATTTTCTTTTTTAGTTGCTTATCTTGATCTGCATGTTTCACTAGAACAGCATCTTTAGATAGAGGATTAAGTAACTTGTTGACATCTTCCTCGGCTTTCGGAAAATCTGCCACAACCTGCTTAATTCGATCAGTGTACTGCTCTTTCACTTTCGTGAGATCTTTAAGAGGGGACCAATCCGTAAAAGCATTTTGTGCAATTTTAAGACTTTGAACATAGTTGGCATAAGGTGCTTTTGCCCATATACTAAAAGGCGAGGGATCGGAAATAAAGTTATTCCTGATGTTCAGTTTTCGAATTCCCCTAGTTTCGGGAAGACTCCCCAAATCAGAAATCAGATTATGTGAAAGATCAATTTCACTAACGAAAGGCACTTTATTCCATTTGGAAATATCCGAAATACGGTTATGTGATAAATCAATATTCTCGAGAGTATCCTCAGTATCCCAACGAAGTTGGTCGATATTAGATATTCGATTATTGGAGAAATTTAAGGAAGTGATGTTATGTAAACCATTGATCGGCGATACGTCCTCGATATAGTTTCCCGACGCATCAATCTGCTGTATTTTAGGAGACTTTTCTAAACCTCTAAGGGACGTTAAAAGATTGTTGCTAACAGTAACATCTACTAATTTTTGCAAGCCACTTAAAGGACTAAGATCACTTATTGAATTCTGATGGAAACTAATACTGGATAAGTTTTTGGCATACTGAAGTCCCTCTAGAGATAGAATATTGAGCGCAGCACACTTCAAAGACTGAATGCTCTCCATCGTTTTATTGGTTATAGGCAGATGATGAGCTACGTCGTACTGACTGCGAATACACTTCTCCAATCCAGGATCTAAATCTTTCACCTCGATCAACGGATCATCACTATAAACCGGTCCGTTCGAAGGGTTTTTAAAGGCAGAGGGAAATAGCTCCCAAAGTATGGGTAGCGGCGCTTTCTCTCCATGCATTCCGACTGTAACAACAAATGGAGCGCCCACTTCTCCCTGGTAGAATCCGACGAGATCTTTGACTTTTTCAGTAAAAGTTGGCTTTAAGGATGAAATAACAACAAAACTACCTCTATCATCAATCGCCAGATCGTCTAGCTTGGCGAGAACTTCTCGCCGCAAGGTGACTTCTCCCTCTTTCGCCATAGTTCCTTTTGTATATCCATCCACAATAAGTTCTTTTTTCGCAAAGTCAATGGTCGGATTTTCGATCTTGACATGCAATATATCATTATACTTTGACCAAAATGCCTCTCCTTGAAATTCTAAAACACCCGTCTTACCCGACAGATCAATTTTCTGTCCAGGTTTAGCGGACCAAATCAAATTTCGACCTTCTCTCTCACCCGATGTAGAGACTCCAGTCAAGCGCTCACCTTCAATGCCAACATACTCACGGAAAGACTTCCGGAAATCCCAGTTGGCGTAGGCTTCCTTGACCTCAACCAACCCCTCGTCAACAGCAGATTTTTCGGCCGATTTTTCCTCAACTGATTCTTTTTCGGGAGCTTCCTGAACCAGCTTTTCCTCTGGCTCACTTTCAGTCGCGGCTGGAGACGCCTGAACAGTGACAGGTTCTTCCGCGGTTTCTTCGGTTTGCGGACCAGCTTCCGAAGCCTCATTGCTTTCTGAAGCGCCAGCTACTACCGGCGATTTTCCAGATTCTTGGTCGGCCGCAAATGCAGGCACAGCATTTGCGAACATCAATGCCGTAGCCAACGCAGTGGACACGAACATCTTTCTCATAGTGGAGCCCATTAGTGAATTATTCTCCTATATTTAGGCGACGAATACGTCAGTATCTTAGTGACAGCCTAATGTTACTTAGGCACACCTAATTAATCAAGACACTAACTATCGCTTGTCAGACATGTAATAGACAGCATAAGAACAAGAAACTGTTAGGGACACATACATTTTAGGGCGTCCTAAACATTCGAGTCCTTGACGCGAAACTCCCAACCTCCCCAGACCGGCTTTCATTACATTTGTTCGAAATCTGCACGGCTAGAAATTGACACTCTATACAATTTCGCCATTCACCACTGAATAAAGTCCTACGTTATACACGCGCTTAGGGATACAATGGGTAATTATGTTACACATAACACATTTCCGCACAAAGAATTAGGGTGACTATGTTTACTGAAATTCCAGCTCTGGATTACCCCGTGCTGTTTGCCTTTGAAGTCGGCGAATGGCAAGACTATCTCATGCTTATTGTCGTTACTGCAGCTCTAGCATTAACAGCTTGGTTAGCTCAGCGCAATAAGTGGGTTGTTCTTGCAGTTTTCGTTATCGCACCAGTTCTCCTGACCATTTTCTGGTGGCCATACTCCACTCAGGGCACGAGAGCGGAGGGATGGTTCCCTATTGTGAAGCAATACTCAGCGCTAGCTGGTTCTCTATCTCTTGTCGGACTGCAGTATTCACAAAAGCTTCGCAAGAACCAGTGGTACCTGATGATTCCACCAATTATTCTTGCGATCAACATTCTTGAAGCTGTTATTCGAGATTTCCAATGCGCAAACATTCATGGCCTGGATTCGGCAACCGGGTTAACCATTTCTGGCGGAGCTTGGAACTATATGAATGGCATTGCTGGCATTCTCAACCTTCTAGCTATCTCTGGTTGGGTTGGAATTTTCGTGGCCAGTAATAAGAGCAAAGCGATCATGTGGGGCGACTTAACCCTGGGGTGGATCATTGCTTATGACCTCTGGAATTTCGCTTACGTCTACAACTGCTTGCCCGATCGCGCCTGGTACTCTGGTCTTGCTCTGCTAGCTTCGTGTACAATTCCAGCCCTATTCCCGCGGATGCGTGGTTCATGGATCCAGTTCCGCGCCTACACATTAACTCTTTGGTCCGCAGTTGTTCTTACATTCCCGCATTTCATGCACGACTCAACGTTTGCTCACCGCTCAAGCTATAACGAAACCGCGCTATTCATCTTCTCGTTCCTAGCCCTTGTTGTAAACATCATCGTCTTCGGCTACCACATCTACCGGATTACCACATTCAAGCGTAATCCATTCAAGGTGGAGATCTACTCCGATACACCGGAATACATCCGCATGGTACGCAAGAATGCTTCCAATGAAGACAAGGTTACTATTGCAGCCCGCCTTGGCAAGACTCCAGAACAACTTGGATACAGTCGCGCACCAAAGCGACACAAGGGTCTACGCACGAAGCGCTGATCAACTAAAACACTAAAGTGAGCGGGGCAATATCAAGTAGGTATTGCCCCGCTCACCATGTTGAATTAATTATTCTTGACAATTTTCCCCACTTCTTCTAACACACCTTGCATGTTCGTTCTCTGCCTGCTTCGTATTTCGACGACGAAGTTTTCACTACACACATGACGATCTTTCTATAAATGACCATCTTGCAACACAATAACCATCGTGTTCGTATCTCAAAAACAGATAGAGGGGCAACGCCTTCCTGGCGCTGCCCCTCTAAAGTTATCTCTGATTACTTATCGCTAGCTGGCTTCTTCTTACCCCAGTTCTTAAGGTAAGTCTTCTCCTTCTTCTGGCGAATCTGCTCATCCCAAGAGAACTCTGGCTCTTCCCAATCAGTGAAGTAGTCTTCATCGACTATGTCAGCCCACGGAGTTCCTGGTCCTGTTGGTGGCCAGTTCGGGTTATCTGTTACCGGCTCACGGATCTCAGCAACGGCGGGCGCCTGCCGCCCGTAACGCATCCATTGCGTATACGTTTCTTCGAACAGTGGCGTGCCATCCCAACGACCAGCCGGCGTACCTGTATTAAACCAACGCCCACCTAGAATTCCACGCATAGCCTTTCCAGTATGGTGTTGCTTCTTCCGGAACTCAACTACTCGCTTCACATACAAGTTCTGCAAGTGGGTCATGACTCCACCAATCAATTCGATGTTAATCCAATTAATTGCGGAGATAGTCGGATTATCCGGCTCAAACCCAATGCGCCAATGGTTAATCAATCGACACCGATCACCCTTAAGTGGAACGAAGTAGAAGCACCATGCAGCAGCAAAATGCTTCATGAATGGGAAACGGAAGGCATAAGACCCCGGTGCAGCTGGCGGGTTCTTGGTATCAACCCACTGCACCATATACTTACCTGGAACGACGTCTGCCCATTCCATAGACATACCATGGAAATCGAATGCTGCGATATCGCCCGGCATCATAGAATCTGGTTGTTGAAACTCTTCTTGAATTTCGTATGAATTAAAGAACGGAAGGCGTGCGAATGTGCGCTCTAAGAACTCAGAGCTAAACGAGCCCGATTTCTCTGCACCAATTTGCTTAAAAATTCGATACACAGCATAAGCCGGTGCATCAATATCAATAGCGTAAGTTGAGGAGTATCCGTTCTTATAGTTAGCGTCGATTAAATCGTCACCGGGATAGACCCACTCTTGTTCTTCTTTCGTTGCCTTACCCGTCAATTGACTAAATGTCACCATACCAGCAAGACCACCGGCTGCAACAACACCACCGAGCTTGGCCCACGTTGATCTTTTCATTGATTCCCCTTTTCGTTTTAGTCACGGCCTGCGACCAGTCACGTCTCTGTGACGTTAGTCTCCAGTATCTCAGATTTTTATCGGTAACATTGAGGAGAAAGTCCCAACCTCGACAGAACGTCAACGTTGAGATGCCTTCTTTCCGCCTTATATTCAAAGGAATACTCATGTCATCACTTTTTTTGTGGGAAATTGGTACCCCTACTGTTTATATTGCCTGGATCATTGTGCTGATTGCTCAGATCGCTATTGCTGAGATTAACCGCCGATGGAACTGGACAATTTTTACACTGTGGACTCTTGCTGGGATTGCTGTTATGCCATACGTGATTATTCACGGTGTGCCAATGGTGGGCTGGTTCCCATTCGGTAAGTTCGTTATCATGATTGCTACCGCAACCATGACTGGATACCTATTGGCATTTGGAAAGCGTCACCCAGATAAGGCTCGCAAGTACGCACTATGGATGGGTGTAGCATTATGGCTTGGCCTGTCAATTAACATCATGGAAGCCAATATCCGTGACATTACCATCTTCTTCCAAGCCGACGAATACTACGCTTGCGCTGCCAGCGCTGACTGTCTACAAGGCATCAACGCGACACACTCTATTGATGTTCTCAATGGCTTGCCAGAATCTCGCAACATTACAGCCCCGCTCCATTCGGTCGAATGGTACCAGGCACTTGCTTCTAATTTTGAGGCAAACCACGTAGGTATTGATCCAGCAACTGGTTTCCGCACCATTGGCGGTCACTGGAACCTTGTTTCAGCACTTGCTGGCCTACTGAATATCATCACAATCACTGGTCTCGGCAAGATTTTTGTTACCTCAGAATCTAAGGCTAAGACTGCAGACGGCAAGAGTCGCGTTCGTGGTCTTATCTGGGTTGACATGGTGTGGCCATGGGTAATTGCTTATGATTTATGGAATCACGCTTTCCTCTACAACGCTCTGGCTGATTACACGTGGTACTGCACATTCGCACTGTTGCTCGCTTGTACGATTCCAGCATTCACATGGGCAAAAGGTCAGTGGATTTGGTTCCGTTGCTTCACACTCATGTTCTGGATCGCGGCAAACAACCTTCTGCCTGAGCTACTCGTCAAGCCAAGTTCGATGACGAACTATGCCACGATGAACCCAGTTGCCAATATCGTCTGTGCATGGGCGGCCCTCATCTTCAATCTCGGCTTGTTCATTTACTGGCTCTACAAGATCATCAAGCACAAGCGCAACCCACTCACCAACTGCTTGTACTTCGAGATGAGCGAGTTCCGTACGATTGTTCGCCACCACGCCGATGAGGACACCGCACGTTGGCTTACCAATGAAATTCCGGAAACTCCCGAGGAACTCGGATTTATCGATTCCACTTCAAAGCCTGCGAACAAAGCGAAGCATAAGAAGTAAGGGAGCTGGCGAGCATAGAATGCGCATGCCACGCAATAAATAGTGGTTATGGTCTGTTTTAAAGCCAGATATGCAAACTCTATGCACACTCTTCACCTAACCTCTAAAAAGTGATATCATTTTTATATCACTTTTTAGAGGTTAGGACTTTATATGGACACATCAACACCAGTCACGGTAGCCGCCGACCCGGTCGGCCACTCTGGCATCCGGGTAGATGTAACAGAAAAGAAAGCATGGGCACTAGGATCAGCTGGAACGATCCTTCTCTTTTTCAGCATCTTGGCAGCTATCGGACTCTCCTCATGGTTCTTCATCCAAGGCGCGATTGCGCAGGATAATGGCACTGCCACCACTCAAACAAATGTCGTCATGACTATATGCGGCATCGTCTTCTTACTGGCATTCTTTTTACTTACTGGATTCACGATCGTTTCCCCGGGTGAGTCTCGCGTCGTTCAGCTTTTCGGAACCTATATCGGCACGATCCGGAGTACTGGGTTCAGTTACACCATCCCATTCACTAATCGTAAAAAAGTTTCAGTGCGCGTACGCAACTTTGAAACCAACGAGACGAAGGTTAACGACTACTCTGGAAACCCCATTAATATCGCAGCAATTGTTGTCTGGCAGGTCGCAGACACCGCGAAGGCGCAGTTCTCGGTTGAAAACTATGAAGACTTTATTAAGTCCCAATCTGAGTCAGCACTCCGTCATATCGCCACTCAACATCCTTACGACTTTCCTGTTGATGGGCGTTCCTCTCTGCGCGGTTCAACCGAGGACATCAGCATTGAGCTAGCTAATGAAGTTGCCGAGCGAGTAAGTGTTGCCGGCTTAGAAATTGTGGAGACCCGCATTTCTTCCCTCTCTTACGCTCCTGAAATCGCCCAAGCAATGCTACAGCGTCAGCAGGCTGCAGCAATCGTGGATGCTCGCGAAACAATCGTTGACGGCGCCGTCTCCATGGTTGAGATGGCACTCGATCAGCTCGAACAGAAAAGCATTGTGGATCTTGATCCAGAACGACGGGCCGCAATGGTATCCAACCTGCTCGTAGTTCTGTGTTCTGATGGACAGACACAACCAGTCATTAATGCTGGAGGTCTTTACCAGTAAGCTTATGACACCCCGCAAAGCTATTTCGTTACGCCTCGACCCAGCGGTTCACGATGCCGTTGCCCGCTGGGCCGAGGACGATTTGCGCTCAGTCAACGCGCAAATCGAAGTCATTCTTCGAGATGGGTTACGAAGAGCTGGCCGACTCCCTGGCACTACCGGTCAGTTACCGAAACGCGGACGGCCGCCAAAAAAGCCTCCGCAGCAGACGGAGACGTAAGGCGCACTACAGGTATCCCAGTACTCCTGTTCTCCTGCTCTCGCATCCATTGGCGCTTTCGTGAAAACGAAAGGAAATGCCAACGAATAATCGATTCGGAGTTAAATAAACGTCTCCACGTTTCGATATTCCCATTGCATACATGCTCGCGCCTAATCACTCGTTTAATTGAGCGTTTAGTCAAGCGCCAGAGTGAGACGTACCGCGGATAGTCAAGAGCTACTAACAAATCTGCGCGCGAAAAAATGACATCTTTGAATTTTCCCCACGCTGAATCGCATACCCATTCGGGTAATTGCGTGAACTGATCTGCCAACGCACGCATCTCATTTTCGTCCCGATTTTGCCATACCGCTTCCGAAGCTGGCGCAAAACCAATTTGTTCGTCAACAAGACACAGCGGATAGTGACGGAGTTGCGCAAATTCCCGAGCTAACGTTGACTTTCCGCTTCCAGTAACACCATAAAACAGCACTCGCCGAGCTGACACGATCTCATGTTCATGTGCTATTGGCATTGGATACGCACCTTTCTCGTACAAACGTATGACAAATAAAAGAGAGCGACTAAAAGTCGCCCTCTTTTATTCGGATCTGTGATCCTCAAGCTTCGGACCCAAAATCAGGTGTTGGGACGCTTGCCGTGGTTAGAACCGCGCTTCTTGCGGTCACGGCGCTTACGCGAACGCTTCGACATTGTGTACTCCTTAACCTTCGGCCGTATTTTTACGGCACGACAAGACTATATTGTACCGGGTAATAACTCATCCCGTCACATCTATACATGATGTAACGACTCACGCCCAAACGACGACGTTATCCACAGATCACCTGAACAATTTTGGCACGTAATTCGGCCGGAGCAATATCTCCGTGGCATGACCGCTGTAACGCCAGCCGTACCCGTATTTCGCTCCGTATTGCTTCACCACAGTGATCACACGCCGCGCTATGTTGCAGAAGCCGCTCAGCTTGACTTGTTGGCATATCTGCATCAACTAATTCAAATAAGTGTGTGAGGACTTCGGAGCAATCACATTCGATATCAGCACAGTGACACTCATCTAGTTGCGCCAATAATTCATCGAAACGTTTCATTTTGTCTCCTTAGCCTTCTGCTTCACTTTATACCCCAACCCATGGGCATAGTCACGGAGAATCTCTCTGAGCTGAGTTCTCCCCCGATGAAGCCGCGACATAACAGTCCCGATAGGAACTCCAACAATATCGGCTATCTCTTGGTACGAGAATCCTTCAATATCAGCCAAATAAACAACTGCACGCCGATCATCAGATAATTGTTCCAGAGCTTCTTTGATCTCTGAATCTGGCAGGTTTTCTAAGGCCTCAGCTTCTGCTGACATCATGCCACGCGAATCGTGGTTAGCAGCCGCAAACTCTTGCCAATCTTCTACTTGATCCGAATCGGCTTCTTTAGGACGACGTTGAGCCTTACGATAGTTCGAAATAAAAGCATTGTTGAGGATGCGGTACAACCATGCTTTTAGGTTAGTCCCCTGCTTAAACTGATGAAACGCCGCAAAAGCTTTCGCATACGTTTCTTGCACCAGATCTTCTGCATCTTGCGGGTTGCGAGTTAGACGAAGTGCGGCACCATACAACTGATCGAGAAGCGGCAACGCCTGCTCCTCGAATTGGTGCGATAACAGCTTACGATCTTGGACTGAGACTACATCGTTCATCAGGAGATAGTTTACCGTAGAACGCCAATCCAATTCGCATCACAGTCCCACGATAAGTAAAACGGGTTATCAACACACTAAAGTGCCGATAACCCGTTTTAGAGCAAACGTATTATGCGCGCTGATAATGCACCATATTGAGGTCGCCATCAAACGCCACAAAGTTTGGCTTTTCGCCTTCAACAAAATCAACCGTCACACCTGGCTCGTCACCACGTAATGCGAGCGCACGAACTGGTCCAGCCACGCAACAACGGACAGCGGATTCCATGCTCAAATGGCCACCGCCCACCATGCGCTGAATTTCTTCAGCTAGCCGTGCCGTACCACCAGCGATAGCGCCACCATCAGTTAACCGGGCAACCCCATCCACGATAGTGACTGCCAGCGAGCCGAGCACGTAATCACCATCTGGCATTCCTGCACCAGCCATTGCATCGGTCACGAACACAACGCCATTCATTTGACCAGAGTTTTCGATCACTCGAACCACATCGGCCGCTAGATCAGGATGCACGTGAATCGTGTCTGCCACAAGCTCAACAACAGTTTCACCGCGGCACGCTGACGAAATCAGTTCGCGCACCGGACCTGGCTCACGATGAGCAAGCGTTGGCATAGCGTTAAATAAATGGGTGGCTGTTTGCGGTACGTCGATTCCCTTAGCACGACCGTATTCAGCAGTACGGGCAATCAACTCGCGTGCCTGCTCCGTCGTCCCGCTGGTGTGACCCCACGAAGGCAACGCACCAAAATCAAGTAGCAGACATGCCGCTTCGAAGGCGTTATCAACTTCCGGAGCAATTGTCATAGTTTTGATCCAGCCCTTGCCAGCTTCCAGCCATGTACGCAATTCGGCCAAATCTGGGTTGCGCACCGCAGCCGGATTCTGGGCGCCGCACTTGTGCGGGGAGATATACGGACCTTCCATGTGAATACCTAGCAATTCGCCGGCTTCACATGCTTTCACCAGATTCTTGATGGCTGGTAGTGGATCAATCATGGATACGGTCGACGCAATCATTGCGGTAGTGCCCATGCGTCGGTGTGCCTCAATCGCCGTGTAGACGCCCTCAAGGTCAGTCTCATCTGGGAACGAAGCTCCGCCACCACCATGATTGTGAATATCAATCAGACCAGGAGTAATCCAGCCTTCAGGTAACTCATCGCCGGCAGGCAGAATACGAACCAGAACGCCGTCGTCGTCCACTTCCAAACCGGCGCCAACAAGTTCACCTTGGCCGTTAAGAACTTTTCCTGCAAAAACGCTCATCGTAGCGACTCCCAGCGTTCCATGTAGAACTCTTTAAGTTCAAGCTTGGCCGCGGCTGCTTCATCTAAGAAAACTACAGCTTCTTGGTGCATCTGCAAGATCGTTGCTGGCCACTTTGCCGAGACGCTGCCTTCTACGAGCTCGCGGACTGCGTCCGCTTTGCCAGCGCCAGTAGCGATCAGCAACGGCACACCACATTCCATGATGGTACCCAATCCTTGAGTGATGCAGCGGGTTGGGACCTTGGATAAGTCGTTGTCGAAGAAGCGGGCATTATCTTCACGGGTTTGAGCCGTCAACGCTTCGACGTGCGTACGGGAAGTTAACGCGCCGCCCGGCTCATTGAAACCGATGTGACCATCGGAACCGATGCCTAGAATCTGCACGACGACGCCACCGGAGTCCTTGATTGCCTTGTCATATGCTTGAGCTGCTGCATATGGGTCTTCCGCAGAGCCATCTGGCGTGTTGAGATCTTCTTCGCGCAAGCCGGTACGTTCATCACCAACGAGCTGGGTACGCAACACATTGCGGTAACGCTCTGGGTGTTCCGGATCGATGCCGATGTACTCATCGAGTGCAAAAGCCTTGAAACCTTCGAGCGAGAAAATGCCGGCAGCATGCGCATCGCGCAATTCCTTGTACAGTGGCAGTGGCGTTGACCCTGTTGCTACTCCAACGACTTTCCGATCGGATTCGTTGAGCTTGGTCATGAGATAGTCAGCAGCTGCTTTTGCCAGCGTTTCTTCATCTTTAAAAATACCGACGTACATATTCGTCTTCTTTCAGTTGAGGAGTAATTGAGTGAAATATTATTTTGTTGCGTTGATGAACCAGGATGTGATCGAGGTTGGGTGAGTGATGGCAGTCCCGACGACGGCGGCAAACGCACCTGCTTCAAGAACCTGCCGTGCCTGGTCTGGGGTGTGGATCCGCCCCTCGCAGATGACTGGCATATCCGGGAATGCCGAAACCATCTGAGCAAGGAGCTCAAAATCTGGACCATCGGTTTTCGGGCGGTCTCCGGTATAGCCGGCGAGCGTGGTTGAGATGATGTCAGTACCAGCTTCCACTGCACGCTGAGCATCTTCGAACGACCCGCAGTCTGCCATGGTCAAGATTCCGTCTTTTTTCAGCTCAGCAATTGTTTGAGCGTAAGTCAATCCGTCTGGACGCGGCCGACCCGTTGCGTCAATAGCGACGATGTCAGCACCGGCCGTTGAGCAGGCGCGGGCATGGCGCAATGTTGGAGTAATGTAGACGCCTTCATCGCCCTCTTTCCACAAACCAATAATTGGAAGTTTTACCCGGCCTTTAATCGCCGAAATATCTGCCAGACCTTGACACCGGATTGCTGAGGTTCCGCCTAGTTCAGCTGCCCGCGCCATCTGTGCCATGGTTTCGGGGTGACGCAACGGTTCACCCGGATAGGCTTGCACTGAAACGATAACAGTGCCCCGTAACGATTCGATGAGCTGATTCATCAGTGATTCTCCCTTGAATAGTAATAGAGGGCGGCGCCGAATAATGGGGCGTCTGATCCTAATTCACCGTTGCGTAGCTCAAGGCCCGCAACAAAATCCATAGCGCTCGCGCAGTATCCGCGGCGCACTTCTTTCCACCACAGGTCCCCGGATTTCGTCATTGATCCAGAAAGGACGACGACGGAGGGGTCAATCGCATTAGCTAGGGAACCAAGCGCCTCACCGAGGGCGTATCCCGACTCCGCGAAGGTGGCAATGGCTAATTCGTTTCCACTTTCAGCTAGGTCTTGGAGTTCGCGCCCGTTAGCTACGGTTATCCCGTCGGCGCGCGAATTAAACCAGTCGGTTATTCCTGAGCCTGAGCAAATGGCTTCGATATGGCCTTCACGTCCACATGAACACGGCTGCCCGGCGGCATAGTGGTGGTGAATATGGCCGAAATGGCCAGCTAAGTTATGATCCCCGAATACAATATGGCCATCAACAATATGTGCACCGCCAATTCCCGTGCCCACGGCGCATGCCAGAACAGATCGGAATCCACGCCCCGAACCTAAGAGCGATTCGCCTAACCCATGAGCGTGAACATCATTAATAACCCAAACGGGCTTACCGGTTAGTTCCCGGAGCATCAAACCTAAGGAGGTTCCGCCCCACCCTGGCATAGTGCCAGTTGCTGAGACAATTGCACCAGTTTCTGGATCTACTACGCCGGCTGATGCCACGGCTACGCCGTCGGCGTCGTACCGGGAGACAAGTTCGGTTGCTAACTCACCGATGCGCTGAGCTACTCGTGGACCGCCGTCGAAAGCTTGAGTCGGGATTGAACCACGCTCAGTTACCATTAACGCGTCCGGCTGTCCTGCTACAATGGCCCAGCCAACTTTAGTTCCGCCAATATCTAAAGAAAGAAGAACCACCTTTGCTCCTGTACTCCCTCGTCACATTACACACCGTTCCAACACAATGCGCTAAACTTGTTAGCACATTCTGTTAAATAACAGGGCAACGTTGCCTTGTGTTCGTTACAATTAAGCCTATGTTGTCAGACAAATCATTGCAAGCGATTCTGGATAAATACAGCACTCCGTCATCGAACGAAAACACGATGATCGGTACCGTGATGCGCTCAACCGCCACTATGGACGCCATTAAAGGTTACATTCTCAACCATCGGTTGAAGCCAGGCGACCCGCTTCCTACCGAAGCAGAGTTGTGCGCAGATCTAGGAGTTTCTCGTTCTTCGGTGCGCGAAGCCCTCCGCCAACTCGCTGCACTTGATATTGTCACTGTTCAACAGGGACGTGGCTCTTTTGTGGGTGCGATGTCCCTTGAGCCACTGATCCAGACGCTAATCTTGCGTAACGCTCTTGATCAGACGTCTGGAAAAGCTAGCTTGCGACAGGTTGTTGCTACCCGGAAAGTTTTAGACTTGGGCATTGCCGACGACGTCGTCACACATTTCACTGGCACGCACAATCCGAAACTCCACGCGCTTGTTGATACGATGGTCGAGCATGCAACTCACGGTCAGACATACCTCGATGAAGACATCGCCTTTCACGAAGCCCTGACCGAGTTCGCTGGAGATTCGCTTATTTCGCAGCTGATGAGCGCGATGTGGCTTGTGCATCAAGCATTCATCCCTGGTCTTGAGGCACCGGCAACAGATGAATTGACTGCCACCGCGCATGCCCACCGCGACATGTTGGAAGCAGCCGAAGCTGGCGATGTGGAAGCCTACAAACGGGCAGTTGATGCACACTACGGGCCACTGGCTAGAATTATTGACCTGTAACTTCATTTTCAGCGCAATTTTCGCTGTTCGCCAGACTATGGTGGACGTGGACGGTAAGCTGTAAGCATGGCTATTGTAAATAAACTTGCTCGTCCGTTACTCGCAGCTCCGTTCATTGTTGCTGGGCTCGATGCTTTATCTAAGCCTCAAGGACATCGTGCGCCAGCGCGCAAGCTTTGGGGATTAGCTCAAAAGTGCGGAATTGATCGTAAACTCGGCATCAGCGAACCAACTGATGACACTCTTGACCTTCTGACTCGTTCGTGCGGTGCTGTGGTCACTGTTGCCGGTGCCCAGCTTGCTCGTTCCCGCGCTCCGCGTACTACCGCTCTCATTTTGGGATTAACCCAAATCCCACTTGCACTGGCTAATAACCCGGTGTGGGAGAAGAAATCTTACACAGAGCGCAAGAAGGACATTTCCGGATTATTAGCTGCAGCTGGACTCATCGGTGGTGCCCTCATCGCTTCTATGGACCGTTCTGGTAAACCATCGGTGGGCTGGCGTGCGGCTCGGCTAAGTGAGCGTGCCGTTGAAAACGCTTCCCAGCGTTTCGATCAATTATCGGCAGGACGCTAAGTCGCGAGGCTTCATGAGTATTCGCTCATGAATAAAATATCTGAATGCCGTGGCGTAGCCTGGTGGCAGGCTCCGGCTTTGCCACCGTCTGCGCATCTGTCTAGCACGGTTCGGCTACCCGGTTCTAAATCACTAACTGCACGCTGGATGCTACTAGCGGCAATAAGTACCCAGACAACTCGCCTTGTCGGTGCTCTCGACTCAGCCGACACCCGGGCAATGGGCCGCGCACTGGCGCAACTTGGTGCTCGCGTGCATTGGAATCTCGACGCTTGCGTCATCAAGCCTTTTCCACGTAGTGACACCGGGCAACTCATCATTCGTGGCGGGGTACATATTAATGCCGGCCAGTCCGGCACGGTCATGCGCTTTATCTTGCCATTGGCCGCTATGGCACACGGCACGGTGACGGTTGATTGTGCCAATAATGCACGCCATCGTCCCATCAGCGGGCTTGTTACAGCGCTAGGCGGGCTTGGTGTTTCTATCGCTTCGCAGCCCGCCAATCGGTCTGGCTTCCCGCTAACTATTCATGGGAGAGGCCAGCTTCTCGGCGGTACAGTTACAGTTGATGCACGAGCATCTTCACAATATATTTCAGCCTTGTTGTTGGCTGCCCCGCTCATGAAAAATGGACTCACCATCCATCTTGCACATCACGAGCTGCCGTCAGCTCCCCATGTGGAGATGACGATTCGCGTACTGCAAAGCTGCGGGATCGACGTCGTCGTCAGTGACGGATCGTGGGCAATTCAACCACCGGATTCTTCTCAGATCACTCTCCCCCACGACGTTACAATCGAACCTGATCTTTCCAATGCCGGTCCATTCCTAGCAGCCGCGATGGTCGCAGGTGGGACTGTCACAATAGAAAACTGGCCAGCTTACTCACAACAACCGGGGATGGCTTACCTCGCGTTACTTCACCGCGCCGGCGCAACATTCGCTGAGAAATCCCCCGGCAACCTCACATGTCACGGACCGGCCACTATCAGGCCACTTTCGGTTGATATGCACGACGTCGGCGAACTCGTCCCAACTATTGCTGCAATATGTGCATTCGCAGATGGGCAAAGCCACTTATCCAATATCGGACACCTGCGCGGACATGAAACAGACCGGCTACAGGCCATTACCAACGAATTGACTAAACTCGGCATTTCCGCAACCACCACCGCAGATGACCTGATCATTAACGGACATTCGCGAGCGCTCCACGGCACAGACCTCGATTCATATGCCGATCACCGTATGGCAACATTCGGCGCGATTCTTGGATTACGTGTTCCCGGCATTCGAGTTGCTAATATGGAAACAACGGCAAAAACATTCCCACAATTTGTCAACATGTGGGAAACAATGGTCACGAATGGATGAGCATAGGTGAGTAGACGCGATATTGGCACTGATGATTACCGGGTAAAAGTACGTCCGGGTAAACCCTCACGCCCACGCACCAAAATTCGTCCAGACTATTCGGCAGCACCACGCGGACGCGTCTACCGCGTTGATCGGGGACGCTACCATGTACGGATGCTGGGAGACGGCACGAACGTTGTGGCAGTAAAAGCGCGTGAACTAGGCCGGCGCGGAATCGTCGTCGGCGATATATGTGCGATGGTTGGTGATTTGTCCGGCCGAAAAGATACGCTGGCACGCATTGCCGAAGTTGACGAACGCCAAACTGTGCTACGCCGTGTGGGTGAAGAAGGCGAAGCCGCTGGAAACGAACGCATTATTGTGGCCAACGCGAACCAGTTGGTCATCGTGGCGGCGTTAGCTCAACCAGAACCACGCACGGGCATGATTGACCGGTGTGTGGTTGCCGCCTATGACGCTGGCATGGACGTTATTTTAGTTCTGACCAAATCTGATTTAGCACCGGCAGATGAGTTACGTGCAATCTACGAACCGATGGGTTTAGATATTGTGGTTACCAGCGTGGTCGACGACGCCGATTCCGACGACGGTCTGGCTCGCCTGCGCGAGGAACTAACTGGTCGTGTCTCGGTACTTGTGGGACATTCCGGGGTCGGCAAGTCAACGTTAATCAACGCGCTGATTCCGCAAGCCACCCGAGAAACTGGGCACGTTAATGAGGTGACTGGCCGCGGCCGGCACACCTCGACGTCAGCGATGGCATTCGATTACCTTGGCAATGGAACTGTTATTGATACCCCCGGAGTGCGCACATTTGGGTTAGCGCACGTTACCCCAGACGGTTTGCTGCGCGGATTCCCTGATTTAGAAGAGATTGCCGCCAACTGTCCGCGTGGATGTACCCACGAAGACGGCGTGATCGAGTGTGCACTGGATGATCCAGAATTCGTTGAGCCCGGTTCAATGTTGGAAACTCGGGTAGAGTCCTTTAGGCGGCTCTTAGCTTCGCGTGGGAAGCAAGAGTGGTGAGACTATGTTTACGCGTCGTCGGTTGCATGTCATCATAGAGCACTCCATGGTGATTGGGTAATCTATCCCAATCACCATAGAAATGGGCACGGTATTACGAATGGTATTGCCAGCCCGATGCGATAGCATGCTCTAACGTCTGTTGATGCCGGATAAAATCTCGAATATCAGCACGATAGAGCTGTATAGCGTGCTATCGTGTCAGATCTCGTGATTTTGTACGTCACCCCTGCATGATCAGCACTTTTGCGTGGATTTCTAGCACGATGCGAGACAGCGCGTCAAAGTTCTCAGTACCGTTAGCCTCGATGAGTTCACCTTGGAAATTAGTCAGGCGTTCATGGGAAACATGAGCATGATCAATCGCTTGGGAAACTGTGACGTTAGCGGAATCTATGATCTCTGGCATTGTTACTTCGCTAGCCGACATTTGCCATAGCTCGAGTAGCTGACGCGGAATCGAAATCGCATGGAGTACGCGGTCCATGTATTTGGCGATGTCTGCAGCAAATTCTTGGTAGGTTTGGGCGTCCTTCTGAATTGTCTCGACGTCAGCCATCAAGACGGAACTGAGCATTTCTAAGGATTCTAGCCGCTCGCGTATCTCGCGTTCTTCCGGTGTTTCATTCTTGGCAACATCGAATACTTCGCGCGTCACAAATCCGGGGGCTAAGCCAGGGACGCCGATCTTAGCGTCGTATCCAGTGTCGATCAGTTCCGCAATGAAAATGCCACACATATCGGAATGCAGGCGCGATAGTGCTATATGGAATCGGGTCTGCGCAATATGCGAATTCAGTGCAGTGATCTTAGAGATTAATGAGTTGAGGTATGTCCGAGTAACACCTTGCATCCGGTTCCACACCAACAATGGTTCAAGGGTTGTGGCCAGTGCTGGATTACCTTCGCCGAGTTGTGTGAACTCATGCGACACTGCAGACATTTTCTCCATGTCGTTACGTACATGTTCAACGACGGCGGTCAGCCGCTCACTCATCCGCACAAGTTCGTCTTGGTGACGCATCCACGTATCCAACGTGTCATGCTCGTTGTGGACGGCGAGGAGCATGTCATGAAGTTGGGAGTCCCCGTCACGTTGCGGAAATTTCGCACCGGCAGCTTCTCTGATGGCGACTTCTTCTGGTAACGAACGGGTTTGGAAATCTTCATATGATTCGATTCCGATTTCACTGAGTGCCTGTGCTAGAAATGGTACGGCGGCTTCGGCGGCTTGCCGACGGTTGAGCCCGCCGTCGATCAGGGACTTTTCGTGGTCAAGTACGCGAGCATAGACGCCACGAATCTGAGCAAAAACGTCCTCGCGCATGGGCCGGGCACGCACGGATAAGTATCCACCGCCAGGCAACGGAGTGATAGTTGCAAACACATCGTATTCGGATCCATCGCCAGCTAAGTTGAGCATATACGCCGCGAATGGCTTGCCTGTTTCGAGATTGTCCCATACTAGTTTAAAAACAGAGGCAGGCATATCTGGGTGGCGAACGATGTTATGCGGTGCGCCATGCAACTGGTCGACATCGTAACGTGATAGCCGGGTAAAGACGTCGTTCGAAAGTTTGATAACGCCTTTTGAGTCCGTAGTGGAAAAGAACAGTTCGTGTGGAGCGACGTTTTGGATTTCTCCAGTAGGTTCAGGTTTCACGTAAATCTCCTTGAGGAACGACGGCGATGCCAAAGCCTGACAAGTTTTCATTTTACCAGTTTGCTAACCGGTGGGTATGCTCAGCTCTGTTCGGACCCCAAATTTCAGGGTGTACCAGAAACTATGTGGGAGGTGCTCGCTAGACTTGTATACATGAAGTTTCTACATACATCTGACTGGCATTTAGGTCGCACTCTACATGGCGCGGATTTATACGATGCATTTATTTTGTGGTGTGATCACGTCGTGGAATTGGCACGTACACGCAACCTAGACGCAGTGCTTATTGCCGGCGATGTATTTGACCGTGGAATCCCGCCCATTGCCATGGTCCAGGTATTATCGGAAACCTTGCAGCGGCTCTCGCAATACACAACGGTCATTCTTACCCCTGGCAATCACGATGCGCCCACTCGGCTCGGATTCACAGCAGGATTGTTGAAAGACGAAGTTGTTATTGCATCAGATCCACGGCTATCGGGTAAGCCAATTGATATTTGTCGTGATGGTGAGCTCGTAGGGCAAGTGTATGCGCTGCCCTATTTAGAACCGGATGTTGATCGTGTACGGTTAGCGGCTGATCCCGAAAAACCATTGGCGCGCAGTCATGAAGCGGTTGTTAGCGCAGCTATGGAGCTAGTCCGTGAGGATATTGTGGCTCATCCAGATGTTGATGTTCCGCGCGTTGTGATGGCTCATGAGTTCGTTGTAGGTGGTGAACCATCAGATTCCGAACGCGATTTGCATATCGGTGGTGTTGATAGTGTTCCCAGCGCAGTTTTCGATGTCAGCGTTGATGGAAAATCAATGATCGATTACGTTGCACTTGGGCATTTGCATGGACCACAACAAGTGAGCGAAAAACCGTTAATGCGTTATGCGGGTTCCCCTATCGCCTTCTCTTTTTCGGAGGAGCACCACCATAAATCCACTGTGATTGTCACAATTGATAGGCCAGGCGATAGTCCGGAAATTGAGCTTGTACCAGCACCTATCTATCGCCCGTTGGCGACTATTCGCGGTACATTTGAAGAACTTTTATCAGAACAATTTGCCGGCTACCGTAATCATTTTGTTCGAGTTTACGTCACCGATATTGATCGTCCACCTCGAATGGTTGCCCGGCTTCGCCAACGTTTCCCGCATCTACTTGAAGCTCATCATGATATTCCGCTACGCCACATACAGACACAAGAAATATCGCTCTCTCGCACTCGGCCGATTGATGTGTTAACCGAATTTTTCACCAGCGCTGGTGGCCGTGAACTACATGCTAACGAACGGGACTTAATTATTTCGCAGTGGGAAAATCTAACCAAGGGAGAAAACTGAGATGTTGTTTCGTCGCTTAGTTATTGACGGCGTTGGCCCTTTTGGCGGACACCATGAAATCGATCTTGATGCTCTTACCGCTGGCGGATTATTCCTGCTCGAAGGCCCAACCGGATCAGGGAAATCGTCCCTCATAGACGCCATAGTTTTTGCACTTTACGGCAACCCGGCAGGGGCGAATTCAGACTATAACCGAATCCGTTCTACGCACGCCGAGGAAACAAAACCATCGCGCGTAGAGCTCGTTTTTACAGTCAGTTCCGGAACCTATCGAATCGAACGGATGCCCCGTTGGGATAAACCAAAGCGTGGTGGGGGCACAACTCAAGTTTCGGAAAAGGCAAATTTAATTCGGCTCTCCGAAGCAGCAGTAGAACAAGGCCAATGGAGTAACGGTGAAGTTCTCGCTACCGGAGCTCGCGAGGTCGGAACTGAGCTAAACACTATCTTAGGATTAACTCGGGAACAGTTTGTACAAACTGTTGTTCTGCCACAGGGCCAGTTCGCAGATTTTCTGCGTCTGAAGTCCGAAGACCGGTCTCATCTTCTGGAAACACTTTTCAACACTCGCCCGTATCGGGATTTTTCCCAAGCCTTGCACCAGCAGGCCCTAGATGCATCACAACGGATCGATAAAGCGAGACTTGCTATTTCACAAGCGGTAGCAACTTGGTCTGGCAATTCTGCCGTTTCTCAGTGGGAACACGTCATACAAGACTTAGTTGATAGTCTCACCGAACCTGATGATACTCGATTGTTAGAGTTTCTAGACCAACGGGATCAAGAACTACGTGTCACTCAAGCTACAACACATGAAAATCTCAACCATCGAGTAAAAGAACTCGAAGAAGCAACAACCGCACTTGCTGATGAAAAAAGACGTTCCGAAAATCTCCAGAAACGCGCCGATTATATAGTGCAGAAAGATAAACTAGACAAACAGCGTTTCGGGATTGAGGAAGACAAAAAACGTATTGCTCAGCATCATCGCGCAGTGATACCAATGGAGCGTCTCAAGGTACTCCATCATCTTGAAGACGATGTTCATCAGCAACAAGAAAGCGTCAGCTCTGCGCTGTCCAAAATCGACTCATCTTTAGTTGTTTATGGAACATCAGATACCACGGATTTAGCATTTCTGTCCTTTGGAGAAACAACGCAAAAAATTGAATCCCAACTCGAGGAGTATCGCGAACGAGTTGTGCATTTGCAACAGGCAGATGCACTTAGTAACAATGTCCGCGCTCGGGAAGAAAACATCAAACAGTCCTTAGCAAAGCGTGACAAGCTCACTAACGCTATAGACAAAATTAGTTCCAAATACAGCGAGCTTCCGGACCAGATAGCTCAAGCTGAAACCGAACTTGAACAGGCTCAATCTAGTGCACTCACGTTACCGAAGATTATTCAAGATATCGATAAGCTTAAAGGCATATCTCAAGCTCTAGAAGCATTGACGCAAACACAAGATGAAGTATCTCAAGCAACGGAAAAGCACTCTGATCTTCTCACATCATTTTCTGTCACCAACCAACACTTCCAAGATGTCAATAACCGCTGGATTGCTTCTCAGGCAGCAATATTATCCTTGGATTTAGCAGCGGGTCTTCCCTGCCCAGTGTGCGGATCGTTAGAGCATCCACACCCAGCGCAAGCCACTGCCATTCATGTCGATAAGTCTGATGTGGAATCAGCACAACACGAGTTAGACATTTCGCGCAATAACGTAGAAGAGTCCAAAACCAAACTCGCTGCGCTACAAGCACGATGCGAAACACTACAAACGCAGATTGGCGATATTGACGGTGAGCATATCTCCAGCCAGTTGTCTGATTTAGACACGCAGCGAAATGTTGCTGTGCTAGCTCAACAGCGCGCCAAGGAGCTGACAGAAAGAATCGCTCAGCTACGAAGTGAACGCGAAGAGAGTTTTACCGAGCTCACAGAACTGAAATCTACACTAGTCACGCTCAATGAATCATTGGCAAAGGAACAAGAAAGCCAACACCATGATCGCGAAGAAATATCTCGCGCACAAGGCGAAGCCGATAGCATCAGCGAACTCATAACCGAGGCTAAGACACACATAGCACACCTATCAGATGCTCATCAAGAGCTGCATGATTATGCTTTATTGTTATCGAAATTCCAGCAGTCTAAAGAACTCCTAGACGAAGCACTCCGAGAAGCTGAACTCTGTCAAAACGAAGCGCAAGAAGCGTTTATCGAACCAGATCAACTAGATTTGCTAACAGATCGCGTCAGTTCCTTCGATTCAGCATGGGCTTATGTCACCACCCAGCTCAACGCTCCAGAGATTGCTAGTCTAACTGGGGATGAGAAAATTGATATAGGGTCGGCCGAAGAACGTTTTAGGCTAGCACAAGAGAACCATCAAGAAGCCACTCAAGCCTCAGCACTGGCTAACGATGCAGTTAACACTGCACAGCGTGCTCAAATCGCAGTAACAAAGGCATACCAGCACTGGGCAACTGAAGTGAATAATTCCGGTCCAATAGCTCGATTAGACCAGCTCGCTCAAGCAGGTAAAGCTTCACATACCAACGTCAGCCTACACGTATGGGTCTTAATGCGTCGCTTCGATATGGTGATCGATCACGCTAACGAATATCTTGCTCGTTTCTCGCGCGGACGTTATCAACTGGTGCGATCTGAAGGAGCTGAAAAAGAACGCAAAACAGGCCTTGGTATATCTGTTATTGATTACGATGCGCACGGCGAAGGAGAAAGCGATATCCGGTCAACACGTAGCCTATCCGGTGGAGAGACATTCTATACTGCGCTTTCACTTGCCTTAGGCCTAACTGATGTAGTCCAACAAGAAAATGGCGGGATCCGAATAGATACCCTCATGATTGACGAAGGATTTGGAACTTTATCCGGCGAAGTACTTGATGAAGTAATGAGCACCTTAACAGAACTAGCCCGGGACGGCCGTAAGGTCGGCATTATTTCGCACGTCGAAGAGCTCAAGTCCCGAATCCCCAATCAGGTTCGTATCAAGCCAACGAAAGGTCAGGGATCTACACTAAGCATTATTAGCTAGTCTAAGCCACCATGGCTTAGACGGTTGCGTTCGCTAATATCGAACCATAGTAATTCGATGTCGCCTGTCGCTAAGAAAGCATCTTCGTCGCCCTCGATAGCACGCTGAACAAGTTCCTCTGAACCAGGCGCATCAATATGGAACGATTCCACGTTCTTCCAAAGTACCTGCACGTCTAAATCAATTTCAGTTGGTAGATCTGGCTTAGATGCAGGAAGAAGACTGCCATCTGGGACCTCGGCTACCGCAACTATTCGTCGGCGGCGTTCATCCGGGTAGTTACTCAGTAGCCGCAACGAATCGTCTGCTGCAGCTAGTGTTACCATATATTCGTATGATTCATCGTCCTCATGTGGCACCGATGCGCGTAACGCTGGTGTCACTGCATGGACACGACGTGGGGAAACATGGTCGGCTAGCAACTCGCTGAAAATCATTGGAATGTAGATGCGCATACCTGCATTCTATCCTCAATCCAGGAACAAACCCGTGCAACATCACGAGAATACCCACTTTTCGGGAAAGAAACAGGCATTGAGCTACCTTGAATCAGCACCTTGTCCAGCTTATTCCTATCATCACGTATACCAAAAATAGGAATATCTCCTATTCCCACTTCTCGTAGAACGTTTTGCGCCTGAAATAATGGGCGGAGACCTAAAGCGGTCGACCTTAGTGACGTCAAAACAACGGCTTCGTGTTCAACACGATCCTCCGCCAACGCATCCCAATGTTCGATAAGCCTACGCAAACCGATTGGCGTAGCAACAGCAACATGCAAGCGAATATCTGCCTGGTCAACAAGGGATCGAGTTAGACCCCACCGGTCGAGCCGCTCCGCCTTGTCATCCAGTCCCCCGGAGCTATCCACTACGACGGCATCGTATTCTGCACATAACGCTGGCCACAATCGATCTGCTACAAACCGTGATATCTCACGCCATCTCTGACCAGTATTCATACCAGCTAACAAACTAACATTTCCAAACGATGGCGAAAGACTCGAGAGCATTCCTTCAATATCCACCTTCCGACCTTGATCAATCATTCTAGCTACACCGATCAAACCCGAGCTTTCATCAACGTCAAATAACTGTGCTAACGACGGTGAAAAGCTATCACCATCACAAGCCAGAACTCGACGACGTTCAGAAAGGAAAACACTACAATCACGAACAAGCGTAGATCTGCCATTGGACCCCACCGGCCCCCAAAACACTGTCAATGCTCCTTTGGCCGTTTGTGCTCTACTCGTAAAGACGTCGTCATTGATAACTGAAGGTGCTCCCAAACCTTTGGATTTTCTAATGTGGTTGGCGATCTCATGCGGAAGTGGAGAAAGAATATCGACATCGCTTAAATAGCGTCTCACAGCACTATCGCATGTCGGCGAACTACCAGCAACAATCGCCACTGCAACGTACTGGCGTAGCTCCGCAATTGCTGTCATATCTAAACCGTCAAGATCTTCAGAAATGACAGCCATCTGCGCTACCCGTGCACGTGCACCTGCTACTACTTCTACTAGATCGGCACATCGCCGCGCAATCAAATGCGTTTGCCCTGTCTCCGATAATTGAGCTAAAACTGCAGAGTCGAGTTCAGACGGCAAGCATAGAAGAACACTCATTATTCATCACTCGAATCCACAATAACAAAACTGTCCCCACGACTTAACGAATCAATAATGTTGGCTACTCCACCACGAGATACCCGAACTTCTACCGTAACTTTCCCGTCTACCATTGTTCGGTTCTCTTTCACTTTCACAAAGGTGGCATGCTGTGCCACAACTCCACCACCATCGTCCTTACTTCGAGGAACTCGCCATATAGTTACTTGGTCTCCGCTTTCCATATCCGTTGGCACCGAGAGTGCAAGCGGTAACGCCATAACTATCCCGGTTTTCTGTTTCCCTAGCGTTTCGGTGGACAATAATTCACCAGCAGCGATCGATCGTTGCGCACGGCTCTCTAATGGGATTGACATCCCATGCACATAACTCCCAGCAATACTCTGTGGGACCTCCACCAACCTAAAATTTTCTTCATAAAGAGGACTCCCCACAGCGATACTCTCAATAGCTTGCGGTACCAGAACCGTAGAAGACGTGCCAGCTAAAGCAGCTCCTGCTACTCCGCCACCTAGAATTAACACCATACCCAAAAGCAAACGTGGATCTCGTGCACGTTGTGAAAATCTTTGTAACAATACCATGCACATATCGTCTCAAAAAGTGTCAAATCGATACTAAAGTTATCCACAGGATCCAAACCTGGGGATAAAGTTCTGCGATAAGGGCAAAGACGTGGGAAAATATGATTATGCAAAAATTTCTTACAATCGCAGATGTTGCAGAAAACTTGAGTGTTTCAGCAGGCCAAGTGCGGACCCTTATTAAAAATGGCGAGCTCGCGGCTATTCAGGTTGGCGGACGAGGGCAATGGCGGATCTCCGAACAAGCTGTCGAGGATTATATTCAAGCTAGCTATGAGAAAGCTCGAGTCAAGATAAACGCCGACGAATTTGATAACTAACTATTATCATTTTCTACCGTTGCGCACTTTCCTCGCCACTAACAATAGAGATCTGTTTGATTGGCACATATATTTCTGCTGCGGATTCTCCACTCACCGCAGATATTTCATAAGTATGTACCCACCCGGTCATCAACGGCAAGATCACAATATAGTCACTTCCAACTGCTAACAGTTCACCATGCAGCGACTTTCCATAACGATTGATTACAATTCGCAATCCTATCAATCTACGCAAGACTGAGTTAAGCGTCGGCACATATCGTGACCCGCTGGGGATTGCAAGACTCAACCCGCTGAGCTGGGAAACATGATCAAGCGAGACTATCTCCACTCCTAGTTGAGATTGATAGGTAAACCAGTCTGCACCGCATTCGATGAGCATTCCAGACAACTCGCGATCATCAACATAGAAAGTCACATACTTTCCAAGGGAACCACGTATCCTTTGACTCAAAGATACGCTGGCATGTTCAGCTTGCGAAAAATCTTCAGCTTCATCGAGTAAGGCCGCTCGTTTTTCCCATTCGATCCGAGCGCCAATTCGTTCAATTTCTGTCTGCCAGGTCATAAGCTCTAGTCTAAAATTTTCCAATCTGCAACCGTCATTTTTATCCACAAGATTTAGCCGGGCATGCCCTCTTCCATTTTCATAAATATAGCTAACAATATTAAACATAATCAAACAGCATCAAACAAAGGCTAGATGATGATTAAGATTTCCTTTTTAGGCGGTGCAGGATGCTTATCCGGCTATCTCGCCTTCCAGCTTTGGCACGCGTCCACCACCCTGACAGCAAATACGGCATTAGAATTATTCGGGTTGTGCGTTTTGATGCTTGTATTCTTATGGAATAGTTTATCGCATTTATTGGTCGATGTTGCCATAAATGGTCAATATCGTCGTATCTTACGATTCGTTGCACGGTTTGGATCACCCAGAGCACGCCGCATAGCCCTCGCGGCCGCACTTCTATCCCCTACGCCAGCATACGCAAGCCAAATAAGTGATCACTCACCAAACTTAGAATCATATGAATATAGCATTCAAACCGCACACAGCACCCCACCATCTCTCCGCCGAGTGCAACTCAAGCCAGCGGTGCTGAACACGAGCGTAGCGGCGCAACCTGGCATAACAGTGCAGCCTGGCGACAGCCTTTGGTCGATTGCCCAAGAAATCTCTCCGGATTACCCCAACGTTTCAATTGCTCAGATTGCAACAAATTTATGGGAAAACAATAGAGACCTCATTACTGACCCGAACATCATTTACCCCGGCCAATACATTCAGCTTCCCTCATTCCGAAAGTAACCCTCATGTCCAGCGTCCTAGACACCTCGCCAGTTTGCTACGAGTCGCCCCGTTTCACGCCAATTCAAAACAGTTCGCTTCCTGCCCTGTCGCCATTAAAGTCACATAAGCAGCATAGTCCTAGTACCATACCGACCTCCTCTCCAGAAGATCCTTATGATCGGCTCACTATTTTTGTGAAAGCACAGCAACCAATAGATTTTGACGACGACGATCGCTTTGCACTCGACCGCCCCTTACCAACAGATATCGTGCCTGCCACAACATTTTCTGCCCGAATAGTTGGCCAAGCAATCGAAGTATTGCACGGGCATCGTCCGGTCCGTCAGCTACAGTCTTGGCTTGCTTCTGGTGTTTATCGTGCACTAGTTTCCAGAGCAGGGCTAAATCAACGCTTACACGGACCAGCACCGCAAACATCACGCCCTGTGATCCGTCGTATCCACGTTAACCATCCACGACGCCGCATTGCCGAAGTCTCAGTCGTTGTCCATGACGGTTTTCGGATAAGAGCAGTGGCATTGCGCCTAGAAATTCATCGAAACCACTGGATTGTTACTGCTCTCGAAATCGCCTAATACTCACTGTCAGCATAACAGTCGCGGGGCATACAGATTATTCTGTATGCCCCGCGACCTAGGTTTAATGCGAACTACTTCTTTTTCTTAGCTGCCCGGCGCTGTGCACGATTCATCTGCGGTTCGCCAGAGCCTGCTGTTGTTTGCCCATGTACTTCACGACCTTGTGCATTGGTTGCCCGAGCTTGACCAGATCCATCTTTCGCTGAAGACGTATACGTCATCTTTGTAGCTGTCGTTGGACGCTTTAAACCAAGAATCTTCTCGGTAGCGGCTTTCGTCGCTTCCGACTTGGAAGCTGCTGCCGCCGCGGCAGCACGTGACACGGCTTGAGCATTCATCAATGATTCTTGACCGGCCATCACTTCAGCAGCCTCTGCTGCTTCTCGAGCAAGACGCTCCGAAGGTAGCTCAAATCCCATCAAGAATGTTACTGTTTCACCGCGGATCTGATCATTCATAGACTGGAACATTTGGTAACCTTCTTGCTTGTATTCAACAAGTGGATTACGCTGAGCCATGGCCCGCAAGCCAATGCCTTCCTTCAAATAGTCCATCTCATACAAGTGCTCACGCCAGTTGCGATCCAAGGTCTGCAACAAAACTTGCCGTTCGATGAGTCTCATCTGCTCATCTCCGAGTTCTTCTTCACGTTCTTCATACAATGCATGAATATCTTGTTCGAACTCTTCTCGAACCACATCGGCAGTTAACAGCTTCTGGTCACCATGCTCTTCGATGAACTCCGCCGGAGTAAAGCTCGGTTTGTAGTAGCGGCGCATATCTGCCCACAACATATCCAAATCCCAATCATCGGGAGAGCCCTCAGTATTAGCTGAAACGATATCGTTAATAACAAAGTCCATGAATGACTGGATCTGGTTTTCTACATCGTCTCCAGCCAAAATACGTCGGCGCTCAGTATAGACAACAGTTCGCTGATCATTCATAACGTCGTCATACTTAAGCACATTCTTACGCTGTTCCGCATTGCGGCCATCAAGTTGTGCCTGTGCTTTTTGAATAGCGTTCGCCATCATCTTAAAATCAAGCGGTTCGTCTTGAGCCGAGTTACGTAGTGTATTAACAATTGTGGAACCGAAAAGACGCAACAGATCATCGTCGAGGGAAAGATAGAATCGAGATTCACCCGGATCGCCCTGACGTCCTGCACGACCACGCAACTGGTTATCAATACGACGCGATTCGTGGCGTTCTGAGCCGAGTACATATAAGCCACCCAGCTCGGTTACCTCGTCATGCTCTGCAGCAACTTGGTCCTTTGCCGCCTGAAGTATTTCTGGCCAGCGCTCTTCGTACTCTTCCGTATTTTCTTCTGGGTCAAGACCGAGCTTACTCATCATCTCCAACGCAATATGTTCGGCGTTACCACCGAGCATGATGTCGGTACCACGACCAGCCATGTTCGTTGCCACAGTTATCGCGTGCTTGCGTCCTGCCATCGCCACAACCGAAGCTTCACGCTCATGCTGTTTAGCATTCAGTACTTCGTGCGGAATATGAGCTTTCTTCAGCAGACCAGATAACAATTCCGAATGCTCAACCGAGGCAGTACCAACCAAAACCGGCTGCCCCTTGGCATAACGTTCCTTAATATCCTCAACAATCGCTGCGAATTTCAGTTCCGAGGTCGCATAAACGATATCGCGATGATCCACACGTGCAACTGGCTTATTGGTTGGAATAGGCACCACGCCAATATCATATGTTGAAGCAAACTCCTCAGCTTCGGTCTCTGCCGTACCCGTCATGCCCGAAAGCTTGTTGTACATGCGGAAATAGTTCTGCAAAGTAATGGACGCCAAAGTCTGATTTTCAGCCTTGATCTCCACGCCTTCTTTAGCTTCAATCGCCTGGTGCATACCGTCGTTGTATCGACGTCCAGGCAAAACACGGCCGGTATGCTCATCAACGATAAGCACCTCACCATCACGCACAATATAATCTTTGTCGCGGTGGAACAGTTCCTTGGCCTTAATAGCATTGTTTAAGTAGCCAATAAGCGGGGTATTAACAGACTCGTAGAGGTTATCAATACCGAGCAGATCCTCTACCTTGTCAATACCTGGTTCAAGAATACCCGCGTTGCGCTTCTTCTCATCAACCTCGTAATCAGTATCTCGACGCATCTTGCCCACTGCGTCAGCAAACGCAACATACCAGCGGTTGGCATCGCCGTCGGCCTGACCCGAAATAATCAACGGAGTACGTGCCTCATCAATAAGAATCGAATCAACTTCGTCGACGATAGCAAAGTTATGGCCACGCTGAACCATTTCGCTTTCATCCATCGCCATGTTGTCGCGCAAATAATCGAAACCAAACTGGTTGTTCGTTCCATAAGTAATATCAGCGGCATACTGCTCACGACGCTGCTGCGGAGTCTGACCTTCCAGAATACAGCCGGTCGTCATCCCCAGGAACCGGAAAACACGTCCCATGAGTTCCGACTGATAAGACGCCAAATAGTCATTGACGGTTACGACGTGGACGCCATCTCCCGACAAAGCATTCAAGTATGAAGCCAGCGTCGCCACCAAAGTTTTACCTTCACCG
Organism: Arcanobacterium phocae; assembly: GCF_900105865.1. Lineage (NCBI taxonomy): Bacteria > Bacillati > Actinomycetota > Actinomycetes > Actinomycetales > Actinomycetaceae > Arcanobacterium > Arcanobacterium phocae. Next base: position 147,994 of record NZ_LT629804.1, read on the forward strand.
GTTTTCATTTCGGCAATGTTTCCCAAGTGGAGAGCCGCGCCACCCATAATCTGCACATCATAGTGACGCTGACCGAGGGTACGCACCGAAGCCTCACGTACTGCTGCGAATGCATCTGGCATCAGCTCATCGAGAGTCTCACCCTGCGCTAACCGTTCCCGAAGATCACCAGTGACGGCCTTGAGCTCATCATCAGTCATGTCTTTGTAGACATCTTCAAGCAAGTTTACTTGCTTAGTTATAGCGGTCAACTTCTTGAGAATCCGGCCTTCACCAGCTCGAAGCAGTTTATTGAGAAGATTACGCACGTGCGACTCCTAGGTTCTGGGCGCTATGATTAGCGCATACACTGCACCCTATTTTACTCTGTTTTACCGGAATGAGAATAGCGAGATCATGTGGGATTCGCTCTAAGCGAGGCGATCGACCATTGCCTGTGCAAACATCTCCAAGCCTTTTTTGACTTTTCGTTGCGAAACAAAGTCAAGATGCTTTAGCGCATCATCTACCCATTGATGAGCTAGTTGTCGTGTTTCTTCGACGACGGAGTGCTCACGTAACATGCTCACAACAGTGGCGAGATTATCTCCCTCACTAAGGTCACGTTCGTCAAGATAGGTCAAGATACGTTTTCCCGCCTCATCGAGAGTGCCGTGCTGGGCTCGTTGACGAAGAAGCAACGTTGGCATTGTTGGTACACCTTCGAGTAGGTCAGTTCCCGGCGTTTTTCCAGTCACTTCAGGGTCCGAGACGAGATCGATAACGTCGTCGGCAATCTGAAAAGCGACGCCAACTTTTTCACCGAACTGAGCAATATCGTCAGCAAGCTTCGGATCTCCACCAGAATAGAGCACTCCATAACGCCCCGATGCCGCGATAAGCGATCCGGTCTTATCTGCCAAAACTTGAATATGGTGTTCGATCGGGTCTTCGCCGTCACGTGGTCCAATGGTTTCATGCAGTTGCCCCATGCACAGCCGTTCAAATGTTTCGGCGTGCAAAAGTACTGCTTCGGGACCTAATTTAGCCACAATACCAGATGCGCGAGCGAACAGAACATCGCCGGCAAGAATGGCAGATGAATTTCCATAAACGTATTGGGCTGTTGGCACGCCGCGACGCAGTGGAGCTTCGTCCATGACGTCGTCGTGATAAAGAGTGGCCAGATGTGTCAGCTCTACTACCACTGCCGAATCTAAAACATCTTTATCTGCTGGACGCGGACCAAGCTGCGCGGTTAACAAGCACAATGCGGGCCGAAGCCGCTTCCCGCCCGCTTTAGCTAGATGAGAAGTGGCTTCGTCCACAACAAGATCATCAACTTGAACAGCCTCTCGGAGCAAGCATTCAACTTCCTCCATCCGGGAAGTAAGCTCGGTGACGAGTGGCGTCGATTTTTGATCAAATAGTTTCGATATAAGACTCACTGGAAAATACCCGTAATAAAGTTGAGGACCGGACTTGGGAAGATACCAAGAACGATAGTACCAGCCAGTGCGGCGCTAATGGCAACTATACTTAGGCCTTCCGATGAAACAACCTCAATCTGTTCGGTCTCTGGCTCGGTGAAGAACATTAGCTGGATCAGACGGAAGTAGAAGAACGCAGTCACTACCGAGGCAATGATTGCAATAATAACGAGCACTGAGTTGCCAGCCACGATGCCAGTACTGAACACCTCGAATTTTCCAATGAATCCTGCTGTTAGTGGGATGCCAGCGAAAGACAACAAGAACACAACCATTGCTGTAGCAAGGAAGGGGTTAGTCTTGCCCAAACCTGCCCAGTGCGAAAGCTTGGTAGCCTCGCCACCAATATTGCCATCACTATCTTTGCTACGTACCAAAGTGACAACGCCAAATGCGCCGACTGTTGCCAAGCCATAGGCTAATAGGTAGAAAACAATCGAGCCTAGTGCTGCCAGTTGAACACCGTTAACATGTGCTAATACCGACTTAACAGCTATCAAAATGAATCCTGCATGGGCGATCGACGAGTATGCAAGCAGACGCTTGACATCATCTTGTACTAAGCCCATAACTGTTCCCACAACAATCGTGGCGATAATGATCACCCACATAAAGATCTGGAATGATTCCGGAACAACCGCAACTATCCATGCGAACACGCGGACCATTGCGATAAACGCAGCAGCTTTTGTTCCAGCGGCCATGAATCCGGTAATCGGTGTAGGTGCACCCTGATAAACATCTGGAGTCCACGAGTGGAATGGAACTGCACCGACTTTAAAGAGTAAACCGATGACGAGCATAATTGCACCAACGGCGAGGAACAGAACCGTTGCCTGCTGTTGCTGTGCCAAAATGGCTACACCATAGAAGCTGAGCGTTCCGGTGGCTCCGTAAATAAATGCGGCGCCCATCAAGAAAATTGCTGACGAAAAAGCACCGAGTAAGAAGTACTTTAACGCCGCTTCCTGGGACAGCAGGCGACGTCGTCGAGCAGTTGCGCTCAAAACGTACAGTGGCAAGGACAGTAGCTCAAGAGCGATGAACATTGCCAGTAAATCGAATGCAGAAACGAATGCCATCATGCCACCGGTAGCAAAGAGAGCCAGTGGGAAAATTTCAGTTTGTTCCCGCTGTGCTTCAGTTGATTCGCGCTCTGCAGCGGAACCCGGGCGTGTCGCTGCCGAAGCAACGAAAGCTCCATCACGCAACGAGGTGCGATCAGCAATCAGCATGAAAGATAGCAAGGCGCAGAGCACAATAACTGCTTGACCCATGACTGAAAATCCATCTTCAACAAAAGCAACGCCAGAGAACGGAGCTTCTTGCGCAATGGACAATGGACGCAACATACCAGGAGTTTGCTGGTGGGACAGATCTGTCCACCGCCAAATAATGGTGACAAAAGCAGCGGCAAGTGCCAAAAGGGAAACTACTACCTGCACAAGACGACGAACAGAGCGCGGTAGAAAAGCTTCCAGCAATGTACCTAGCACACCGGCACCCAGAACAATAATTAATGGTAACGATGCGAGCCAATTAATCGTGAGATTCACTTGTCGCTCCCTTCAATAGAAACCTGGGTATTGTCCGTTACAGTGACCGGAATAATCGTGGCATTGTCAGCAACCGGGGATACCATCTCCAAAACCGGAGCTGGATAAAAGCCCAGAGCTAGCATCGCAACAATCAAACCACCTGCAACAACTTTTTCTCGTCCACCCATGTCTTGAACTTCAATATCTGGCTTTGGTCCGGTGAAAGCTCGTTGGTATGGCAACAAAATATAAATCGCGGCTAGAACAACACCAATTACTGCACACAGTGCGACCACCGGCCAAACACTATATGTTCCCATCAAGACTAGGTACTCCGGAATAAAACCAGATAGACCAGGTAGCGCAATGGTCGCTAGTCCAGCGATAAGGAATGTTCCCGCAATGATTGGTGTTACTCGTTGCCAACCTCCGTAAGAGGAAATCAAGTAGGAATGTCCACGTCGTTCTAAGAATCCAACGATGAGGAACAAACCAGCTGTACCAATACCGTGTGCCACCATGTAAAGAATCGAACCTGTTAATGCGAGTGCCGATCCAGAGAAAATACCCATGACCATAAAGCCAAAGTGAGAAATAGATGTGTAGGAGACAAGTCTCAAGAGGTTATCTGATGAGATTGCCATGAGGGCACCCCAGATAATCGAAATAATAGCCAAAGTAAGCACTACCGGTGCTGCAACAGTGACAGCGCGCGGGAAAAGTGGCAAGCAAATGGCAATCATGCCAAAGGTGCCAAGCTTATCAAGGATTCCGACCAGCAGAGTTGACGTTCCGGTAGAAGCCGAAGCAGCTGTATCAGGTAGCCACGTATGTACCGGCCACATCGGCGCTTTGATCGCAAACGCAATAAAGAATGATAGGAACACCCACATCTGAGCAGTATCGCTCAACCGCAGCGTACCTTGGATGTGGTCGAGAATGAACGCTTCGGATCCGCCTTGACCATAGGCATATACAGCGATGATGCCAGCAAGCATGATGAGACCACCAGCAAGAGAGAACAGCAGGAATTTCATTGCTGCTCGCACACGGCCGGTTCCACCGTAACGACCGATCATGAAGTAGACCGGAACGATCATGGCTTCGAATAAAACATAGAAGAGGAATACATCGCGAGCAGCAAAGAGACCAATCATCACTGCTTCTAGAACTAGTACCCAGGCAAAATAACCTGAGTCTTCGTGCGCTTCAAAGTCTTCCCATTCTGCGAGGATAACAAACGGAACCAGAAGTACTGCTAGGCCGATCATGACCGCGCCCATGCCGTTGATTCCCCATGTTAGCGAAACACCGATTTGAGGGATCCACGGATAGGACTCGTAGAGTTGGGTAGTACCAGCATTGGCCATATCAAAACTCGTTGCTAAAGCAGCAACAAATCCTGCTAGCACTAAAACAGAAATAGCTAGAGCGAATTGCCGAGCAAAAGTCCGAAGTTGCGGAACAAGCCACAGCACCAGTCCGCTAACAAACGGAATCGCAACGAGGACAGTGAGCCACGGAGCGGTTGCTTCAATGATGTTCATGTGAATAAATCTCCTAGTCTCACATCGATGCTTGAACTGCTAAAGCCAAAGCCAGCACAACTCCGAATGTAATCCAGCTGGCATAGGTTCGAACATATCCTGTTTGTAGTTTTCCAACCAAATGGCCAGAAGAGTGGGTCGCCTTTGCTAGTCCTTCAACGCCACCATCGATCAACATGTGATCAGCTACTGATGTGCCCTCAACAACGGCGATACCTGGTTTCATAAATACGTTCTCATTGAAAGCATCTTGGTAGAGGTCAACACGGGCAGCCCGCACAAGTGCGTTGCTGTGCGGAGCGAGCATCGGAACTTCGCTAGCAATATACATCTTCCAAGCTACTCCGACGCCGATCGCGACGACGCCTAGCGTCGCACCCGTGATGAGCCAGACCGGCAACACTGGGTCTGGATGCTCACCGTGCCCGATAGCTGGCTCAAGCCAGGTCAGGAATCCGGTGTAGTTTAGAACCGCACCTAAGCCCAACGAACCAAGTGCAAGAATTGCCATTGGAACCCACATGAACGGTGATGGATCATGCGGATGCTTTTCGTTGTGGTCCCAGCGTTCGTTGCCTAAGAAGATTGCGAAGAACACGCGCGACATGTAGAAGGCGGTTAGCCCAGCAACCAACACTGTGATTATTCCGAAAATCCACGGCCGCATACCACTACCAGTGAATGCTACTTCGATGATCTTGTCTTTGGAGAAGTATCCGGACAGGAACGGGAATCCAATGATTGCCAAATAGCCAGCCATAAATGTTACGAATGTGATCTTCATGTGGCGGGCCAAGCCACCGAAGCCACGCACGTTAACTTCATCGTTCATAGCGTGCATAACTGCACCGGCTCCCAAGAACATGTTCGCCTTAAAGAAACCGTGGGTAACGAGATGGAAGATAGCAAACGCGGCACCCACCGGCCCCATTGTTGCAGCGAGCATCATGTAGCCGATCTGCGACATTGTCGAAGCCGCCAAGACTTTCTTCATATCGTCTTTAGCCGCACCAACAACAGCTCCGAATACCAAGGTAATCAGGCCGATAATTGCGACTGCTAACGATGCCGTTGGCGAGGCAGCGTAGATAGCTCCAGAACGTACCATGAGATAAACACCGGCGGTAACCATAGTGGCTGCGTGGATGAGTGCCGAAACTGGGGTCGGGCCGGCCATTGCATCGCCTAACCACGCTTGCAATGGGAACTGCGCTGATTTACCACAAGCTGCTACCAATAAGAACAGACCGATAAATGTTGCGGTGCCAGGAGTTATCGCGGAAGCTCCAGCTACGACGTCGGTAAACGCGACTGACCGGAAGGATACAACCATTGCCATCATTGCGATAAGCATTCCAAGATCGCCAATACGGTTCATAACGAATGCTTTCTTACCGGCTGTGGCGTAAGCGGGAACGTGGTTCCAGAAGGAAATCAGCAAGTAAGAAGCTAAACCAACACCTTCCCAGCCGAAGAACAACACCAGATAGGAGTTGCCGAGAACAAGAAGAAGCATCGAAGCTACGAACAAATTCAGATAGGCGAAGAAGCGACGGCGGTCCGAGTCATGTTCCATATACGAAATCGAATAGATATGGATAAGCGTTCCGACGAACGTTACCAGCATAACGAATGTCATGGACAGCGGATCAACACGGGTTCCAAAATCAATACTGAGTTCGCCTGCCGGTACCCAAGTATAAAGTGTTGATTCAAGAACGCGTTCGGTACCTTCCATGCCTAAAAGTTGCACGGTTGCGGTTAAACCGACGACGAAGGCTGCAGCGGACGCGAGCGTACCGAGCCAATGTCCCCAGCGATCAAGACGGCGTCCACCGACAAGAAGAATTCCACAAGATACGAGCGGGATCGCTACAGCTAACCAAATCATGCTAGCTGCCCCAGTTGCCTGCCCAACCTGTGCTACTGCGGTTAGATTAAACAAGAGATTCACACCTGCTTTCCGTCAGTGCTTCATGAGGTTGGCACCGTCGAGCGATGCAGACCTACGGGTTCGGAAAATAGAAACAATAATAGCGAGTCCGACGACAACTTCAGCGGCTGCGACAACCATGACGAAGAACGCGAACTGTTGTCCGGCCAAGTTGCCATGCATTCGCGAGAATGTAATGAATGCAAGGTTGCATGCCGAAAGCATCAGTTCGATGCCGAGAAGTGCGATCACACCGTTGCGACGCGTGAGAACTGTGGCAGCTCCAATCGCAAACAAGATGGCCGCTAAAGCAATGTAAAACATGAGGTTCATCAGTTTTCCTCCGACTTCTCAGTGTTTTCTTCAGTAATGTCGCGCTCACGCTTGAGCGTCTGTGCATCGGGTACTGAGGACTCAGTTTGTTCGGAAGCCACAGCATCGGACTGTCGAGAGGTGAGACGCGACAGCGCGCCATCATGATCTGGAGCTTGTTCACCAGGCATTCCGGCGACGCGAGCACGGCCAGTTGTGCCGTATGTTGCTGGGCCATCAATTCCACCAGAGACGACACGCTTAACCGTTACTGGCGAAATTTCGCCAACAGTGCGGACTTGGCCTCGAATGTGGAGCACTCGGCTGGTAGATTCCTCAACTGGCTGCCCACCAGTTGTTAGCGCTGGATTGGCAGACGAATTTGATTCTGCATAGACACCCGGCGGTGGCTTCTGGCCAACATGGACCGCTTGCGAGGTGAATTCTTGCATCCGCTGGTGGGCTAGTTCTTCTTGAGAAATGCGCTTTTGCACCCGATCTCGATGAGTAAGTGTCATTGCGCCTAAAGCGGCCACAATCAGAAGTGTTCCGGTTAGCTGTAGGGTCAGTATCGAGCTAGAGAAGATCAGCTTTGCCACGCCCACTGGATTAGTCTCGGCATTTGCTTGTTCTAACCCGATGCCGGCCGGAGCGTGTGCGCCGAAAGCAACACCGATCAAAATAGCTGCGATTCCTACGCCACCGAGAGCAGCAACGGGACGCTGTATCTTCAGTGTTTCGTGTCCTGAATCAGCTGAATCAACACCGATGAGCATCAGGACGAACAAGAACATCATCAAAATTGCGCCGGTGTAGACAACTACCTGAACCACACCCATAAAAGGTGCTTCAAGCGCGGTGTAGAGTACGGCCAGACCGACCATAACTCCGATGATGCTCAAAGTTGTGAGTACGGCTTTACGAGTAATAAGGAGACCAAAAATAGCTAAGGCCACCATACATACTGAAGTGACTGAGAAGAGGATGGTCTCCCCCATACCAATTGTTAGCGTTTCGCTAGGCATCAGTGCTGAGCCTCCTTCTGCGGCGCGGACGTCACTTGTGCTGAGGTAATAGTCGGATCTTCAGGACGTGCCTGCTTGACCCATTCGACTTGGTCTTGAGTCGGACCAGTGATGTTACCTTTATAGTAGTCCGCGTCAGTAGTGCCTTCGGCCATCGGATGCGGAGTTGAGAGCATTCCCTCGGCTAACGGTACGAGCAAATCTTGTTTCTCGTAGATCAACGATTCCCGGCTCTGATCTGCCACTTCGTACTTATTAGTCATTGTCAACGCGCGTGTAGGACATGCTTGAATACAATACGAGCAGAAAATACACCGCAGATAATTGATCTGATATACCCGTCCATAGCGCTCGCCAGGTGAGTATTGCTCTCCTGGATGGTTCGAGGAAGCTTCGACGAATATAGCGTCTGCCGGACATGCCCACGCACATAGTTCACAGCCAATGCACTTTTCCAGACCATCTGCATACCGGTTCAGCTGGTGCATACCGTGATAACGCGGCCGAGTTGGTGTTTTCTGTTCTGGCTTATGCGGCAAGTACTGCTCGGTAACAGCTGGCCGAAACAGCGTGGAGAACGTGACACCGAAACCGGCTACCGGTGCGAATGCTCGTCCCAGAATTCCTTTTTTGTTCGGACTATAGAGCGATTCGTCTGGCTGTGTGAATTCTTTGTCAGACATTCCTCACGCCTCCTCGGTCGTAGTTGATGCAACATGGGCTACTCGGCGCGTGGCACGCGGCGACGGCGGCAAGTGTTGCCCGGGCAATGGTGGAACTGGGTAACCGTCTTCAAATCCATCAAATTCTTCGCTTTCGCGCTGGGCAATAATCTCAGCTTGTGACAACGTTTCATCATCGCGTACAAAAGCCCAGATCAGCATAATGACCGCGAAACCTGTAGAGAGAATGATCGTTGGCCAACGATCATCAAATTGCGGATTGACCATCTGATAGCCCCGAAGTACGAGAACAATCGTCAGCCAGATAAGCGCCGATGGGATCAGGCCTTTCCAACCGAGCTTCATGAATTGGTCGTATCGGAAGCGCAAAAGTGTGGCGCGAACCCAAACGAAGATTCCGATAAACATCCACACCTTGACGATAAATACCAGCATTGGGAACCATCCAACATTCGGGTTAAAGCCAATCAAGCCACCAAGAGATGTCAGGATTGGCCCTGAGCGCCAACCGCCGAAGAATAGCGTCACAGCAAGCATTGACACGTTGAACATGTTGACGTATTCGCCTAGGTAGTACCATGCGAACTTCATTGATGAGTATTCGGTGTGTGGGCCTGCGACGATTTCACCTTCGGCTTCTGGAAGGTCGAATGGTAACCGGTTAGTTTCACCGAACATCGTTACCAAGAACACTAAGAAAGCTGGGAGTAGCGATACGACATTCCACAAATCTTGCTGAGCCGCCACGATTCCCGACGTCGACATCGTTGCAGTTGCAAGGAAAATCGTCACGAGGCTGAGGCCTTGGGCTAGTTCGTAGGAAATCATCTGCGTTGCCGAACGTACAGATCCATAGAGCGGCAACGTTGATTTAGCAGACCAGCCGCCGAATACCAAGCCGTATTCACCGAGTGCAGCAACTGCTAGCACAAACAGCATAGCCACCGGTGAATCAGTCAGTTGCAGCGGCGTATGCAGCCCAAAGATGGAAACTGACGGGCCCATTGGAATGACTGCCATAACCGAAAATGCACAGATAGCAGTGATCACTGGCGCTACCAAGTACACAACTTTTTCAGCGCCAGCAAGCCAAAAGTCTTCTTTCAACAGAAGCTTGATAGCATCTGGAAAGGACTGGCCCAGACCGAATGGTCCAACAGTATTTGGTCCAACACGATTCTGGAACCGGGCGATGAGTCGTCGCTCGAACCACAGCGCAAAAATCACTGAGAAGATCAAGAATACGACGATAAATAGGGCTTTAAGGGCCGCAATCCACCAGGTGTCGTTAGAGAAATCAGCCGCGACCTGGGTAGCGATCATCGGATTCACTTCGTAACCTCCGTTGCTTGGATAGAGACGACGTCGCCGGCAACACTTCCGATCTCGGAGATGCGACTGCCTACTGAATTTTGTGGCACCCAGACAACGCCTTCTGGCATATCAACTTTGGTAACTGGCAAGGTTAGGGACCCTTCTGGGCCGGTAATCTTGACCGCGCTACCAATTCCAGCATGGGCTGCTGTTGCTGGTGACATCACTGCAACAGCGCGGCGTGCAGTTCGCGCCAAGTTTGGTTCATTACTCTGGAGTGCACCTGCATCAAGCATAAGCTTCCATGATGCCAAAACGGCTTGCCCCTCACCAACAACTGGTGCCGGTCCAGGTTGCACTATCGGGTCTACACCGCGCTGGCCATCCCAATTTCGCATCATTGCCCATTCGTTCACTGCGTCAGCTAATGTTGCGAGTCCAAGATTTACCCCAAACTCGGCAGCTAAATCGTTCAGCACACTTCGATCAGGTGAATTAGTCGATACGAGAGTTTGGCCAAACGGGCGCAACCGGCCTTCCCAGTTAACAAACGTGCCACCCTTTTCAGACGGTGGCGCCACTGGCAAGACAACATTAGCGAATGGCGCGATATCGGTTTGACGGACATCTAGTTGAATCACAAAGGCTTTTTCTAGTGCACGTCGAGCAACCGCCGGAAGATCGTTCAATTCGACTCCGGCCACGATAAGTGCACCAAGTTCGCCCTTCGCAGCAGCTTGCAACATATCAAAAGTAGAACGACCAGGCTTTTCTGGCAGGCGCTCCACTCCCCAAGCAGCCGCAATATCAACACGGGCTGCTGGATCGGTTACTAGGCGTCCTGCTGGAAGAAGGTGTGGAACAGCTCCAGCATCAAGAGCACCACGATCTCCGGCACGGCGTGGAATCCATGCCAACCGTGCACCAGTTCGTTGTGCTAACCGAACTGCTGCCGAGAACGCACCCGACGCATCAGCGCAGCGCTCACCCAACAAGATAACGCCGGCCCCGCCGTCCAAGTCGCGGAAAGTATCGGCAAAAATACCGGTGCCAGATTCGTTCATCGCGTCCAAGACTTCGGCTTCAGTTCCAGGAGTTGCCGGCACAAACCGTGCATTCATCTTTGCGGTACCGCGCGTCTGGTAGGCCGAGACAACCGTCACCGACGTCGTCTTTGCCAACGCAGCTTTTCGTAACCGCAAGAACACCGAACCGATTTCTTCTTCAGCTTCTAGACCAACTGTCAAGACATGGCTGGCATGCTCAATATCTGCATAGGTGACACCGAGTTCGCTACCCGCTACGCGTGCGGCTAAGAAATCATCTTCTTCAACCGAATGGTTACGGGTACGGAAATCAATGTCGTTAGTTCCCAGCACAACACGGGCAAACTTTGAGTACGCGTATGCGTCTTCGAGCGTCAAACGTCCACCAGTGATAACACCAACGCCTTTGGCTTGCGCAGTCTTTAGCCCATCTGCCGCCACTTCAAGAGCTTCCGCCCACGAAACTGGCTCATTCGGATCAACACCGGCAAGTTGTGGATAAATAATACGATCGTCACTGTGCTGCCAGCGGAATGCGAAGCGATCCTTATCGGTGATCCAGTCTTCGTTCACATCCATGTCTTCACGGGCCAACCGGCGTACGATTGTGCCACGTCGGTAATCCACGCGAATAGCAGAACCCGAAGCATCATGCTCCGAAATTGAAGGTACAGAGACCAGATCGAATGGGCGGGCCCGGAAACGATATGAAGCCGAGGTAAGTGCACCTACCGGACAAATCTGAATCACGTTACCGGAGAAGTAGGACGAGAACGGAGCACCCGTAACGTCCACTTCGCTTGGCTCAACTGGCCCGGAAGCGTATCCAACGGCAAGTCCAGATTCACCACCAGGACCAGCGAATCCGTTCAGTGCCGCAATAGGCTCGTCGCCATCACCGGCAGAGTAATCAAGAACGCCAGCATCAAAATTACCGATTTGTGAACCGTGTAGTCCGTGAACTTCCATACCAGCGGTTCCGCCAGAACGACCGTGGAGCTGGATGAACGGATCACCCGCAATCTGGGTAGAGAATCGAGTACAGCGCTGACACAAGATACAACGGTCACGATCTAGCAAAATGTTGGCAGACACCGAAATTGGCTTGGGATATGTGCGTTTAATATCAATGAAACGCGACTTCGTCCGGCCGTCAGTCATGGCCTGATTTTGGAGTGGACACTCGCCACCCTTGTCACAAACTGGGCAATCCATCGGGTGGTTGATGAGCAAGAACTCCATCACCCCATGCTGAGCCTTCTTTGCGACGTCGGATGTTTGTGCCGAATACACTTCCATGCCGGGCGCAACGGTTACTGCACAGGCTGGCTGTGGCTTAGGCATTTTCGCAATCTTGCCGTCGCGGCCCGGAGCTGCCACCTCAACCAAACACTGCCGGCAAGCCGCTGCTGGCTTCAACAGTGGATGGTCACAAAAGCGTGGGATATGAACCCCAACTTTTTCGGCTGCTCGAATAATCAAAGTACCTTTAGGTACGGAAACTTCACGCCCGTCAACGGTTAGTGTGACGAGTTCTTCGGTTTGTGAAACCTGCGCTGTCATCGAACACCTACTTCACTGAAAAGAGCCGATTTTTCAATCGGATACTGCTGTGCTGGTGCAGTTGTACACGCATCAACAAACTCTGACCGGAACAAATCGATTGCCGACCTAATCGGGGTTGACGCCGCATCGCCCAAGGCACAGAATGAACGTCCGGCAATATTTGAGGCAATTTCGTAGAGCAGATCAATATCTTCTTCTCGCCCTTCGCCAGCTTCGAACCGGTGCATGATTTGGCGCATCCAGAATGTTCCCTCACGGCACGGCGTACATTTTCCGCACGATTCGTGCTGATAGAAATCGGTCCACCGAGAAACTACCCGAACCACAGATACGGTCTCGTCGAATACTTGAATTGCTCGAGTTGCCAGCATCGAACCGGCCGCTGCAACTTCTTCATATCCCAACGGCACGTCGAGCTGTTCTGGGGTGAACAACGGTGCTGAGGAACCGCCGACGGCGAAGAACTTCAGTTCGTGCCCGTCCCGGATACCGCCAGCCATCTCGAGGAGCTGTCGCATAGTGATACCAAATGGCGCCTCGAACTGCCCTGGATTCTTCACGTGCCCGGAAATGGAGAAAATACCGTGACCTGGCGAATTCTTGGTGCTAGCTCCCATTGCGGTGAACCATTCGGTGCCGTTCTTAACAATGCCTGGCACGGAAGCGATTGACTCTACGTTGTTGACGACGGTTGGTCGTGCATAGAGACCAGCGACTGCCGGGAACGGTGGCTTCAATCGGGGTTGTCCGCGGAAGCCTTCGAGCGAATCGAGCAACGCTGTTTCCTCACCACAAATGTAGGCGCCAGCACCGGCATGAACCGTAATGTTGATGTCGTAATCGCTTTGTGGCCCCAAGCCTTTGCCAATGATTCCAGCCTGCTTGGCTTCGCGTACAGCGGCAAGAAGACGGCGATAGACGTGGACTACTTCGCCACGCAAATAAATGAAGCCATCATGGCCACCGATGGCCATCAAACAAATAGCCATTCCTTCGATCAGGAGATGCGGATTTGCCATCAGGAACGGCATATCTTTACAGGTACCTGGCTCGGATTCGTCGGCATTAACAACAAGGTAGCGAGCACCACCGTCTTCTGGTGGCAGGAATGACCATTTCAAGCCAGTAGGGAATCCAGCACCACCGCGGCCACGCAATCCTGATTCTTTGATCAGATTTGTTAGGGCGCCTTTTTCTTGGTTGATCTCCCAAGCTTTAGCGAGTGCCTGGTAGCCACCCGTTGCTTGGTATCCGCTTAACGTCCAGGGGCGTTCAGTATCCCAATTGTTTGATAGCACCGGGCTAAGGACGCCCGGTTCACGCATTTTCGTCACTGTACGTCTCCTTCTTCTGGACGCGGTGCCGTCCAGTCGTTCGCACGAGCGATCTTCAGACCGCGCAACGAGGCTTCGCCAGCTGCCGGACCTTCGTCAGCATGCCCATCTTCAAATCCCGCGAGGACTCGTGAAACTTCTTTGAATGTGTGGACTTTTTCTGGTCCACGGGTTGGGTGGATATCGCGACCAGCACGAATATCATCAACGATTTGTTTTGCCGACGACGGAGTCTGGTTGTCGAAGAACTCCCAGTTGACCATAATGACCGGAGCGTAATCGCATCCAGCATTACATTCAAGCTGTTCGAGAGTAATCTTTCCGTCTTCTGTTGTTTCGTCGTGTCCAACGCCAACATAGTTGGATAGTTCTTCCCAGATGATGTCTCCACCCATGACGGCACACAGCGCATTAGTGCAAACACCAACGTTGTATTCACCGTTTGGATGACGACGATACTGCGAATAGAAGGTTGCCACTGCAGAAACTTGGGCACGGGTCAAACCTAAAATGTCTGCCACCAAGGTAATACCGCGTGGCGAGCAGAACCCATCAACTGACTGCACTAGATGCAATAGCGGCATGATTGCAGATCGTGAATCGGGGTATCGTGCCACGACCTCGGCTGCGTCTGCCCGGAATTTTTCTTCTACTTCGGGTTCGTATGAGGTACTCATTAACGATCGACTCCTCCCATAACTGGGTCAATACCAGCAAGAGAAACAACAAGGTCAGCTAGCATTCCACCTTCAGCTATCATCGATAGAGACTGGAGGTTATTGAAACCCGGGTCCCGGAAGTGGGCACGATATGGACGGGTACCGCCGTCGGAAACCAGGTGAACGCCAAAGATACCCTTCGGATGTTCTACCATGGTGAAACTCTGCCCCGGTGGGACTCGGAAACCTTCGGTTACCAGCTTGAAATGATGGATCAGCGACTCCATTGACTCGGTCATGATTTCTTGGACGTGCTGCGGTGTGGAACCTTGACCGTCACCGGCAATCGAGAGTTGCGCCGGCCAAGCGATCTTCTTATCGCCAACCATTACTGGCTGCCCTTCGGTCTTATCGAGTTCATCGAGGACCTGATAGCAAATCCGCAGTGACTCGTAGCATTCGCGGTACTTGACGTCGATACGGTTGTATGCATCGGCTTTGTCCGCTACTGGCACATCAAATTCGTACTTTTCATACCCACAGTATGGCTGGGTTTTACGTAAGTCCCACGGCACACCAGCGGCGCGCACTGACGGTCCAGTCATCGACAACGCCATCATGGATGATAATGGCGAAACGCCAACATTAACATGACGATCCACGTAGATCGGGTTCTTCATTGTCAGGTCTTGCATTTCGGAAATTGTTAACCGAATCTTCGGCAACAATTCGCGGCAATAATCGGTGAAACCTTCCGGAACATCATTCAGTACCCCGCCAGGACGGATGTATTCGTGGTTCATCCGCAGGCCAGTGACATCCTCAAGAATACGCAGGACATCTTCGCGAGCGCGGAAGGTGAGGGTCAACATGGTTGTTGCACCAAGTTCATTTCCACCTGAACCGATTCCAACGAGGTGCGATGAGATTCGGGTTAATTCCATCAGCAGGACACGAATTGCTTGGGCGCGCTGCGGTACTTGATCTGCAATACCAAGCATCTTTTCTACGCCAAGGCAGTAAGCAACTTCTTGGAAGATCGGTGCAACATAGTCCATACGAGTACAGAAGGCTACGCCTTGGGTCCAGGTACGGTATTCCATGTTCTTTTCAATACCGGTGTGCAAGAACCCAGTTGCAGCACGCACTTCTTTGACGTTTTCGCCGTCGAGCTCTACTTGGACGCGCAAAACACCGTGCGTTGACGGGTGAACTGGTCCCAAATTGACGACGATGTGTTCTTCACCGACCTGTTCGGCTTGGCGCGTTACGTCAGCCCAGTCACCACCGACAGCTTCATAGGTGGTGTAGGAGCTGACTTCTTCTTCGTTTATTCCACGTGTTGCATGTGGCATTGGATTCGTCATTAGTTGTACTCCCTCCGGGTATCCGGTGGCGGAATAACCGCGCCCTTGTATTCAACTGGGATACCTCCCAAGGGGTAATCCTTGCGTTGTGGGTGTCCCACCCAATCGTCTGGCATGACGGAACGTGTTAAACCAGGGTGACCGTCAAAAATAATACCCATCAAATCCCAGGCTTCACGCTCTGGCCAATCGTTGCCTGGGTAGATACCCACGATTGATGGGATATGCGGATCGTTTTCCGGTGCGGTAACTTCGATAGATAGGCAGCGGTTGTGAGTGATTGAGAAGAATGTGTAAAAACCGTGGAGTTCACGATTTTCGTCTTCTGGATAGTGGACGGCAGAGACACCTAAGCACAATTCGAAGCGCAGGTCTTGGTCATCGCGCAGATAGCGGGCAATGTTGACCAGATATTCGCGTTTAACGAAGATAACGAGCTCACCGTATTGCGTGGTCACCTTTTCAATGACTTGATCGGGACGCAGTCCATCCGCGGCCAGTAGCTCTTCGAGGATGTCGACGACGTCGTCGAACCAGCCGCCGAACGGACGGTGAGCTGGCTGGGCAAGGGTCACAACCTCTTGTTGACCGCCGAAACCGGTGGTGTCTGCACCGTTTTTCACTCCCCACATACCGCGGCGAGTGGTGACGTATTCAGCGCCAACTTGGTTGGGTGTTAAGGAACTGTGATCGTTCATGCAAGCAATCCCTTCTGCGATTCAGTCGGGAGAGCAGCTAATGCAGCCGCTTCAGCCTTACGAGCGACTTCTTTACGGTGTTCACCCAATGGCCGGTTCTTCATAACATTGTTGCGAAGCTCAAATACCGCGTTAATCAACATTTCTGGACGCGGTGGGCACCCCGGCAAGTAAATATCAACTGGAACAATATGATCAATACCTTGCACAATTGCGTAGTTATTGAAGATACCACCCGATGATGCGCATGCCCCCATGGAAATAACCCATTTCGGATCAGGCATCTGATCGTAAATATTGCGAACAACTGGAGCCATCTTATGGCTGACGCGACCCGAAACGATCATGATGTCGGCGTGACGCGGAGAGGCGCGGAAAACTTCCATACCGATACGTGACGCATCGAAACGAGTAGCGCCGAAGGACATCATCTCAATAGCACAACATGCCAGTCCCATTGTGACTGGCCATGGTGAACGTTGTTGTGCCCAACCGGCTAGGGCTTCAACTGTTGTTAAGCCGATTCCGGCAGGAATCTTTTCTTCAATACCCATAACTCTTACTCCCAGTCCAAACCACCACGACGCCACTCATAGATGAATGGGATCGTAATGAGGAAAACGAATGACGCAATTGCAATGAGGCTCGCTAAACCGAGGCGGTTAGCGGCGACCGCCCACGGGTAGAGGAAAACAACCTCAATATCAAAGATGATGAACGTCATTGCGGTTAAGAAATACTTAATTGGGAAACGTCCAGAAGCACCAGCAGATGGTGTTGGTTCCAAACCGCATTCATAGTTAGCAACTTTGACTCTGTTGTAGCGCTTCGGGCCCAGGATGGCACTAACTGCCAAACCTCCGATGCCAACTAATGAGGCGACTGCAATCATAATCAGCAGTGGCACGTAGGGATTCATGCGACCTCCAACCCTTCAGATATATTTAGCCTATGCTTTTGTGGTAGCCCTGTGGGAAGTGTTTTCATGCTTTCGGCACCACTTTCGTCAAACTTGTGATTACTTTGTCCATCCAATCCCCATCATGACGGTCATAAGAATCAGACAAAATTTTCATGACCAGTTTCATCAAGGTGGGACGAGGTAGCCCATATTTCACGCATAGATGCATGATTTCCGGGCGTTCAATAAGCGCCGCAAAAACGCGCCCAAGAGTGTAATAGCCACCGAGTTCTTGGCGAAGCTCGTATGGATATTGAGCCATGACGTGATCTTGTGCACGTAAGGTGGGACGGACCAATGCTTGTGCAATTGTATCGGCCACCATGCGCCCGCTGGCCAAAGCGTAGGCAATGCCTTCTCCATTAAACGGTGAGACCATACCACCAGCATCGCCAACCAACGCTAACCCGTTGGCATAATGCGGTTTCCGGTTAAACGCCATCGGCAAGGCAGCACCGCGTAACCGGCCGATTTGGTTTTCCGGAGTCAATCCCCACTCTTTTGGAGTGTTTGCGATCCACTTGGCAAATACGGAACGATAATCCACGCCAGCAGGTTGGGCGGTTGAAGACAACGACCCTAGACCGACGTTGACGAGGCCGTCTCCTACTGCAAACATCCACGCATATCCCGGGAGCAGTTCGGATTCACCAGGTTTCCCAGCCCACAATTCCAGCTGTGATTCCATCATGTCAGTATTAGCTAACGGCGAGCGGAAGTAAGTGCGGTGAGCTACTCCCATAGGACGGTTCATTGCTTTTTCTCGGCCAGTCGCAATAGCTAGTCGCGCCGAAACACCGCCACAGTCTACAACGAATCGAGCTGAAATAGTGAATTCTTCACCGGCTGAGCCGTCTGCGGTATTGCGGGCACGCACACCGACAACTCGTCCAGATTTTTCATGGATAACAGGGCCAAGAACAGTAACGCCTTCTCGTAGCCGCGCTCCTGATGCTACTGCGTGTTTGATAAGTAAGTGATCGAGATCTTTGCGTGGCATAGCCGAACCAAAATGAGGCACCGAAGCCAATTCCGGCCATGGCACTTCGATAACATGTCCGGCTCCGTATCCACGTACGCCCCAATTGCGAACCCAGCCGTCTTCTTCGCGCACAGATATGCCCATGCGGATTAGCTCACCAACGGCGCGTGGAGTTAGCCCATCCCCACAAACTTTATCGCGGGGAAAAGTAGCTTTCTCTAGGACGAGGACGTCCACTCCGTTTTGAGCTAAGTAATGTGCAGTCGCAGAACCACCCGGGCCAGCACCCACCACCACAACATCAGCGTGTTCAGGCCGAGACACTCTTCACCGCTTTCGATCAGAAAATAGGACTTCTCTCCCCAGTCTACGGACTTTCGCAATCCGCTAAGAACTTGAGACAGATACATTTACGTCAGTATTTCGTTGCCAAAATACGGTCGTATCCTACGCCACATCAAAATAGAAGGCGGAAATAGCGATGTTACTCCCGAACCGCGCGATGCAATGCCACGATTCCGTTTGTGAGGTTCTTGTATTCAACCTGACGCCATCCCATTTGGGACATCAAGCGCGCTAATTCTTCTTGCGAATGCCAGGCCTCTATTGATTCACGTAAGTATTCGTAGGCCGGCGCATCTGAAGAAAAGAGCCGGGAAAGCAACGGCATTCCAATGCGCATAAATTCAAAGTAGGTAGCGCGGAAAAGCGCATTTTTCGGCCGCGAGAACTCCGCAATAACGATCTTTCCGCCACGCTTGGTTACTCGAAGCATATCGCGTAAGGCCGCCTCGGTATCGACCACGTTTCGTAGCCCGTAGGAGATAGTAACGACGTCGAACGTTTCGTCGTCGAACGGCAACGCGGTGGCGTCACCAACACGCAAATCAAGACCCGGATGAAGCTCCAAGCCGCGCTCAATCATACCTGGGGAAAAGTCACAGCCGATCACGTCTGCTCCGTCAGCCGCATATCCCGCTGCAGAGGCTCCTGTTCCACACGCTACATCGAGAACGGACAGTCCCGGCTGAGCACCAACAGCGTCCCGAGTTACGCGACGCCAGACATGGACTAAACCACCGGTGAGGACGGTGTTGGTGATGTCGTAGTGTTGTGCTACGTCGTCGAACATCTTCGATACGTCAGCGGGTTTTTTCTCCAACGATGCTCGGTGTTGCGAACTAGCGGACTCTGATTGTGTATTTTGCGATAGCAGACCTTTCATGTCTGCATTTAATCACTTTCCGCACTAACATTCGAAACATGTTTACCATCCCACATTTGCGCGTCCAAACAACACGGCTTCCCAACACCCCTAAATTGGCCCATCTACTCACCGCTAAGCGCGGGCAAATTGCTTGGTTGAAGAATCGTACCGGGTTTGTGTGTGCCGGTCAGGCAGCTCGCTACGAGCTAGGTCCTAGTTCGGCTGAGCTTACCGACAATGGCCGCCGGTTTGCACTGGCTTCACAGTGGTGGAAGGATCTCCAAAATAATGCAGAGATACGTGATGACCTAGCCCTTCCCGGAACAGGTCTGGTAGCGCTCGGCTCATTCAGCTTTGTTCCAAATTCACCGGCGGGCTCCACCCTGATCGTCCCACAAGTTATTGTTGGGATTACTGGGCCAGGAACTGGTACCACAACCGCAAGAACAGCGTTCTTAACGCTTATTGGTCCAGACGATCAGGACATTTTCGAAACACTCGATGAGCAATCGCGTGCTTTGCTTGACGCCGTACTTGTTGGGACGGAAATTCACTACGATTCCAGTGGAATACGTCAGGCGCAGCCACGCGAATCGCTGGCAGATTATCGCCAGCACGTTGCACAGATTAAGTCGAATATTAACGCCGGTACGCTGACGAAGGCAGTCCTTGCCCGCCAGCTTAACATCACGAGCGATTCGCCTATTGACGAGCGACATATCGTCGCACAGTTAGCCGGTTCTTACGATGATTGCTGGACTTTCGGAATCGATGGGCTGATCGGCGCCACTCCAGAGCTACTTGCCCAAAGCGAGGGTAATCAGGTGGTCACCCGGGTTTTGGCAGGCACATTCCCGAACACAGAAGCTTATGACGACGACGCTTTGCTCAACTCAGCAAAAAACATGCACGAACACGAGGTGGCAGTCGTTTCCGCCGTAGATTCACTGCAAAAGGTCGGCGAGGTCCAGGCAAGCCAACCGTTTGTTTTGCGGTTACCAAACGTATCTCATCTTGCTACGGATATTGTTACTACTCTTGCTGCAAACACTGATGTTTTATCGGTAACTGGACTGTTGCACCCAACTGCTGCTCTAGGAGGTACCCCTACCGATAAGGCACTAGAACTTATTACCAAGTTAGAGGCAACTGATCGTGATCGGTTTGGTGCCCCCGTCGGCTGGGTTGGTTCTTATGGTGCTGGCCAGTGGTGTGTGGCACTTCGCTGTGCTCGTATCGACGACGAATTACACGCACGCGCTTGGGCTGGCGGTGGCATTATGGCGGATTCGGATCCAGATGAAGAATATGCGGAAACGCAAGCTAAATTTGCTCCAATTATGGGAGCTCTTGGAATAGCACTGTAAAACCATGCGCAGGGAGGCTGACAGAAGTGAGTCTGTCAGCCTCCCTGCGTGCTTGAGGAAATACTACGGACGTGGATCTGGTCGAGTTGCTAAGGTAACATCGACTTCCATCAGTTTTCCGCCACGTTCGATTTTCACATTAACTACATCACCAGAGCGGTATTGCCGGATATAGCCGGTCAAAGCAGTAGCCGTAGAAACTTTTCGGCCGTTAACTTCAACGATGTTGTCATCTTCTTTCAAGCCAGCTTTAGCTGCTGGCGTGCCTGGCTCAACAGTCTTAATCGTTGCAGCTGTGCGTCGCGTATCGTCAAACTTTGCTAGCCCGTTGGTGATAGTGACCCCCAAATAGGCATGCTCGGCGCTACCCTTTTCGATCAGCTGGCTAGAGATGTTCTTAGCCAAATTCACGGGGATAGCAAAGCCTAAACCAATCGATCCAGCTCCTTGGCCACCAAAACTTGTTTTCACAGTAATGATAGAGGAGGCAATTCCAATAACCTTACCCTGCTGGTCAAAAACTGGGCCACCAGAGTTACCTGGATTAATTGCCGCATCGATTTGGATGGCGTTTGTGACGACGTTCGCACCTTGATCAGCTTGAGTTGGCCGATCTAGCGCCGAAATAACACCTGTAGTTAGAGTTGAGTCTAATCCCATCGGATTACCGATAGCAGCCACAGCTTGACCAACGTTCAGATCTGACGAATCGCCCAGTTGAGCAACAGCCAAATCTTTTGGTGGATCTACAAGTTCTACAACAGCCAAATCTGTAGCCTCATCCGTTCCCATGACGTGTCCTTCAAAGACTCGGCCATCAGAGAACATGACGAACAGTTTTGTGGCTCCCGCGACAACGTGATTGTTGGTTAAGATTCGACCAGATTTGTCAATGATCACGCCTGATCCTTGAGCTTGGCCACCATCTGTAGTGACATTGAGCGAGACCACTGTTGCGCCCACTTCGTCCGCTACTTTTTCCCAATCGGGAGCCGCAACCGTACTGTTGACTAGCTTGGTTGTCCCGCCATTGTGTTGTGGTGCTGCAGTCATGGTTGCTGGCCGTAGCCCCGTAGGGTGAATAAAGCTGTTCCCGGCGATTCCCATTCCAGCGCCTGCTAGTGCAGCAACTACCGATGCCGCAACTAGGGCAAACCAACCTGGCCTGCGCCGTTGCTTCTTCTGCTGAGTAAAGCTTGTTGGCGGGGCAAAAATTGGTTGATACTGCGAATGCGGTTGCCACTGCATCGGCTGCTCCCAATTGTTAGTTGCCGATTGCGCGGATGGCTCAGGTTCGGCGGTAGCAGAGGCTGAAGCAACAGGTGTTACGGGAACTGGATCTGGCTGCGCCGGAACCTCTTCAAAATCATTTCCGGCGTATGGCATATCCCCTGATAGCGGTTGTTCCATAGGCTCACTGACATGTGGAACCCCACTAGGGTTATGTTCATGATTTTCCTCAGGACGTGGAACGTTGTTCTCTTCCATCATTTCCTCCAAATGTCAGTTAAATCTCGGTTACAAAATTTAGATTCACACTGCGATCTTTCAATATCCGCAAAGGAATCTGAAAGTTTACTGAAAACTATTTAGCCTGCGGTGAACAGCGTCCAATACGCGTTGCCGATTATCGTGCCGCAGTGCCCTATCGGACTTCATACTAGTACGCCCCAGACCGATGTGTACGATGCGTACCTTCGCCGGCAGGTTCGCTAAGACAACAGCCAGTTCTTCTCGGCTTGCCACCGGGCAGTACTCCGCGCCAACAGCTGCCGCATAAGACGCAATATCGAGGTCTTTAGCGGTACGGAAAACTCGATCATATGAGTCCGTATCGCCCTGCCCGTATTCGAGGGTAGCGAATAGCGAGCCACCGGCGTCGTCGATAACCACTACGTCAAGCGCAATAGCGGCTTGTCCCGCGGTGTGGACCAGTGCTCCGAGATCGTGGATGAACGTTAAGTCTCCCAAAACCACACGCACTGGCTCTCCGGTTGCTAACCCGATGCCGATGGCGGTGGACATTGTGCCGTCAATCCCGGCTAGCCCACGGTTTGCATGAACTGGGCGAGCTGGCAAGGAAGCATACAGGTTCATCTCACGGATGATGGACGATGCGCCAACAACTAACTGAACATTGTGGCTGAGTTGGCTAATATCGCGGCCAATACTCGCAAATGTTAGTCCGGCCAGATGCTGCGCGATATGTTCGTTTGCCGCCATGCTCGCAGCTTGCCATTGTGCGAGCCATGCCTGATTCGGTGTCGCCCACGTCGCTAGCTCAGCCGCCGAAATCACCCGTGCACGCCCGGCTACATCGGCGTAGGTCGGGGCGTCGTCCAGCACGTACACCTCAACTGATTCATCCGCCAGCAACGCAGAAATTTCGCGAGTTAGCGTTGGGTGCCCGACGACGATCGCCCGGTTAATCCGTTGCCGCAACTCAGATTGAAGCACGATCGGATGAGCCGTGATCGCATCGGGATGGCTCCGCAACGGCGATGAAGGCTCGGCCAAGATCGGCAGTCCAGCAAACACCTGCGGGTCAAGGTTACGATGACGCACCGTAGATCCGGCAACGACGACGCAGCGCACGTCATCTGCCGCAATCTCATGTTCAGTTTGGCGAGCATCCGCAATATCTTGGCTGAGAGTTGTCCAGGTATCAGCCGGCATCAATGGTTCTACAAACCCAACGTTCAGGTGTACTGGACCGGGAACACTCCCCTGATCGAGTCCACGAGCTGCCCGCACAGCCCGCCGCACCAAACCACCCGCATTTGTCAGTGAGCCGCCAGCTGGGAACTCCCGAAAATGTCGGACTGATCCAGCTAGCACTGCTTGGTGGTCGGTCGTCTGGCTAGCTCGTACCCCACGCATATGATGTGGCCGATCCGAACTAAGCACAATCATCGGCACGCCACCGTAATAGGCTTCTTCAACTGCAGGATGAAGATTGGCAACCGCGGAGCCCGACGTCGTTACCACCGCGGCTAGTTCCCCCGCTACGCCTGCACCGAGCGCAACAAATCCGGCTACTCGTTCGTCTGTTTCGATATGTAACCGAATCAGCCCGGCACGTTCGGCGTCGTATAACGCGTAGGCGAACGGAGCTGACCGCGATCCCGGACACAAGATAAACGTACGCACATCGCACGCAATGAGGTTGGCAAGGAGGGTACGGGCGGTCGTCGTCGAATCAGTCACGCTAGTTTCCTTCTCTATTGTATGCATCGGTATGTAACGTATAGCTGGCGTCAATACCCGCATAGGTCCACATCTGCGCTAACCGTTCTTGCCAACGCGCAACTAATTCTGGTTCCGGTGCCGGAAGTGAGCTTGGGGCCACGTCACGTATCTGGATCTGCCCATCTACTGGCAACAATGGTTCCGGAGTTGGGTCACTGACCCATAGCTGGCTGGTAGCCAACCCGCACGCATGATTCAATTCCGGCAAGGCAGCAGCGAACGCCAACCCGGCACGGATTCCGATCGAGCTTTCTAACGCGGATGAAACCACCACGGGCAACTCAATATCGTGGGCAATCGCGAGCGCAGCTTGCACCCCGCCGAGCGGCTGATTTTTAACAACCACAATATCGGCGGCCGCTAGTTTTTTGACTCGCATCGGATCACTAGCTCGCCGGATGGATTCGTCTGCTGCGATCGGCACGCTAGACTGCCGGCGAACGCGCGCTAAATCTTCCACCTCTGCTACTGGTTGTTCAACATATTCCAACCCGCCAGCTGCCCGATCCAACGCTGGAATAGCATCGCGGGCTTCCACCACACTCCACGCGCCGTTAACGTCGACCCGGATTTTTCCAGCCGGTCCCAACGCCTCGCGCACGGCCGCCACACGGGAGACATCATCGGCTAAGCTCTGCCCGGGCTCCCCAACTTTCACTTTTGCGGTGCTACATCCGCCGCGCGCCGCAATCTGGAAGGCACGTTCGGTAGTGGTGGCAGGAACAGTCACGTTCACCGGGATCGAGTGGCGCAATGGTTCTGGGTAGCCTTGGGTGGCCGCCTCTACCCCGGCACGTAGCCAGGCTGCAGAATACTGCGGGCCGTAATCCCAAAACGGGCTGGTTTCACCCCAGCCGGCAGGCCCATGAATGAGCAGACCATCTCGCGTAGTTAATCCACGAAACCGGGTATGAAGGGGTGAGGAGTATATGTAGACGTCCAGATGCATACTCCCATTTTAGTCTGGATTCAGGTTAAACTGTCAGGCATGGATGCTCAGGGTTGGGAAGAAAAATATGCGTCAACTACACAATTGTGGCGCACGGAACCGAATCAGTTTGTTATCTCGCACTCCGCCTCTTGGCCAGCGGGAACAGCCGTTGATATAGGTTGCGGCGAGGGCCACGACGTCGTGTGGTTAGCTAAGCATGGCTGGACGGTTCACGGAATTGATTTTTCTGCTACCGCAATTGATCGGCTGCGCCAAGCGGCTCAGCACGCTGGGGTGACTGATCGCGTATCCGGGTTTGTTGGTGAAGCCGCTGAGATTTTTGCGCGCGAAGGCTGGGCGGATCTCGATCTGGTCTTGCTGTCTTTTCTTCACTTCGAGCAGTTGCCACAACTTATTGAGACGGTTGCGCAGGGCGTGGTTCCCGGCGGCCGGATCATGGTGGCAACGCATGCATTTGCCTTGCCGTGGCACCCGGCTTCGTTTGTTGCGTGGACTGGCGCAGACCTGATTGACCGCGTTCACTTGCCAGATTTCGGCGTGGAGTCTTCTACCCGGTTAGAAACGGAACTGACGGACAAGAATGTGACGCGAGTGGACGACGTCGTCGTGTTCCGCCGTCACATGGCACAATAGTCGTATGACTATTTCACCATTACCTGAGCAAGTTTCTGAGATTTTTGATCCGCGCCGGTGGCGGTCGGTCGATGGTTTTCCAGATGCTGATGTGACTTATCATCGTGGCGTGGAACGTGAATTTGCTACCGATGGGAGTGTTGTCAGCGAACGGGATCTACCTTTGGTACGTATTGCGTTTAACCGTCCGGAAGTCCGCAATGCGTTCCGGCCCGAAACGGTTGACCAGCTGTATCGCGCGATAGATCATGCCCGGTTAACTGGTGAAGTCGGTTGCGTTATTCTCACCGGTAACGGTCCGTCTACTAAAGACGGCGGCTGGGCGTTTTGTTCTGGTGGGGATCAGCGCATTCGCGGCCGGGACGGTTACCGTTATGACGGTGGCGACGACGATCCACAAGCCAACAAAGCCACTCGCGATTCGATTGATCCAGCACGGGCTGGCCGGTTGCATATCCTCGAAGTTCAGCGGCTCATGCGTAATTCTGGCATGATCTTCATTGGTGCGATTTCCGGGTGGGCCACTGGCGGCGGTCACTCGTTGAACGTGTTGTGCGATTTATCGATCGCATCAATCGAGCATGCTCGTTTTATGCAGGTTGATGCCAATGTAGGTTCGTTCGACGCCGGGTATGGTTCGGCGTTGCTGGCCCGCCAAATTGGCGATAAGCGGGCGCGCGAGGTTTTCTTCTTAGCACGCGAATATTCGGCGCAAGATGCCGAGCGTTGGGGCGTAGTCAATGAGGCAGTTCCCCACGCAGAGCTAGAAAACAAGGCGTGCGAATACGCCCAGATTATGGGGACGAAATCGCCGCAAGCCTTGCGTATGCTCAAGTTTGCGTTCAATTTGGCTGACGACGGCTTCGCCGGTCAGCAAGTGTTTGCCGGTGAAACAACCCGCCTAGCCTATATGACCGAAGAAGCACAAGAAGGCCGGGACGCATTCTTAGAGAAGCGCCCACCGCGCTGGGACGATTTCCCGTTCTACGCATAATGACGGCTCCCGATTCACCTTTCGTCCTCGCCTACGATGATCCAATCGTGGTGGTGTGTGACGGTAGCGAATTGCCGGCGGTCGAGGACTATGTCCGTGCTGGTTTAGCAGGCGAGCTTTCGGCTCCGCTTTTTATGGTCGGCCCGAATGTTGATCCAGCTCAGGCGCATGCGGAGATTGCGCACGCCGGCTATCCGGTAGGTACTGGATTGTTGATGCGCACCTCAGGTTCAACGTCTGGCACCGGTACAATTGTGCCGTTATCGTGGCATTCACTGCGGACCTCAGCACACGCTACCCATCAGGCTCTCTACGGCCCGGGACGCTGGCTAGCCGATTTGCCATTACACCATATTGCTGGATTCCAGACGATTGTGCGCTCAGTGCTCGCTGGTGTTGCGCCACTACACCAATCATTAACCGAGGTGCTGCCGTCCGCGGATGCAAGCCAACCAACCTATTGCTCGGTTGTCCCCACCCAATTACGCCGTATTTTGGCCGATAGCCGGCTAACCACCCTAGCCCGCTCAGTTGTGTTGTTAGTGGGTGGCGCCGCAACGCCGTCGTCGTTACTGGCTCAAACCCACGATGCTGGCCTGACCGTCCATACCTCCTACGGGATGACGGAAACATGCGGTGGCTGTGTGTACGATGGGCGACCGATCGGCGATGCTGTTATTGAGCTGACAGACTCGGGCCAGATTTCGATCACTGGGGCTATGGTGACTGGTGCCGGGTTGCTGACCGCCAGTGCGCAATCCTGCCCATTAACCGCTACGTACCACACCCGGGATCACGGTCGGTTCAACGCCGATGGCACACTCAGCGTCCTTGGCCGGATCGACGACGCCATCACTACTGGTGGCCTGACCATCATTCCGCATCTTGTGGAGGAAAAACTCGAGCAGCTCACCGGGATGCGGGCGATCGTCGTCGGCGTCCCTGATCAAATATGGGGTGAATCAGCGGTAGCGATCCTTGAACCAGGAGTTTCGCCTTTGTCTGGAGGAGCGGAAAAGCAAATCCGTGACCGCATCAAGCACAGTTTAGGGACTGGATGGCAACCGCGCCGGCTCGTCCCACTCGCTACCCTCGGATACGATTCTTGGCCGCTGAAAGACTCTGGCAAAATAGACCGCCGTGCCATTACCGCCGCTGCTCGCCTATACTTTTCATGTGGTAACAGTTAACGATTGGCTCGAAGGCGCTCGTGTGCGCACCCTCCCAGCAGCAGTTGCACCAGTAATTATCGGTGCCGGAATAGCGATTTTCGATTCAGGGTTTTCGCTCCCGCGAACGCTGCTAGCGGCGTTCGTCGCGTTGGCATTCCAGGTCGGCGTGAATTTTTCAAACGACTATTCCGATGGGATTCGCGGCACAGATGACGTCCGTCAAGGACCGCCTCGACTCACCGGTGGCGGCAAGGTTCGCCCCCGCGTCGTGCTCGTTATTGCCCTGAGTTTCTTCGCTCTTGCCTGCGTCGCCGGACTTACCTTAGTTGCCCTCTCCGGCCAGTGGTGGCTGATTGCGTTGGGTGCGGCTGCTACCCTCGCCGCTTGGTACTACACCGGCGGTTCTCACCCATACGGGTACATGGGTCTAGGCGAAGTTTTTGTGCTCGCATTTTTCGGCTGGATGGCAACAGTTGGCACTGCCTACGTACAAACAAACAGTGCTCCCTGGTATGCCTGGGCGGCTGGCACCGGTGTTGGCCTGATTGCCTGCGCGTTGCTGATGGTAAACAATATCCGTGATATTCCGAGCGACTCCCAAGCCGGCAAAATCACGTTGGCGGTACGTTTAGGCGATCGCTGGGCACGTATTTCCTACGCTGCCATGCTCATAGTCGCGGTTATTATCCTGAGTATTACCGAGATGATCATCGATGGCCCCCTAGCACTGCTGGGCATGATCTTGTTTGCGATACTTGCTTTCCCAATCAAACGTGTTAAGGATGGCGCGCAGGGTAAGGATCTTATCGTTGTTTTGAAATACACTGGCCTCTTTGAGCTACTCTATGCCATCGTGTTTTTCATCGTTTTTGCGCTCAGCTGACACCCGTGAGCTATCTTTACATCGAAAAGTTCAATAGACTATAAGACGTGGCTCGAATACTCATAGTTTTAACAGCGTTAGCACTTCACATCTACACTTTTATTGATGTGCTACGAACCGATCGCAATAAGCTCCCGGCACGGCTCCCTAAGGCAGCGTGGGCGGTTTTAACCCTTATTGTGCCGTTAATCGGGCCTCTCTTGTGGCTATTTTTCAAGAACCAAGATTTGTTCCGCTCTGGAACTACGCTATCGTCTGATTCTTTGCGTAAGCCTTTTGGCACCGGCACTAAATCGAACGGACCAGTAGCTCCCGACGACGATCCGGAATTTCTCGCGCGTCTTGAGGCCCGTAATCGTCGTCGTGCTTACGAGCAACAAAAACGAGCCGAAGCTGGCTTAGATCCAGAAGAAGAGTTACCAAAGGAAAGCGACGATTCCGACGACGACGGCGGACTTTACGGCAAGCACAGTGGCTGATGCCTACAAGAACTATTTCTTGATCTGTGCTTTCGACGTGCCTGGAACCATATCGGCCGCCTGATCGAGAATATCTTCGACCGGCTCCCAGTAATCCAACGAGATCAGTTGACGGCCAACGAACGTCAATGTTGTTACGGAAGCCAACGAGCATTCGCGCTTGCGAGGATCGTGAGCCAATGGGAGTCGCTCAATGAACCGACGCATGGTCCAGATCGGGAGCTGGTGGGAGACGATAATAGCTTCACCGCCACGTGCCTGAGTGATCGCATCTGAGATCGCGGCTGACATTCGAGCTACGATATCGGTATACGGCTCGCCCCATGATGGCTCTAGTGGATTTGCGTACCAGGACCAGAATTTCGGCGACGCCAGCTTCCACCGGTTGGAATTAACATCGAGCCCTTCGAACTTGTTGTCAGCTTCGATGACGCGCTCATCGGTCTTGATATCTAAACCAAAATGTTGTGCAGTTGGGGTACCGGTTTCAATTGCGCGTTCTAGCGGCGAAGTAATAACGGTACGAATATCATGCCCGTCAAATGCTTGGGCAAGCTTTGCAGCCATCTGGTGGCCTAGCTGAGTTAAATGATATCCAGGCTGGCGACCATACAGAACGCCTTCCGGGTTATCTACTTCTCCATGACGAACTAAGTGAACCGTTGTGATATCCATACGCCCTAGCTTACTAGATCGCGGGATCACTGCCCACAAACCCGCTTCTCGGTTTCTTCATCGTCAATGAGCTTGGCGAATATTTCGCCAATTGTTAGCAGTTCCTCGCGTGAGAGTTTATCGAGGAAATACCGGCGCAACGATTTAATATGTTGCGGCGTAGCCGACTCAAGCTTTTCTTGCCCTTCATCGGTGAGCCGACAAAAGATTCCACGCCGATCGTGCGGGCACTGGAAGCGCTGCACATATCCAGCTTTTTCCAGGCGCGCAACAGTGTGGGTCAGGCGTGAGCGTGAATGAACCAATCCGGTAGCCAATGATGACATTCGTGACTGCTGTTCTGGTTCTTCAGCAAGTCGCACAAGCACCTCAAATTCATGAAGCGCTAAGCCAAAGTTTTCAAGCCCGTCATGATTTATCGCATCATGTACTGTCGCTTGGCCACGCAGGAAGTTCCGCCATGCCTGTTGCTCTTCTTGGTCAAGCAATCGTGTTTCCGCCATGGTATGCCTACCCTAACTGAGTGAAATAATGTTTAATCTTTAACTATCTTAAATGGTTTTTCTTCTGATTTCAACCATTGACATCTTAGTTTAACCCGAGACACGCCCTAAAGCCACCTACCACTGAAGTGCTAACGTATTAGCGCAGATAGAAATCGAGAGCCCGTAGGCTCTCGATTTTCATCACTTCTTATTGCGACGCTGGTGACGAGTCTTGCGAAGCAGTTTGCGGTGCTTCTTCTTCGACATGCGCTTGCGACGCTTCTTAATAACGGAACCCACAGGTTACCTCCGGACTTGGAACTGCCGCGGCTACGCCGCGATTACGAACAGAACAGATTCTACATGATTTTGAGCTGTGCAAACGAATCAAGATCCGGATGCTTCACGGAAATCTACCGCCGCTCCTCCAGTAAGCAGTTGATCAACTGCCGATTTAGGAACGCGATACGAGTTGCCAACACGAACTGCCGGGAGCTCTCCCGAGTGGACCATACGATAGACAGTCATCCGCGAAACCCGCGTCATATCAGCAACTTCGGCCACAGTGAAGAACTGCGGTGTTGATGATGGGAGTTGAGCCATCTACGTGTCCGTTCTCGTATCGGCGAGCTTGGCAAGCTCGAAGGATTCACATTATTGGTGCTTCTTCTCAATTTCGTCCGTGGTGAAAAACGCCACGTACCGAAACACTCTGTTCTTAGTCGATTGTACCTGATATTCCCTCAACCCACACCTTAAACACTCAGGTTTGTTCGCTAGATTACGGCTTCCGGTACGCCATAAACCGCTATCAATGCCACATTTACAACTCGAGCGCGATAGGCTTGAAGGGATTTAATTTTCAGTTATCAAGGAGAAAAATTCGTGGCGCACGGAGTTCCTCCACAGCTGCCATCATCAGGCCGTGGACGCTTTGATATCCGCATGTCGTTAGGTCCCGATTCTGATACTGGCACTACCGGTCATTCAGTTCGTTCTTACATAAACTCCCTGGCACGGCGTTCCCCTGCTCGCCTAGCAATGCTCGTCTTTGCGGCCCTCATTCTTACTATCACCTTGCTACTGATGCTACCGTTCGCAACTCGCACCCCCGGAAGCACTTCTTTCGTCACTGCACTATTCACAGCAACGTCAGCGGTATGCGTGACCGGCCTGACCGTCGTCGACACTGCTACTCAATGGACAGTTTTCGGAGATATCGTTCTGGCTTTAGGTATCCAGATCGGCGGATTAGGCGTCATGGTCATTGCATCTATTTTGGCACTGGCGGTTTCCCGACACTTAGGACTGACGCAACGTATGCTCGCGGCAACGGAAACGAAAAGCCGGCTGGGCGACGTCGGAGCCTTACTGCGCGCTGTCATCGCAACATCACTGGTGGCTGAGACTGTTTTAACCCTTATCTTCTTGGCAACGTTCGTTGGCATCGATCCATCCTTTATAAGCGCACTGGGCCACTCCTTATTTATGGCTGTATCAACGTTTAACAATGCCGGCTTCGTAGTTTTAGCCGATGGACTTGGACAATTCGTTGGCAACTGGGCCGTAAGCCTACCGATTATTTTAGGAACGATCGTTGGGGCCGTTGGCTTTCCAGTTACGTTAAACATCGCTCAACACCTGCGCCACCCACATGATTGGACGTTACATTCCAAGCTGACACTCGTCACCTACGGTTCGATACTCGGCATTTCGATTATTGTGATCGGCTTGTTGGAGTGGAACAATCCGGCAACGCTTGGCGGACTAAGCGGGTCAGATCGAATTCTGGCAACGCTATTCCACGCTACTACCCCGCGTTCGAGCGGACTGGCAACGCTCGACGTCGGGCAAATGGAACAATCAACCTGGTTTTTCATTGACGTTCTCATGTTTATCGGTGGCGGATCAGCATCAACCGGCGGCGGGATTAAGGTAACAACATTTGCCGTGCTGGTACTCGCCATTGTGGCCGAAGCACGCGGTGATCGTGACACCGAGGCGTTTGGCAAACGCATTCCACCAGACGTCGTTCGTCTTGCTATTTCTGCTACCTTTTTGGGCGCATTTTTGGTGGGAACAGCAACGCTCGCTATCCTCCAAATCACCAACTATTCGCTTTCCCAAGTGCTGTTTGAAGTTATTTCTGCATTCGCCACCTGTGGACTGTCAACTGGTATCACACCTACTCTCCCCGAATCCGCGCAAATTATTCTTATCGTGCTGATGTATCTGGGACGCGTGGGAACGATGACCTTAGCCGCTGCACTTGCGTTGCGCAATCGTCGTCGGGTTATCCGGCTCCCAGAAGAACGCCCGGTTATCGGCTAACCTAGAATTGTCGGTATTCCAGAGAAAGAAGAGATATGGCTCGAGTTTCTAACGAAAGTCCAGATGCGGTTTTGGTGATTGGGCTGGGACGTTTTGGTTCAGCTATTGCAGTAACGTTAGATAAATTAGGCCGCGACGTGTTGGCGGTAGAGTCTGATCCGGATTTAGCCCAGCAGTGGTCGCATCGTTTCCGCGTGGTTGAAGCAGATGCTCGATCGGCTGAAGCGCTGCATCAGTTAGGCGCACAGGATTTCCAGATTGCTGTTGTTGGTGTAGGTACGTCGCTCGAAGCCAGCGTGTTAATCACCGCAAATTTGGTTGACATGGGGATGCGGGAGATCTGGGCGAAAGCGACGTCGCGCGAACACGGCACAATTTTGCGGCGTATCGGCGCCAATCATGTTGTTTATCCGGAATACGACGCCGGTCAGCGCGTAGCCCACATGGTTTCAGGAAAAATGCTTGACTATATCGAGATGGAAGACCAGTTCACCATCGTGAAGATGTTGCCACCGAAGGACATGATTGGCTTTACCCTAGAGCAAAGCCGGATTCAAGAGCGGTTTGGGGTGCGGGTGATCGGCGTGAAATCACATGGGCAACCGTTCGAATACGCAACCCCACAAACACTAGTGTCGAGCGGGGATACGCTGATTGTTTCGGGAGAGCCGACGTTGCTAGAAACATTCGCCAACCGGCTGTAACGCGGTGTTCTGAAAATGTGTCGGACCTGGTTGGTAGGGTGTGGCTATGGCGAAAACTAAAGCATCTTTTGTTTGTACCGAATGTGGCTGGACTACCTCGAAATGGGTAGGCCGGTGTGGCGAATGCCAGCAGTGGGGCACAGTTGTGGAACATGGAACTGGCAGCATTGCACGCACTGTTATCCCGTTGACTCCGCATAGTCCGGCACAACCTATTACTGATGTCAGTAGCCAAGCGTCGGTTAAATCGCCTACTGGCGTTAGTGAGCTTGATCGGGTACTTGGTGGCGGCATTGTTCCCGGTGTGGTTATTTTGCTCGCTGGTGAACCAGGAGTAGGTAAGTCTACGTTATTGCTTGATGTGGCAGCGAAGGCCGCAGCAGAAGCTGCTACAGCTGGCAAGAATCCGGTGTTATACGTGACGGGAGAAGAATCTGCGTCACAGGTTCGTTCCCGTGCAGAACGCATCGGTGCGTTGCATCCGCATCTGTTACTTACTGCAGAAGCTGATTTGGCTCGAGTACTTGGCCATGTGGAGTCTTCTCGCCCATCGTTGTTGATCGTTGATTCTGTTCAAACGATTGCTGATCCGGATGTAGAGGGCTCGGCTGGCGGAGTGGCTCAGGTTCGGGCAGTTACGGCTGCGTTAGTTAATCGCGCTAAGAGCTCAGATCTTCCAATAATTGTGGTCGGCCATGTTACTAAAGAGGGCTCGATCGCTGGCCCGCGGGTTTTGGAACATTTGGTTGATGTGGTCTGCCAGTTCGAAGGCGATAAACATTCACGGTTGCGCATGGTGAGAGCAGTAAAGAATCGCTATGGCGCTTCCGACGAAGTGGGCTGTTTCGAGCTGATTGATTCTGGTATTCGGGGCCTTGCAGATCCGTCCGGGCTGTTTTTAAGTGCCCGTAATCTTACTGTTCCTGGCACCTGCGTCACTATCACGCTAGAGGGACGCCGTCCGATGCCGGTAGAAGTGCAGGCACTACGGGTTCCAGCCGGTGGCCCACCGCGGCGTACCACCTCCGGCGTTGATTCTTCCCGAGTTGCCATGATGATAGCTGTTTTGCAGTCACGATTGGGCATTGCATACGATCGGTCCGATGTTTTTGTTTCCACAGTTGGTGGCGCGAAAGCCACTGAACCCAGTGTAGATATCGCTACTGCACTCGCGCTTGCTTCTGCCGCAGCAGATTTACCGCTAGCTCCTGGTGTTGTGGCGCTTGGTGAAGTGTCGCTGACTGGAGAGTTACGCCCCGTCGTCGGCATCCAGCAACGGATCAACGAAGCTGCCCGGCTAGGATTTAATATCGCCTTGATTCCAGCCAGCGCAGATAATGTATCCGCTCCGGGAAACCTAACAATTCGGAGAGTAGCCGACGTCAAGCAAGCAGTAAATACGGTTCTCCCAGTTTCCCAGTAGAGCTACTCAGCAGGTTTAGCTTCAGGTGGTGGCGCAGGTGCGACCAGCTCAAAGGCATATCCTTTAGCTGTTAGTTCTTCGCCAAGATAGTATACGCGGGCAATATACGTTCCTGGATTTGCAGGAGTCGTCGTTGAGCAGAGCTTGCCCGAATACATTCCATTCCAGGTAATTTTTTGGTTAGATTCAACATCTTTACTCAAGAGTAAGCGCGGGGCGGAAACACCTACGTCACACGTGGCTGAATCGAAAACTTTCAGATCACCAGTTTCAATCGTGACCTTGAAATCTTTAGGACTAGTTTCCATCACGCACGGAGCTTTACTCCGCGAATTCTTTACCTTAATCCCAATATTCACTGGCCGCCCAGAGACTGAACCCTGATGAGACAACGTGGCCGACAAATCGTCAACAGAGCACGGCACCGGATCAAATACTCGTGCCGGGTCAGGTGGCGCAGTTTGCTCTTGAATCTTTTGTAGCGAAAAGGACACCAGCCAGATCGTAGCTGCTATCACCACTATCGCACCCACAACACCAGCGATCCGCTTCCTTGTCCGACGGCGCCGCAGCAAAGCCTCCCGACTGGCCTGCGCTCGAGCGGCTCTCCGACGCTGAACCGTTGGATTCACGCGCTTATTTTCCACCCTGCGCGGACGAGCTTGGACAGTTCGTGGACGTTGCTCTTGGTTACGCCTGCGCTCCGAACGCTCCATAGGCGTTCGATTAGTCGCCGACGACGGCGTTGGACGCCCGCCCTTGCGTGGAGGACGAGAACCAGGACCACGTTTAGTATTCACATATTCAACCGTAGCTGGCGATCGCCGTTGAACGAAACGTCCACGCCGATACATGTTCTGGCTCACGCGATTTTGTTGCTAGCTGAATGAGTGAGAGATCGATGACGAAACGCCAACCACGCTTCATAACCATACCGAACGTTCGGTACAGTTACGGTTATGTTGAATGCTCGTTATGATTCTCCACTTTCTGCACATCGTAAGTGGCTTTTCTTAGCTGTACTCAGCTCCGGCTTATTCCTCGTCGGAGTCGATAACTCTGTCCTCTATACTGCGCTTCCCCGCCTACGCGAAGTATTACATGCGTCGGAACTGCAAAATCTGTGGATCATCAATGCCTACCCACTTGTTTTAGCCGGACTCTTACTCGGCACCGGAACCCTAGGAGACAAAATCGGTCATCGACGAATGTGGATGATCGGATTAATCATCTTTTCGTTCGCATCATTGGCAGCGGCTTTTGCTCCAGGTCCGTGGTGGCTGGTAGGAGCTCGAGCTATCCTCGGGTTTGCAGCCGCAACACTGATGCCAGCCACACTGGCACTGATCCGCACCACCTTTTTAGATCCTCGCGAGCTGGCCACCGCCATCGGTATCTGGGCGGCCACCTCAACGCTCGGTGCAGCCACCGGCCCAGTTATCGGAGGCTTCTTGCTTGAACATTTCTGGTGGGGTTCTATCTTCTTAATCAACATTCCGGTAGCTATCGCAGCTTTTATTGCAACGTTTGCGATAGCACCACCTAATCAAGCTAACCCAAGCAAACACTGGGATTTCATTTCGAGTGTGTACGCCATGTTCGCCATGCTTGGCATGGTCATGTTCATCAAGGAAATCTCGGGTCAACAAAACCTGTGGGTCGTAGTTATTTCGCTAGCAACTGGCATCGTTGGCGCAGTAGCTTTCAAGCTCCGGCAAGACAAACTCATCGAACCACTCTTGGAATTCGAAATTTTCCGATCCTGGATGTTTACCGCAGGAGTCATTTCCGCTGGTATGACACTTTTTATTTTGGGTGGATCTGAACTGATGACAACCCAGCGTTTCCAATTAACTGCTGGATTCACTCCGCTCCAAGCTGGAATGCTAGTAGCTGTGGCGGCGCTATCGTCATTCTTCACGTCAGCTATCGGCGGCGCAATCGTTCACATCATCGGATTCCGGACTCTTATCTCCGGTGGCTTAGTTACGTCCACCCTAGGGTTAACCGCGATGTACTTCGGTGTTTCACACACTATGTTGTGGCTAACTATTGTTGGTCTGGCATTAATGGGTGCTGGCGTAGGATTAGTTATGAGCGTTTCATCTACCGCGATTATCGGCTCTGCACCGCGCCGCAAAGCCGGCATGGCAGCAGCGGTAGAAGAAGTCTCGTACGAAATTGGCACCGTCGTAGCTGTGGCAATAGTTGGTAGTTTGTTGCCGTTCTTCTACCGAATCAATGTGCCGGAAGAAATCAGCACATCGATTTATGATGGGTTAGCTCATCCAACGTTAGCCGATACTGCCCGCGCCGGTTACGATGCCGCGTATCTGGATATTATTTTACTTATCATCGTCATCACGATTTTTGCCGCACTGGTTACCGCCTATGCTTTGCGTGGCAATCCAAAGGAGACGCCTTATGCGCACGAATAAAAAGACCGACATCCTCGACGTGATCGTCGAGATTATCGAAGAATCTGGGGTGGCTGGCGTAACTTATGATGCGGTTGCTACCCGGAGCGGAATGAGTAAATCTGGACTGATTTATCATTTTCCGTCACGTGAAGAGATGATTCACGACGTTCACGAACATATGGCTCAGTGCTGGGAACAACGTTTGCTTGACGCAGTTAGGGACGACGACGCCGACGACGTCGCTACGAAACTTCGCGCTAATTTAGCAGTATCGCAAAATGCAGCCACCCGAGCTGAACTCATGATGACGATTGACGCTTCTTCTGACCCGCAGATGTATTCGATCTGGGCGGATAAACTTGACCAGTGGACGTGTTCTCCAGAAAACATCACAACCGACGAACAAGCCTGCCGAGCCTATCTGGTCCAGCTCATAGCCGATGGTTTATGGGCACATGATTACATTAACGGGCGTCACCTCACCACAAAGCAGCGTGAAGCACTCGCACAGGCAGCAGCTAACCTTATTCCATGACGATGCCGGAAAATTCATCTCTCTACCACGATTTAACAAACTGGTTTGCTAGCGAAGCCCGCCCCTTGCCGTGGCGACAAACTCGCGATCCGTGGGCAATTTTGTTATGCGAAGTTATGAGCCAGCAAACCCCAGTATCGCGGGTTGAACCAACCTGGCAAGCCTGGTTAGAACGGTGGCCGACCCCAACAGACCTTGCAGCTGCGACCCCAGCAGACGTTCTATTAGCGTGGGACCGAATGGGCTACCCTCGTAGAGCCTTGCGGCTACGCGAATGCGCACAAGCAATCGTCCAACAATTTGCTGGGAATGTTCCACGGCAGCGGGAGGACCTGCTGAGTTTGCCTGGAATTGGTCCCTACACTGCCGACGCAGTGCTTGCTTTCGCCTATGAGGACTATTCGGTCGTGCTCGATACAAATATCAGGCGAGTCTTAGCACGCTGGCATGGCGAGGCACTGCCCGCCCCAACGCAAACTCAGGCCGAACGTAACCGCGCTAGTAGTTTTGTTCCTACTGATCCAGCACAAGCATGGCGTTGGAACGCTGCGATTATGGAATTTGGCGCACTGGTATGTACGGCACGGAATCCGCGGTGCGAGGAGTGTCCCGTCGTCGACGTATGTGAATGGAAAAAGGCTGGCTACCCAGCCGATGCTTACGCACCTACTCGGACAACTCAGAAATGGGTCGGTACGAATCGGCAAGCGCGCGGTATGATTATGAAAATTTTCCGTGCACAACCATCCCAGTCGTTTGCAGAAGAAACCTTAATCGCACGTAGCCAGCTTCCGAGCCAGCGGTTTACGCCAGCATTGTCCGGGCTGGTAAGCGATGGCCTACTCGTTCAGACAAAAGCTGGACACTACCGTTTACCACATAACTAACTAGCTAATTTCACGTAACCGCGCGGCAGCGTCTTCGTCAATAATAAGATCCGTTACTACCCCGGCACGCAACGCCGCCCGAGCAGCCACCACTTTATCAATACCCGAAACAACACAGATCCGGCGTTTAATATGCGACAGCTCATCCGGTGTTGGCCCAGAGGCACGTTGATTAATCGCCAAGTCTCGCCAGGTTCCATCAGCCCGCAATAAGACGGTACAGACGTCGCCAACAACGCCGTCGTCTTTGATAGCCATGAGATCTTGCGGGCTAAGATAACCGCCCGAATACACGAGCGAAACATTGTGCCCGGTCATGGACCCAACCCCGAACACTGCTACGTCTGCCGAAGCTTGGAGTTTGCGTACCGACGCAATGGAGCGCTCGCGCCACAAGGCTTCTTTGGTTGCAGTGTAGTCAAAGAACGCTGGAACCGAAAAATGCTGGACCATGCTGCCGTGGGCTCGCCCGAAAGCTTCCATGATTGCCCCCGCATAAGGGATCCCTGTTGTTGACGGATTCGCGGCTCCGTTTAGCTGTACCACAACCGATCCGGCGGCCTGCCGTGGCACTAGATGATCGGCAATAGCGGAAACAGTATTGCCCCAGGCCACTCCAATTACTGTGTTTGGTTCCATTAATCCTGAAATGAGCACACCAGCCATTTGAGCTACCGCGTTCAGACGACGTACCTCGTTGGCCTGGAACGGTACTGGCACCACGTGAGTTCGCACATTATATGTATCGCTTACCCAGGTAGCAATAGTGGAAGCAACTTCCTGCGGCGGATGCAAGGTGATCTGCACTAACCCTTCATCGCGAGCTGATTTGATGAGACGAGAAACCGTAGAGCGCGAAACGTTTAACCGGCGAGCGATAGTTTCCATTGTTTCACCTTGCACATAATGCATCATTGCTGCTTCATATGCGGTATTTACGCGTTCTGCCATATCTCATCTTTCTGCCACTCCAGTGAATACGGAACACCTCTCACTCTACATGAACGATCGTGCACAGTTGTTCATGATCCAAAAATTAGGGTCACTTAATGAGATGAGTGCACCATAAAACATTACAGTAGAACCAGGTGTGCAACGATGCGCACAAATAAAGAGTGAGGAAAAGATGCCATGAAAACATTGTCAACCGATGTTGTGGTAATCGGCGGCGGTGCCACCGGTGCTGGCATTTTGCGCGACTTGGCTATGCGTGGATTTAACGCAATACTGCTAGAACGCGCTGATGTTGCGCAAGGAACGTCCGGCCGTTTCCACGGCCTGTTGCACTCCGGCGGACGCTATGTCGTGTCGGATCCCCGATCCGCAACCGAATGCGCCGAAGAGAACGCCATTATCCGACGGATCCATTCTGATGCAGTCGAAGAGACCGGCGGTCTGTTCGTTGTTACTCCAGAAGATGACCTAGAGTTCTCTGATCGGTTCTTGCAAGGCGCCAAAGACACTGGTGTGCCATGCGAAGAAATTTCAGTCAGCAAAGCATTGCAGTTGGAACCACGTCTCAATCCGGGAATCAAGCGTGCTTTCGCCGTCGAAGACGGTGCAGTTGATGGCTGGCGTATGTGCTGGGGACTTATCGAATCTGCCCGTGCACTCGGCTCCCAAGCTCTGACCTATCACAAGGCCACCAAGATCATTCATACCAACGGCACAGTTTCTGCAGTCATCTGCCAAAATGAGCGAACTGGTGAGCAGATCCACATCAACTGCCGGGCAGTACTCAATGCAGCTGGTCCGTGGGCAGGCCAAGTGGCAGCCATGGCTGGCGCACACGGCGTCGACGTCGTCCCCGGCCGCGGAATCATGATCGCCATGAACCACCGCCTCTCCCACCGCGTCATTAACCGGTGTATCCATCCGGCCGACGGCGACATTATCGTCCCAGCTCACACCGTATCCATCATTGGCACCACCGATAAGGCCGTTGAAAACCCCGACTTCCTCGAAATTGAGCATGATGAAGTTATCCAGATGCTCAACGCTGGCGAAGTCCTTATCCCTGGATTCAAGAACTCTCGCGCAGTCCACGTTTGGGCTGGCGCACGTCCACTTGTCAAGGACTCACGCGTATCGTCCACCGATACCCGTCACATGTCCCGTGGTATGGCGATTATTGATCATTCCGAACGCGATGGCATTTCCGGAATGTTTACGATTGCCGGTGGAAAACTCACCACATATCGTCTTATGGCGAAGAACGTGGTTGATGCACTTATGGAACACTGGGGCGAAAACCGTCCGTGTACCACCGAAACCGAAGCCGTCCCTTCGGCTAAAGGCAAGCGCACGCACCGCAATTCTGACCGGCTGGCTAAGGTTGAAGCCACCCG
The DNA here is from genome assembly GCF_900105865.1 of Arcanobacterium phocae. Lineage (NCBI taxonomy): Bacteria > Bacillati > Actinomycetota > Actinomycetes > Actinomycetales > Actinomycetaceae > Arcanobacterium > Arcanobacterium phocae. The sequence goes on from NZ_LT629804.1 coordinate 189,172, forward strand.
CGATCAAGATTCAGTACTGTGCGAATGCGAGCTTGTTACACGGTCGATGATTGAAGACCAACTCGCTGCTCAGCCGGAAGCTAACTTGGACGATGTTCGCCGGCAGACTCGCCTAGGAATGGGTCCATGCCAAGGCACCTTCTGCGCGATCCGCGCTGCTGGCGTGATGCATGAGGTCTATCGCAAGGCAGAAACTACTACTGCTGAAGGCTCTGCCCCAGCAGCTGCCGACCGCACCTCAACGATGCTCCGGCTATTTACCACAAACCGTTTCGACGGCGTCTACCCACTGCTGTATGGCGAGCAAATGCGTGAAGCTGCGCTCAACCAGTGGATTTTGCAGGGCACTCTTGACATTGACCACCTCCCGGCACCAAGTTCCGAAGCGAAGCTGGCAACTGGAGATCTGGCAATGGTTCACGGCCGGCCAACTCCACCTAAGACCCAACTTGTTGGTCCACGTATGGCCCACACTGACTCCTCGGTTAACGAAGAAGGTGACAACTGATGAAAATTGTGGTTGTAGGCGCAGGACTCGCTGGACTGTCCACCGCTATGATGTTGACCGAAGCAGGACACCGGGTAGAGATCGTTTCTAAGGGAATCGGCGGATTGTTGTTGTCTTCCGGCGGCCTGGACGTTTACGGTTGGACCCCTGACGGTGTACCCGTGTCCCAGCCGTTTGAGAAAGTTGCGGAACTTAGCGGTACTTCTCATCCTTATGCTCAGATCGGAGCAGATGCTGTCCGCAAGGGCATCGGCTGGCTCAGTTCCCGAATTCCAGCATTTTCATTCCCCGCTGGGGAAGAATCGAACGCGCTAGTGCCGACGGCGGTGGGTGCAGTTCGCCCAATGCTCGGCTTACATTCAACTATGTCTGCGTTGGAAGACGGGCAAAAGCTCGTCGTCGTCGGACTTAAGCAGTTCAAGGACTTCCCAGCACAGCTGATCGCTGATAACCTCAGCCGGTCCCCGCTGGTTGACGTTACGGCACGAGCAATCACGATCAGCTTGGATATTCGTTCGCACGAAGCCGATTCAGCGGCAACGAATATTGCCCGTTTCTTAGACACTCCGGGAGGGCGCGAAACGTTTGTTAGCGCTCTGCGCGGGCAGGCACAACCGGATGAAATTCTGTTGGTCCCAGCCATGCTTGGACTAAAGCCACAAAGCTACGAGCACATCGTTGCATCTTTAGGCGTACGGATTAGCGAAGTCCCCGTAGCACCGCCGTCAGTTCCGGGCCGTCGTATTAACGACGCCCTAGTCCAGGCAGCTAAAGCTTCTCGCGTGGACCTCTCGAACAACGCACAAGTCATTGGCTGCGACCACGAAAATGGCCGTATCACCGCGGTTCATATTCAGCGCGCTGGCCGAGTTACCGTGGCTGAAGTCGATGCGGTCATCCATGCCGGTGGTGGTTTTGAATCTGGTTCACTCACCCGAACCCCGGAAGGTACCATTTTTGAACGCGCTTTCGATCTCCCTGTACACCACGCTGAGAATATTTTCAGCTCTGGAGTGCTCGTAGACGAGAAGATGCACCCAACCGATGAGGACGGCAACGCCGTCTTCCACAATATGTACTTGGCTGGATCTATAATCGGCGGGGCACATGCCCCAGCAGAAAAGTCCGGCGAAGGGATCGCGTTAGGTTCAGCTTGGGCGGCAGCTCATGCTGCAATGAGCGAAGGAGAAAACCGATGAGCCTGGAATACGCCAAAGCGTCTCTGGCGCGTATGTCCCTTGATTCGTGCGTTAAGTGCACGATCTGTGAATCTCAGTGCCCCGTTATTCGGGCAACGGATTTGTTCACCGGCCCGAAGTTCGTCGGTCCACAAGCTGAACGTTTCCGGGCGGGTAAATCTGTCGATTATTCGCTCGATTACTGCTCCGGCTGCGGTATTTGTACGACGTCGTGTCCACAAGGCGTGAAGATTGCGGAAATCAATGCGCAAGCGCGTGCAGTGATGAAAGCTGATCACATGCCGATCCGTGATCGCATCATTCCAGAGACCATTCTCGAAGGCATGCTTCTAACTCCGGTTGCTCCAATCGCAAACGTGGTATTGGCTAACAAGCCTATCCGTACGGTCATTGAAAAAGTTGTGGGAGTACACCGGGACGCACCAATGCCAAAGGCGCGGATGCAAACCTTCCACGGCTGGTACAAGAAGCACAAGCGGCAACGTGACCAAAAGTTGGGTGCGGACTACATTGCACCACGTGGACCGCTCGTGTTCTTCCACGGCTGTGCAGGTGGCTATTTCGAGGTTGAAACATCGAAGGCTACCGTTGAAGTTCTGGAATACTTAGGCTACGAAGTGCTCGTTCCAAAGCAAGGCTGCTGTGGCTTGGCACATCAATCAAACGGCTTGTTCGGCCGTGCAGAATCACAGGTTAAGAAGCTGGCGCGCCAGCTTGCCGATGCCGGCGAAGGCCTCACCATTATTGGTTCTTCTGGTTCTTGTGCCGGTATGTTGCGCCACGAAGCTCACGAAATTATGGGCGTGGACGATCCGGTGCTAAACGACGTTGGTTCGCGCGTTGTGGAGCTGTCTGAGTTCTTGCTCGAATTGATCGACAAGGGCGAATTCCCAGTCGAAGATTTGCATCACTGGGATATCACTGTTCCATATCACCAGCCGTGCCAGGTGAAGTCCCAAGGTATTGGTATGCCAGCAATTCGCATGATGGAAACCATTCCAGGAGTTAAGGTGGTCGAGTCTGGCGAACCGTGCTGTGGTATTGCCGGAACGTATGGTTTGAAGAAGGAAAAGTACGAAGTCGCACAGCGTGTTGGTAAGCCACTGTTCGACATGGTCAAGAGTACTAATCCTCGCCTGGCTGCGTGTGAGACCGATACCTGCCGTTGGCAGATCGCCAAGGGCACCGGCGCGAAAGTTGTTCACCCGGTGCAGATTATGCATCACGCGCTTGGGCTCGGGAACGTCTTTGCTAAGTAAGCATTAATTCACAGTTGACAATGCCACGGCACCTCGTCTGATGACGGGGTGCCGTTGGTTGTAAACTGGATGCTATGTCCACCCCACTGAGTAATGATGGCTTGTTCGACCTTCCGGAAGGCACGCAGCGTGTGCCCCGTGCGAAGGTTATTTTGGTTACTGGCCCGTCTGGTAGCGGGAAGACTCGTTTTACGTCACGGACCGGTCTTCCCGTGGTTTCTTTAGACGATTTTTATTACGACGGCGATCGGCCGGGGTTACCACATCGGCACGGTATGGTGGACTGGGATTCCCCCGCAACCTGGGATCGCGAAGGTGCAGTCACCGCACTAGTTGAGTTATGCACGAAGGGCGAAACAACTGTTCCTATTTATGACATGCCTTCGAATGCTCGCGTCAGTGAACGAATACTGAGTATGGATGGCCGGCGCCATGTCTTGGCGGAAGGTATTTTTGCCGCTGAGATTGTTGATGATCTACGTAAAGAGGGTATCTTGGCAGATGCCTTGTGTATTTCACGGCCACGAGTTCAAACCTTCTGGTTCCGGTTGATGCGTGATCTTGATGAGGCACGTAAACCGCTGCCTAACTTGCTGCGCCGCGGTATTGCTCATTTTTTCCACGAGCCACAGATGTATCGCGATCTCGAGGCTAAGGGTGCTCGCCGAGTTTCTTATCAGGAAGCTCAAGAAGTGCTGACTCAAATGTTGGCAGCACAGCGCTGGTCGATTTAACAAACGATAACGAAAACAAGTGCATAATTTACAGATATTCATGCACGGATGTGCATCTGAGATTTCACCTTAACAACACACCCCAATATATGTAAAAGTAGAAGTGTGTGCTGGATTACACGTCAGCATTCGTGTTATCACGCTCCCCGCAATGAGGCGGGTAGGGAAAGGCGGAGAATATGAATCTTCTCGAAATTTTTGTGTCCGAAATGATCGGTACAGCATTACTTATTACTCTTGGCGTTGGCGTTGTTGCCACAACATTGCTTACGAAGTCCAAAGGAAAAGGCACTGGTTGGTTGCTCATCAACTTTGGCTGGGGTTTTGCAGTCATGATTGGTGTCTATGGCGCCTGGAAAACCGGCGGACACCTTAACCCCGCAGTAACTCTTGGTATCGCAGCAACCGGAGCAGAGGAGTTCGTCCCTGGCGTTGCTATTACATTTGCTACCATTTCTGCCTACATTGCTGGCCAAATGGTTGGAGCTATGGTGGGTGCAGCGCTCGCTTGGTTGGCTTACAAGGACCATTACAATGCTCATGAAAACCAAGCAGAGATTCTTGGTACTTTTGCAACCGCTCCAGAGATTCGTAACTACACCTCAAATATTATTACTGAGGCAATTGGAACCTTCGTTCTACTAGCCTGGGTCATCATTAACGGTAGTACTCCTACACAGATTGGCCCGTTGGCGGTAGCCCTTGTTATCGTATCTATCGGTGCTTCCCTCGGTGGCCCGACTGGATACGCAATCAATCCTGCCCGCGACCTTGGCCCACGTATTATGCACGCAATTTTGCCAATCAAGGGCAAGGGTGGTTCGGATTGGGCATACGCATGGGTACCGGTGGTTGGTCCGATCATCGGCGCAGTTCTTGCTGGCCTGCTCTTCGGCGCTAATACACTCAACATTGCCGGACTATAAACCACACTATTTATTGGCGACGACGACGTCGTCAAACGCTACTAAGTTAGGACTACTCAATGACTGAGAAAAAGTACGTAATCGCAATCGATCAGGGAACCACATCGTCCCGCGCTATCGTCTTCAACCATTCCGGCGAGATCGTTTCTCTTGGCCAGAAAGAACACGAGCAAATTTTCCCAAAAGCTGGCTGGGTTGAGCACAATCCAATCGAGATTCGGGATAATATTCGTGAGGTTATTGGTCAGGCTCTGTCGAAGGCTGATATTAACCGCCACGAGATCGCGGCAGTAGGTATCACGAACCAGCGCGAAACTGCGGTGGTGTGGGATAAGAACACTGGCGAACCGATTTATAACGCAATCGTCTGGCAAGACACCCGTACCGACGCTATCGTCCGGGAACTCGCTGGCGACGAAGGCCCAGACAAGTACAAGGATATCTGTGGTCTTCCCCTAGCAACCTACTTCTCTGGGCCGAAGATTAAGTGGATTTTGGACAATGTCGAAGGCGCTCGGGAAAAGGCTGAAGCCGGCGATCTCCTGTTTGGCAACACCGACTGCTGGGTTTTGTGGAATCTTACCGGTGGACCAAACGGTGGCGTCCACATCACTGATGTCACTAACGCTTCCCGAACGATGCTTATGGATGTTCGCAAGCTAACGTGGGATGAAAGCATCTGTAACGAGATGGGCATTCCGATGTCGATGCTGCCAGAGATTCGTTCCTCCTCCGAAGTTTATGGTCATGGTGCAAAGAACTCCTTGCTGATTGACACCCCGATTTCCGGTATTTTGGGAGACCAGCAGGCTGCAACCTTCGGTCAGGCGTGTTTCCAGAAGGGCATGGCGAAGAACACCTACGGCACTGGTTGCTTCATGCTCATTAACACCGGCCATAAAGCTGTAACGTCAGAAAACGGCCTGCTCACCACCGTATGCTACAAGATTGGCGACCAAGAGCCGGTTTATGCACTTGAAGGTTCGATTGCAGTCACCGGATCTCTTGTTCAGTGGCTACGCGACAACCTCGGCATTATTTCAACCGCTCCCGAGATCGAGGAGCTAGCCGAGACAGTTGAAGATAACGGCGGAGTCTACTTCGTTCCAGCGTTCTCTGGCCTTTTCGCTCCATATTGGAAGGACGATGCTCGCGGCGCAATCGTTGGCTTAACACGCTTCAATAACAAGGGCCACTTGGCTCGCGCAGTTCTGGAAGCTACCGCATTCCAGACTGCTGAAGTTCTTGAGGCTATGAATGCTGACTCTTCGGCCGATCTTACTGAATTGCGCGTCGACGGCGGTATGACCGCGAACAACACGCTCATGCAGTTCCAGGCGGATCTGCTTGGAGTTGACGTTGTGGTACCAGAAGTCGCCGAAACAACTGCCCTCGGCGCAGCATATGCAGCCGGTATCGCAGTTGGTTTCTGGAACGGCGAAGATGACGTTATCGCTAACTGGAAGGAAGGCAAGCGGTTCACGCCGAAGATGCCTAAGGCAGAGCGCGATCGTCAGATGCGTCTGTGGAAGAAGGCCGTCACCCGCACGTTCGATTGGGTTGATGAAGATGCCGAAAAGATTGACTACTAATCAACTGAACGATTAACTGAGTGGAGCCCGGAGAAAACCTCCGGGCTCCATCCATAAATAGTGCCAGTACGCTATTGTCTTGGCACTAACCGCGCCATATTTATAAGACCAATTAGACCAAGCACCGTAAGTAGAACAGCTGGAACTGATATTTCCCATGCGTAATCGAGAACTAAGTGTGGCGTGTGCGTAATCGTCCATACGCCGTATATGAACGCATAAGAAGCAACGCCAATGATCAAGGAAACACAGTACGTTACGGTTCGAAGAAACGCTCGTGCAACTCGGTTCGATAGCAGGATTTGAAAAATGGGAAGAAAGAGCCATACGACTAGTGCTACCAAATGACTTAGCGCAACTACATACATAGGCGAATGCTCGAGGGTCGCAAGGGTGTAGCGCCCAGCAAGAGCAACACCCACAATCAATACGACGAGACAGTAACAAATCATCAACCCGTCACTGCGTTGAAATGTAGAATCTCTTCTTTGCCATCGAGCTACGTCTGAAAAAAATCCAGGTAATGCCATTCTCATCGTTGCTTCTCCCAACGACTATCCGTTGAGTAACATCTCACTGTTGTCCAAAACGAAGAAGCACGCAAAAAAATCGATGTTTGTGTAGACATTCGATGCTCCTTTGAATCATTTGTTACATCTACAGAAAAACTATAACACCGCGAATATATAGAATATCAGCAAAACGTAATCTTCGATCAACCATCTTTTCCAAAAGGCATGGAGAAAAATACGTACGGTACTAATTAATTTATGTCGGACAATGCCCTCATGCAGTTCCAAGCAGATCTGCTTGGAGTTGACGTTGTGGTACCAGAAGTCGCCGAAACAACTGCTCTCGACGCCGGTATCGCAGTTGGTTTCTGGAACGGCGAAGATGACGTGATCGCTAACTGGAAGGAAGGCAAGCGCTTCACGCCGAAGATGCCTAAGGCAGAGCGCGATCGTCAGATGCGTCTATGGAAGAAGGCCGTAACCCGTGCTTTCGATTGGATTGATGAGGATACCGAAAAGATTGACTTCTAAAACGCTGTCAACCTAACGTAGTAGATGGCTAAAACTAGATCTTGTCTCCGGTTATACTTGAGGATTCTTCAGTAGTAAGTTCACCAGTTTGGCTACTATTTTCGATTGTTATCATATGTTTTTCGCGACGGATTCCGATCACAGAGTGAATAAGGATGCCAACTCCACCAATCAAGACAGCACCAATAACAATAGCCCACCACGGGAAATGTGGTAGCTCTGATTTTTCGGTAGCCTTTGATACGTCTTTGTTGGGTGTTGGGAATACGCGTTCTCCGGTAACAAGGATTCGATGTGAGTTGATTCCTAAAGGAGTACATGTAACAAGAGTTACGAGGTCATGCCCTGGCTCGGCTTTGATCGATTGCGAATCTTCTGGCGCAACTACTTGGATATCAACTACCCTGTATGTCATAACTTCACCAAAGATGTTGAGTGTGAAGGTGTCACCTTCTTCAACTCTGTCAAGATTAGTGAACATGGTAGCGTCGGCGAGTCCCCGGTGGGCTGTTATGACGGAACGAGTTCCTTTTCCTCCAACGGGTAATGACGTCCCTTCGAGGTGCCCTGCACCTTTAAGAAGAGTTACCTCTGATGTTCCATGATAGATCGGTATATCAACGTCTGCTACCGGGACAAGTATGCGTCCCATAACTCCTGATTCGGTACCTTTAAGAATGTCTTCGTACGGCCATAGCCCGAGCTGACTTTCATCGAGCTCTCCGCCAGACGTAGGAACGTTAACGTTCGCTTTAACGTCGAATCCTGATTCGAGGGCGTCATTGTATTTTCTTGCCATCGAAATCTGCTCATTTTTATCGGGTGAAACATGTTCGAATGTTTCACCTAATGTACCTAAGATATTAGTTTGATTGTACTGGTAGTTCCAGGATGCGATCGTTGGGTAGAGGAGTAGGCCAGTGCCTATCCACACAAGAATTACGGTAATTATTCTGCCTACATAAACTCGCACTGATTCTCCTCAAGCAGATATGGAATATTGCAAAATGTGGATCCCAAGCCCAGGTGCCTAGGCTTGGGATCCGTAGCATTCTATTGAAATGCAGCTAAGACTCAGTTCTTACGCGAACGGGTCTTGAATGCGGTACCAGCAGCAATTGCTAGAACAGCGAGGCCCGCAAGGGTCAGCAGAACCTTGCCCTGGGCACCGGTGAGTGGCAAGTTTGGAACGTCACCCTCGTGGAACGGAATGTTGATAACAGTCTTGTCTACTTTATCAGCTGAACCTGAATCCTTCGAAATAGTAATTTTCATTGGCAGCTTAGCAGTAGGACCAGACGTGGAGTTGCCATCAGGATCTGGGAAACCTGTAGGATCTTGGAAACCTGCAGGAGTATCAGTCTCAACGACGTAGTAATCTTTGTGATCTCCCTCCGAAGAACCATAGTAGAGGTTTTCGATCTTCACAAGCCCCTGATCGTCAGACCAGAATGTGATTTCTTGATCCTTGTCATCTTTTACGACTGTAGCTGTGTCAACTTCTCTTGTTCCGGGTTTTAGCGCGGTGTAAACTTTAAATCCGGCTTTTTCTAGAGGAGTTTTGCCATCTTCTGAAACCTTTTTGATGGTGTAATTACCGAAGTAAGCAACTGGGTTGGTCTCCGGCGGAACCTTGGTCCAATTTACATCGTTGTGGTTCTTGAACTCGATGTTCGCACCCTTATTTGGAATTTGCTTATCACCGTTAACTTTAACAACCTTAGTGTAGAAAGAGATCTTGAGGGTCTTACCGTCTGAAGCGGAGAGTGTATCCTTAACGTATCCATTGTTAAATGTGATAGTTAGAGTACGCGTACTTTCTACATAATTAACAGTGTAATTTTGAGATTCCACAGGTCGATCACCGAGTGTCACCTCCGGTGCTGTAGTAGTACCGGGGACGTACGTCAGCTGCTCGTCCAGGTTATCGGTAAAGCGGTATTCTTTAAGAGGCTCGCTTTCAGGAGTTTCTGGAATAACCGCAGTAACATCCCACTTGACTTCAGAGCCAACAGTCACAGTTGGTGTTTGAGGGCTGACAACCTTTGTGGTCTTTGAAACTTGGTTCTTTGGATATACGTTCACATCGTAAAGCCAACCCTTAGTATTCTCGCCAGCCTTGGGGTTTGGGAATGGAACGGTAACGATGAATGGGGCTACCTTCTTAGTAACCTTGACCGGTGTATTGTCTTTCGAATTTACGGCGTTGTCAGAGTCGGTTTCTGTCACGTAGTATGCGCCGATTACCGCTCCTTTATGGGTGACCATGCCGTCGTCACCGGTAACGACGTCATCTCCTGACTTGGAAAGTGAAAGGCCCTCAACGTCACCAAGATCGTTTACAAACTTCTCGTTCTCATACTTTAGGCCCTTGAGTTTCTTCCAGTCAGCCTGCTTCTTCAGATCCAAACCCTCGATCTTTTGAATCTTGAACTTAACATTCTTAAGCGGAATGGCATCTTCAGGAGCAGTCAACGCGGATCCATCGTTCTTATGACCCTCGGCAGTCCAATTAGGAGCCTGATACTTATGGATGATAATCGAACCAGTTTTGTTGGTATCAATATTACCAACGGCTGGCCTCGCGGCATCGTCTGCGTTTGCAGTGCCCATGCCAAGAAGGCTCAGGCTCAGTGCAAGCACAGCACCAAGGAAGCCAAGCTTCCGAGATTTCTTGTGTGTATTCACTTTGTTTCTTTCTTTTTATTTGGTGGACCGGCCAATTTAGCCAAGATCCCTAACTATGCTTCGCTTACGTCCTAATAGGAGAACTACAACAGCCCCAGCGGCTAGAATGGCTCCACCTGCAATCAGGAAGTAATCGCGCCCAAGCCCGCCAGAAAGCGGTAAACCAGGTGCATTGCGTTGCGCATTGAATATGATCTGAACACCATTCCTCTTCGGCAGTTGTTTACCCGAATGATTCGTTAACGTGGCATTCTGACTGTCCGGCCCAATCTTAAATACGAATGGTCCGTCCGTACCAACGGCGAAACCAGCCGGAGCTTTTGTCTCCGTCAAAATGTAGTCACCCTTGGCAAGCTTAGTAATATTAAATTTTCCTTTGGCAGGATCAGAGTCATACGGCTCGCCTGCGGCAGCGGGCTTACATCCTGCGCTCTGACAATCTGTTATGTTCCAGCTCTTGTTAGCACCCTTCAAAGCAAGCTTCCACTCAGAGTCACCCAATAATGAATCATCAGTCAATGTGCTTGCGTCCGGAACCGATGGACCATAATATCCGTGCTTTTCAAACTGCAAGGAGCCTTGTAAATTAGCAGTGTTCGTGACCGTACAGGTCACTGATTTAGCATTCACAGGGATTGTTATATCAGCAGGTAGTTTTTCGCCTTCGACAAAGAAATCGCGAGAGTTGTCGGCAATACATTTAAAGCTAGTTGTGTAGTGATTAAGCTTTGTGTTACCAATACCAGATTCTTCGATAGTCAGCTTAGCACCACCGACAGTTGGGAACGGCCCTATTTGCTGCTCTTGAATACCGTTGGTATCACCACTAGTCTCCATTTCCGCAATAGATGTTGCACCCTGCTTAAGAGTTAATTTAAACTGATCAGAATTAACAACACGCCCATTTGGCAGATTCTTCTTCACAGTAATAGTAGGGGGATAAGAACACGATGCAAGATCAGTACTAACACCATGTGCAATCGTTCTATTATATTTGTGCCAGCCATAGTAGTCTTGGTACCAATATGTTTCTTGATGCGAGACATTACTCAGACTGTTAGTAATCAACTGTTTATTCGCCCAATTCGGCATATCGAATGAGGCGAGCTGTTTGGCATTACTCAAGAACGCTTTACCGGTACTATCGAAGGTAACACCGTTCACGTTTCTCAAGTCCTTAGTTACAAAACTTAACGTTTCAGATCCTGGAATAGCTCTGTTGGAATTTGCCTTTTTATAGTTTTCTGCAGTAATTGAGTAAATAACAATTAATCCATTATTAGTATTGCTCGGATCAGCTGCCCCTCGCGTAATCATCAAGTTGCCTTCGGAATCAAACGCCATATCACCATTAACGTCAGTCTCGGTATTCTTTGTGGCAAGCTTGCCTTTCTTAGTGATCACCTTCGTATCTGGATCATAATCCCAGATAAAGAAGTCACCATCCTCATAAAAGCCACCAAAGGCATAATGCCCGGTTATTGGATCCACTGCGCCAGCGACAATTGATGCACCGGATCCATCTGTCTGACTATCACGAGTGTCCCAGTACGTACTACGCTGCCATTGCGCAGCCTTTGCATCATATGTCCACACATAAATTTTATCAGAGAAACGTGAATAGGTAGCTTGTCGTTCGATTGCATAAGCCTTCTCACCACCCTTCGTGATGCCAAGAGAATTAGCAACCCTATAGTTCCCGTTTTGAGACACGAAATTTAGTCCCATACGAGAGCCTACAGACTTTACCGAGCCATCTGCTTCAATCTTTTGTAGCCACCCTCTTTCGGTCAAAGAGTAGATATCGCCAGCTTTACACTGAAATAAACTGCTCGGACTATTATTTACAGTTCGTTTAAGAACCTTTTCTGACTCATCCGTAATTTCAATCAAAATCGGTTCACTAATTCCTATATAGTTAGCCGGTGGCTGAGTTTCAACGAGCCAATAGTTACCAGTCTCCAACCCTTTCCAGGTTGCAATTCCGTCTTCCTTAGTTGTCAACTCATCAGAAGCATCTGGATTGGTTAGATCAACGATGTTTCCATCTAAATCAACATACAACTTAGTTTCGCTATTTTCATTCCAAGCTGGTTTACCCTCAGTAAGCGTTCCATCATCTTTATAAAGCTTGAACTTTGCACCCTCAAGAGGCACATCATCTTCTTCAGAATCAAGATTCTGCTTCGGATCAACTTTCTTCACTTCAATATCATGTTTGCTTGATTTCGGCGTAGGGCACCCAGCCATATCTACAATATCTGAAAGTGGAGAACCACCATCAACTAAAACAGATCCCGTTCCTTGATTCTGAGACGAATCAAAAAGTGCCGGTAATGGTTTTCCCATTTGTGAAGATGTAACACCAGTATTCGGGGATTTCACTACTTTACCAGTTTTGGGATCTATCTGATAAAGCACCACTGTTTGCGGGCCACTACCAGTACCAGAATTATCAAATGCTGTTGCTGTAAAAGCGACAACAACAGTCCCATCAGAAGCAAAGCTCGCTGCATCCATAGCTCCCGTAGATGCCGTGACAAGGTCTGGCAACAAAACTCTTTCAAACAGTGGGTTTAACGAGAACTGCTTAGCAGAAGATGGACCCTTATCACTATTATCATTTAAGTGAACTATCCGTCCGGTACTAGATTCTTGCCACTGCCCTGTTCCAACTTTCGGATTCCATATAGCACTCGGATTCGCCAATTTATCATTCAGCTCATCTACGCTAATGGTGTACGCACTAATCATGGAGGGGTCTACAGATGGCTGATATGCTTTGGACCCTATTTTCCTAGACAAAAATAGCTGGAGATTACCCTCAGTATCAAACTGAATATCACCTTTCACAGCAATACTAGTATTGTTCTTACCCGAATCAACTTTATACGGAGCATACCCCAAATATGCGATTGACCCATCAGGCTTGCGCGCAAACAGCTTTATACTAATCTCTCCCTGTATAATTGGAGCAGTATACCCAGCCATAATGTATGTTCCATCCGGCCGCGCATCCCCCATGAGGAAATTTGCATATGCGTCTTTAAAAGAATAGTTACCTACGGAAGGAGCAGTAGTACCAGTGTAAGGCGATGAACCATAACCCCTTGGAGAGAAATTAAAACTAAAATCAGACCCTGCAACTTTTCCCGACTTCCAAGTGTTAACTACCTTATTTTTCCGATCAAGTTGCGACCACGTTTGACTTGAAAAATCAAACTCATGAATGAGCACTTTTCCACTATAGGAACTACTATCAGGACTTGGTCCCGATTCCAATACAAACACAGAATCAGCCGTTATACCCAAGCCATTATAGCTCCCGCCCTGAGAATCGGCTTGAGATTTAGACATCTGCCTAAACCAAAAACGCCCTTCAACTCCATTGTTAATCTGAGGTGGATTTCCTCCGTGAGTCCACCGGTATTGCCCTTCAGGAATATCGAATGTTGCAGTAGTTTTTCCATTTTCAACACGTTGCACTTGGCCAGCAGGCCCCAAAACCCACAAGACGTTCAAGTTGTCACCTGTACACTGAGCACCAAGTTTTTTGCCGGACTGTGGGGCGATTAGCTGTGGCCAGACTGGGATCCCGCTAATACAGTTATTGGTTGCGCTTGGAACACACCCCGCCCCATTCTCCGTAGGGAGTAACGGTGCAAGACCCTTTTCTTGGAACTTTGAATTCAGCGTAGCACTGTTCACTGCAATGGCTTTATCTGAAAACCCAGCCAGACCACCAGACACAAGTACCGCCATTGACAAGGTTAATGCAGCTGTTCCAGCCACCAGTTTGCCGCCTATGCGGCGACTCAAGCTACGTTTCACGGCTTAATTACCTTTACTCTCAAAACGAATAGATTCAATACTACTTTTAGACTAGCCGATGATGCCCTATATCTACAACCACAGTCTTACAACAATCAATAATTTCACATCTTATGAAGTATTGTCAACAACGGCATCCTACCAGCGGTTTAAGCGAAACACCACAAAAGAAAGTCCAACCCACTGTGAACAAATACACCATAGAGCGACATTTAACACAGGTTTCTGTGTCTTTTTCGCAAGTTCTCCGAATATTGTCTTATTGATCTATATCGCGATAGTAAGTCAATATATTAGACATTCGTCACTATTCAGACCACAGAGCATACGCTGATGTGTACATGAACGCCTTCGAATTGCACAATATATTATAAACCTTGAGTATTACGAAAAGCCCAACTGAAAGCCGAGGATAAACTCCACAAAATACTATCCGGCTTGTGTTTAGAAAAGCCTCATAGACTACGCGGTTTCACAAACGGGAAAGTAATCGTTTCGCGGATACCAAGGCCGGTCAAAGCCATCAGCAAACGATCGATACCCATACCCATGCCGCCAGCCGGTGGGAAGCCTTGCTCCATCGCTTCAATGAAGTCCTCATCGAGCTGCATAGCTTCCGGATCACCGTTAGCAGCGTCAAGCGACTGCTGGGTCAGACGCTCACGCTGGATCACCGGATCGGCTAGCTCAGTGTATGCGGTAGCAGTTTCTACACCGCGAATGTAAAGATCCCACTTCTCCGTCAAACCCGGCTTCGAACGATGGTTACGGGTAAGCGGTGACGTATCTTCTGGGAAGTCACGAACGAATGTTGGTGCCCATAGCTTATCTCCAACAAGTTCTTCCCAAATGTCTTCCGCAATCTTGCCAGCAACAGCATAATCCTTGACTTTGATGCCATGCTGTTCAGCGATCTCAACCAAGCGTTCGCGTGGGGTTTCAACCGTGATTTCTTCACCCACCGCTTCTGACAGCGATTCGTAAAGCGTGATGGAATCCCATTCACCGCCCAAATCGTATTCAGTGCCGTCAGCTAAGGTCACCGTAGTCGAGCCAAACACATCCTTAGCCGCGTTCTGAACCAACGCTTGCGTTAGCTTAGCCATGGAGTCGTAAGTTCCATAAGCCGCATAGGCTTCAAGTGCCGTGAACTCTGGGGAATGCGAAGAATCCGCACCTTCATTACGGAAGTTCTTTCCGATTTCGTAGACGCGATCAACACCACCAACCACTGCGCGCTTGAGGTACAGCTCAGTTGCAATACGCAGGTAAAGATCTTGATCGTAAGCGTTGATATGCGTGGTGAACGGACGCGCTGCCGCTCCGCCGTGCAAAACCTGCAAAATCGGGGTTTCTAGTTCGATGAAGTCATCCGACTCGAAGGTGTTGCGCAATGAGCGCATAACCTTGGCTCGGATACGAACCATATCGCGAGCACTCTGGCGGGTAATAAGATCCAAGTGGCGAGCACGCACCCGCGACTCTTCGCTGAGTACCATCTCTACGCCGTCGGCGGTGGTAAAAGTCTTAGGCAACGGACGGATAGCCTTTGACGCCATCTGCCATTCGTGCGCGAAAATAGAGAGCTCACCACGCTTAGAGGTTCCCACGTGTCCGTGAACGAAAATAAAGTCACCGAGATCGACGTCGGCCTTCAACGCATCGAAAGCTTCTTTGCCAACGTTAGCAAGCGAAAAAATAACCTGAAGCCGATTACCAGCACCGTCTTGCAAAACAGTGAACGCAATCTTGCCCGATGGACGCATAAACATAACACGGCCGGCAAGACCAACCATGTCCTCGGTTTCATCGCCAGGCGCTAATACCTGGACACCCTCACAAGGCTGCTCGACGACGTTGCCGTCTGCATCAAGTTCAGCAGCAGCGTAGCTTTCCCGAACTTTCAGGATCGAGGACGTAATAGGCAACTCGGCTGCGTAGGCGTCACGGCCTTCAGCCAGCAAGCGCAAACGCTTATCTTTACGAACCTGAATCTGATCCGAGGTATCGTCAGCAACAGTTGGAGTGTTATTTTCGTTCATATTCACCCTTCAAGATTACAAGGAAAACGTGAGCTTATTCAGAGAATCGGACGTGAGATGGAGCGCGAATTACCGCACCTGTTCAAACGGCACACCGGAAGATTGCAGTCCAGGCGTTCCCGATGGAACTTGACCTGGCTCGTTACCAATATCGATCGGCTTATTCTCACTATCAACAAACACTACATGTGGTTCAATAGTGCGCGCAGTTTCGTCGTCAAGCAACGAGTAGCACATGATAATCACCAGATCCCCAAGAGACACTTGATGAGCAGCGGCTCCATTCAGGATAACCTCTCCCTTGCCGCGCTCGCCTGGAATGGTGTAGGTTGTGAGCCGGTTACCGTTGTTAACGTCAACAATATCTACTGCTTCGCCGGGCAGAATATCAGCTGCGTCTAGCAGATCAGCGTCAATCGTCACCGATCCAACGTAATGCAAATCAGCGCCGGTCACCGTTGCACGATGGATCTTTCCAGTAATCATCCGGCGCAAACGCGTACTAGCCAATCGCAACCTCCAAGTTATCAATCAACCGGGTGGTTCCCACCCAGGCAGCTGTGACAAGTAGACCAGTTCCGCTACCGTTCAACTGAGTGAAGGTATCGCGGTCCACGAGCTCAAGATAATCTACTTTAATTCCTGGTGCGTGCGCTAATGATTCGCGCGCTACAGCCAAGGTTTGGGCGGCACTCCCGCCAGCATCAGCTACCCGTTTTCCAGCGGCGAGAGCTTGCGATAGCCCGAGAGCTTGTTCTTTTTCAACGTCCGAAAGGTAGCTGTTTCGAGAAGACATTGCCAACCCAGATGACTCGCGTTTAATTGGCACCGACTTAATCTCCAACGGCATATTCAAATCGGCAACCATGGTCCGAATAAGCGCCAGTTGCTGAGCATCTTTTTGCCCGAACCAGGCAGCTCGCGGACGCACCAAGTTAAATACTTTGTGCACCACCTGCAACACCCCAGCGAAGTGAGTTGGGCGCGTCTTGCCTTCCAGAATCGTCGCCACTGGGCCCGGATCGATACGTACCAGCGGAGTGCGCGGATACATTGATTCGTCAGTAGGTGCGAAGACGACGTCGACGCCGTCCAGCTTTGCCACGTCACCTTCGAGATCGCGTGGATATGCTTCGAAATCTTCTCCCGGTCCGAACTGCAACGGGTTAACGTAGATAGAGACGACGACGTGATCGGACTCGCGCCGAGCTGCTTCTACTAAAGACAAGTGTCCTTCATGCAACGCACCCATCGTCATCACCAAGCCGATGTCGCCTTGCAACGGCTTCAACGCCTCGACCAGTTGCGCTGGGGTGGTAGCGATAATCATCGTTTCTCCGATCATCCGCACAATAGAATGTTATCTACGTTTCGGTAACTAGTTTCCGGTTAGAGTTTACTCCGAATTTGTTCGAAAACATCGTCAGTAATAACTCTGCGAGCCAACGCACGCTCAGCAGTCGCTTTCGCTAATGCCCGATAGGTCGCAGCCACGTCGTTCAGCCCCAGGTCTTCTTCTCCCACAGTGGTCAAGGTCGCCACATGTTCTGCTACTGTTCCCACGTCACCACGGACAACCGGACCAGTTTGCAACGCCTCCCCCGAACTCAACGCACCCTCAACTGCGGCTGTAATAAGAGGACGCATATACTCCGCATCCAGCCCAATACTGCCCAAGAGTCGAGCAGCCTGAGCAATAACTGTCACCACATGGTTAGCACCATGAGCAAGCGCAGCATGATAAAGCGGACGATCACCCTCAGCAATAACGAAACCCTCCCCGCCAATATCGGCAACCATTGCCAAGCCGATAGGCTGAAGCATCGTTGGAGCAGTCACCGCGAACGGACATCCGCGAAGCCGAGCAACATCCAGGGTAGTCCCGGTGAACGTCATCGCGGGATGAATCGCTATCCCTAAAACGCCTTGAGCTACCGCCGGCGCCAAGATTTGGGTACCGTAACGCCCCGCCACATGGATCACCAATTGACCCGCATGCCAAGATCCACTTTTCGCCAGACCTGAGATAATTCCGGCAAGTTCGTCGTCGGGAACAGCTAACAGAACAACCTCGCTGCGTTCCACAATCGTACGAACATCGAGCGCCGGAACTCCGGGAAGCATCGTCTCTAACCGGTCAACGCTTGCTTCAGATGTTGCGTATGCGCCAATAATTTGGTGGCCGGCAGCACGCCACGCAGCACCGAGGGCAGCGCCTACTTTTCCCGCTGAAATAATGCCTATACCTAGACGGCCAGTTTTATTCTCCACGGGT
The DNA here is from genome assembly GCF_900105865.1 of Arcanobacterium phocae. Taxonomy (NCBI): domain Bacteria; kingdom Bacillati; phylum Actinomycetota; class Actinomycetes; order Actinomycetales; family Actinomycetaceae; genus Arcanobacterium; species Arcanobacterium phocae. The sequence continues at coordinate 207,269 of NZ_LT629804.1, forward strand.
AGGCTCCTGGGTTGGCGCGGTCAGCCCGAGCCGAGCCTTCCATTCGTCAATGTTTTCGCTCACCTCAATAGCGCGGGCTTGCTTCGTTAGCTGGTTTTCTTCGCGCAATAGCTGACGCATATCTGCAAGTGCAAAGTTCTTCACCACACCATCGCATGGTCCAGCAAGAAGATGGATGTTAAGTGACGATAGTCCTAGCATGCGTTGCAGTGGGCCTTGAGAAATGGCAACTGACTGAGTGTGGTCTTGGAAAATCAATTGAACCTGGCGCCAAAACCTGCCACGCCGAATCGCGAAAACATCAACGTTAGCAAAATAGCCACCCACGGTTGCCGCGATCGGATTGATCCACCGCGCCCGCTTCGGAGGAGTGCGAACATGGCGGTTCTCACCGCGGCGATACAACAACTCATGCATCAACAATGTGTCATTATCAGTCCCGAGTGTTGGGAAAATAGTGGCCAAAATCCGCATGACCTCTTCTTTGCTCGCACATGGTACGAACATATTCCCATTTTCCACCGCATCCGATATAGATTCACCAGCGATCGTGACGCGAATCTGCCACCAGTCAAAACGCCGCCACAATAATGGTTGCTTGATGCTTACTGCATGGATTCGCGTGGGCGGTAACGATCGAGTTACCAGTTTTGTTAACCCGCGCCGAGATTTCAGCCCAGTTTCAGCAACAAATAATGTAGTGCCGTACGACTTCGAAACATATTGGATCGAGTTAACCACGGAACTCAAAATAGCCAAAAGAAAACCAATGGAGAAACCACTGTCAAAAACAAACTGCCAAACAGCAGCCAAAATCAAACCAGCAAAGGCAAACCACGCATGGCCTGTGAGCACAGTTGATCCGATGAGCCGTTTAGTGGAGAGCTGATACACATGGTGCTCATCAGCAGGTGCTACTACCGAAGCTTGCAACTCCTCCCGAACGGTGATGTCCTTACCTGCTCGCGCATCAGCCAAGCCGGCCAGGATCTCCTGGCGCAGTCGTTCGCATTCGTCACGGCGAAGTAAACCAAGCACGACTGGGTCTTCATTGAAACCAGCCGCATCAATTTTGACGGCACCGAAACCAAAAATACGGGCAAAAAGCTTCTGTTCAATCTCAACTGACTGGATACGATCCCAGCGCACATGCTGGTATTGCTTGATAAACACACCGTTGCGGTAATGGATTCCGCTCGGCACAATCGCGTAGGACTTGTATCGCCACATGATTGTGCCCACGCCGAGAAAAATCAAGGTGACACCCAGCAAAATTCCGATACCAACAGCCAACCGGAACGGGGTAATGAGCTCGATATATAGCCCAATATTATTGAACGCATCTTCGATCCATTGGGTGGCGATATAGAAACCACCCGCAATAAGTGCGAGCCAAAAACTTCCGGCGTCTGCCAGTGGGGTCACCTTGTGGAATTTTCGCCACGACCCGGCAGGCACACTGGTCTGGCCAAGTTCATTCTTATGCTTCATGGTTTAGAGGCCTTCCAGCTTCGCTTGACCCATCCGCGTCAGCTTTTCTCGCAAACGTTCGGCTTCGGGTAACGGCAAGCCTGGAATAGAAGCATCCGATCCGGCCGATGCCGTAATCAGTTGAACCGATGCTAGACCGTAGGCGTTCAAAAGCGGTCCGGAACCGAGATTCACTTGTTGCATCCGGCCATATGGAACCATGGTGACACTTTGGAACATGATTCCTTTACGAACAAGAAGCTCATCATCGAGTTCAACATATCCCAGTGCTTTAGCCCGGCGAACCGCAAGCCATATGTCCCAAACAGCACCTACAGCGATACCGCCAACCACGATTAAACTAATAATGCCGAACCAGCTGGTCACATCGTCAACAGCAAAATAAAAGGCCACACCTACGCCGATTCCCACCAATATCCACCAAATAATATGGCGGATAAATGTCACCTTGGCGAAAGCCGGATCTACCGGCTGAAATTCAGTATCTACTAATAAACGGTTACGCATATGCCTAGTCTATCGGCTAGGGACTCACAACACTCAGTGCAAAAGTTAAGCTGCTGCAGCCGGTGGAACCGATTCGTCGTCGTCATCGTTTTTGCACCACAATTCGGCGATGACTCCGGCCACCGTCATGCCAACCGATACGGCACCTGCAGTTCCCACGGCGATAGCCTGGTACACCATCACATCAGAATGAAGGTAGCCAACGTAACTAGCTGTTATTCCGGCGCAAACCCCAGCCATAACAGCCCCGGTACGCGAAGTCGCTTGCGCCAGCAACCAAATTCGGGCCGCACTGAGCATATTCAGGGGTCGCTTCCCCATCCGATAGGAGCGCACCTTCCATGCTTCCCACAACACAAATACGCTTACGAGCGCCGGAACAACACATGTGTAGATCGGAATCAGCACCGGAGCATAACCATAGCTCAGCCAGGCGTCGGTAACGAAAAATGAGGTTATGGCAGCAACGATAAAAATACTGGAGAGGAAGATCCAGGAGGTCGGCTGAATATCTGGGTCCGAATTAGCTGCCATCACCAAACCCAACCTTGCTCACTCGTTGGTCTAATACGTGCGGTAGCAGATCGCTCACTCGCACACCGTTTAGCTGCGCGTGAGGATCAATCTCTAGCCACGGTTCCAAAACAAAACGACGTTCATGTGCTCGCGGATGCGGTAAAACCAGTACCGGATAATCAGACACCACGCCTGAGACATCGATGATATCCAGATCGAGCGTGCGTGCTCCCCACCGTTCGTTTCGCTCCCGGCCATGTGCTTCTTCAACCATGTTCAAAAAGTTCAACATTGCCATCGGCGGGGTGGGCGAGGTGATCGACACAACCGCATTAATATAGTCTGGTTGTGGATCCTGCCCCGGATCTAACTGTGGTGCACTGCGGTAAAGCGAGGAAACATCTTCCACGCGCTCGCCAAAGTCTGACAATTCTGCTATCGCTTGGCGAACATGCTCTTCCGGATTATCCAAGTTCGATCCAATCGCAATAACGTATGTCCGTAATTGCTCGCTAAAGAGTGGACCTTCGCGCACAATCGATACCGAGACGTCGGAAAACTGGTGACCAATCGGGGCATTCGGTTTATGGACAACAACTTCCGCGCTGACAATCCGCGAACTCATAATAGCGTTAAGAATCCGATGCGCTAACGTCTCAATCAAATCGCAGTGCTCACCTTCGATTTGAGCCACAATCGTATCGGCAAGTTCCGCGTAGTTGATCGTATCGGCAATGTCGTCAGTTTCTGCGGCTCGATCGGTGTCCACCAACAGATCGACGTCGACGACGAATTCCTGCGGTTCGTAATGCTCATGATTCAGCACCCCATGCGTGCCGTAAGCCCGAATCCCCGCCAGATGTATCGAATCGTTCAGTGCCATAATGCTCCCAAGTTATTTAGCCGTGTATTGCTGAATTTTATTCAGCGTAGCAAGAACTAGCGCCGACGCTCGTACGTTATGCACACGTACTGCCCAAACCCCGTGTTGTTCCGCATATCCGGACACAATGCCTGTGGATAAGTCACGTTCTGCTACATCGTCACCAACCAGGCGACCAATAAAGCGTTTCCGTGATGCGCCGATCAGAACCCGATGTCCTAGGGAAGTAAATTGTTCTATTCCAGCGACAATCTGCCAATCGTCGTCGCCCATTTTGGCAAATCCTAAACCTGGATCGAGGATGATTCGCTCGGGCGCAATCCCGGCGGCGACAGCCCGATCGCGAGCCGCAACAAGTTCGTCACGGACATCAGTGGCAACATCGTTATAGGTAGCCAGAGCATTCATTGTTTGGGAAGTTCCACGCGAGTGCTGCAAAATATAATCACAGCCCAATTCTGCCACGGTGGCAAACATTGCCGAATCGCCGCGCCCACCCGTAACATCGTTGACGATCGTAGCACCAGCTTGGACCGCTAACTGCGCTGTGCGCGCATGGTAGGTATCAACTGATACCACCACTCCACGTTCTTGACCTTGCGCGCTGAGTTCTCTCACGACGTTTTCTATGCGTCCCCATTCTTCGTCCCATTCCAATGCACGCGCACCCGGCCGAGTCGATTCGCCGCCGACATCGATGATCGTCGCACCCTGATTCATCAGCTCGATGCCATGGGCGATCGCTTCGCTGGCGCTTTCCCACTTACCACCGTCAGAAAAAGAATCCGGCGTAACATTAACGATTCCCATGATGTGCATACGATTTTTACCTCACTTTGCCATGATGAGGCTCATTGCCTCAGCCCGAGTTGCCGAGTCGCGTAATATCCCACGCACCGCTGACGTGACAGTTCGCGATCCAGGTTTTTGCACCCCGCGCATCGACATACACAAATGTTCTGCTTCGACGACGACGATCACACCTTGCGCATGTAACCGTTCCATCATCGCGTCCGCAATTTGCGAGGTGAGCCGTTCTTGAATTTGGGGCCGGCGAGCAAACCCGTCAACCAGACGGGCAAGCTTCGATAAACCGGTGACGAGCCCATCCGCGCTGGGAATGTAACCAACGTGCGCCACTCCGTGGAATGGCAACAGATGATGTTCACACATCGAATACATGGAGATATCACGTACCAATACGAGCTCTTCATGATGAATATCGAAAGTTGTGTTCAAAACATCTGCGGGGTCTTTTTCTAGACCAGCAAATATTTCTTTATATGCTCGTCCCATCCGCGCCGGAGTGTCCTGTAGTCCATCACGATCTGGATCTTCCCCAACTGCAATCAGTAGCTGACGAACTGCGGAAACTACCGCATCCTCATCGTAGTGGCCCACGTGCACGGCTGGCTCACTCATGGTTTTCTCCCGCGGGCGCGTCATGTTCAGCCGAAGTGCCGTTCGATTCCGAAGCGTCGTCAGAAGCCTGGGCTTCGTTCGGTGCAACGACTGGGAGTGGAACAGGTGGCAGATCCGATACTGGACGGTTTGGCGAAGAAAGCCACTGCTGACGTGCTGGGGTCTTCACGATCTTCGTGAAAATCTCCGCAAGTTCCTTCTCCAGAATTGTTTCCTTTTCCAGCAAGGCAGCCGCGAGCGCATCAAGCACATGACGATTTTCCATCATGAGCGTCCACGCTTCTTGGTGTGCTGTTTCAAGGAGCTGATGTACTTCGTCGTCGATAACACGGGCAAGATCATCGGAGTATTCGCGCTGTCCGCCACCGCCCAGGCGAGTCATCGGATCTGACTCGTCTGGAACTAAGCGAACCGAACCGACCTTGGCAGACATGCCGTACTCCATCACCATCTTGCGAGCTATATCGGTGGCCTTTTGAATATCGTTCGAAGCCCCAGTTGATGGATCATGGAACACGATCTCTTCAGCGACTCGCCCACCCATAGCATAGACAAGCTGATCGAGAAGCTCGTTGCGCGACACCGAATACTTATCCTCAGTCGGCATCACCATGGTGTAACCCAATGCGCGTCCACGCGGCAAAATAGTTACCTTAGTAACCGGATCAGTATGGTTCAACGCAGCAGCAGCTACCGCGTGTCCACCTTCGTGATAAGCAGTCATTCGCTTTTCATCCGCGTTCATCACATGGGTACGACGCTGCGGGCCAGCAATGACACGGTCAATTGCTTCATCTAGATCGTCTTCTTGAATCGCCTCATGTTCTCGGCGCGTAGCTAGCAAAGCAGCTTCGTTGAGCAGGTTGGCTAATTCCGCACCGGCAAAACCAGGGGTACGCCGGGCAATCGATTCGAGTTCAATGCCGTCAGCGAGCGGCTTGCCTTCCGCGTGGACCTTGAGGATCGCCGAGCGACCTTTCAGATCCGGTGCATCAACCGCGATTTGACGATCGAAACGTCCCGGACGCAACAAGGCTGGATCCAGAACGTCTGGCCGGTTAGTTGCCGCAATAACGATGACGTTCGCACGCTCGTCGAAGCCATCCATCTCCACCAAAAGTTGGTTGAGGGTCTGCTCGCGTTCATCGTTGCCGCCGCCCATGCCTTGGCCGCGGTTACGACCAACCGCATCGATTTCATCAACGAAAATGATAGCTGGAGCAAGCTTCTTTGCTTTCGTGAACAGATCCCGCACGCGTGAAGCACCCACACCAACAAACATTTCCACAAATTCAGATGCGGAAATATGAAAGAATGGCACGCCGGCTTCACCCGCAACCGCTTTAGCTAGAAGAGTCTTTCCGGTTCCTGGTGGGCCATAAAGCAACACACCACGCGGAATCTTCGCGCCCATCTTCCGGAACTTATCCGGGTGATCAATAAACTCTTCGATTTCTTGGAGCTCTTCAACTGCTTCATCAGCTCCAGCAACATCCGCAAACGTCACATCTGGCCGGTCTTCTTCCAAGCCATCCTTCTTCACACGGCCGAAAGCACCCATGCTACCTTGCTGAATCTTCGGCAACATCCACATCAGCAGACCAAACAGAATCAGCAACGGAAGCACTAACGTCAGTAGCGACCCTAAAAACGACTGCTGTGGAACGACCGAGTTATAACCGTTCTTCGCTTTCGCGTGAGAAACTAGATCCTCCACCTTGTCTGCCTGCGCAGAGACGAACTGGAACTGGACTTTCTTTGTAGGCGAGCCCTTCTTGCCTTCCAGATCATGCGGCGTGAATTCCTTCGCTAGCCACACTTGAACAACCTGGCTACCGTCTGTGACCTGGATACGTTCCTTGACTATCTCACTCTTTTCGAGAATCTGAATTCCTTCAGACGTCTTGATAGGAGAGAACCCACCCGGTGCGAAGAACCAGAAAATGCCCGTGCCGATCAGCAAAACGACGGCGATATAGCTGACGATCGACCGGAACGGGCGCTTTTTCTTATCGTCCTTACCATCCGGTTTTTTCGTAGAGTGCTTCTCCGCATTCTCCGCGAGTTTCTTGGCTTCCTCCCAGCGTGCACGCCAGCTCTTTGGATCCTTACGCTTGTCAGAATCCGATGACTGATCCTTTTTACCGCGCCGAGCGCGCCGACCATTAGAGTTGAATTCCTCTAGTTTACGTCGGTTTTCTGACTGCGCCGTATCCTTTTCGGGGTTGCTCATGTATCCTCCATCGGCGCTTGCGCGACCGGATTAGATTGAAAATGCGGGCGATGTCGGGATTGCGCACCGGGTTCAAATCTCAGTTGATGAGAGTCACGCCAAGCTCGCACTCCAGGCAAGTCAAGCCCACAGTTGTTCTTACGTTCTGTTACAAGTTTATCAAGTCTTGCGATATGCCAATAGACTAGTTCACCGCCACGTACGCCACTTTCTTCCAGGGCGTATTTGAGCACCCGACGTCGAACCGCCTGCGGAACATCCGCCAAAATTAAACAATCAATCGTTACCGGCTCGCTGCTGAAGCACACTCGATCATATTCCGCCCGGGCGTAAAACTCTAACGCCTGGTTATCGTCTTGAAGCATCGACGCCGTCCGGCCAATTGCTTCAACAGTTCCCGGGCCAAGCACATTTTGTAGTTGAGGCAAAATCTGATGCCGTACTGCAGATCGGCGCAACGAAGTTCCGTCAGCACACTTCCACGGACCATCTAGCTCGTTGCTCGGGTCATCAACCCACGTCACCCCCAACTCGTTGCATACAGTACGCAACTGGTCACGAGTTAAGCCCAGAAACGGCCGCACCATGGGAACATCCGAATGCAACGGCAACTGCCCCGTCTTAGGCATACCGGCAATCGATTTTGCCCCAGAACCACGCCCGAACCCCAGCATGACTGTTTCAGCTTGGTCATTAAGTGTGTGCCCCAAAAATACCGGCGCCGGATGTGAATCGCCCAGCAACCGAGCCTGCTGCGCGATCGCGCCATAACGTGCTACTCGCGCATTTCCTTCCGGACCGTCGTTGCCGGCTAGATCGACTTCAGCGATATGCACGTCGACGCCCCACTGCCCCAGCGTGTGCGCAACATACTGGGCCTCGCGAGCCGATTCTGGCCGAATCTTATGATCTACACAAATAGCATGCAGGTCCACACCATGTTTCGGGCCAATGAACGCCGCTGTTTTTGCCATCGCCATCGAGTCCGACCCACCAGAAACCGCCAGCAAAAGTGGCGCTCCGTGTGTCAGGCCAGCAATAGCCTCACTCATTGCATGCCGAGTGACATTAACAAGATGATGCGGTGGCGTCACGATACGCTCGCAATCCATTCGGCAGGATTGTGCAACTGTTCTACAGTAGGAGCATTCTGCGGTGATAGCCACACTCTGTTGAATCCGTCTAGCCCCATCTGTTTTACAACCGCCTCAACAAACTCATTTCCTTGGCTATATTGCTGAGCCTTCTTCGCTAGCCCAAGCATCTTCTCAAGACGTTTCATCATAGCCCCGCCAGCTGCCCTCCGCTTCGCCATGGCATCAATAAGTGACGATCGGCAAGGCAACACGTCGTAAGACACATTGTTCATAACATATGTGGCATGCCCCTCTAGGAGGGACATAATTGCAGTGATCTCATCCAAAGTAGCGTCAACCACGGCGTCGTCGTCAGCAGATACGAGCACGCTGGCCCGCTGACCGATATATTCTGCCAGCCACGGCGCAGCCTGGAATTGTGCCACATGCGTCCACTCATGCACCGCAACCCACAGTCCCACATCGGCTTGGTTAACCGCAGATTGGTCATAAAAATCAGCAATATTTGGGGCAACAAGATACAAGCTTGGGTTAATGGAATAGGGATCGTACTGTCCCAGAACTTTCATCGACAAAACTGAGGTGGCGAAACCAATCTGGTTGTCTTTTAGCTTTAGCAATCCAGATTGGGCATCCATCATCGCTTTAATCGAGGCGATAGCTTGATTCGCCCACACCGAACGATCAACGATACGCACAGGTACCGGCGCCACCGAAAGCCCCGACACGTCTTCCACGACTACCCGCGCGCGCCCGGCCGCCTCCCGCAAATCTGACACAAATATCTGCGCCTGCCCTTTTTGCCATGACGGCCCACCGCCGGTAAATAATCGTGATAAGAGCGCCACACTTGCTACCATTTCGACCTCCCAAAATCACTTCGCATTGTTATAGCGTATCAACGAGTTTCCCGACCATATCGTCGATGGCACCACGTATCTCACGTTGTGCATTTTCCTGATGATCCGAAACGAGTGCCACCAGGATGAGTGGGCGCCCGGCCTTCGTGGTGACGAAGCCAGCCAGCGCCGTCGTCGTCGATAATGTTCCTGTTTTTGCCCGAACCATACCGCGAGCAGGTGAATCCAAGAATCGCTGTGCTAACGTGCCTTCTAGCCCACCTACCGGAAGTGCCGAACCGAGCGCACTAATCTTACACTTGTCACACTCCCAAGCTTGTTGCAGCACCTGAGCAAGTAGCGGTGCGGGAACCCTATTGTTATCGGACAGACCCGAATTATCATCGATCACCATGCCGCCGGTTGAGTATCCGCCAGAAACCAGAGCTTGTGTCACTGCTTTGCTAGCACCGGCAAAAGTAGCTGGCTGTTCAGATGCGATCGCCACTTCATGTCCAAAAACTTCAGCCAAAGTATTGTCTGATTCAGTCATCATGACGTCGATCAGTTCACGTACCGGTGCACTGTGGGTTCGGGCAATTTCAGTGGCATCCTGGGGTGATTGCGCCCGATCTGCGACTGTGGCCGAAATTCCAGACTCCGTTAGCCGCGCAGCGAATTCGTTGGCGGCGGCAAGATCTGGTTCTGCCACGAAAGCAGAAAATTTATCGTCCGACACTTTCCCACGGTTGACGGCGATCGGCCGGATTGGCATCACGAATTCAGTGTTCTCTTCGGCCACTGCTTGCGGATGAAAGAGTGGCTCCTCGTAACGCGAGGAATCGACGTGTACTGTCACGGCGGTTATCCCATCACGAGATAGCTCTGCTCTGGCTTGCTGCGCTAAATCGTTGAGGCCTGCCCTGCCAATCACACGCTTGCTATCGCCATCGCCGGCAGCTAACGTAACGTCGCCGTCGCCAACAAGATAAATATCGTCACCACTGCGGGTTACATGTGTGTCAAGGGTCGTGTTCGGGCCGAGCGTGGTCAAGGCGGCTACTGCGGTCACATACTTCATGGTGGAAGCTGGACGCAACGGGGTTTGTGATTCGAGTGCGCCGAGAGTTTCTTTCGTTTGTGGGTCGACGACGACGACGGACGCCACCCCACTCATCCGCGCATCTGTGCGAAATTCTTCAAGGATTGTGCGCACATGTGCAGAATCTTCAGCAGTAAATGTGGCGAATTCTGGAAGAGGTTCCTGCGTGAGGTGCACCTCATTTAGTTGCGGGTACGGCAAAGGCGCAGTAAGTGGCGGTTTCGTAGTAAAAAGTCCGGGAACAAGGTCCCAGGCGTCTGCAACAATATATCCCCCGACAGCAGTGAGGAACACAGAAATTCCGATCTTTACTTTCTTCACTCTTCAAGTCTCCCACACGCTGACGCTAAACACCGGCTACAATCGTTAAAAGCAGATTAACTGACATGCCAAAGGAGTCACCCATGGAGTTTGATGTCACCATCGAAATTCCGAAGGGCAATCGTAACAAGTACGAAGTCGATCATGAGACTGGGCGTATCCGTCTTGATCGTATGCTCTTCACATCTACCCGCTATCCAGACGATTACGGTTTCATTGATAACACGCTCGGCGAAGATGGCGATCCATTGGACGCTCTTGTCCTTTTGGATGAACCAACGTTCCCGGGTTGTGTTATTCGGTGCCGAGCACTCGGGATGTTCCGCATGTCCGATGAAGCTGGTGGCGACGATAAGGTACTTTGTGTACCAGCAGCCGATCAGCGCGCATCTTGGCGTACTGAGATTGAGGATGTTTCCGAATTTCACCGTCTTGAAATCCAGCACTTCTTTGAGGTTTATAAGGATCTCGAACCTGGCAAGTCAGTAGAAGGTGCTCACTGGGTAGGCCGTGAAGCAGCGGAAGAAGAAATTCGTGCCTCGTTTAAGCGTGCCGAAGATACTGGTTATTACGCCAAGCACTGAGCTATAACGAGTTGTGGGGGCTGACCGTCAAGGTCAGCCCCCACAACTTATATCAAGTATTTTTAGTTATCGACTACTCGAATGTATACCGGGTTTCCATAGACTGGGCCTTCTTGAGTGCCCATTGCAGGGTTGTAAGCAGCAATATGCATGCCGTTTCCAGTGTACATTCCAACGTGACCTGGCCACCACAAGACGTCTCCAGGACGCGCTTCTGCTGGGGAAACACGACGGTAACCGGCAGACATGTATCCTTCAGATACGCGCGGGACGCTGATGCCGTGGTTATTGAAGATGAACTTCATGAACCCCGAGCAGTCCCAACCAGCTGGCGTGACACCACCCCAAACGTATGGTGTCCCAAGGTAGCGACGGCCAAAATCAACAAGTTTCTGTCCGGTTGTCCCGCTAGACGGCTGTGGAGTTGGTGCCGGTGCAGGTGCGGGAGCTGGCGCAGGAGCCGGCGCAGGTTGTGCAGCCTGTGCAGCAGCCTGTTGTTGGGCAGCAGCGCGATCTCGTGCGGCCTTTTCTTCAGCGGCCTTCCGCTCTGCTTCAGCTCGAGCTTGTGCAGCTTCTTCTGCCTTGCGAGCTTCTTGAGCTCGCCGTTCAGCTTCGGCTCGTTCTGCCGCCGCTCGTTCTGCCACCGCCCGTTCTTCGATTGCACGCTGATTTGCCGCGGTAGATTCGCTCGATTGTTCGGCACGTTGCACTGCTTCGCGGGCTAGTTTAATCGCATCAGGATTACCAGATGCCTCAGCAGCTTGGAGATTGGCGCGAACCTTAATGAGTGCTGCCGCTGCTTCTTCACTAGCTTGACGAGCAACGCTCACAGCTTGGTCAAAACGATCCGCGTTCGCGCCGGCAATAAGTGCATTCGCCGCCGCTTGGGATCGCTTGGCGCGATCTATTTCAATATTACTCAGACGCTGTGCCTCCAGCGCCTCAGTTGTGCCACGCTGGTGCGCCAAAACGGTGACGAGCTGGGCTCTCCGATCTGCAGCCAAGCTAACTTGCTGTTGGGCTTGTTGTGCCAAATGGTCAGCTTTTTCTTGCGCTTGGGCGGCATTCTCGGCAATATCTCGCTGTTTATCAGCTGCTTTATCGGCTTTGCTTTGCAGCGCACGAGCGATTTCTTCTAGTGCAGTGAAATGCTGAACTTTCGAGTCAGCTTGAGTAGCAACAGCGTCAAAGGCTCGAGTACGTTGATGTGCATTATGGAAGCTATCAGCGCCGAGGAGATAGAACGACGACGTAATGTTCGCTGCCGAATCACGATAGACAGCTTGCGAGATTGAACCAAGCTGTTGCCGGGCACGATCAACGTCCTCTAATGCTTTATTAGCATGATCCTGCGTGCGGATTGCCTGCGCAATAGAGTCAGCTAGCTCCCCCTGAGCTTTCAAGCTTTCTGCCTTTGCTTGGGCGGCTTTCAATTCTAGCTTTGTCGATTCACCAGATAACCGTGCAATTTCTAGTTCGGCATCAGCAATAGACATTTGCGCAGTTTCTTCGGCTGATCGCGACCGTGTGATGTCATCATCAGAAACCGGGGCAGCAATAGCTGTTTGTGACGACAAGACAAGCATGAGCGCACTGAGTGCGCCTCCAACACTATAAGCTCGCTTCTTCACAAAAACCTCCACATGTTTTCTTTTCTCCCGCGTGTCGGCTTGATTTAATCCAACAGACTAGGATTGCTACATAACGACCTTATAACAAATCGCATCAATAAGAAACACGAAAAACAAAGTTCACGCCAATCACACCGTTCACATGTGTAACAATAAGCACTCTTTCACCGTCCCAACGGTATTCAATAAAAACGGGTGTGGATGACGATTATCATCATCCACACCCAACTCAGTCAGTAGCTAAGAACTACGCCTGTTCAACATGCGCTTGTATATCATGACGTCGATTCAAAACAACAAGCCACCAAGACAAACCAGCACCGACAAGCCCCACAACTGCCATAGCTATGAAAATAATGCTGAACCCGGTAGCCGGATCATCCTTATAGGAATCAAGAATAGAGCCATTTAACGTCGTCGCCCACAAAATACATGCGAACGCTAGGAACGAATTAACTGACATCGCTGATCCCACAATCGAGTTAGGCAAATTCAGCTCCGCAACCGGAGCTTGCTGAATACCTTTTGCCATCATCGTCAAGAAAACAAAAGCAGAAATCAATCCAAGCGCAACATAGAAATTGCTTGCCTGAGCTGGCAAGAACGCCAAAATAATCAAGAATATTGCGCCGCCGAATAGCGTTGCCGCCAGAGTCTTGGCCGAGGACCTAAACACCTTATCGGCAACCATTCCACCCACCAAGCCGCCGCCTAGACCAAGCAAAATCGCGTTAACCGTAGCATAAAGAGCTGCCGACTCCTGCCCCATACCGTACACGCGAACAAAATACGGCGTCGTATAGATAAGAGTAGTGTACACCCAGTACACATTCATACCAGCGAAACCGGCAAGCCATACGCGCGGAATCCGCAAGGTCTGCCACAACCCAGCCAAAGCTTCAGAATTGGTTAGCTCAACCGTTTCCGCATCGGCAGACACGTCACCGTCTTCCTTTGGATCTGCTGGAACATAGCGGTAGATCAGCGCAATCAACGGCAATGTCAGCAACGCATAGGCAATCATTCCGGACCGGAAAGCAAGCATCGAACCATTTGCAATCGCCATGATGCCGATAAGAATGCCGTTAAGCGTGGCTTCACCACCGGCTCGGAACGCCGTCAACGTACCAAGTGCAAAGCCCTTATGCTCCTTCGATGAAAACAGCACAACACCTTTAACAACAGCCGGCCAGAAAATTGCGTCAATCACACCCCAAGTGAAGGTAATAACAAGCATGAATGAAAAAGCCGGACGGAGAATAATCATGATTAACGCAGTAACACAGCGATATGCCAAGCCCCACATCAGCACGGTACGAGCATTGAACCGGTTATTCACCCATCCGGCAGGGATATAAAAGAACACGGCCACACCAAGCATCGTGAACAATAGACCAAACTGAGTATCAGTTAGTCCATAGAACTCCACTAGCCGCTCATAGAACGGAATTTTGAAAGACTCAAAAGCAGAGTAGATTATTTGCCCAGAAAAAACCACAGTCAGAAATGCTGCCACTTGTTCTTTACTGTGGAAGCCATTACGGCGAAAAAATCCCATGGAAACCCCTATGTTTTCATGACCAATACGAATACCAAATAGATTTTACACATAAAATGACTTGTCATACGAATTTCTGGAAACTATGGCAGAAACAGGGCTTCTTTACCATTATTAGTTGTCTCGCAAGGTTTGTGCCAGATACCCTTATAAGCATGACAACGTGGTACCCAGATTTTCTTGGAAAAGATTACACTAATACAACTATCGATCTGCAACCTGATGAGCAAGGACCAGTGAAGGCAACGCTGGTACGGCATCTACCAGAAACCGCACAAACAGCTGACTCAGCACCTAAGTTTGCTTTCCTCGGTGTGCACGGCTGGAATGACTATTTCTATCAGACGGAACTAGCTCAAGCTGTGACCTCGTGCGGGGGCCGTTTTTACGCCCTGGACTTGCGCCGCTACGGCCGATCCCATGAAGAAGGTCAGATGTGGGGATACATCAGCGATTTGAAGAAATACGATGAAGAAATCCTCGCCGCGATGGAGATCATCAAGGCTGAACATCAGGAGGATTTCCCGATCATTCTTTACGGCCATTCAACTGGTGGATTAACGACGAGCCTGTTTGCCTCCCGGCACGCCAGTAAGCTCGCTGGACTTGCACTGAATTCACCGTGGCTGGAGTATCAAGATTCCCCAATCACTCACCATGTCGGAAAGCCTTTCGTGGATACCGTAGCGCGTTTTTCGCCAGAAAAAATCCTTTCGGAGTCCGATAATGGCTTCTACCAACGCGTACTTACCGGATGGAAAGAAGAGGACGGCCCAATGCCAGTCCATCAAGCTGGTGACCCGTTCTTCGAGGGCGGCTGGAAGCCGGACGAAAGATTCCGTCACTTCCCGTCCTTCCCTATTCGTGCCGGCTGGCTTTCCGCTGTCCTCAACGGTCACGCTCAAGTCGCTAAGGGTCTGAATATGGACCTTCCAGTTTTGGTGATGACCTCGGCTCGCTCCGATATCACGGAAACATGGAATCAAGGACAACGCAGTGTCGACGGCGTGCTCGACGTCGAACTGATTTGGAAGCGCGCCGCTTACCTATCTAATCACACCACTATTGTGAAACTATCGGGCGCAATCCATGACGTAGTTTTTTCGCGAGCAGAAGTACGCACCGAAGCTTTCGCTCACCTGCGCAACTGGATCACGCACGTAGCACGTATTTAGTGGCGACGTGAACGGCGTCTACGCGCCGGTTGTGGCTTATTATTAGAAGCACGTTGTTCGGCTCGCTGGGTGGTAATCCACTCAGCGAGCTTCGTGCAATCCTTTTCGGCTGCTTCAGCTACCGCACGAGCCGCCATATTGGCCGACTCCTCCTCGGAGAAAATAGTTTTCTCGGTGTGAACTTGGGGCGCAGAACGATCCCACAAGCGCTGTTCAGCACGCTTGGTGCGTTCCAAAAGCTGTTCGTATAGAACGGTCCCCGATTTCGATTTCGGCAGATGTGGGGTGCTGGCTGGCGTTGTGTCGCGCTCGTTGACTGATACGTGTTCTGATTCAGTTTGGCCAGCGGTGGCACGGCGGCGTGCCCGACGGCTACGACGGCGGGGCTGCTCAGTTAGCTCAGCCAACATAATTGCCGTATCAAAACGGCTTTCTTCTGCTTCTTCTGACGCTTCGCGAACGCCATCTTCGGAATCTTGAAGGATAAAATCGGGTTGATCTGCAGGAAGATTATCAGCCTGCGATTGTTGAGGAACGGCTTGATGATATGGCAACGGGGCAATGGTAGGACGCTCCGCCCATCCTTGAATGTCCCACAGCGACTGATCAAGTAAATCTTCAGTTCCATCGCCATTATTGGCGCTCCCGGCACTGATCATCCATGGCGCTTGCGGCTGGTTAATGACGTGTGGCAGATGCTGATCTACATCTACGACTTCGATCAAGGTTCCGCTAGCGCCCTCATGTGCGACGATAAGTTTAACGTCAACATCTACCCCACTCAGCGAATTGCGTGCTTCATCATCGAGATCCTGGCAAAAGATGTATAACCGTGGCGCTTGCTGAGACGATGGCGCTGTGCTGTCAATAAAAAGCCCCCATCGATGAGCAAAATCTTGTTCTGTCCCCGGATAAAAGTCAACGAGTTCTTGCCGGCTGAGAGAACTAAATTTGCCGGCTCGCGCAGATGCCTGGACGAGCGATGCGGCAGTCAGGATGTCAACAACTTCAATCGTGACAACACGTTTATCTGAATCCAAAGCAATCAGTGATTGCTTTGGAACACTTGAGTCCTGATTCGTCACATACCCGATTGGAAACAGTGGGCGCTGAATTAAGGCTAAAGTTTGAGACTGCACCGCATGGAGAATGTCTTTGATGAGACTTCGAGAAAACTGGGAATATGTAGGTGCCTCAACGAGTCTTCCATCGTTCAATGCAAACACTGACATGTTCCACCCTTCCTTCCCATACGTGTATTTAAAAGAATATCGGAAAACTCGGTATTTTATAAGATGATCAAGACGCGATATAGACCACCAATGGCCTTCAGTGCCTTATCTTACCCATGAAAACTGTGCAATGCCTGAGAAACAGCATCCGCGAGAAGCCGGGCCCCATCACCATCCGGGTGTATTCTGTCTCCGGCGAGATTATCTTGGTGCGCCAATGCAATCTGTTCCCAATCCGCAATTGCCACACGGTCAGGATAACGTGCAGCAAAATCGCGCATTGTTGCATTAGAAATAGGAACCCAAGTTGCATATTCAGGGGCACTTGCCGTTATGAAAACAATTCGCCTATTCGGACCAACACTCTTCATAACAGCTTCCGCATCCGCGGCTGTAATCGCCACATTTGTTCCTAGACCCACAACCACGTATGGGCGAAGCTGGTTACGGCTGTCATAATCAGCGGCGATAGCCGGAAACTGCTTTATCGATCGAGACACCGCACCATCTACAATCACCCCTGGTAAAGCTTCCGTGAACGCAGGCTGTGCCGCCAACGTGACTGAGTCACCGATAATAGTTACGTTGCTTCCTACAGGTTCCGGGAACTGGCTTGGCTGGTTATTTTCTGGTTCCGGAGCTACAGTATTCGGTGCCTGCTCTGGAGTAGGTTCAGCTGGAGATGGTTCTTGCGATTGTGCATTGTCATTTTGCGGAGCCTCCTGCTGCCGGTTCTTTTCCACCTGTTCTTGGGCTTGGCGGATAATGAGTTCGCCCGACGACGTTTTTTGCTCAGTCAATAAGCCAATAACCGCCAAACTTAACAACACGCCAAAAATAATTCCACCGAACACTGTGGCAATCTTGTGGTCTACTAGATTTTTTACCCACACAATGAAGCCCTGCTGGCGGATCGGAGTTTCAATAAAGCGATAAGACAGATCAGCAAAAATAATGCTCAAGAAAAGGACGATGATCGACGTCGGAAACGCTTTAAGCGGCGAATGATAGAACCCGATAACGTGTAACGGCCAGTGCCATAAATAGATACCGTACGACCTATGCCCCAACCATGCGACCGGACGGAATTCAAGAGCACCCTGCAACCCGCGTGCTCCCCAACCCGGAACATCTGGGAGCAAACCACGAATGACGATAACTGTAAGTATCGAGAACAGAACCATCCCCCACGGATACATGAGTTCGCCGTCGGGCACAATGACGCTCAGCGCCACGATAGATGCCAAGGCCAACCAAGACGCATATCCCCACCATGCAGTGGCCTCCTGTCGAACCCCGCGAAGCAATCCGGGCAAGCTCAATGCCATGCCTGCACCCATCATTAGGCCAAACGAGTGGCTAAAGGTCGACACATAGGCAGATGTAGGATCACTGCCAACCGTCACTGCATGTAGCGCAATCGAAGCACCCGCCAAAACCACTGCAGTTGTTGCACGAACCCGGAACGGGAAAAAGAACATAATAAGAATGAGGATTAGCGGCCAAATCAGGTAAAACTGCTGCTCAACAGCCAACGACCACATATTATTGAGCAACAATGGCGACTGCTGATCAAAATATGAGGAAGAATGAGCAATTTGAAACCAGTTGTATGACCCTGTCAGCGCACCGAGCGCCTGCCAACGCAACTGTGTTAAAGCGTCTCCCCCGAAAACTCGAGCCAAGGCTAAAGCCCCAACGGTTGCTACAACCACTGCAGGAACAAGCCGGCGAATGCGTCGCATCCAGAATCTACCAAATGAGATCGAGCCGTTTGTTTCATATTCCTTCATCAGCAACGAAGTAATAAGAAACCCCGATATAACGAAGAACATATCGACGCCGATATAACCCACATCAGCAACACCCGGGATGAGATGATAAACCACAACGATTAACGCTGCTATTGCACGTAAACCATCTAAGCCTAAGATGCGTCCGTGCTGTTGTTTTTTCACTTATCCTCCTCAGCTGTTCGGACTCTTATTCTACTTGCCTGAGTTTGGCATCGCGATTGACAAACATCGCTGAGGAATACTGTAAGAATCTTCACCGCGACACGAACAGATACACTACTGGCGCATATTCGTGCCGAATATGCGCCAGTGTGCTACTGAGTTCTGTCAGTCCGTTAAGGTTCAGGCAGTGCGGTTAGCGGCACCGCCAGCTGCCCGTGGCGATTCGTTGGAAATCGCTGCACGGCCCGCTTCGAGGCGTGCCACTGGGACACGGAATGGAGAGCATGACACGTAGTTCAGGCCGATCTCAGCAAAGAAATGGATCGATGCCGGATCCCCACCGTGCTCGCCACACACGCCCATCTTCAAGCCCGGCTTGGTTGACCGGCCACGCTCAACGCCCATTTCGACAACCGCACCGACACCGTGAACATCGATAGATTCGAATGGCGAAATGCCGAACACACCGTAGTCGAAGTATTCGTTGAAGAACGTGGATTCGACGTCGTCACGAGAGAAGCCCCAAGTTGTCTGGGTCAGATCGTTGGTACCGAAGGAGAAGAAGTCCGATTCAGCTGCGATAGTATCGGCAGACATCGCTGCACGCGGTAGCTCAATCATGTTGCCGATTGGGAGGTCAATCTCAACGCCGTGCTCCGCAGACACTTCAGCCAATACTTCTTCTGCCATATCGCGAACAATCTGCATTTCGCGCGAAGAACCGATCAGCGGAACCATGATCTCTGGACGTGGATCCTTGCCGGCCTTCTTCAATTCAGCCGCTGCTTCAGCAATGGCTCGTACCTGCATAATAATCAAGCCCGGAAGTTTCAGACCAAGACGAACACCGCGCAAGCCAAGCATTGGGTTTTGCTCATGGTTACCCTTGACTGCTTCCAGCAATGCTTGCTCTTCTATGCTAATCGTCTCGCCCTTAGCCTGCTTCACTGCGAGCTCTACTGACAACGCAGTCATATCAGGAAGGAACTCGTGCAATGGCGGGTCAATCAAGCGAACTGTGACTGGCAGTCCATCCATCGCTTCGAAAATTCCGAGGAAATCACCCTTTTGGAGTGGGAGCAACGCATCGAATGCAGCCTGCTTAGCTTCCTCGGTCTTTGCCAAAATAACGGTTTCGATGAGCTTACGACGATCTCCGAGGAACATGTGCTCGGTACGGCACAAGCCGATGCCCTGAGCGCCAAACTCGCGAGCGCGTTGGGCATCTTCTGGGGTATCTGCGTTGGCGCGAACAAGGAGCTTACGAGCGTTATCTGCACGAGTCAAAATCAGGTCAACTGCGCGGACCAAATCTTTAGTGTCATCGTCTTCAGCAACCTTGAGCGCCTCATCTAGACCGTCAGCAATGTAGGTCATGACTGGCGAGTTGGTAACTGCTACCGCTCCGGCGAAGACTTCACCGGTTGTACCGTCGATGGAGATAATATCGCCAGCTTGGAATACCTTATCGGACCCCTTGATAGCTACCGTTCCAGCAGCTTCTTCAACGAGTAGCTCATCGGCGCCCACAACACAGCACCGGCCCATGCCACGTGCCACCACAGCTGCGTGAGAGGTCTTGCCGCCGCGCGCGGTGAGCACGCCGGATGCAGCAACCATTCCTTCTAGATCGTCTGGATTGGTTTCGCGACGAACGAGAATAACTGATGCACCAGCTGCTACACGTTCTTTCGCCTGCTCATTATTGAGGACGATTTCACCGACGGCTGCGCCTGGGGAGGCTGCCATTCCGTGGGTAAGCAGTGTCTTTGGCGCCTTCTTATCAAACTGCGGGAACAGCAAGGACGTCAGTTGTTCGCCGGTTACCCGGGTTACCGCTTCGTCTTCACTGATCAAGCCTTCTTCAACGAGCTGCTTGGCGATACGGAAGGCGGCTGCTGCGGTACGCTTACCGACTCGAGTCTGGAGCATCCACAGCTTACCTTGCTGAATGGTGAACTCGATGTCGCACAGATCGCGGTAGTGGTTTTCGAGCTTCTTCATAATGGCGACGAGCTCATCGTATGAGGTCTTGTCGATCCGCTCGAGATCAGCTAGCGATAGTGTGTTGCGGATACCGGCAACAACGTCTTCGCCTTGTGCGTTTTCGAGGTAGTCGCCGTAAACGCCCGAGTCACCAGTGGAAGGGTCACGGGTGAAGCAGACTCCGGTTCCGGAGCCTTCGCCCATGTTACCAAACACCATGGTTTGTACGTTGACTGCGGTTCCGAGATCGTTCGGAATGTGTTCCCGACGGCGGTAGATGCGCGCGCGGTCCGTGTTCCAGGAATTGAACACTGCGATAACTGCGAGGTCCAGCTGGTGGCGTGGGTTCTGTGGGAAATCCTGACCAGTTTCCTTCTTGAAGATCTCTTTGAAGGTAGCAACGAGTTCTTTGAGGTCCTCGGTGGTCATGTCAAGATCGCCAGCGTAGCCCTTGCGCTTTTGGAGACCATGGAGTGCATTGGCGAATAAATCACCATCGATATCCATGACTGTTTTTCCGAACATCTGGATAAGCCGACGGTAAGAATCCCAAGCGAAGCGCTCGTTACCGACTGCAGCGAGACCTTCTACGGACTGATCATTCAGTCCAATGTTGAGCACGGTTTCCATCATGCCTGGCATGGAGAACTTTGCACCGGAGCGAACCGACATAAGTAGTGGATCGGAAGGATCGCCGAGCTTCTTCCCCATCACTTCTTCAACACCGGCGATAGCTACGGCAACTTGCTCTTTGAGCTCTGCCGGAACTTGGTTATTTGCGAGGTAGTATCGGCAAGTATCGGTGGTAATGGTGAAGCCGGGTGGCACTGGCAATCCCAGCTTCGTCATCTCAGCAAGGTTTGCTCCTTTGCCGCCGAGAAGATCTTTTTGATCTTTGTCGCCTTCGGTAAATTTGTAAACATACTTCGTCATATGTAGTAGCCCCTCCAGTGGGTCAAATGAAATGGCCGGACACAGCCACACTAATCGCTGTTAAATGTACCACCTTAGTCCCACAATCGAGAACTTTTATGCGACCTGTGTCACTATATTTAGGACTTTAGTCGTACATTTGTGAGATATTTGGTTTCTTTTTCCTAAAAATGATGGGGACGGGCCGTCAGACCCATCCCCATCAACTGGTAGGAAACTACAGATTACTCTGCGTCGTCGTCCTTACGACGGCGAAGCAACACTGCACCACCGAGCACAGCTACTACTGCTAATCCGCCAAGAATACCAACGGATGCACCAGTGTGTGCAAGCTGACCGTGCTGAACCGGCTTTGGTGATGCTGGAACGCCACCACAGTTCACATCCACACCGACCATCTGATCGGCACTGACGAGCACCTTACCCTGATCATTCATCACAACGAGCGGGACATGCACACTCTTTGCGTCTGCCGGGCATTTAAAATTAGCATGAATATCGAATGCCTCGGTGTATCCAGCACCATCCGCAACAACTACCGCATTTTCGGTAGTCGCCTTAGTGTCAACAATCGAGTTGTTGACCGCGGCAGTGAACGTTTGATCACCAAACTTGACGGTAACGTCCTTTGTTTGGGCTTCGGAACCAACCGTGAACGAAAGTCCACGCAACGAAAGCTTCGCGCTAACATTGTTGCCCTTGGTGGTCACATCGGTGATGGTGACACCAATAGAAGATGTGTAGTCACGTGGCTGAACTGCCTGGTTGTTCTTCAGATACTTCTGCATCCAGTCGCGATCTAAACCGTCTGGAATAACCTTGTATGTTGCCTTCACTGCAGGATCAGCGAGGATATTGAAAGAGTCACCACCAGTGAGCAAGAAGGTTACTGAACCAACGGTGTAGTGACCAGCAGGATCAATCGGCTTGCCATCAAGCATGATTGAGGTGATGCGATCCCCCATTGGACGTGAAGGATCGAATGTGTAAGTAACATTCTTCGAAAGCCCCAGCTTGAGCATCGGCCGCGATGAATCCTTGCTCAACGTCTTCCACTGCTGCTCTAGTAACGTCTTAAACTGCTCACCAGTCAAGGTCACATAGCCTACTTCGTTCGAGAACGGCATGAACGCGAAGACGTCACCAACAGTTACAACGCCTTCCTTCGGCGTCAAGTCCGCACGAATACCGCCAGCGTTGATGATACCAATATCAATTGGCTTCTTATCAAGAGTTAAGAAGGAATCCTTCATTGCATCGGCTATCAAGCCACCGATCGTCGATTCCACACCACGGTTGGAACCTGGAGCTGGGGTTTTGCTCGGGTTATCGGTATGAATACCGCGGTAGAAGTTACCGGTACCTTCCGAGACAACCTTTTCCTTTTCCGCCTTTGCGTTAGCAGCAGCCTTATCCACGATTGCCTTCACAACTGGGTCTTGACCACAAGCGAAAACGTCGGTTGCGGAGATCTTGTCTGCCCGCGATTCAACAACCTTCTTAGCATCCTTATCGTATTTGACGACGACGTTGGACAAGTTATCGGTGAATGAACCAGAGGCCGTAGCGGTGATCAAATGACCGTCCTCAGCAGGAACCATATCCAGACCGAAGTACGGAACGTGGGTGTCGCCACCCATAATGATGTCAACGTTCTTGTTCATCTTCGGGTAGGACAGCTTGACGTCGTTGTCATACATAGCAACAACGATATCTGCTTCGCCGTTCGTCTCGTCGCCGTCCTTGAGCTGATCGGCAAGCTTGTTGATAGCCGGTGCAGCTTCGTGGAAAGTCAGCGAATCAACAGTTCCGGCTGGAAGTTTGGTAGCGACGTCGTTCTCGATGCCACCAATGAAGCCAACCTTCACTCCAGATGGCGATTCCCAAATCTTGTAGTCACCGAGTTCAGATAGGCCTTCAACGTTGGCACCCAAATATGGGAAACCGATCTTGGTGAAACCATCAGTACCAGCAAAACGTGACTTTAGCGCCGGGATACCCTTATCGAATTCGTGGTTACCGATCGTGGATGCAAAAACATTCATGGCGTTCAATGCTTCGATGGTTGGGTTATCCATCGCTGAACCAGAAGTGAACGGTGATGCGCCAATGTTATCGCCCAGCAGCGTGAACTGGGTGTTAGGGTTAGTTCCCTTTACCTTGTCAATGTAGCACTTAACTGCAGCAAGCCCAGATTCTGCGTATACGCCTGGCTTCTTATACTTTTCTGCTGGCTCGATGTGACCGTGAATATCGGTGAGGTTGAAAAGGTTGAGAGTAACAACGCTGTCTGCTTTCTCAACCTTCTCCTGGTCCTTAGCTACTGGTTCTTCGGCGGCAGGCTGAGCCGTTTCAGCCTTAGTCTCCGCAGCAGCATCAACTGGCTTCTCTGCCGGCTGAGCAGGTTCATCCGCCCATGCAGTAACAGGGGCCATAATCAGCGATGCGGCAGCAAATGCTCCAATTGCCACACGCTTCATCGGATTCTTCATAAAAATTCTCCTAGAATTTTGGAAGCTAGAAAATAAACTTCACTCACTAGATTAGCAGTCATTAAAGATTGCCACGGCGATAATGACAACAGATTCCGCCAGAAATCGCCAAAATCGTTCCATGACGCGTTCATATAGTGAGAAGAATTCTGGTTTCTTGAGCTCGTCTTAGTTCACCGTTAGAGTAGCCGTATGAATGCTGTATTAATTGCTGTTGTTGCCATGCTCCTACTAGCTCTTATGCGAGTCCACGTGGTCATTGCACTGTTCATGGGTGCTCTTATCGGCGGTTTCACTGCCGGTCTTGGCCTAGACGGTACCATGCTCGCCTTCCAAGATGGTTTGGGAGCCGGCGCTAAAATCGCGCTGTCTTACGCACTCTTGGGAGCATTCGCGATGGCGGTTGCGCAGTCGGGCTTGCCCAATTTGCTGGCATCGTGGCTTGTCTCTCGCACTGCGAAGCGCTCTCCTGGCGGCTCGACCGCGATGATCAAGTACAGTTTGCTCGGCGGTATCCTTCTCATGGCTATCTTCAGTCAGAACCTTATTCCGGTTCACATCGCATTCATTCCGATCCTCATTCCGCCACTGCTACCAGTATTCAACCGGTTGCAGCTCGACCGGCGCATTGTCGCGTCCACTATCACGTTCGGACTCGTGACCACATACATGTTCATTCCGTTGGGGTTCGGTTCGGTCTTCTTGAACGATATTTTGCTCGGCAATATTGAATCTGCCGGGCTCGATACGTCGAACATTAACGTCATGCATGCGATGGCAATTCCGGCAGCCGGGATGCTCGTTGGTTTGCTAATAGCTATCGGTTTTTCGTATCGTAAGCCGCGCATCTACTGCTCGGGTGAGGCATCGACGTCGACGTCGAAACCACAAGTTTCCACAAAAAACACCATCGTTGCGATCGTGGCTGTGCTGGTCACCTTCGGGACTCAGCTCACGCTCAACTCTCTCGGCTACAAAGCCGATGCGCTTCTCCTCGGTTCACTCCTCGGTTTAAGCGTTTTCCTGTTTACTGGCACGCTCAAGCTTCGCCAAGCCGACGAGGCTTTCACTAACGGTATGAAGATGATGGCAATCATCGGCTTTACCATGATTTCTGCTCAAGGTTTCGCTTCGGTTATGAACGCGACCGGTCACGTCGAATCGCTTGTTGAGTCGGCCAGCACCCTGGTGGCTGGCAACAAAGGACTGGCCGCGGTAGCTATGCTGATTGTGGGTCTGATTGTTACGCTCGGAATCGGATCCTCGTTCTCCACGTTGCCGATTATCACAACGATTTACGTGCCACTGTGCGCTTCGCTCGGGTTTTCTCCGTTGGCGACGGTCGCAATTATTGGCACATCTGGCGCGCTTGGCGACGCCGGTTCCCCGGCGTCCGATTCGACGCTCGGCCCTACGTCTGGTTTGAATGTGGATGGTCAACACGATCACATTCGTGACTCGGTTATCCCAACCTTCCTCCACTTCAACATTCCGTTGTTAGTGGCTGGCTGGATCGCTGCGATGGTGCTGTAGCTGTTTTCCGCGGGTTTCACAGTCTTGTTCTTTTACTAAGAAAATCACACGAGCTCTGTTACCCTTATCTCCATCTCAGGGAATTTACGTTTTTAGTTTGATTCGTCAACTTATTGTTGGTTATTTTCTCTCCATGACTATTTTGAATTATTCTTCTCGTTCGGCTCTTGTCCTCACTATCGCAGGTTTGAGCATCACCTCTACTGCCGGGATAGCTTCGGCAACTTCAGATACACAGATTGATAAAAAGTGCGAACAAGCTCGTATGGCTATCGCCGAAGAAAACAAAAAAATTGAGCAGTTAGCTCAGCTCAAAGTGCAGCTAGAAAAGAAAGTAGCTGAAGAAAAGGCCCAACGCGCTACGTTACAAGAAGCGCTCGCTAAACTATCACAAGATTCCAATAAAGAGGTTGCTACTGCTACGGAACTTACGAAAAAGATTTCTGTAGCAAATAAGATTATTGACTCCACCAAAGTTGAACTTGCAGAGATTGAGGAACAATCTACTGTAACTACTCTAAAGTTAAACGAAGCGAAGAAGGCTCTTGCTGAAGCTATCGCGAAGCGCGACAATGCGAAGAAGAATTTTGATGCAGCGGTTGTAGATACTGCATCAAAGAAGTCCGGCCTTGACACGGCAACACAAAAGACAGCACAGGCCGAAGATGCCACCAAGGTAGCTCGCGAAAAGCGCAATCAAGCACTGGCAATTGTGCAAGAAAAGATTAACAAACTAACAGGCGAGCTTAATCAGGCAAAGAAGCAAGAAGAAACTGCCCAATCTACGGCAGAAAAAGCTCGTACCGTATATGAAGAAGCTCAAACAGCTACAAAGAACGAAGTAGCAAAGCTCAATCAGCTCAGGAATGCTAAAGAGACTGCCGCTAAAGAAATCGATAGCGCTTTCGACAAAATACAACAAGGGTTCAAAGAGAAGTCGCAGCAAATTGAGAAGATCAACAATCTCAAAAAAGAAGAACTTCTACGTGCTGAAGAGTTAAACCAAGCTAAAAACAAACAGAAAGCTATCGACTATAAATCCCTCCAAGATCAACTCCTGAAAAATACATCGAGCCCAGAGCGCTCTTCGCTGCGCATTAAACAAGAGCTACTGGAAAGAAATGAAAAGGATGTTAGAAAATATGAAAATGAAGTAAAAGAGCTAAGCAAGAAACTTCAGGAAACTCCAAACGATGACATTCTAAAATTACGGAAAAATGGAGCTGAAAATAATCTCGCTGAAGCACGTAACGATGTTAAAGAGCTCCAAAGCGAAGTCCAAATACTAGCGGAGAAAGTTGCATCTCTCGATGGCACGAAAGTAATAATTGAAGCGAAGTTAAAGCAGTACGACGAAGTGACAGGACTGATCCGTCAACTTACATTACAAGTCGGTCAGATTAGCCTATCTATCTACGAACAAAAAGAACAGTTGACCCAGATCGAGCAAAATATCGCAAGCTTGCAGATTCACCAAGCCAATTTGTTAACTCAGCAAACGGAGCGTAATCGGGATATTCAAACTTCGGAACGACAACTAGCCAATCTCCAGAAAAAGCAGAATACGGCCAAATCCGCTCTTGATAAGGTAGAACAGGATCTGGTAACAGTTGCAAAAGAAAAGAATGCACTTGAAAAGAAACTGAATGAAGTCCGCAAACAGGTTGACGATTCAGAGCTTCGTAAGGCCGAGAGAACTTTAACAGCTGCTAAAGATTACTTAGCGAAAGCTAAGGAAGATCATGCCGCAGCGACCAAAAATGCCGAGGTAGCCCAACAAGCTCTTACCCAAGCGGAAGCCAATATTAAAGCTACGCAACAAATACTTGATGAGCAATTTCAAAAGCTTACTCAGCTAGGAAACAAACAAAATGAACTCCAAGCAAAGCTCGATATGCTTACTCATGAAGTAGCTTTGTTGAACAAAGATCTAAAGCTATCCGAAACTCGACGCGAAGAGCTGAGCAAAAAGATTGCTGATACTGAATCGCTTCTTAAGCAGGTGAAAGATTCAACTGAGGAACTAGCAAAGGCAACTTTAGACCTTAATACGGCAAATATGCTGATGAAGGAAGCCGAAAAGACGCAGAAGAATTCTTGCGCCCCTAAAGCAGACCAGTCTCATACGAACAT
Organism: Arcanobacterium phocae; assembly: GCF_900105865.1. NCBI lineage: Bacteria > Bacillati > Actinomycetota > Actinomycetes > Actinomycetales > Actinomycetaceae > Arcanobacterium > Arcanobacterium phocae. The sequence continues at coordinate 234,895 of NZ_LT629804.1, forward strand.
TACACCTGAATCCCCGGTAGCTCCTCGACCTCTTCCACAGATGGGCAAGCACAAGCAACAAAATAACGGTCTCGCACAAACAGGCGTCTCCACCCAAGATGCTCTGTTTGCGAGTGCAACGCTAGCTGGCCTGGGAACATTAGCTTTGGTGATGCCACGTCGTCGTCGAGACGCAAACTAACTCTCATAACCGCAAGCAACGGCATAGAACAATCTCATCCGTGAAAAGTCGGACCGGGTTGATTCTAGCGCATTAACAAATTGAAGGGCTTGACATCGATATTTTCGATGTCAAGCCCTTCGCGGTGGTTCGATTCTGCTGTCATCTGAGCCAACACCTCAGCAACAGCAGGATCAGTCACTGGAGACACCCGCGGATCCTCATACAGCAAGTCTCCGAGAATGTTGTGAACATATTCCACATCTTTGTCACCGCGACCAGATAGATTAACAAGAATAGCTAGCTCGGAATCGCCGTCGTCGGAAACCGACTGGGCAAACTTCAAAGCGTAAGCGACCGCGTGAGCCGATTCCAGAGCCGGAATAATCCCTTCATAACGCGAGAGCAAACGGAACGCTTGGAGAGCTTCAGCATCAGTGATACCCACGTACTGTGCGCGGCCACTTTCCATCAAATAAGCATGTTCCGGACCAACACCAGGATAATCCAGACCAGCCGAAACTGAATAGGATTCGTCAACCTCGCCAGACTCCCCCAACAACACATACGACTTACTGCCATGGAGTAGCCCGATTTTTCCACGCTCAAGCGGCGCGCCGTGCTTACCCGAATCCAAGCCTTCGCCCGCCGGCTCCACGCCGATCAATCGGACCTGGTCGTTGCCCGGCTTATCGGTGAGATAATCAGCAAACGCGCCAATCGCGTTCGACCCACCACCCACTGATGCGACCACCATGTCCGGCAACCGGCCAATACGCTCTAACATTTGCTGGCGCGATTCCCGTGAAATAACTGCTTGGAACTCTTTAACGAGGGTTGGGAACGGATGCGGACCACACGCAGAACCAAGCAGATAATGCGTCGTTTCAAGATTTTCTACCCAATCATCCAACGCAACATTGATCGCTTGCGACATTGAGCTTTCCCCAGCATTAACCGGAACTACCCTGGCGCCCATCATGCGCATCCGCAACACGTTCGGTTGCTGACGCGCCACGTCTTTCGCACCCATATAGATGGTGCAATCCATTCCCATCAACGCCGCCACCATCGCAGTAGCGGTACCATGCTGACCAGCACCAGTTTCCGCAACCAAGCGGGTCTTGCCGAGCCGCTTCGCGATCAACGCTTGAGCCAATACCTGGTTTCCTTTATGCGCACCGCCGTGGACAAGGTCTTCTCGTTTAAGAAAAATACGCACCTGACGACGGCTCTCCGGCTGTGTAAACGGCAAGTTTGCGCACTCAGTGATCGGGGTAGGCCGGCCGAGGAAGTTAGCGCGCAGATCATTAAGTTCACGGAAAAATTCCGGATCTGCAAGCGCCGCAACATACGCGGCTTCTAGCTGGTCTAGCACCGGCAGAAGCTTGTCCGGCACGTACTGGCCACCGAACTGACCAAAGTAAGCATTAAGAAGAGTAGAACGAGTCATGAGTATGCCTTTCATCGAAGTATGTAGCAGAACACTTCTTGAGGCAGCCTACTCAGAAACAAAAACCGGTCCGCTACTTCAAAGAAGTATGAGCGAACCGGAAAGAATCGTCACTAAACGGCCCGCCTACGCGAGCCACCACCAGTTTCGATTCAATGTGATCATGGTTAGAGCATAGATGTTGGACTAGTCATTGTGCAACTCTGGAGTAGCCGACGGTTCGTCGTCGTCATCTTCACGGCGAGTAAACCACACGAACCAGAGCGAAAAAATAAATGCACCACACCAGATCACTATCCACCACGGGAAATGTGGTAAGTCAGATTCTGCCCCAAGAGAATCGAGGTCTTTGGCCGGTGTTGGTATGATCCGTTCGCCTGTGACAACTATTCGGTGGGTGTTGATCCCTAGCGGAGTACAGGTGATCAGTGTTGCGAGGTCTTTGCCTGGGACCGGTTTGATGGTTTCGGATTCTTCTGGGGCAACTACTTTGATGTCATAGATTTTATAGACGAGTAGTTGTCCGAAAGTTTCGATGCTAAACGTGTCACTGATTTTGGCGCGATCAAGATACGTGAACATTGCTGAATCTGCGAGTCCGCGGTGTGCAGTAATGACTGTACGTGTTCCTTTGCCGCCGATCGGCAAGGCTGTACCTTGAAGATGTCCTGCACCGCGCAGGAGCGTAATATCTGATGTTCCGTGGTAGATTGGCAGATCGATATCAGCCGCTGGCACCCGAATTCGTGCCATCAATCCGGTGTTGTCTGCTTCGAGCTGTTCCTTGTACGGCGCGAGCCCGAGGCTTTCCGGGGTGATGGCAGATTCGCGAATAGTTGGTACGTGACCATCAATATCAACGAGTTGTTCTTTTGCTAAGTAGTCGTTGTATCGCCGAGCTTCAGTAATTTGTGTCGCCTCGTCTGGTTCAACTTTGTCGACGATTTTTTTGTATGCGCTAACGATTGCTGCTTGCCGGGCTTGGTTGACCCATTGGGAGGCGTGCGGATAGAGGAACACTGTGGTGCCGAGTAGTAGCAAGACTGCCGTTATGATTCCCATTCCAGAGGGACGGAAACAACGGCGTTTTGTTTTTGTGTTGCTGTGTGACAGTGTTTTTATCTTACGCACATAAACCTTCTTTAGATCATACGAATGTGGCGGCGTCAAGCGCCGAGGGCACTCAACACCGCCACATTACTTCAGCATAGGAACGTTAAACAAAGAACCTACTTATGCTTCTTGCTCACGCTTCTTGCGACCAACAGCAACAAAACCGGTACCGACTGCGGTTGCCACGATAGCAACGCCAGCAAAGGTAAGAAGAATGAATCCTGCAGCACCAGTAAGTGGGAGCTTCGGAAGAGCAGAACCGCCCTCATCATTTGCTCGGAGGTTGACAACGTCGAGTGTAGCACCATCATTTTCAACTACATTAACATCCATACCTTGTGTATATGTTGGATCAATCTCGTATCCGACAGGAGCAGCGGTTTCCTTGACGCAGTATGCACCAGGTGTCACCATAATCGCGGCAACACCATTTGCCTGAGTTGTATGTGCTGGCTTAGCACCAGTAGTCAGCGACCTCTTAGAAGTCTGCTCACTAACGGTTGCACAAGTACCTGCTAAAACCTCAAACTCAGCCTTGTTCAATAGCTGATCATCTTTATTCTTCTTGGTGATCTTCAATTCCGCAAACTTAGTTTCAGTTTTAGGTGTCTCTTTATCTGGTTCATCATTATCTGTTCCAGGCGTTGGAGAAGACGGGAAATCTTTTTCAGGTTCATCACCAACCTTAACCTTGGTATGTGACTGGTTGGTCAGCGAGCCAGTGATATTTTCAGAGATCTTGGTAACGATGTCGACGGTGATCTGGTCACCTGCGGTTAACGTATTAACGTCGAATGTAATCGTGACTAACTTCGATTCGGAAATGTCCTTAGTATATTTCACTGTTTCAGCACCTGAGCCATTAGCATGCTTCACAGTAACTGTCACGCCACCATCTACAGGCTTATCCACACCTTCAGGAAGCTGATCTTCGATCACAAACTTTGTAATTTTATCTTTTGAACCTAATTGAGGAACTTTTTGATCGATAACCCAGCTGATAACGTCCCCAGGGAAATGGATCTCACCCGCATTTTGAACTTGCTTTACTGGCTTATCAGTAGGTTTCAACACGGTATTCTTGGGGTACACGTGAACATCATACAACCATCCCTGAGTCTTGCTTGGGAATGGCACCGTTACCAAGAACGGAGCTGCTTTCGCCACTACATTGGATGGAACTGTAGCTTCTTTCACAAGGTAAACGCCCAGTCCAAGACCAGAAGCTGAAATCATGCCTTGCTTATCAGTCGCACCAGTAGTCTTTGCTCCGTCAAGGTCATAGGTTGTAGCACCGTCTTGAGATTTAACCGAACCATCACCATCAATCTTGAGATCCTTAACCTTCGTCCAACCTTCATTCTTGGTTAGATCAATGTCTTGCACCTTTTGGTAGGTAAAGGTTACGCCAGGAATACCTTTGTTGGCCAGTCCGGTATTTTCTGCACCGTTTCCGTTCATACCATTATCAGGGTTCTGAAGCTTATGGATAGTAATGCTACCTTTTTGAGTAGTATCGATGTTGCCAGCTGCTGGCTTCACATCATCGATGTCAGCAAACGCTACAGAGGTACCTACGCTAGCCAGTAGCGTTGTTCCAAGCGCAAAAGCGACCAAACGTTTGCGCATCTTTCCATGTTTTTTCATGTTTTCCTTACCTTCTTGAATTAGAGATCATAGAATATGTATTTTTACGAACAATTGTGCAAAATAGCTGGTCAGTTATCACCCTTTTCCATCCACTTCGTACGCAACGTGCTATATCCAGTAGCAGAGGCCAAAAGCATTCCGCACGCACCAATCAGCGTGAATAGCACTGCACTCATCCCACCACTAAGTGGCAAAGAAGGCAGAAGATTAGCTGAAATGCGGTCGTTATAAACCGGACCTATCTCTTTACCATGTCCAATATCTTTTGCCACAACATTAAACGGCTTTGTTGGCGCAGCAAGCTCATATCCAGTGGGGGCCACGATTTGAGTCAACACGTAATTGTCTCCCAATTTCACGTCATCAACTCGGTAATGTCCAGGTCTTGAATCCTTATCCATGCCCTGGCATGGTTCCTGAGTACAGTCGATTATGTCCTCAACATTGAAACCAGCACTTTCTGAGCTGAGTTTGAATGTTGCTGGTGAGATCTCTTTCTCTGCGCGATTGAGATTCTTCCAATAAACACTGGCAGTCTCTACCTGCTTAGCATGAATACTGACATCAATATTCTGCACGGATTGAGTAGCCTTGTTAACCTTCGTAGCTGAATATTCATAGTCACCAGAGGCCTTTTTACTCCACACGTATTCTGAATTATTTGCAATAGGGCCTATTTGCGGGTCACTTGGTACAACTGACGTTACAGAACACGTTGATCCCGGAACAATATAGTGTTCTTTCGGATCTGACGTCCATGGTTGGCCCAGGCTCGCTTCCCATTCTCCAGTTACCTCAGTCAGCTGCGGGAATGACGTGCCTTGATGGGTTGGCGGAGTACATGTAAAAGAACCCTTAAAGAGCTGATCAGTAGCTCCCAGTTGCTGTGGCAAATTCAGAAAACTAACTTGAGGAGTAACCGAAATCTGAGCGTATTTTTGATTTTTAACCGTACAAGAACCAATAGTAGTAGGCTTAATAGTTAAGCTGAAAGCCTTATCATCTGCTTTGACTCTAGGTTCTAAAGATTCTGCTTCAGGCCAAGCATAAACTAGTTGACCATTTTCACTACCATCACCCGTAATATTAGAATGGCAGTCCACCGAATAAGGTGCGTAGCCCAACTCACCACTATTTACTTCAGCAACAGTGAGCGTAGCTTCCTCTTGAGGTTGAGCATCACGAATATCCAAGCTTCGAGTCTCAAGATCCTTAAAAGCTAACGGCCAGTTGACCACACCCGAAGTATCCGTTTGCTTTTCGGGATCTGTTATCGTCAACAATGCACTGTCATACACTGTCTTGAAGACAAACCCAGCTAAGCTATCGCTTCCTATGGTAGCTCCGCTATCATCCACCATTTTTTTAGTAATCGACAACCTTGGACGAACTAGAGTCACTGGATGATCTTCAACTTCACCGTCTGGAACAATAGAATCATACGAATACGTATCTGTACCAGCAGTAGTGATGACTAAGCGCAACAGACTCTTTGAGGGGGTACTCGTTAAACCTTTAACCATGTCTTCAGTAACATCCCATGTGAGTGTTGCCGTCTTTCCGCTACAAGTACCATTTGCGCGCTCGGTTTTGTCATCCAGGTGACCGTCAGCATTCCAGTCCAGCCATCCCGACACATGAGTTTCACCCTGTTCAGCAGGCATACACGGGATATCTTGAGTCACAGTACCGGGCTGAGCAGCAACAAGCAAAGGACGATCAAACGCATCTTCATCATCATCACCTGTTTGGTCATCACCAATTAAGTTAGACCAGCCTCTGCCACCATTAACATAGTGAGTATCAAGGTCCGGTCCTTTTTCTCCCAAATATGGAGTGACCTGATAGTTCAGCGACGTTTCATAGAGATACTTTGAGCCAAGGCTGTTCGACTTTGCATTCAACTCAATTGGCTGTCGGTTAGTGCCACCCTCAAGAGGTCTCCCGATAATATCTGGCTGAACAACGGCACCTGCCTGATCGTATACTTTTCCGTCAATCTCCTTGCCGTCACTAAAATCAACTCCGACAACCACACCTAAAGCAATATAGACCGCATTTCCACCACCTGGCCGGTGAATATAAACATGCATACCGGTAGCATCTTCTGCATACAAGGTTTCGAACGGTTGATCGTTATCACGGACTGTCCATCTTAGCGATTTGCCAAAGTCAAGCTTCTTGGAATTAAAGTGAGTCAAGCTCTTGACGGTAGTCGCTGGATAATCGTTTCCGAACGCGTTATCTGGAGTCCCCACTACAACTTGGCCCGATAAATCTTTGCCGAAATCATTACCTTCTAGCATCTTCCAGCGCACAATGGAATCGTCCTGAGCTTTCACCGGAACGATATTTATCGTCTCATTTTTAGTTAACGTTTCAGGATCTGAAATGACAAGACCTTTAATCGGAACCGGACTAATAGACACGACTCCGTTATTAACACTCTTAATATTTGCGGAACAGTCAAGATCAAAGCTCACATCTCTTGATGCGTTACCTGCCAAACCTATACCTACCGGCATTCCTTTTTCTTTATTCGGATCGTAGGACTGATACACTTTATCCCAGTGATTAGCCCAACCTCTTCTTCCCGGAGTTTCAAAAGCAAGCCAAGTTTTTTTATTGTCAAGCACTTCAGCAGATACGTTTTTGTCTGGATGAAAATCAGACATCCGACACGTCGTAATTAACGTAGCTGCCCCGATAGCATTATAGCTTTTTACCACATAGGGCTTATGCAACTCTGTCCCGTATATCCATGCAGAATAATCGCCGCCAGCGCCCCCACCCTTGCCATACAGAGGGCTACTTTTATCTTTCCAGGGCTTCGGATCACCTAGATCGCTAACGATGATCTTCTCATCATCCGTATCTTCATACCGTTTCGACCAATCAATCCAGTCAATTACTCCTGCATACTTCGAGCCATATCTCTTATCAGAACCACCGTCACCATACTGCGCATTCGCAGGCGTGTTAGTTACCGGAAGAACAACAAACAGGGCAAGAAATAGCCCTGTGATAGTTGATAAAACAGCAATCTTCTTGCGCCTACGCATATATAACCTCAATATTTTCTGAAAATTCTGTCAATACTCTATTATAGACAATAAACAGAACAAAAATATAAACAATCGATGCGAGACACTCCACAGAAATGTCTCGCATCGATTGCTATAAACCAGTATCTAATATACTACTCCTCAATGAGGGAATTATCCGATTGTGCCGTCGTGTCATCCACATCTGGCCCTAACGAGGCTGGCTGGGCAAGTCCATTAATCTGCTCAGCTTCGGCTGCCGGCTTGACACCTTCCGGTAGTCGATAGTCAGAGTCTTGACCGGTAAAAGTGAACGACATTGGAATATTTTCCTCATTCACATCAACCACGATCGTTTGACCACTAGAGAACTCACCAAACAGCAACTTCTCAGACAGCTCATCTTCAATATCGCGCTGAATGGCACGACGTAACGGACGGGCACCCAGAACCGGATCATATCCGCGTTCAGCAAGCAGATCTTTAGCCTTCTGCGTCAGCACAATGCTCATGCCCTGATCAGCCAACCGGACATCGAGCTTGCCAATCATTAGATCCACAATCTGCAAGATCTCTGGCTTCTGCAACTGCGGGAAGACGATAATGTCATCAACGCGGTTCAAGAACTCGGGACGGAAGTGGTTCTTCAACTCGTCATTAACACGAAGTTTCATACGCTCATAAGAGGTCGTCTGGTCACCATCGATCTGGAAGCCGGTAGCAACACCTCGAGCAATATCCTTCGTACCAAGATTGGTAGTCATAATGATCACGGTGTTCTTAAAATCAACCACTCGGCCCTGAGAATCAGTCAAGCGGCCTTCTTCTAGAATCTGCAACAACGAATTGAACAAATCCTGATGAGCCTTCTCAACCTCATCAAACAACACAACCGAGAACGGCTTACGGCGAACCTTTTCAGTTAGCTGACCACCTTCGTCATATCCAACATATCCAGGAGGAGCACCAAACAATCGTGAAACCGTATGCTTTTCCTGGAACTCAGACATGTCCAGCGTAATAAGAGCGTCTTCATCACCAAACAAGAACTCTGCCAACGCCTTCGCAAGCTCAGTCTTACCAACACCGGTTGGTCCAGCAAAAATGAACGATCCACCCGGACGGTTCGGATCCTTCAGCCCCGCACGAGTACGGCGAATAGCCTGCGACAGTGCCTTAACAGCCTGATCCTGACCAATCACACGCTTATGAAGCTCATCTTCCATACGAAGTAGCTTCGCCGATTCAGCTTCGGTCAACTTAAAGACCGGAATACCAGTAGCCATCGAAAGAACCTCGGAAATCAGATCCTCATCGACTACCGCAACAACGTCAAGATCGCCTTCACGCCAAGCCTTATCTCGCTCTTCACGCTTCTGCGCCAGTTGCTGCTCCTGATCACGCAAAGCCGCTGCCTTTTCGAAATCCTGCCCATCAATAGCAGCTTCCTTCTGGCGCTTAACTTCAGTAATTTCCTCATCAAGTTCACGCAACTCCGGTGGCGCAGTCATCTTCCGAATAGCCAACCGAGCACCTGCTTCATCGATAAGATCAATAGCCTTATCCGGCAAGAAACGATCATTAATGTAACGATCTGCCATCGTTGCCGCTGCTTCCAACGCCTCATCAGTAATCGTCACACGATGGAAAGCCTCATAACGATCGCGCAAACCCTCCAGAATTGCAATCGTTTCCTTCACTGACGGCTGTTCCACCTGAATTGGCTGGAACCGGCGCTCAAGCGCCGCATCCTTCTCAATGTGCTTGCGGTACTCATCAAGCGTGGTAGCACCAATAACCTGCAATTCACCGCGAGCCATCATCGGCTTGAGTAACGAAGCAGCATCCAGCGCACCTTCCGCTGCACCCGCACCAACAAGCGTATGAATCTCATCAATAAACAAGACAATATCGCCACGGGTGTTGATCTCTTTCAAGATCTTCTTCATCCGCTCTTCGAAATCACCACGGTAACGCGACCCGGCAACAAGCGAACCCATATCCAGCGAATAGAGCTGCTTATCCTTCAAAGTCTCCGGCACATCACCATGTGCAATAGCCTGAGCCAAACCCTCAACAACGGCAGTTTTACCCACACCAGGTTCACCGATCAGAACCGGATTATTCTTGTTTCGGCGCGAAAGCACCTGCATCACGCGCTGAGTTTCAGTGTGCCGGCCAATGACCGGATCCAGTTTGTTATCCCGAGCAGACTGAGTGAGGTTGCGACCAAACTGATCCAAAATAGTAGAACCAGCTTTAACACCTTCGCGCGGGCCACCGCCACCGACGCCAACAGCTTCTTTGCCACCTTGATACCCGCTCAACAGCTGGGTAACCTGCTGGCGAACCTTCGGCAAATCTGCATCGAGCTTAACTAAAACTTGGGCCGCTACGCCTTCTTGCTCCCGACACAAGCCCAGCAACAGGTGCTCAGTACCAATATATGAGTGACCCAATTGCAGGCCCTCACGCATCGCATACTCAAGAACTTTCTTAGCCCGAGGCGTGAACGGAATATGGCCAGATGGCTGTTCTTGCCCTTCACCAATAATTTCTACAACCTGATCACGAACAGCATCAAAAGAAACATCTAGCGCTTCGAGCGCTTTAGCTGCTACGCCTTCACCTTCTTTAATCAGACCCAGCAGAATATGTTCGGTGCCAAGATAGTTATGCTTGAGGTTGCGTGCTTCCTCTTGCGCTAGCACGATCACTCGGCGTGCGCGGTCAGTGAACCGTTCAAACAATGTGGTTTCTCCTTCAAAATCATGTAACTGCCACCTACCTTAGCGACAAAAACCCATTTTAGGGTAACGCGTTCGCCACAGGCTTGACACTTAAACATCAAGAACTATAGTGAATGGACCATCGTTGAGAAGCTCAACATCCATCATCGCCCCAAATTCCCCGGTTTGCACGTCAAGTCCATATTCGCCCACGGCATCCACCAGCTGATCAAATAAAGGTTGAGCAACCGGCCCCGGCGCCGCATGCGACCACGACGGTTTCGTCCCCTTACGCGCCTCCGCATACAACGTAAACTGCGACACCAACAAAACACTGCCGCCCGCATCCGCCACGCTCACTCGGTTCTTCGGATCATCCGACCCACCAGTATCCCTCATGATTTTCAGCTGCGTAATTTTCTTTGCAAGCTTCGCTACCTGGGCAGGCCCGTCGTCGTGAGTAATACCAACCAGCACCGCCAAGCCGGTACCAATCTGGCCCACAATTCGGCCCTCAACCGTCACACCCGCATGCTTCACCCGCTGAATAACAGCTCGCACTATTTTCCTCCCAGCGACTTCGCCTGCATCGTTGGTGCCGGACCGCCCAACCGGCGAGCATTCAACCCGGTTCCCGGACGCTGCTGTGGCGACGCCGACGACTTCCCGGCACGCCCCACAATCTCCACCTGAGATGCGACCGCATCCCCGACCTGAACAACAGCCGAAACCGGAACCTGCCGTTTCAGCAACGCCAACCCGATCGGACCATCCTCAACCGAACGAGCAACCGACGTCAACACCCCAACCGGCTTACCATCCAGCGTCACCTCGCTACCAACAGCCGGCAAATCTTCTTCCACTTCCAGATACAAGAACGTCAACCGACGCGGTGGCTTACCCAGATTTACCAGCTTCGCCACGGTCTCCTGCCCCGGATAGCAACCTTTCTCCAAATGCACCGCAGTGCGTAACCAATCAACCTCGTGCGGCAACGTCGAATAAGCAGCTTCATGCGACAGCGCCGGACGCCAATCCGCCACTCGCGCCGCCTCCCACGCACTCAAACCCGCTGCAGAAAGCCCCGATTCTTGTAACGTTTCGATCGCACGGTCAGTTTCGCTACGCGGAACGACGACGACGCAACGCCGACTCCCGAAAGCCGGATGATCGGCGTCGGCAACCCCATAGTGAGCTCCACCTACTGCCGTGAGCGGCCACGGATCATTCCAAACCACCACTGCCCGATCACGAAGCTCGGCCGGCAACACCTCGGTGAACAAACCAATCGCGGAACCATCCACAACCGACGTCTCCACCCGCATCATGAACGTCATCCGCCGAATATGCTCAGCCAACGCAGCACCACGCCCATGCTCAGTCAACAGCCACACCTGCTCCGCGGACACAACCACGCCAGCCGCATGAGCAATGTGGCCCTGCGCATCAAGCACCAGCATCTCAGACGAATCACCAGCAGCCAAAACCTCAAAGTTTTGCGACGAAATCAAATGAAGCAACTTAGCCCGGTCAACGCCCGCAACCGCAATCACATCCCAATCCAGCAATGTGAAAGCATCCCCTGAACGCAACCGTGACTCCTCTATAAACGGGTTGCCGTAATGAGACGGAACCACAGCGTCGTCGTCAATACTCACGCGCGCGCCTCATCATCACCAGCCGGATCAACCGACTCATCGAACGTTCGCGACAACCGGCCCGCCATATACGAGCGCATTTCAGCACCAAAAGCAGCCATATCGATCGCGTAGAACAGATCCGAAGCAACCGAACCCGCCATCAACTTAACACCATCAATCTGCGCGCCCGAACCGGAACGCATCACCGAATCAGTCACCATCTGCAACCGCGGACCATTAATCAAACCAACCCACGCATGTGATACACCAACCGGAGAAGCCAACATTGCCTCTAGCTCCACCGAGCCATCCTTGCGCTTATCAGCCTCTGGATTAACACGGATAAAACCCGTGTGCTGCATCCACAACTCGCGCTTAGTCAGCTGATTGTACGTAGTCTGACCAGAAAGCTCTTTATCTACAACACCAGCCGGCTCATTCGCCAGCCACACCTTCGACGTGACCTTCAAGTACGGGCCACCGTCGGACGCATCAAAACGCACCTCGTGAAGATAGGCCGCCGGCTCCACATTCTCATACTCAAGAATGCCGCCGCCGACCCACGAATCAATCATCCACGCAAGAGCAGTATTTTCAGGAACTAAATTTTCAGGAAGTCGAATAGCCATACTCTAAGGCTAAACGACTATCGCAGTTACTGCCTAGCCAGCAATCAACACAACAACGCCCACCAGCAACGGCGGAATCATCGCCCGAGCCGCCCCATTAATCGCTGGCGACGGGCACGGCATTTCCAATACTCCGCGTGCAGTCAGTAAATAGGCGCTCGCCGTGAACACCCCGATCAACACCGACGATTCAACCCACAGCTGAGTCAAATAGCCAAAACCAATCGCAAAAGCAATACCGTTAACAAAACCAGCAATCCGCGCCGCCACTGAATCAAACGCATGCATAACTGCCACAATCGCTATAGCCATGGCAGTCACAATGACAACATTTTTACCGTGACTTAGCCGCATTGCATGGATCCATAGCGAGCCCGACATCAACACAACCGCGCCAGCAAAACCGCCTGAGAGCTGCTCAATCAGTCGCGGCCGACCATCGGTGCGGAACATTTCCGCAATGAACGCAGCAATAACACTCGCCGCCCCGACAATAGCCGAATGTGCAACAGTCCCAAAAAGGCCCGTCACAATCAGTGCGATAGCCAACAACGTCAGCATTGTGCGCGGGATTGCATGGGCCGGCAAATCGAGCAAGCTCGGCCATCCTGCAATAAAAATCGCGCTCATAATTGCCACCGCAGTAGCAATAGCATACGGACCGAACACAGCCCCAACCGCCAATGAAGTCGCGGCATAAATTCCGACCAATGCACGAGCATAGCCAGCTCGCTTTGCCCAAGCTGCGATCAAAAGCTGGTCTGATGGAGTCCGAGCCGGATGCGGCGAGGCAAGTTGCGGTGAGGCGGGTTGCGGCGAGGCAGGTTGCGGTGAGGCGGGTTGCGGTGACGCTGGCACAGACTGAGCCGGCACCGACGCAGACACTTCATCAAGGGTTGATTGTGGTTCCGTTGTATTCACAAATTACATTGTTTCACAACTGGCAAATTATTGGGAAAGATGGGACGAAACACAAACTGTGGATTTGTTGAACCCGCACCGCCGCAACAAGCCTGCAACACTGTGCACTATGAATAGAAAGTGTGCACCTATTTTGGGGTGACAAACCAGAACAGGGGCCATTATAGTTTTAGGCAAGACACCGGGTCGTGAAAGCCCCGGGCTCCAAATATTTGCCGCTACGAGCGGCCTTCGCGCCGACAGGCGCTCTCGGATCCGGTGTCCTTGACTTCGGCAGGGGTCGTGGCCAATGGCTGCGGCCCCTGTTGCGTTACCCAGCCCTGGCCGCCCACCCGGCGGCTCCGACCCTGGTTCCGTCTGGGCCGGAGAAGCACGCACAAAATCTCGCCCAGCGAAACGATAGTGTGCTATAGGCCCCTACCGTGCTGGATTTCGAGATTTTGTACGTGTCAGAATTTGTCCACAGCCCCAAATATTTTCCACAGATTTGCTACGTGGAACATAACTAGGTTCAGGTTTTGCTGGACTAGAGTTATGCATGTTTTTAGGAGAAATAGTCGTGAGGCACAACAAATTGCAGGTCCGCATTCATTCCGAATATGTCTAGAGACTAAGAAAATAATTCCAGTTGGCCACCGCTGGTATGCCACAGAGCCAGTTGTTGGGCAGACAAAAGTAGCCTGCGAAAACGGCCTCCTCATTGGATGTCTGACCGCGATAAAAGAATACGGTGGATGGGTTCCGTACACAAAAAATACTCATTACATTGCAAATAAGTATGGACCAGCCATGCACTTATCAAATGCAATCGTGCATCGGTGCATGACTAAATCTGCTGTTGCCGCCCACGTCCCACCAGCACAGGCACCCCACCTAGTTGTTCCATTGACCGACGCTATTGAGCAAGTTCTGCAGCATCATGATGCAGAAACCGGGTTGGTTGTATTGGATTCTTTACTTAACCAACACAAAATCACATCCCATGTAGCTGACATCATGATCTCCCGCACACAATCCCAAAAGCAACGGATATTGAAACGTTACACAGCAGATTCTCAGTCTGGCAGTGAAACTCGGGTACGCAACTATCTATTGTCTAAAAAATATCTCGTTGCAACGCAGGTACCAGTAGAGGGAGTTGGACGAGTTGATCTACTGGTTGGACAATCCCTCATTATCGAGTGCGACAGCAGCACTTTTCACAGCCAACCAATCGACGTGATGCGTGACCGCGAGCGCGATCTGCAGGCTAAATTACGCGGATATTCGGTGCTGCGTCTTAGTTATGAACATGTATGGCATCGATGGCCGGAAACTCAACGTATTATCGACACGTTTTTACACACTGGCGAGCACCGGATGCCACCTGTCTCAGTCCTCAACGGGCAAAATCTCGTCCAGCGAAACGGTAGCACTCTATAGGCCCCTACCGTGCTGGATTTCGAGATTTTACGCGCAACGAATACCAATCACCAAACATCGGACGGCAGTTCGCCTGAAATTGCCTGATCTGCCCGGAACACCGGATTAGCCCCGTCCTGACGCTCATAGTCCTGAAGTAACGCCACAATCCACGGCGCCAACGCCCAAATTGCAACAAGGTTCAGCAACGTCACCACAAACATTGCAGTGTCCATAACTGTCCATACAAACGTTAACGCCATGATTGAGCCAATGAAGCTGAAAACCACCAAAATAGCTCGGGAGATCAGCTCAAGCGGTCGGGATTTCTTCAAAAACACGAGATTAGCCTCACCATACGCATAAGCGCCCAATATTGAGGAGAATCCGAAGAAGAAAATCATGATTGACACTGGCCACGCCATCCAAGGTCCCAGCGTTCTGGTAATTGCATCCGTAGTGATGTGAGCAGCATCTTCGGCAGTTACGGACGTGTAATCAAGCACTCCGGTGGCAAACACAATGAATCCCGTTGCCGTACAGATAACAACCGTATCCAGAAACACTCCGAATCCTTGAATCAAACCTTGTTGAACCGGATGATCTACCGTTGCTGTCGCGGCAGCATTCGGTGCTGTCCCCATACCAGCTTCGTTAGAGAACAAACCACGGCGCGTTCCGTTTAGCAACGCCGCCACGAACGCTGAGCCCGTCCCCACGAAGGTTTCCCGCAAACCAAAAGCAGAAGCAAAAATGTCAGCAAAGAACTGTGGAATTGCGTCGATGTTTAAGCAAATAATAATAAAGGCTACAGCTAAGTAGAACAGCGCCATCAACGGCGCAATAACCTCGGTTGCCTGAGCCACCCGGCGCACGCCGCCAAAAAGCACGAGTGCAGTTAGCCCAGAAATAATCAGCCCAATAACCCATGGAGCAATACCATGAGCGCTTGAAATGACGTGCGCAATGGTATTCGCCTGGACCATTGGCATCGCGATAAACATGCAAAAAACCATGGCAGACGCAAAAACAACAGCCAGCTTGCGCGACTTCAAGCCATTCAAAATATAAGAGGCAGGACCACCCCGAAAAGACCCATCACTATGGCGGAATTTAAAGATCTGCGCCAAAGTTGCCTCTGAAAAGGCAGTGGCCATGCCCACGAGAGCTACCATCCACATCCAAAATAGTGAACCGGGACCACCAAGAATCATGGCTAACGCAATGCCAGTGATATTCCCGATTCCAATACGAGTAGACATCCCCATCGCAAATGCTTGAAAGGATGAGATTCCGCCCCGCGCACCTTTCCGGGATTGAACTAGGTATCGAACCATTCCACTGAAGTGCCGCAGTTGTACTGCTCGAGTACAAACAGTGAGATACAAACCTGTCCCCACCAAGGCACAGATCATTATCCAGGTGTAGAGCCAATTATTAACACCGCTTAGCCAGGCAGTCATATTCTGAATCATGTCATCAACAGGCACGCCTACACCTCTTTCCATGGGGACCTTCTTGTCACAAACACCGCCATCTTACCGGTTTCTCACAACATATTTACGAGTTGTCCACTATATAGTCACCACATAGTTATGCTAGGTGGACCTTCAAGAGGTGGCTGTCCAGAGACAAAAGGCCCTGTGAAATATGCGACTTGGATCAACTTAATCGCTGGTTTAACAAGCACACTCAGCTTCAGCCACGTAAGGTGAAAGCGACAACTGTTCACTTAGTGTTCTGAGGGCATTGTGAGTCTAAGTAAATTTGCACCGGGTAAAGCCGTGCTGGAAATGTTCGCAAAGCAAGCTAACCATATTGTTTCTGCTGCTGAGATTTTGGCACAGATGGGTACGGCCGACCGTTCAACTCGTAAGGATTTGAACAAGAAACTCCACCAGGTTGAAAACCTCGCAGATGACGGCACGCATGACGTCTTGCAGAAGGTTGCCCACAGCTTTGTTCTCCCTTACGACCGAGAAGATGTTTACGCTCTCGTGTCCACTGTTGACGATATCGTTGATTTGATCGACGAAGCTGGCGACAATATGGTTCTATATCGAGTTAATGAGCTTCCTGAAAAAGCACTGGAGATGATTGATATCATTTCCAAGTGTGCAGTTCTAACGAACGACGCCATGAAGCTTATTGCGTCGATGGGTGAGCACACAAAGAAATTCGCGTTGGAAATTAACCAGCTTGAGAACCAAGGCGACAAGATCTATCGCAAGCTTATGCGAGAGATTTTTGCCGACGACGACGCTAACGCTTTAGAAGTCTTGAAGATCAAGTTCGTGGTCGATGCACTCGAAGCAGCAATTGACAGTTTTGAAACCTTAGCCGTGTCAATCGAGGGCATCGCGATCAAGGAGTCCTGATGCTCACTTCGACTACCCTTATCGTTGGCATGGTGATCTTGATTGCGTTCGCATTCGATTTCACTAACGGCTTCCATGATGCCGCGAATGCTATTGCCACTTCGGTAGCTACGCGAGCATTGGCACCGCGAACTGCTCTGATCATGGCTGCGGTTATGAATTTTGTTGGCGCTTTGTTAGGAACAGGCGTTGCCGAAACTATTGGATCTGGCATTGTTGATATTAGTGGCGTTGATAATCAGCTCGTAGCCTTGTTCGTTGTCCTTTCTGGACTTGTTGGCGCAGTTACGTGGAATCTCATAACGTGGTGGTTGGGGCTTCCGTCGTCGTCGTCGCACGCATTGATCGGCGGACTTGCTGGTGCTGGCTTGGCCGCATCTATTTCAGTTCAGTGGAGCGTTATTGGCGAAAAAGTTGTGTTGCCGATGTTTGTCTCTCCGGTTGTAGGATTCGTGTTAGCTTACCTACTGATGTCAATTGTGATGCGTATCTTCGCTAACTTCGCCTACCGTCCTACGATGCGCCGGTTCCGTTACGCGCAAACGGTATCCGCAGCAGCAACTGCTTTGGGGCACGGCTTGCAGGACGCACAGAAGACGATGGGCGTTGTTGTTCTCGCTTTGGTTGCTGGCGGATTCCATGAGGGACATGCGGTACCGTTGTGGGTTAAGCTCGGTGCGGCTACTGCGATTTCGTTGGGTACGTATTCTGGCGGCTGGCGAATCATGAAAACGTTGGGGTCGAAGATTATCGATCTTGATCCGTCGCAGGGGTTTGTTGCCGAATCGGTGGCGTCATCGGTTCTTTATACGACGGCGTTCTTGTACCATGCTCCGATTTCGACGACGCATACTATCACGTCTGCGATTATGGGTGCGGGTGCAACGAAGCGGCTTTCGGCTGTGCGTTGGTCGGTTACGAAGTCGATTGTGGGCGCGTGGTTCTTAACTATGCCGGCAGCCGCGATTGTGGCAGCTGTTTTCTATGCGGTTTTCCATTTCTTGTTTATCTAACGCGTAGTAAGCATTAGTCCTTTCTTTCATTTGTTGGGCAGTCAGGTCTTTCCGATTTGGCTGCCCAACATTTATAGTTACTGGTAAGGCTTTATCCGAAGGAGCAACCATGTCCACTTCCACATCAAGTACGTCGTTTTTCACAAACCGTCTGACTATTTTCGTCACAGTTTTCTTGATTGTTGTGACCGCCGTTGGATTTGGGATTTGGCGTTGGGGACAGAGTCTCAATTACTGGGGAACGCCGAAGGCTTTGTCGGCTTTGCTAGCGGAGGATATTTCGCGCCCGACGGCGCTCGGCTTGGCGCCAACAGATTTTTGGCAAACTCCCCCGGCTGGTTTTATGGGGAAATCTCTTCCGTACGAAGTTCGGTATACTGTTGGTGAGAATGCCGACGGCGAGACGCTGGCAATCCTTCAGAAGGCAGCTACCGACGACGGATGGGTTGCCGATTCTTCATGTCCCGAATCACTTTTATGGTGTGCAAATAAACAAGATTCATATGGGCCGACTAAACGACTAACGATCTCTTTACCAGAAGATATCTCACCTTTCGGGAAGAACTTCCCAATAATAGTGTCTGTAACATACTATTAGATTCATGAAATCTATAACGAAGAAGTTATTCGCAGGTTTTGTTGCACTATCAACATCATTATTCACTGCCTCTCCCGCATTAGCGGACACTACTCAACAGCAGGATGAAAAATACCTAACGTTGACACTTATTGGCGATTCCTATACAGCCGGTAACGGTGCTGGTTTGTATTATGGACCAACCGAAGCATACCGGAGTATGCGCAACTGGGGTCACGTTTACGCTGACCAGCTTAATGCTGCGGGCGTTCACACCACAGTACATAATCTGGCACACTCCGGAGAAGTAACTTCTGGTGTTCTCGAAAAGCAAATCTCTAAGGTCCCAGTAGACTCCGATATCGTACTATTTACTATCGGTGGTAATGACATTGAGTTTCAAAATATTATATCGGGATGTTTTGTCCCATATCCTGTCGGTGAATATGCCAAATGTAAGGCAGCTATTTCTATAGCTAACGATAAGATCGATGCGACCTTTAAAAATGTGGAAGAGATCCTTAGCCAGCTAAATAATCGTTTATCACCAGATGCTGAAATCGTCATGGTCGGATACCCATATCTGTCATTAGACAAAGAGTTCATCTTGTCTAGCGGCTGGTTTGGATCAGGCGACAAATACGATGCTTCACGTGAAGTACGAGCCTTTGGCAAAAAAGCAGTTGAGCTGCAAACTAATCTTGTGAATGGGTGGAATAGCGCTCCTTCACATGTGAAAGTGAAATTCGTTCCAACTCATGTTGCTTTTGAAGGCCACGAACCAGATCCAGGCTCACTTGCCTACAATCCAAAACGCTGGTTTAACGAGCTAGCCGAAGAAAATGGTCGCGCTGACGAAAACGGCATTACTCAAGCAGAGTGGTCAAAGAACACCATGATGTTCTATCATCCAAATATCACTGGCCACGAAGAGATCGGAAAGCTTCTCTATAAAACAATCGGAGTACCAAGTTCCGCACACGTTCAGCAGAGCTACGCTCGCCCAATCGATGTTACTTTCTTAGTTGAGGCATCCGCACAGACACAAGAAAAGCTTCCGGAGATTAAAAAGCAGATTCGTCGCATCGCTACGGAAACTTTTGACGCCTCTGCAAACGCAGACCAACAAGCCCGGTTCAGCTTGAAATCGTACGTTGGAGAAGATCCGATTCCTTACGAAAAAGCTCAGCCAGAAGTCAACATCCCAGATGTTCCACAGCCTGAAGCAAATTCTCCAGTAGAATCAGTTGTACCTGATCTACCAGATGATTCCCAGCCTAAGGCTGTTGCTGCTCAGCCTTCAGAAACTACTGAGCCAACAGAAGCTACTGATCCAGCACCAGCAGATGACGCAGATGCCCATGCTGAAGGACCCGCTGCAACAACGTCATTCGGCGAACTTTCTGACGTTCTTAACTCACTTAACAATTTAGACACAACCACAGACCAGAATGCACAAGATTTCTTGGCAACTCTTAAAACGGTAACTAATTCACATGATTGGCGTGCTGAAGCCCGCAAGATCGTCGTCGTCATTGGCGATGCGGAACTGAAGGATACATCCAAGCTTGGTGATGAAGTTCAGAAGCTACTCCTGAGCGCATTCGCAGCTAACACTGTCGAGTTTAACCTCATCGATCTTGACGCCGATCGCACTGATCCCATCCCATCTCTCTTTACCCGAACTGGTGGTCGGATGCAGCTACTCGGCGATTTACGTCCACTGATTCTAGAAGCACCTACTGCAAAGCTCGGTCAAGTTCCAACCCAAAAACAAGGTGCAACTGTTGAGTTCAGTGCTGATGGATCTTTCTCACCCAACAGTGACATTGAGTCATATGCATGGGATTTCGACGGCGATGGAAAACCAGATGCCACCACATCAGAAAACAAGATATCGCATGCTTTTACAACAGTAGGTGAGCATACTGTTTCGGTTACCATCACAGATAAGGACAAGCAAACCGCAATCGCTACCATCATGGTTGATGTGACAGAAGATGGCGACTTAGTCGATCAAAGCATCGACAACTGCCCAGATGTTGCGAATGAAGATCAGCTTGACACCGATAGCGATGGAATCGGCGATGCTTGCGATAACTTGAACCTTGCTGAAATTCAGAAGAAGGTCACTGCTGGAGCTGAAGCTCAGAGCTTCGACATTCACTCGGTATTGCCTAACGCAACCGACATCAAGTTGACACTTGAAACCGCTACTCCACAATCCTGGAATGTGGCATTAAAAGACTCGGTACTCTCCTATGCAGCAACTGACAAAGCAAACGGTGGCGAAACTGCTATTGCTATGCTGACGATGAAAGTTCCTGTAGGGACAACATTCAAGCGAAATGTGCCAGAGATGAAAGACATGGCAGTCCGGTTAACGCTAACAGCAACAAAGGTCATCCCAGCCATGGAACTCACCCCAGGCACAAAAACAATCCCAGCCATGAAACTCACCCCAGGCACAAAAACAATCCCAGCACTGCCGCTCGTACCAGCAACCACGTTGCCACAATCTCCAAAGGTTGTGGAGCAGGCAACGGGAACTGGTCTAGCTAAAACAGGATCGAGCGTTGGCGCAGTTGCACTATTCGCAATGGTTCTTATTACCTCTGGTATGGCCCTTACTATCCGCAAGGAAAGCTAAAATAGTCATGTGATAGAGAACCAGCGGGCCGGCGAAGAATGATTCTTCGCCGGCCCCCTGCTAGTTACACTTGCCCATGACGGAATGTTTTCTCCCCCGCCAAATAGAACTCTTGAGCAGTCCGAGCCATAGCAGTATGTCGCCTAGTCACCTCGGTAGCAAGCGGATGATCATCGTCCGCAATCCACAGAGGCTCAACGCTAGCAATAAAGTCAGTAAACCGTGCAGACTGCCGGACAACATCTAAAAAATCCCCATCAAACGAGCCTGAAAAGACTCGATCCCATAGTTTTTTCACACCGCTAGGATCTAAAACACCAGCATGTTCAACGCCGGCCTTTTGTGCTGCGCTAAATCGTTGCCGAACGTCGTCAGAGAACCGGCGAATCCACTCCCGAAGCAGGTAACCACGCCACAAAATACCAGGCAGCGATGTTTCCGGTGTATCCACCCATGACTCTGCTACTACATCTATACCTTCATTAGCAATTACTTGGTGGAGCCTTGCTGCAACCGCATCATCGATATCCGCATCAAACGGGATAAGTGCATGTGCAGTCGCATAAGCTAATTCCAGCTTTGCTTCAATATTGACGTCACCATCAATAACCTCTAGCTGCTCTGGACGTAACTGAGCTGGACGGCGAAACGATGTATTCATGGGATAGGCCTCCTTCAAAGCACTATAGCTACAATCAGGATTTCTCAAGCCATAGTTTACTGACCATCATAACCAAAACACTGCTCGCGGCATCACAAAAAGATACTGATGGCGAAATCCAGGAGACAAAACCAGTAAACAGGAAATTTGGCGAGCCCCCAGCACACTGATTTTCGTCACATATTCTGATTTTTACTCTGAGCCAATTAAGCGCTATACTAATAAAAGTTTCGACGCGAAATGTGCCGAAATAACGCTTGGTTTCAAGCGTGGGCCTCTAGCTCAACTGGTTAGAGCTGCGGACTTTTAATCCGTAGGTTGTGGGTTCGAGTCCCACGGGGCCTACGAAATATCGCCGGTACATGATGTGCCGGCGATATTTATATCTACTTATTGTCTGTTAGATACCAGCTGTTCGTCCGGCTCTCACTATTCAGCCGACGCGTAGATTACTCGGTCGCAGTTTGTACCAAGGAGCGCGCTTTACGGCGCCCAAACGGCTGAAAATTAACCAGCGCCACCGCCGTCGTAATAAGCACAAGACCTGATAATTCACCAACGGCCCGCACCTGCCGTAAAATAATCAACCCCACAAGCAACGAAGTAGCCGGCAGTAGCGAATTGAGCAATGCAAACGTGGGTGCACTTATCCGACGCATGATCACCGCATCCATCACATACGGTGTCACCGAGGACAACGCCACAACCACGATCAGTCCTAACACGCACCCATCAGTAAAAATCGGCCCCACATGTGGCAACGCCACCGGAAGCCAGACGAGCGAACCAGCAAACATGCCGATAGCCAGGGAATCGAGCCCGTTCCCAATAACCGCGATTTTACGGCCCACATACATATAGACCGCCTAGCACAGAGCGCGAGCATTAAGCCGCGTAGCACCTCTGCGGATCACTCGTGTCTACGCCGATCTACGAGATAGTGAATACGCCGGTTGCCGCGAGCACAATGCCATCCCAAACTCGCCATCCGGTTCCTAAAGCGTTGCCAGAATAACCGGACCTAAGAATTCCAACGCAACCGTCGTGCCGAGCAGGATTCACGCAATCGCCATATAGAAAATGATGTTTGTAGAAACAATCGACACCCCGTAAAATATGCTGTTTCCGAAATATCGGCAATCCTGGGCGGTTGCTAAGGATACGCGGGGCCGCCCATGTTTCAGTTGAGTTCTCGCCCATGAAACCTTGCCTTTAAAACTTTTAGTTGAGATCTGCCTCAATAATAAGGCCCGCATGGTCCGAGATTGATGTGCTTAACGAACGGGAATATTGCGCAACTATGCGATGCCCGAGCATGTGGTCGATCTGCCAACGCGGTTCAGTGTGGGGATAAGTCAGTTCAGTAGCAAGAACGGTTCGCGGGGCCGTGGTGGTTTCCGGTATCTTCGCGAGCGCGTCCGCTACTGCGTCTGGACGCAGGTTCATATCACCGCTTAGTAATATCGACGACGACGCAGCCCCACCGGGGATGCCCCACATGGTTGCGACGTGCTCAAATCCTTGGGCGACGATCTGTAGCTGGCATGGCGCTGCTTGCTGGTCAATATCTAGATGTGTGGTGCCAACAAGGAGCGGCTGAGTACCCGCGTCCAGTTGTGCGTAGAGTGCTACTCGCGGTTCGGGCCACCGTATTTTCCAGCTCTCATCTGGCTTGTGGTAGATGGGTTTCACGATTGGTGGCAGGCGCAAATACCGTGCTGCACGGATGGGCAGCCTGCTGAGGATTCCGACTCCGTAGCCGAAAGCTGATGGGGCGTAAGCGTATGTCATATTCAGGCGTTTCGCTAATATCTGTATCTGACCGCCACGTTCCGTGCTACCGGTGGTGAACCGGGCACGGAACGGACCGTCAGCTTCTTGGACCATCATCAGATCTGGCGCGAGGTCCTGTAGCTGTACCACCGCTTGCGCGAATGCTCCTTCATGGTTCTCACGCGCGGGGCGCCCATGTTCCAGGTTTAGCGTGACACAGCGCAAGCTCATCAGTTATCGTCACCATCTGGTTCGAATCGCAACGACACTGAGTTCATACAGTAACGCAAACCGGTAGGTGTTTGTGGCGAATCGTTAAAAACGTGTCCCAGATGCGAACCACAGTTAGCGCATCGGACCTCGGTTCGGATTCGCGGTGCCAAGGTTCGATCCTCAATGTAAACGACTGCCCCTTTTTCATCAGGGTCATAGAATGACGGCCAACCGCAGTGGGAATCGAACTTCGTTTCCGAAGAAAATAATTCCGCATCGCAGGCCCGGCAGTGGTAAATACCAGAACGGTTTTCGTGCAGGAGCTCGCCGGTTCCAGGCCGTTCTGTGCCAGCCTCACGCAACACAAAAAACTCCATATCGGTGAGGAGGTTTCGCCATTCTTCTGGCGTCTTATCCAGCTTGTATTCAATGTTTTCCGTGGGCTGTGGGGTTTGTTCTGCGTAAGCCATATTATTCTTCCTCATCAGTTAGATTGGTGGAGTGATCGTCAGCGTCTACTTTTTTCGTATTCGCTGTTTGTTCAAGTTTTCTATTGCGTTCTTCATAGGCTTCTTCACCAGGTCCGGCATATTGCTCCGCACGTTTCTCAGCTTCTTCGGATCCGTGGAATATTGCTGACTGGTATCCTGCTGGAGCTTCGTCGCTTCCGACGACGGCGAACTCGTCCGTCACTGGTTTCATTTCAAAATTATCATCGCCGACGCGTTCAGCAAGCGGGGTGCGCGCAAATTTTTCGAGCTCAGACCGCGAGATCACAGTGGTTGCGGCGGTGGTCGTCGTCGGCGAATCTGGTGTGAAAGCTGGCGGCTGTGAGCTGAGACGTTTATCAACGCGAGCTTCGGTTGCTTCGGTGGCTTCCGTAAAATTTGGAGCATCGTCAACAATGCGACGATAATGCGGAATAGCTTGCGGTGCTTCTTGTTGGATCCACTCAACCATCGATTCACGTAAATAGTGGCGCAAATCGATCAGAGCACCAGCATTACGAGCAGAGACGATGGCACGCAATAAGATCGTACCGTTGACAGCTTCAGCAACTTGGAGAACACCAGTGCGACCATCCCATAAATCAGTATTAGCCAACAGGTGGTCGAGCTGTTTGCGCGCCTGCTGTACCGGCACTGCCCAATCGACTTGCCATTCAACCATGCCCATCATTTCTGGCGATCGCCGGGTCCAATTCTCGAATGGTTCCTGCGTCATTTGAGTTGATGGAACCATAATGCGCCGACCATCCCACACTGCGAGCACGACGTACGTCAATGTTATTTCCTCAACCGTGGCCATCAGGTCATTGAAATAGACGATGTCTCCCACACGCATTGAATCCGAGAAGGCAAGCTGAAGTCCAGCAAACACATTGCCGAGCACTGATTGGGCCGCTAAACCAGCAACAACCGATAAGAGGCCTGCTGATGCGAGTAGCGAGGTTCCTGCAGTACGAGCAGCCGGAAAAGTCAACAAAATCAGACCGACTGCCAGTACCCAGATAACTGCCCCAACGACCCGATGTATCACCTGGACTTGAGTTTCGATACGGCTAGCTCGTTCTTCAGACGATACTTCCATGCGCAAGTAGACGGATTTAACCAGTCCGTTCGTCAGTGACACAATTGCGCCGGCAGCCACCACAATAAACAAAATCAGGAACGTATGGTTGAGCCACCCGTACCAATGCGGCACATGCGACTCGTCGATTTGCTCGGCTACAATTCCAAAACCTATCCAAGCCCCAAGGACAACCAGCATCAAACCAAGCGGTTTCCGAATCGTGGTATGAACTGGGGTGTAGTACTTGTATCGCCCGGCAAAAAGATGACTAATTGACATCACCACAATTGTGGTCACTAGTCCAACAAGGGCGCCTACTACAGCGCCCGCAACAAAACTCAGCACGTCAACCGTCACATCCACAACAGCTTCAGCTTTTTCCGCAGCTGGGGTGGCGGGATCGTCTGTTGTTTGGAGGAATAGCGGTATCTTCTCAATCACGTCGTGAACTAAAGTCAAAGAAGTCATATTCCAAGCCTAGGTCATATCCGCTTAATACCAACGAAAAACTGGCTTCTAGCGAACAGTGACAGGCAACACAGTGGATTCGTTTTGCATTATGGGTCCACTTCTGGCTAAGCTATAGGGGTTCCACTCGAACGGAAACGTTCGGAACAAGAAGCCTTCGGGTTTCGCCCCCATCGTCTAGCGGCCTAGGACCCCGCCCTTTCACGGCGGTAGCACCGGTTCGAATCCGGTTGGGGGTACAACTTCCCACAAGGAAGCAAGGTATCGAAAGATATCGGCCGTAAGGCCCTGTAGCGCAGTTGGTTAGCGCGCCGCCCTGTCACGGCGGAGGTCGCGGGTTCAAGTCCCGTCAGGGTCGCCAAGGAAATCCCGGGAAACCGGGTGTTTTCTTATCTTGGCTCTGTAGCTCAGTTGGTAGAGCGTTCGACTGAAAATCGAAAGGTCACCGGATCGACGCCGGTCGGAGCCACCAGATAAATCCCCTGCTCCGGCAGGGGATTTTAGGTCTCAGTAGTTACCTGAGCCATCCTGGCCCTGTAGCGCAGTTGGTTAGCGCGCCGCCCTGTCACGGCGGAGGTCGCGGGTTCAAGTCCCGTCAGGGTCGCCACCATTTCCCCTTGCTATCGCAAGGGGAAATTTTCATATTCCGCTCCCTCACAAAAAGACCGGTACACTAGTTCCATGCACTTTCGTTCCGGAAATCGCTTCACGCCTCGACACGGCCAAGGTTCAACACCTTGGTCGGCAACTATGAAGGTACGCAACAGGCAGCCCGCCGTCGTCGTCCCCCAAAACAATCAAACGTCAGCCGCGCGTTCGTCGCTCATTATGTTCCTCGGGACCCTTGTTTCCCGAGCCCTAGGCATGGTGCGTTCGCCAATTCTGCTTGGCGCAGTCGTTGGTGTTTCCACTCCGGTAGCAAATTCTTTCGACGTCGCTAACAATGTTCCAAACCTGTTATACGGAATCATCGCGGGCGGTCTAGTGAATGCGGTCCTTGTACCGGCGATCGTGCGCGCCACCGAGAAATCCCGCACCGACGGCGTCGCCTTTATCAACAAGCTCCTAACTTTCTCATTCGTCACCCTTGGCGCGATAACACTCGCCATTACCTTAGCGGCACCATTAATCGTTAATTTCTACG
The DNA here is from genome assembly GCF_900105865.1 of Arcanobacterium phocae. NCBI lineage: Bacteria > Bacillati > Actinomycetota > Actinomycetes > Actinomycetales > Actinomycetaceae > Arcanobacterium > Arcanobacterium phocae. The sequence goes on from NZ_LT629804.1 coordinate 262,084, forward strand.
CCGCAACCATGTCAACCGAGTGGTACCGGCTCACCGTCATTTTCTCGTTCTGGTGTCTGCCACAAATTTTCTTCTACGGCCTCTACGCCGTCCTTGGTCAGATTCTCAACGCTTATGAAAAATTCGGGCCGTACATGTGGTCCCCTGCCCTGAACAATATCGTTGCTATTGCCGGTCTGATTCTCATGCTCGTCTTGTTCGGTCCAGAAGACTCAACTGCGCCGTCGTCAGCAACGGACTGGGCAGGTACTCCAACGATTATCCTCGCGGGAGTTTCCACCCTCGGAATTGCTTCCCAAGCAGTGATCTTGTTTTGGCCGCTTCACCGTTTGGGAATTCGTTATCGCCCTGATTTCCAGTGGCGCAATTCAGGTTTGGGCGACGTCGGGCGGGCTGGCAGCTGGGTTTTGGCCCTGATGATTACGGGTCTAGTTCCATTCATGATTCTGGTTAATATTGCTGCCGGAGCTACGCAACGTGCTTTAGACGCTGGCCTAGATACGACGCTAGTTGCTGGCAACTTCATGTACACAATCGCCTACGCTATCTATTCGCTGCCATCATCGTTGGTCACCATATCGATCATCACGGCTGTATTCCCGCGCATGTCTCGAGCTGCCGCCCGGTCAGACTTTGCGGCGGTTCGTGGCGACGTCTCAGTATCGATCCGTACCATCGGCGTATTCAACATTTTGGCAACTGCGCTTATTTTCGTCTTAGCAGTGCCAGTAGCGAAAGTGGTCACGCCGACGTCGACCCCACAAGAGGCTTGGGCTCTAGCTTGGGTGCTGGGCGCGATGACGCTTGGTCTGGTGTTCGCAGCCGCAGACATGGTTCTAATGAAAGTGTTCTATGCTTTTGAAGAAACCAAGACCGCTTTTTGGCTCGCACTGCCTTTCCAGATCATCACACCTCTGCTTTATTTACAGATGTCGCTTATTCCACCACAGTGGACAGTAGTCGGGCTGTGCATTATTTTCTCACTGGAAAACACCGTCATTATGATCGTCCACGCAGTTGTTTTACGACGACGCCTCGGCGGCATTGACGGGCGCAGAATAATCCGGACACATCTCAAGCTCACACTACTAGGCGCTATTTCCGGAGCTCTTGGATTTATTATCATGCTCGGCTTCGGCTACCGTAACGTTGCAAGTTCGTTTTCACTGGCGGTTATCTCAATCATTATTGTCACGTGTACCATGGGGATCGTTTATGTTGGGCTACTGAAGTTGTTCAACTTACCAGAAGGAAATATTCTTCTTCGCCCAATTCACTCAATCATGACTAAAATATCTGCTCGACTTTCATAGTTATTAAATAGAAAGTCGACCTTTTAACTGTATTCATGAAAGAATGGGATCATAAATTAAATCTACCCAAGGGCTAGAGAAACCCACTAAGGAGTAGTTCGTGGCTACTGAACACACCAACCAGACCACAATGGTGGAATCATCAACGCCGTCTTCTGGCGGTTCGATCGGTGAGCTTGTCGCCAAAATTACAAGCCAATTTTCAGCGTTGGTTCGCGATGAAATCAAATACACCGGGTTGCAGGCCAAAACTAAGGTAACCCGCTTAGGTATCGGTGGAGTGCTTTTGGCAGTGGCTGGAATCCTTGCACTTTATATGATCGGTTTCCTGTTTGCCGGCATCGCATGGGCATTCGCTACAATCTTGCCGATCTGGGCTGGACATCTTATCACAGCCGGTATCTTGCTTGTCATCATTCTTATCTTGGCTCTTGTTGGTAAGAAATCAATTGCCAAAGCATCCCAAGCCACGGTCAATCCGAAGGCTGGACTTGTGAAAAACGTTGAGGCCATCAAGAAGGGATTTGAAAAGTGAGCAACATCAATGAGGCGGCCCGCTTAGCGGCGCATTCAAAGTCAGCCGCTGATTATGAGGCCCCAGCTGGAATCGAAGATACCCGTAGCGCGGCTGAGATACAACGTGATATCGAGCGCGTTCGGGAAGAAATGACGGCAACCGTCAACGAGCTTGCCGCGAAACTTGACCCACAGGTACTCAAAGAAGACCTGGCTTCAGCTATGAAGGAAAAAGTAGAAGCAGTTAAAGCAAAGGCGCAAGCCTTGGCTCATGATGCTGCTGCTGGCGATAAGAAAGCCATCGGCATCATTGCTGGCGTAGCATTCGGCGTTGCTGCTCTCATTATCCGCAAAGCATTGAAGTAGTCTAAAGACATAAGTGGGGCGTCAGGCTTTTGGCCTGACGCCCCACTTATTGTTGACACACGAAAAAGTCAGTCAATTTCAGTTGTGTTGTTTTCCAAAATCGCAATGATATCCGAACGACGGAATCGACGGTGACCGCCGAGAGTCCGGATCGATGGGATCTTTCCGGAATCAGACCAGCGAGCAACGGTCTTTGGATCTACCCTGAAAAGTGCTGCTACTTCAGCGGGGGTCATAAGCTCAGTATCAAACTCGGTCATTATATCTTTCCTTCCACATTATAGAGCTGTCATGTATGACGATATGTCTCTATAAAATATATGATTACAGATTGTCCACTTCAATTATAAAACAAACCTTAAATAGGGATTGTACGACCTAGAGATGATTTCCTACAAATCTACCCCAACTACAGATGTATAAGACATTAACCCAAAGTCACATTACCCAATGCATTACTGGAAAAAATCGTGGCGAATAGTGGGAAAATTCTAATTCCTTCATCTCCACGTGGAGATTAGGGACCGATTCGTTGTAAAGTAGTTCAACGAGAACAATTAAGTACATGAAGGGGCCACCTCGCGTCGCCCCAAAACGAGTTGAGGGGGGTCGGATCCCGATGGGACGCGGCCGTCAAAGAGCCAAACAGCGAAAAGTCGCACGTGATCTAAAGTATTTCAGTCCTGAAACGGATTACGCAGCCCTTGAAAGAGAGCTGGTTGCGAAATCCAGCGCTTCGTCTGCTGATGATGCTTCCGATGAATCGGATAGCGATTGGTCAGATTACGATTCGTATGATGTACCCCCAGCGATAGACTGGGATGAGGACGATTGGATGCCGCCACATAAGTGACGAGCAGGCAGATTTGTTATCCAGCCGGGCCAGATGGGCCTGGCTGGAACATTTCTGCGCCCTTTTCATCCTGTCATTGCCCATTATTCACCAAGTTGCCCCGGGCCAAATAACGGCAAAAAGTCTTCTAAATTTGAACGTGAACCGCTCGCTTTAATGCTTCCTGAAGCCGGTTTCCCGATAACTAACTCCAGCCATGTTTGCGCATCCATCTCCACCACATTAGGGGGTGTACCACGGGTATGCACTGGGCCATCGATAGCCTGCACTGCCCCGGCCCATGGCACTCGAATTTCTACCGATCGTCCAGGATGACGACTCGCAAATTCTTCTAACGCAAACCGTACCGCCATCCGTTGTTGCGACACCGTCAACTCATCACCACGAGCAAATGATCGCACAAGTGACATTCCTGCCGCCGGATCAACTTTTCTTTTCATACTTCAGCATTGTAGCCGACTCAGCAGAGTAGAAGCTTGCGCCATCGTCGCTAACCAAAAGTGGGGACGCACCCTTGCACGTCCCCACTCTGGTCCAGAATAAATCAGATAATTCCCTGATCCAACATGGCATCTGCGACCTTGCGGAAACCTGCAATATTTGCACCGACCAGGTAGTCACCCGGCTTGCCGAACTCATGCGCAGTTTCCAAGCACTCACGATGAATATCTAGCATGATTTTGTCTAACCGGTTCTCGACCTTCACGAACGGCCATTGTGTCAAGCCAGCATTCTGCTGCATTTCCAATGCTGACGTAGCGACACCACCAGCGTTAGATGCCTTACCCGGAGCATAGAGAATATGCGAGGATTGAGCCGCCTCAATAGCCTTTGGCGTCAATGGCATATTCGCTCCCTCGGCAATGAGCTTAACTCCGTTCTTAGCCAAAGTCGCCACGTCAGCCTCATCCATCTCGTTTTGGGTCGCACATGGGAGGGCGATGTCACCAGCGATTCCCCAGACCCGTTCTCCGGCCAGGAATTGCGCATTAGGACGACGTTCAGCATAATCCGATACTCTGCCACGCTCCACTTGCTTTACTCGCTTGAGAAGCTCGACGTCGATCCCATCTGGATCATACACGGCACCGGAAGAATCCGAAATTGAAATCGGCTTAGCACCGAGCATCTGAGCTTTTTCGATCGCATACGTGGCCACGTTTCCCGAACCGGAAATAATAACCTTGCTACCTTCCATATCTTCGCCACGTTCCCCAAGCATTGCTTGTGCGAACGTCACAAGACCATAGCCGGTAGCCTCAGTACGAGCTAGGGAACCGCCCCAGTTTAGGCCCTTACCGGTAAGCACACCGGCCTCATTGCGGTTCGATAACCGCTTGTACTGCCCAAACAGGTAGCCAATTTCGCGCGCTCCAACACCGATATCACCCGCGGGAACGTCAATATCTGCTCCAATATGCCGTGAAAGCTCCGTCATAAATGCTTGGCAGAAACGCATAACTTCGTTATCTGACTTACCATGCGGATCAAAATCAGACCCGCCCTTGCCGCCGCCGATACCCTGCCCCGTCAACGCATTCTTAAAAATCTGCTCAAATCCGAGGAATTTCACCACAGACAGCGTGACTGATTTATGGAACCGCAATCCACCTTTGTAGGGACCAAGCGTGGAGTTGAATTGGATACGGTAGCCACGATTAACGCGGACTTGATTGTTGTCATCTTCCCATGCCACCCGAAACATAATCTGACGCTCAGGCTCAATAATACGCGCCAGAATGGCTGCATCTTGGTAATCCTTGCGTGATAGTAGTAGCGGCTGAACCGATTCAATAACTTCTTGTACCGCTTGTTGGAATTCTGGCTGGGTAGGGTTTCGGCGAAGTGACTCTTCGTAAACCTTTTCGATATATGGATCCATAACGCTCTCCTTGACAAATTTTTCTTACTTCACAGAGTAAACCGCAGATGCATATTTCGAAAAGGACGAACGCCAACTTTCTACTAATCGTCTCATTCTGTGTGCGTGGTATGCGCCACGTGCAAGACGCTATTTCGTCTCAGTGAGCATCTTTACTACAGTTTGATAACGTTCCAGCGTTGCAGTAACGAGGTGATGTGGCAACGGCGGAGGTGGAGTTCCGGCATTACGATCCCAACCAGTACTAGCCAACCACCGGCGCACAAATTGCTTCCCCATTGCCGTTTGCGACCGCCCTGGAACATAGTCATCTTTTAACCACAAAGTTGCAGAGTCCGGGGTGAGAACTTCGTCCGCCAAAATAATTTCATGGTCGCCAGCGTCAGCAGATGAGCCAAACTCAAGCTTGCATGTCGCCAGAACGATCCCAGTTTCCATACATACTTCATGACCACGCTCATATATTGCTAACGATATACGACGAATTAAACGTGCCGCATCCGCACCAACAATGTAGGAGAACTCATCGAAAGTGATGTCAACATCGTCAGCTTCGACGGCACCCTTGCGCGCCGGCAAGAAAATCGGTGACGGTAATCTGTCACCCTCACGTAAACCTGCCGGCAATTCGATGCCGTTGACTGTGCCCGTTTTCTGATATTCATCGAGCATAGTGTCAGTCATATATCCAGCAACCGTGCATTCGACTGGGTACATGCGGAGGCGACGGACGATCATGGCTCGTCCTGCCACCTCAGCCGGTACCTGTGCTCCCGTGAAATGATTGTGGACTATATCGTCAAGCCGCTCAAACCACCACATCGCAAGCGTAGTGAGTAGTTTACCTTTCCCCGGAATAACAGTTGGGACAACGCGGTCTTGTACCGAGATTCGATCAGAAGCAACAACAAGCATGGTCTCATTACCAGCATGCCACTGCTGGTCAACTGGAATATACATGTCATGTACCTTGCCAGCATAAATACGTGACCAGCCAGGAATCGACATGCTACCTGCAAACGGCTTCATTGTTCCTCCTCCGTTGGATTGAACTCTCTATATTTTATCGTCTAGCGTTCATGAGTTTCTACGGGTGGGAGAATCAATTTCATATTGTGGACGCAAAAATGTGGCTCGGGAAAACCCGAGCCACATTTTTTAGCTTAGTGCTTAACTAGATTCAGTTCTTAGCAGCTGCGATGCGCTCACGGAGAGCTGCGAGCTCGTCCATAAGAGCTTCTGGAACGCTGTCACCGAACTTAGCGAAGTACTCTTCAGTCTCGACTGTTTCAGCTTCCCAAGCTTCTGGATCGAGGGTGTACATTGCCTCCCAATCAGCTTCGGAAACGCCGGAGCCTTCAAGGTTGAAGTCTTCACGCTTCGGGTAGAGACCAGTCATACCCTCAACAGCTTCAACTTCGCCAGCAACGCGACGAACGATCCAGTCAAGAACGCGAGAGTTATCGCCGAATCCTGGCCAGAGGAACTTGCCGTTAGCATCCTTGCGGAACCAGTTGACCTGGTAGACCTTCGGGAACTTCTCGCCAAGCTCTTCTTGCATTTCGAGCCAGTGACCCCAGTAGTCAGCCATGTTGTAGCCGCAGAATGGGAGCATTGCGAATGGATCGTGGCGGAGTGCGCCAGCCTTGACGTCAAGAGCTGCAGCGGTAACTTCGGAAGAAACGTTTGCACCAATGAAGACACCGTGAGCTGGGGTGTACTGCTCAGCAACGAGTGGAACGTTGTTTGCACGACGGCCACCGAAGAGGATTGCGTCAACTGCAACGCCTTCTGGAGCTTCCCAATCAGGGCAAATGATTGGGCACTGAGAAGCCGGAGTGGTGAAGCGGGAGTTCGGGTGAGCTGCTGGCTCGCCGGACTCTGGGGTCCAGTCATTGCCGTGCCAGTCAATCAAGTGATCTGGGGTCTCGCCATCGATGCCTTCCCACCAAACATCGCCGTCGTCGGTCAATGCGACGTTGGTGAAGATGGTGTTTGCACGCATGGTGTCCATAGCCATTGGGTTGGTCTTGTAGGAGGTACCTGGGGCAACACCGAAGAAGCCAGCCTCTGGGTTGATGGCGCGTAGGCGGCCATCTTCACCTGGGCGCATCCATGCGATGTCGTCACCGACGGTCTCAACCTTGTAGCCAGCAATGGTTGGCTGGAGCATAGCGAGGTTGGTCTTACCACAGGCTGATGGGAATGCAGCTGTCACGTGGAACTGACGACCAGTCTTTTCGTTGGTGAGGCGAAGGATGAGCATGTGCTCAGCCATCCAGGTATCGCGACGAGCCATGGTCGAAGCAATACGAAGAGCGAAACACTTCTTACCAAGAAGTGCGTTACCGCCGTAACCAGAACCGAAGGACCAGATTTCGTTGGACTCCGGGAAGTGGGTAATGTACTTCTCATCGTTGCATGGCCACGTGGTATCTTCCTGACCCTCTTCCAAAGGTGCACCAACAGAGTGAACTGCTGGGACCCACTGCTTACCTTCAGCGATAAGCTCAAGAGCCTTGATGCCCATGCGGGTCATGATACGCATGTTAACAACAACGTATGGGGAGTCAGTAAGCTCGATACCTAGCTGAGAAATCGGACCACCCAATGGACCCATGGAGAATGGAATGACGTACATGGTACGACCGTGCATTGCACCGCGGAAAACACCCTTCTCACCAATGAGGGTTTCCTTCATTTCCTTTGGATCTGCCCAATGGTTGGTTGGACCTGCATCTTCTTCCTTCTCGGAGCAGATGAAGGTACGGGACTCAACACGAGCCACGTCCGATGGAAGCGAACGAGCGAGGAAGGAGTTCGGACGCTTCTCTGGGTTCAAACGGGTGAACATTCCTGATTCAACCATCATCGAAGTGAGGCGATCCCATTCTTCCTGAGATCCATCAACCCACTCAATGTTCTTTGGCTCGGTCAGGTTAGCTACCTTGGTAACCCACTCGACCAAATCGGCCGGGGCAACCGATGGTGCTCCTTCGCGAACAGCCTCAATAGTGTACATGTCAGTCATCCTTTTTCCTCCTAGAGTTGGCGACGACGAATGGTTTTTATGCCAATAACTATGCTACCGGGATAGCGACGTTTTTACTGGGACTATCGGACCCGAGCATTCACAAATATCCAGATCATTCTCTTTAAAAGACTGCTATATCGCAATTTCCTAAATGTTAGGCAAACCTACTCATGTTCGCTGAGAGACGATGAGTGACACAACGCACTATCGCCGGTTAACAATGTATCGACGCACTTAGGTCACCTCTTTGCTTCCGATATTTTGTTATCACACTAGCCGTGAACGCCGTTGTTCCCTAGAATCACTTATAAAACGTTGAAAAGGAATTCCTATGACCTCATATCCGCTAAAGAAGTTAGCTCTTTTTGCACTTGCTACGACAGCTACCATATCGCTCAGTGCATGCCATGTTGACCTCGGCGTCGGCATTCATCCCGATGGAAACGTCAACTCAGTTGTTGAATTACACGACGACGACGGAAAACTCGCCGCTCTGGGTGCTGGAGATAGTTGCGATGACCTTCTAACCGCGATCAAGAGCCAAGTTCCAGGTGGATCTGGCGAAGTCAAGGTGAAGGATATAAGCGCCGATGGCCATCTCGGTTGCCGCTTCACTGCCGAATCAGAGAAGAGTGCTATCGACGGCAAAAACCTCAAGGAAACCGATGACACATTTATCTTTTCCACCGAAGATACCAGTCAGCAGGTACCTCCAGCTCAACTAAGCATGCTTGAAAGCATGGGGACTTTCACCTTAACCATTGCGATGCCCGGCGATATCATTAAAGCTGAAGGGGCCGAAATTAACGGCAACGTGGCAACATATAAGTCATTGAGCACAATCGTTAAGGGCATTACTGTTGAGGGCCATAAAGAAGGCACTGGTTCACTAGACGATGCAAAGATTGGGCAAAATTCTGGAACTCCACTATGGATCTGGATCGTTGCTGGAGTTGGCATCGTCGTCGTTATTGGCGCGTTGGTCTTCCTGCTTATCCGTAAGAAGCCAACTACTGAGCTAACACCGGCTCCGTACCATAATCCAGACGCGCCGATGATGCCTACTTCCGCCACACCAGCTGAACCGACTCAGCCGGCGGACTTAGCCCAGCCAACCGTTGACGACATTAACGCAGAAGCATTATCTGAACCTGAAATGCAAGCTGGTAATCACGACGACGAACCGCAACTGCGATAACTATTCGTCCCACTAAATTATGACCCTAGCGGATGGTCTCCACGGCTATATAACCTCTGGGGTCATAATTTTAAGCCGGTAACTATAGTAGACTTTTTGACAATACGTATATCAAATTCGAAAGGCCGATATGAGACTGCCACGGAAGATAGCAACATACGCAACCATAGCTGTACTTGCCCTGACCTTAGGCGCCTGCCATGTGGACGCCGGCGCTGGGATCCATGAAGACGGAACAGCCACCATTGCAATGGAATTCCATGATCAATACGGCCTTCTTGGCCAAGAAAACATTTCTTCATGCGACGATTTCGCTAATCAAGTCATTGCCGAAGCACGCAAAAGCCCAGAAGTCGCACAGCTCCCCGCCGGTGCGCTAGATGAAGCTATAGAACATCTGGATGTGGCCGAAGTGCCGTCCAAAGATGGCCTCGGCTGCCGGATCAGTTTTGAAACCCCAGAATCGGTTATCGACGGTAACAAGATCACCGAAACTGATTCAACATATATCATCGACATGCGCGAAGATACTTCTGACGAGATTCCGGCAGAAGCAAAAATGCTAATGGACATCGTTGATGCACGCATTATTGTGGCTATGCCAGGAAAAATCATCAAGGCTGACGGCGCAACAATTGATGGGAACCGGGCAATCTACGAAAGTCTTGAGCCAATTATCAAGAATGGCATCTATGTTGAAGGGGAAAAGGCCGGTAACGCTGACTTCAGCAACCTTTTCGCACCAGTCGGTGCAGCCTCAGTTATGCCACTGTGGGCATGGATTGCTATTGGAGTTGCGATCATCGCAGCCATTGCACTACTCGTATTCTTCCTGGTCCGCAAGAAAGAACCCGAGCAGGTTACCGATTTTCCTGAGTACGGTTTCACACCACAATACGACCCAAACGTAGCATCACCTACTCCGATGCCATCCGAGCAGCCAACAATTCCGACTCAGACGACGTCGCATACTCAGCCTTCGGCACCTGCAACACCACCAGCACAGCCGATTATGCCGATGCAATCACATCCTGAGACGGCAGCACCACAATCAACTCCACTACCACATCCTCAGGATCCTGAAGATGAGCTCAAGTAATCCGCATGCGATGCGTGATGCCGTCGCTCTTGGCCTTGGCATCACCATCTACTATGCAAGTCCAGATTTTATTCGTTCCCGGCCAATGCGATTCGTAGTGAAAACATTGTCCTGCGCTATACCTGCTACTTTCCAGATAACATCAGAAAAAGCAAAAACTAGCATAATTTCAGATGCTGATCTGAAAGATTCAAATGTTGATCTGAAAGATTCAGACCAGCACCAAGTTAAGCCCCATATGCTGGCAATTGGCGGCGCACTGGTTGCCGGTTCTCTCGGCATGTCGATCCTCACTGAACGTGCGATCTTCCGGCGTGGAGAGCGCCGTCGTGCTGAAGGTAAACGCCTTGCTCACTCCCAGCTCGCACTGGTGGGTGGAATATCTGCTGGAATTGTCAGCTACCTGAGCGATCGCTTCGACGACTAACAGCTAAATAGCAAAGTGGTGGCCACGAACTTTTGTTCGCGGCCACCACTTTATATCTGCGAGTTATCAGCCCTTGACCGAACCAGCTGCCAAGCCAGACTGCCAGTACTTCTGCAACGCAAGGAAGAGAACAATCAGTGGGAGAACTCCCAACAGCGCACCTAACATCACAGCACCCTTTTCTGGGGCAAAGTAGCTCATCATGCCGTACAAGCCAAGAGTTACCGGCTTAATTTCATCAGCCGTCACCATCATCAACGGCAACAGGAAGTTGTTCCACGTTCCTACAAAAATAAAGAGGAAAATCGTCACCATCGCCGGTGCTAAAAGCCGCAACACCATCGTAAAGAAAATGCGAGCTTCGCTAGCGCCGTCGATTCGCGCAGCTTCGATGAGCTCCGTTGGCACAGATGTCTGAGCATAGACGCGGCCCAAGAACACGCCAAATGGGCTCACACAAGCTGGAATGATAATCGCCCACATTGTATTGGTGATTCCGATGTGGTGGAAAATAATATAGAGCGGGATAGTGAGGAGGGCCGCTGGCATGAGCAGGCCAGACATAATCACGCCCATCGTAATTCCTTTGCCAGGAAAGTTAAACTTAGCGGTTGCGTATCCTGCCATCACAGAAATGAGTGTGCCAACTACCCCAGCAACCGTGGAGTAGAGTAACGAATTCAATACCCACCGCCAAAACATTCCGCGCGTCCACACCATCAGCGTCTCGTGATTCTTCAGCAGATTAAAATCGTCGAACCATAATCCATTTGTGGACACGAGTTGAGAATTCGTCTTCGTGGATGCCACAATCACCCAATAGACCGGGAACAAGAAGTACACGAGCGCAAGAAACAGGATAGCTCTGGTGATCCAGCGAGCCACAGCAGACGGTGCGATAGAACGAGCTGGGATCCCTTCACGTGATGGAACATACTCGGTTCCGTCACTGAGCATACATTTTGCTACTTTTGACATTAGTCATTCACCTTCCGCTCGATCAACGCATAGGCCACAGCTAAGCTACCCGCAATCACTGCCATCACAATAGAAGTCGCGGCTGCCGGACCATCACCAGATGGGGTAATCTGCCCAACCATAGTGTTGTAAGCCATCATCATTGGAGTGTAGTCAGCACCCATCCACCGGTTCACAGTGGACAAAACAGCTGGTTCGTTAAACAGTTGGATCGTCCCCACAATTGAGAGAAGGACGGACAGCAGCACTGCCCCTCGAACCATTGGAACCTTCACCTTTGTGACTACTTGGAACCCAGTAGCTCCATCAAGCCGGGCTGCTTCCTCAAGCTCAGTTGGAATCGCCTGTAGCGCTGCGAGGAAGATCAGCATATTATAGCCGGTATAGGTCCAAGTAGTCATATTTGCCATCGAGAAGAAAATGAGATTCTTGCTCATCAAATTAACGTCTAGTCCCAACCAGTTCAACAGCGAAATAAGTGGTGAGATTTCTGGAGTGTAGATGTAGAGCCAGATGATTGCCGCTACGATGCCTGGGATGGCGAATGGTAGAAAGTAGCCGAGCCGATATACCGCAACGTGGCGAACTAGCAGCGAGTCGAGAACAAGTGCCAACGCCAAGCCTATAAAAATCATAACGGGGACCTGGATGAGGGTATAGAGAATTACTCGCATAATTCCCATCCAGAATCTCTCATTGGCCACGGTGTTGTAGTAGTTATCTAAACCAACGAATTCCTTGACGAGTTCGCTTCCGCCGTAGAGTCCGCCGCCGTCGGAGACTTCTTGGAAGAACGACGAATATATTGATGCTCCAATCGGTAGTAGAAAAACCAACGAGAAACCGATAACGAATGGGAGCATGAAGATCCAACCAGTTAGGGCTTCATGGCGCTCTCGCCTGCGTCTGCCTCTTTTTCTTGAGCTATCGATGTCTACTGTGTTTGTCATAGTGTGCCTCAATATAAATTCCTTGTAGTTCTCAACCAATCACGTCTCTTTCGGCGGCGGATCACCCACTATTCGACTACTGGTAGTTTGAGATTCTTAAGCGTCTTCACCGATTCTTCTTGAGCTGCCGCGAAAATATCGGCAATCTTGCCCTTGGAATCAATGACGTTCGCTGCCGTATCAACCATCTTTTGGCCTACCGCAGAGAATCCTGGGATGTACTGGAAGTCAGGGTTCAAGCCCTGGTTTGCCTTGGCAAGCTCGGTGAAAACGTCTTGTCCACCAAACTGACGCTTAATCTTTTCTGGAGTAGTCACGTCTCCCTTAGCTGCAACAACAAGGCCTTGTGTTGCAAGATCTGCCGTCTGGGTATTGAACCAGTTGTTGAACTCCATTGCCTCGTCGATGTGCTTGCAGCCCTTCATCACGGCAACACCAGATCCACCGTCAGGGCCGGTCTTCACGCCTTCACCGAAATCTGGTAGTAGAGCTACTCGCCAAGTACCTTCAGCATCTTCGGGAACAACTGGGTCAAGCATAAAACCAGCTTCCCAAGCTGCACCGATGTTTCCAATAACCTTCTTATCGGTCAATGCCTTAGTGTATGCATCATCCCAGCGGTTAATCGTGGTGACTGCCTTGGCATCGATGAGTTCTTGCCAGAAGTTAGCTACTACCTCAGATCCCTTGTTTTGAGTATTGATCTTCCACTTATCATTTTCGGTAGTGAACCACGCATCGCCTACAGCGGCAGCCTGTGCTGAAAGCCAGTGAGCGGCTTCATCGGGTTCGAAATTCAAAATGTACTTGCCTTGTTCCGCTGCCTTCTTAGCAGTTTCTTTCAGCTCATCGAGCGTAGTTGGCACGGACAACCCGAGAGCATCGAATTCTGCCTTGTCATAGAAGTAGACGAGCGGGCCGGTATCTTGCGGTAAACCTACAAGCTTTCCACCGGCTGCCATCTGGCCGTACGCACCGGAGAAGTTGTCCTTGTACTTTTCTGCCTGCTTGGTGACGTCTTCAACCATACCCTTCACGAATGCTTCTGGGACCTCAGAGTATCCGAGCTGTGCTAAACATGGGGCGGTATCGGTTGCCACATCCTTTTCGAGCTTCTGGAATAGATCTGCAGCTTTACCATCGAATTTGGTTGCCTTGACTGTCATATCCGGGTGATCTTTGTTCCATCGATCTACGATTTCTTGAACTTTGACCATGCCTTCACCATCTGGCAAACGATGGACGTACTCAAGTGTGGCTTCTGTTTTTCCGTCTTCGCCGGACGATGCTTTTCCAGCCGAGTCCGATGAGCAACCAGCAAGACCGGCTGCTGCGAGTGAAACAGTTGCCAAAACGGCAGCAACTTTGCTGCGATGCGACAGTGTTGTCATAATTTTTCTCCCCTTTGAGTTCACAATGACTGTTCTGCTTGCCATTACACTATACCGCTGTTCACTAAAAAGTGAATCCGATAATATGACACTTTCCTTGTCAATAACAATTCACAGTGCGCAAGCTACTTATTTAGTCCGTTTTACCCAGACTTCCTTGTACTGTGTAAAATTTCCAGCGTTAATTGTCAGTATTTTTTCTTCAGGACTAAATCCAACGATTGTTGCCCCCTCAACACGGATATCATCAATCGCCGACGCCCATGGAACCTGGATTTCGGTATTGCGCCCATCACCACGTTCAAAATAGATTCCACACCCATCAGCCAATGGTTCTTGGGAATCTAAGAAGCCGCCTACCACCGTGGCATAACATGTTGCCAATAAGTCGTGCGTATTGCGATTATGGCCGTTTTCATCCCAGGGCCCCCATTGTCCGCGATCAGAGGAGTAATAAAATGTCGAAGCTCCCATCATCCCTAAACGCCATTGGGCATATTTGACGTATTCCAGCCCACCCGGTTTGTCAGTGTTGAGTCCATATTCGCCGACGACGACGGGCACAGTCGTCCCGTCTGATGAGAGATCTTTAGCTTGTTGACGAACATTGGCTTGCCACAATCGCATTGCCCCTTTAATTGCAAGTGCTGACCATTGCGGCATCCCGCCCTCTTCGGTACCAAGCATGTACATGTGCGGAGCATAACCGATCTTTGGTTTTCCTTGGCGCGGGTCTGGAATATATGGCAGGTGCGTTCCCAGTCCCTGATTTGCCCCTAAGGCAACTGGTTCTAGGAAAATCCAGGTATCGTTATCCGTTTCGCGAATTGCGTTAATAACCCGCGTGTAAAGATCAGCTAGCGGCCCTTGTTCCAACGTTGCTGGAAAGGATTTACCTGCGAATGGTTCATTCATCAGATCGTAGCCAAAAACTCCCGGGTGATGCGCAAAACGATGAGCAACATGAGCCCACATTTTGGCATAATGATCCATTAATTCAGGATGCTTGCCCGTGTGGTTCCAAAAATTATCGAATGCTCGAATAACACCTTTTTCGAGATAATACATAGCCCAGTTATCATGTTTATTTACTGGTAACCCGTCAGTATAGGTAGCCCACACCGGAGCACCATTTCCAACACCAGGAATATCAGCTACACCCGGCCCATAAAGGTCTTGATGCATGTCTAACAAAACAGTCATGCCATGAGAGTTATAGGTGTTGACTAGGTTCTCTACTCGATCAAGATAGGTATCATCGTACACACCTGGTTCAGGCTCTACACATCTCCACTGCATCAATAGTCTTACCGCGTTACTACTAAGTTCGCCGCGTTCCCGAGCAATATCAGTTTCGTAGTATTCCGGCATACAGTCTTTTGCTACTTTCGTCGAACCATGCGTATTGAGTCCACGAAGAATCACTTGCCGACCATCAGACGTTGTCAAATATGATCCACCATCACCTCCCTTACCAAATGTTTCTAATATCGACTTAGCTTGTTCGCCCGTCGATAGCACATCTTCCTCATTCGCATATGCAGCTTCTGGTAGCAACGATGCTCCCATAGCGAATCCAATCACTAACGCTGCAAGTTTCCTCCACGTCAGTCTCATTCCCTACTCCTTCCCTTTCTCTAAGCGCCGTTGCTTAGAATGTGTGAGATGAGAAATCATCGAGTATGTCGTTTTATATCTAACGAGATAGTCACCGCCCGTGGTGTCCATGCGTGTTGCGGGTAGACATCTGGACCGCATGTGCGCGAACCTAAACCATGTTGACCACCATCAAGATATAGATGCCAGAATCCATCGTTTGCTTCCAGCTCGTACGGGTGGCGCGCGGCCGTAAGTGCGAACTCGTCCTGCTCATGCAGACTAAATGACGGATAGTAATCGGAATACTCCGGCAAACTGATATGCGGATAAGCATGGAGAGTTACCCCATACGAGCCATAGCTCAAGGCCAGCTCACGCATCCCAATTCGCGTCCCGTTTTCTTGCGGAACCGAGTACTCAAATTCTAGGTCTTGCGGTTCAGCAGCAAAGCGCCCCAGTGTCACTGCTTGGCGAGAATCCGAATATGCTTCACCAGGTCCATATCCGTACCATGAGACATGTTCTGGCCGCGGGATAGCAACATGAATTCCGGTCCGTGGCCACGAGCCCCGCCAGCTAGCTGACGGCAACACGTCCGCGGACAACCGGACGACTGGTTCGCCGTCGACAACGCCCCATTCCCAGCGCCACGTGACGTTCACCCTGGCTTGGGACTGATCACTCGCCCAGACTTCTTCGCGCACATATCGTCCACTGTACTCATCGCCCGAAAGCTCAGTATGCCATTCGTGACATACCATCTTATCCAGTCCTGCAGCACGCCACAGATCTGCCGACGACGGCGCACCTTCCAAGCCGGCACCAAACGTCTTCCCTGGGCTTGCCAAACTAAATGACCCAAACCCACGCGATTCATCGTTATCCGTTGGCGCCCGCCATAACGACGGCCGAATATCAGCAACCGGAAGCTCAAGAACACGAATCAGCCGATCGCCGTCGAGCTCCACGAGCGGTTCTGTTGCGGGGTCAATCATGCCCCCAACCGGATACCGCAACGGTTGGACCTGGGGGCGAATCTGGGTACGGCTCACCTCCCAGCCTTCTTCTTCCCACGAGTTGCCAGGGACTGGAATCTCATTGCGACACGAGACCAGATCAATCACGGCTTGCGGCGAAATAGCGTCATTTTCCCATGCGATTGTTTCGCGTTCGCCGGGTGCAACATCATGCTCTAACACCCCTAAACACGTATCGCCAACATAAACACGAGTCGTAAGAATGCTCGAACGTTGCGCATGGTATCGGTTACGAATATCAACAATCAGCCGGCCTGCTTCTGCCCGAGCAACCAACTTAACCGGGGTGTACACGGCCTTGAGCTCCGCAAGCGCCGGTGAGGGAACGCCGTCGGACCGAACTAACCCGTCCATCACGAAATTCGAATCGTGCGTGCGCTCCCCAAAATCACCACCGTACCCGAAGTATTCCTGGCCGTTATCCCAGGTACGCAAGCCGTGGTCGCGCCACTCCCAGACGAAACCGCCATGATACTGCTCGTAGCGCTCAATACACTCGTCATAGTCGATCAACGCACCCGGGCCATTTCCCATCGCATGAGCATATTCGCAGTTAATCAACGGGAACTGATGCACATGACCCCACACTGCCACATCGGAAATCGGTACGTCACCACCAGGAGAACACATGGCGTGAATCTGTTCGATCGGCAAATACATTCGGGAATGAATATCGGTGATTCGGCCGTCGTAATCGCCTTCATAGTGGATCGGACGCGACGGGTCCTCTCGGCGAATCAGGGCCGCCGACCGAGCCATATTCTCCCCATACCCCGACTCATTCCCGAGCGACCAGAAAATAATCGACGGATGGTTGTAATCGCGCGAAACCGTCCGCAAGGCACGATCCTCATAAACGCCTCGCCACTGCGGAGAATCAGACGGGTTACCAGCCCAGTCAGCAAACACAAATCCATGAGTTTCCAAATCAACTTCGCACACAACCCAGAAACCAAATTCATCTGCCAGATCGTAAAAACGTGGATCGTGAGGATAATGGGCGGTCCGGATCGCGTTGATATTGTGCCGTTTCATCATAGTTAGATCCCGGCGGAGCTGGTCTGGATCGAAAGCACGACCCTTATCCGGATGCGTTTCGTGGCGATTGACGCCACGCAATTCCAGCTTCTTTCCGTTGAGCAGGATGCGTGGCCGTTCTCCACGGAACACCTCAACCCGGCGGAATCCCACCCGGATCGTCCGGGTATCTAGTGAGTTGGTCAGCGTGATCGGATACAAGTGTGGCGCATCCGGGCTCCACGGCAACGCCGATTCGACGACGACGCTCTCCCATCGGCCGGTTCGTAACACATGCTCGTGGTCTCCGATGCGGCAAGTGTAAGTATCGCCGTCGGACTCCACCCGGATATGTAACGTGCACACGCCGGTGTGTGGATCATAGTCCCCGTGAACGCGGGCATCGCGGAAACTTCCCGCGCGTTCCACATAAAAATCAACGTCACGGAAAATGCCGGCCAGCCACCACTGGTCTTGATCCTCGATATAGCTCATCGCCGACCACTGACTCACAACCACTGAAATTGTGTTTGTGCCTTCGCGGATAGCCGAAGAAATATCGACTTCGTGCATCAACCGCGACCCACGCAAGGTAGCAACCAAAACATCATTGACCCGAACCTGCGCAATAGACTCAGCACCAAGGAACCGAATAATTGCGCGCCCGCCTGCAGTCACGTCAGCGAATGCTTGGGCGGAAACGTTGAACGTTCGCACATGTTCCCCGGTGGGATTATCGTGCGGCACGTGCGGCGGGTTGAGTGCAAACGGGAACTTTTGGTTAGTGTAGATCGGCTTGCCTCGTGTCCACAGCAACCGCCCGGCGTCGTCGCGTTCGGAACTGAACACCCAATGGCACGGTAACGTGATGGTCTCCCACGGGAGGGAATCATCTAGCTGGGCTGTGGGGTGGAGCCGGAAACGCCATTCTCCGTTGAGCGAGATATGATGCGGATAGTCGGTGGCCGGACGCCATGTGCGCGGAGGAACTAGGAAGCCAGTGGAGGCAGAAATTTCTTCGATATGTTGTGGCGTGCTCATAGTTCCTTCACTTTTTCTTGTAGCTTGGCGTCAATAGCAGAGTTGAGGCGCTCTCGACGCCGGATCAGTTCCTGTTCCGAAACCCAGCCACTCGCATAATCAAGGGTCTGGTCCGGATCAATAATGCCAAGTACCGCAGCGCGCCCCATCAGGGTTTCCGCGAATTGGCAGACGGCTAGATCTTGGAAGCCGGCGCCCACCATGCGGTGCCGCAGGCTTTCCCAAACTTCACCGTTCGGCGCAGGGTAAACAATGAACGCGTCACCGGAGATGAATCCGCCGCCGGCGTCGTTTTCCCAGAACGGATCGACATACCCGGTGGACAGCTGCGTGTTATAAAAATTGTATCCCCACTGTAAAAATCCGCGAGCGCCAGACTTGTAGAGCTGGAAGCCGAGATAACGGTGGCGGATCGGGCGTTGGGCGATGTATTGATTGGCAAGTTTCGTTTCTTGGCATACGCAGTAGTAGACCCATTCTGGTTCGATACCGCCGGCACGGAACTTGTCGATTGCGTCCGTGGCAACAACGGCAGTATCCACAAGTTCGTGGTAAGCCACGTCAGATAGCGCATCGATGACACGGCAACCCTCGAGCAGGTCAAGCACTTGGGCGCGAGCTGCAACATACGTGTCCACATTATTTTCGGCTGGCTCATCTGAAATATGGAAGTAGAGCGAGTCAGGATCCATATGTTCGCTCAAGAAACTACGCACAAAAGGAATAAGTTGTTCGAGGAATGCGCGGTATTCGGGCGCGGTAGCAGGAGTGTCCCAGCCGAAAGCTGGCTGAACCTCTTGGCCCTGCCGAATATAGAATTGTGCGCAGGCTTTCGCTCCCCACTGGGTGAAAATATGCGGGATTTCAATAGCGCTAAACCCATGCTTTTTCAGCAAGCCGAGCCAGCGCACCGCCCGTACCGTATCGAATACATACTCTCCGGTTTCGGTACGGGTAATGTCTAAGAGTTGGGTTGACATCCGGCGTTTGCCGGGGGCGGTATCAAGCGGCGGGGTCCACAGTGGAATGAGTAAACAGTTGATATGCATCCGCCGTGCGGCAATCATCTGGTTTTCGATCACCTGCCAGTGTTCGTCACTCCACACCGGCACGTGAGCCGTATGCGCTAAGGAATCGCAATGGAACCAGCGGGTGTTGACGATATCTGGTTCTGGAACTGTGGCCGGTATCGTTGTCACCTCTATTGTTGGTAGCACGGTCTCACCTACTTTTACCGTGATATGGGTGCCCGGGTCAGTGACACTCACCCACACACTATTCCAACCCTGGTGACGTTGTTGGACGAAACAGCTCCATTCGGAGCCGTCCGCGCTATTAGTCTTTTTGGTCTCCACTGGACGCAAAACATCTGGCATAAGATCTGGGCGAGAGACGAGATAACCATCGTCGTCCCCCATAAAAAACGGGGTAGATACCGGAACAAGCATGGTTTCTTCGCAGCGAACGGTTGCTAAATCACCAGCGGAAATGGTGATCGTGGTTTCGATTCGGTCAATGCCATGGGGTGGCTCATGCCAGGCAATCTGAAACTGGAAAGGTTCATTGCTGAACCGAGTACGCGAAAGTTCAGCCGGGCGCGGGCGTTGCGTAGGAAGAATCTTCGTTAGTTCGTCAACAATGAGGGCCTCCATGGCCAGCCTCCTCAAGCTCTGAGCCTGATAATAGTTGGGAAACATCATTGTTCCCGTTCTGGTACTCCGCATATTTTATTATTCACATCTATATTTATGCAAACGTTCACCGTCACACGTAGCATAGACAAACAGCGACATATTGCGGATAATCGACATGTATAAAAGGCGGACACCCGCTTGGGGTGCCCGCCTTCAAGCCTATGTGCACACTTAACGCAGCATGCTAGGCGTTGACGCAGCTAGATCAGCGCATCTTGGTTCCCACGGAACCGAGGCGCTCACATGCTTCAACGACGCGCGCAGCCATGCCAGCCTCAGCAGCCTTACCCCACGAACGTGGATCGTACTGCTTCTTGTTACCGACTTCGCCGTCGATCTTAAGAACGCCGTCGAAGTTGCGCATCATCCACTCAGCAACTGGGCGGGTGAATGCGTACTGAGTGTCGGTGTCAACGTTCATCTTGATAACGCCGTTGCGGACTGCGGTTGCGATTTCTTCTGCGGTTGAGCCGGAGCCGCCGTGCATGACGAGATCAAATGGGGATTCCTTGCCGACCTTCTTGCCAACTTCTTCCTGAATCTCACCGAGGAGTTCTGGACGAAGCTTGACGAAGCCTGGCTTGTATGCGCCGTGAACGTTACCGAAGGTAAGAGCAGTGATGTAACGGCCCTTTTCACCAAGACCAAGAGCTTCAATGGTCTTCATACCATCTTCAGCAGTGGTGTAGAGCTTTTCGTTGATTTCGCCAACAACGCCGTCTTCTTCGCCGCCAACAGCACCGATTTCAACTTCAAGGATGGTGTTTGCTTTGACAGCAAGATCGAGCATTTCTTTAGCAATCTCGAGGTTCTCAGCAAGTGGAATAGCCGAACCATCCCACATGTGGGACTGGAAGAATGGGAGGCGACCAGCCTTGACTTCTTCAGCTTCGAGCTCCATAAGTGGGCGAATCCAGGAATCGATGTTCTGCTTTGCACAGTGATCGGTGTGCAGTGCAATGTTGACATCGTAGTTCTTCGCGATTTCGCGAGCGTAAGCTGCCATTGCGAGGGAGCCGGCAACGCGGTCCTTCACAGTTGAACCTGACCAGTACTCTGCACCGCCAACGGAAACCTGAATAATACCGTCAGACTCTGCCTCAGCAAAGCCACGGATAGCAGCGGTTAGCGTCTGAGATGACGTAACGTTAATTGCTGGGTATGCGAACTTGCCGGCCTTAGCGCGGTCAAGCATTTCGTTGTAAACCTCTGGGGTTGCAATTGCCACGGGAATACTCCTCTTGTAGTGGTTAGAACAGTTCTATTATCGCACTATTCGTGCCCACATGTTAAGCCCTCAGTCCCGTTCGTGAAATATTGTGCATTACCGCAAATCGCGTTCAGTTTTATACTGATTTTTCCAAGGTTCACTGGAGCCATGCTTTGGCGTTTGTAGTACCTGTGCATTCAGTTTGCATACCTGCGGATATTTGCTGAATTTTCACCGTTTTATGCGCAAAATGCAAACTCTGTGCTCACGTCAACAAATAGCGCGCAGAGCAATCTAAGCCTTGTGGAAAACTTTCCGCATGACATACGGAATTTAATAGACAATGAAGGAATGTCTGGTATCTTTACCTATCAACAATTAAGAACAGCTGGCTACTCTCGCCGAGCAATCAACCATCTCGTGCATAGTGGCGTGCTCTCGCGATTTACTCGTGGCTGGTTCGCAGACCAAACTGCAGACCAATCTGAGGTTCGAGCTATCGCATCGGGTGGCAGGCTGACATGCATTTCCGCATGTCGGTTATTCCCGCTGTGGACACCACCGGCAGCGTCCGATTGCCTCCATATTGCTTATCATCCTCGCCGAGGGAATATAAAAATGCCAGCACAAGCAGTATGTCACCGGCAATTTTTCGCCGCAGACCAGGTCCGGCTCGATCTCCCCGAAATCATATCTATCGTGTTCCGTTGTTGTTCATCCGAGACTTCCCTCATCATCGCTGAATCGGCAGTCAACAACCGACTTCTCTCAGTTGATGAGGTCTCCGTTCTTATTGAACAGCTGCCTACCAGAACTCACAACAAGCTTCTAAGCTTCTCACCCTCCGCACAATCAGGGAGCGAAACTCGAGTCCGACTTTTCCTTGAAGGTCATCATTTTTCAGTGATTCCGCAGGCGTATATTCCCGAAGTAGGATTTGTTGATTTACTGGTTAACCGGCGAATCATAATTGAATGTGATGGCCGGCAGTATCACGTGTCAGAGAGTACATTTGAAAACGACCACCGGCGTGATCTAGCTGCTCAGGATGCCGGCTATCGCGTAGTTCGCCTGTCATACCGACAAATCTGGTACGAATGGCCGCAGACTCAGCAGAAGTTGTTGACTATTTTGAGGCGCCGGTAAAAACACCCCCGTACACACAGTTTGCATTTTTGCACCGGCAACCGGAATTTCGGCGATTACCTGTCGAATATGCAAACTGAATGTACAGTCGTTAAAGTACAGGCCGGCTTTCTGGCACTGGAATCGCATCCGGCCCGTGCTGCATAATCCACATATGCATGGCAATTGCCGCTGCCGCCGCAACATTCATGGACCGCGTGGAACCAAACTGCGGAATATAGACGGCTGAATCGGCGGCCGCCAGCAGTTCGGCGCTCAAGCCGTTAGATTCTTGCCCGAAGATCAGGAGTGCATTTTCAGGTAGTGGCGTGGTGGCGATCGGGGTTGAGCCGTCCATATTGTCTACTGCAACGAGCACATAATCGTTGTCCCGCGCCCACTGTTTTAGGCTTTCGACGTCTGCGTGGTGATGGACGTTGAGGTAGCGATCAGTAACGAGTGCGCCGCGTCGGTTCCAGCGTTTGCGGCCAACAATATGGACGCCGCTGACGTTGAAGGCGTTGCCGGTGCGCACGATGGATCCGATGTTGAGGTCGTGTTCGAGGTTTTCGATCGCGATGTGGAGTTTGGTGGAGTGGCGTGCGAGGTCCTCGCGGATTGCTTCGACGCTCCAGTAGCGGTATTTGTCAACGACGTTGCGTTTGTCTCCGTTTGCGAGGAGTTCTGGATCGTAGCGCGGATCGTCTGGGAGCGGACCTTCCCATGGGCCGACGCCGGTGATTCCGCCTGGTTTTTCGCCGTTTCCCCAAAAGTCGAATGCTTCGTCGTTGGTTGCGTCGGGGGTTGGCTGGGTTGGGGTTTCACTCACGGTGGTCTCCACTATGTAGGGTTGTAGGCTGATATGCGGCGAGTCCGGTTCCGATGAGTGCGGCCCGTGTTTCTACCGGGATGCGCGGTTCGGTTGCGGTTTCGTCGTCAAAAAGTGTGATCGCAACGGCGGTGCGTCCGCTTGCCTCTGGGCCGAGGAGTTCGCCGTTTTCGGTGACGACGACGTCGTAGGCGAGCCCGCGTGAGGCGGCTGCGTGTTGGATCGCGAGCGCGAGCGCTAGATTTTCGGGTGCAACCGTAAGGATTTCGATGTCGAGCGGGCCGTAGCCGTTTTCTTCAAGCAGGTCGAGCATGACGTGGCCGGCGAGGATCGCGCCGTCGTAGCTGAGGAGCAGGGCGCGCAGCTCGCGGGCTTGCTGTGCGATTCCGGCTGGATCGTACTGGGCAGATGATGGCATCGACTCGGGAGCTACCTTGGCGATGATAGGCCGAAGCAACTCAGCTAATGCACTCTTTTGCGGATCATTACTAAACACGGTGGTTAGTATATCCCCTCTCCTATAATGTCGTTCACTTTTACGATCAACTCTTATTCCTTACCTCAATCTATTATGAAGGAAAATTCTATGCATATTATCGATTTCTTCCTTCTTCATATACACTTATTAACATGAACTCTAAATCTCCAATTAACTCATACATTAGTCTTTTCAGCTCAGGTGGCATCGGCGATATCGGCTTCCGTGACGAAGAGTTCTTTTGTGTTGCTTCAGCAGAACTCTTGTCACGCAGGATAGAAGTTCAGCGCATAAATAAAATAGCGGAAGAAAGCCGCTTAATTTGCGGAGATTTAATGCAACCTGGCCATTTCAAAAAAGTACTCCGTTTAGCATCAGAGTTCACACAGGCTGAACAGCAGCCAATTACCACAATTATTGCGACTCCTCCCTGCCAAGGAATGTCAGTTGCCAATCACAAGAAGAAGAATGAACTAGCGAGAAATTCACTAGTCGTGCGCTCAATTGAAATAATACGAGCTATCCAACCCTTGACTTTCGTCTTCGAAAATGTTCCAGCTTTTATGAAGACCACATGCACTGGAACAGACGGTATCGAAAGAACAATTGGTCAAGAAATCGAAAAAGAGCTTGGGGGAGAATACGAGTACTATTCCACGGTTTTGCAATTTAGCGAATTCGGCTCTCCATCGAGCAGGAAAAGATCTCTCACAATCGGCGTACGGAATGATGTAACTTGGGTAACTCCATTAGATCTATTTCCCCAACAAAGAAAGCCAAAGACTCTGAAAGAAGTCATTGGGCATCTTCCCTCACTAGAGATTATGGGAGAATGCTCTAGTAATGATCTCCTTCACGCATTCCGCCCGTACGAGCAGCGCATGCGCCCTTGGATATCAGATCTTAAACCTGGGCAATCTGCGTTCGACAATGTAGATCCGCGCCTACGTCCCCACCGGATAATTGACGGTCAGATTGTGCCAAACGCACAGAAAAATGGTGACAAGTATAAGCGTCTTCGGTGGGATTCAATACCACCTTGTGTTCACACACGGAACGACATTCTAGCAAGTCAAAACACAATTCACCCAGAAGATGACCGTGTATTTAGCATAAGAGAACTGATGCTAATGATGGGGGTCCCTGAGGACTTCAGCTGGTTCGAAGGTCAAAAGGAGGCTCAAACCAGGTTAGACGTTGAGTCACTAAAGAAACATGCAATCAATATTCGACAGTGCCTAGGGGAAGCGATTCCGGTTCCTATAACACAAGCTATTGCAAAGAATATTAAGATAGCACTGACTTCACTGTTAACATTCAGTAAACAACAGCCCAAACGATCAGCTAATATAAGTAGCGCTACACCGGCACAAAAAGCTGCATATTTCCACATTAGCGAACAGAAAAAGAAGCAATTTTCTGCATACTATACAGAACCTCTAGTTGCCTTTTCAGTAATAAAACGCGCCTTGGAAAACAAAAAAATAGGAAAAAGAGGACTGCGTGTTCTAGAACCGTCTGCAGGAACAGGTGTCTTTGTGCACACACTTAGCAGCTTTGCCGTCTTTAACGATATCGAACTAATTGCGTATGAATTAGATACTGAAATATACCCCAGACTATTAGAATCAGTTCACGCAAGTAATAACTTTTCCAAAATAGCCATCCATAACGAAGATTTTCTATCTGCAAATTGTGAAAGTACCGTTGATCTGATTATCGGTAATCCTCCTTTTGGAAGGAAAAAAACTGAGAAGGAAAGTCTCTGGAATGACGAGCCAGAGCTGTCAGTTCGATTCTTAAATAAGGCACTATCGATGTGCAAATCGGTGAACTTCATTTTACCAAAGTCCATACTTCACGCAGCCTACTACCGGAAAACTCGAGAAATGATTTCGAAGTCCTCAAGTGTTTCGCACATTCTAGACTTCGGTGAATTCACATTCCCAGGGGTTAAAATTGAAACTTTAGGCCTTTGTGTGACGGATCAGAAAAAAGATAGTCGGAATAGCACTACAAAAATTAAGTCATGGATTCAAAATTCCTCCATCGAAAAGCCGTCTCTCTATGTGATGGATGATCATTTTCCCACATGGACGATCTACCGTAATGATAGTTTCGATAACCTTATTCAGAGACTTCAGCTCGGTGCTTTTATGGCTTGGAGAGATCGACGAATTAGTAGAAAATTTGCTTCCGCCACAGGTACTAAAGTGATCCGCGGTAAAAATATCGCAAATGGTGGGAATCTTTCGCCAGCAAAAGGAGATTATCTTATTAAACCTGAACTAGCAGCTCCAATCAGGAACACGATAGATGCACTTCCTGGGAACACGAAGCTTCTAGTGCCAAATCTAACCTACAAACCTCGAGCAACTCTTTATTCTCCAGATTCCGGCATTCCTGAAGGGAGCTGTGCAGTCCTTTATGGGGATCTAGAAAACTCTCAGATACAATCGTTTATTGAATTTTCATCCAGCAAGGAATTTGAAGAATTTTATAGAATTGCATGTAATAGAGCAACCAGATCGATAAACATCGACTCCTGCTTAGTATTTTGGTGGGGCGTACCCTCCTAAAATGTCTTGGAGTGGTCTAGTTTTTAGGTCCAGTTGGCTTAAGAGTTGACCGTGTTTTCCTGTTTGCATTGTTCCGCATATTGTCGTGGGCTAAGGTAGCCTATCGAGGAACGCGGATGGAAGTTATTTCAGCGCCGTGACCAGTGAGCCACCAACGTTTGGGCGTGTTCTAAGTTCTCGATGCAATTATCTTCAAAGAGCTCGTCTCTCATTCGATTGTGAAACGATTCAACAAACCCGTTATGCCAAGGCTGGCCAGGTGGAATAATCGCCTGAAGCGTCTGATCCTCACCAGCCCATTCATGTAAGACTTGAGAGATAAATTCAAGGTCCGTTATCTGAAGTGTACCGGGTTTTCTTCCTAGGCTTTTGCCCTGGTTGGTGTTTGTATTTTCTGTGTTGTGTTAACGGTGTACCAGTAATCGTTTTCAACTTCGAGCGGTGTGCGGTAGTCGAGTGCTTGATGTAGCCGTGTCTTATTCCACCAACTTACCCATTCAAAAGTAGCGATTTCCACTTCGAGTACGTCTTGCCATGTACGAGGATGAATAAGCTCGTTATTTATAACAACCATTGACATTCCCAGCTAAAGCATTATCGTAGCTATCACCCACGCTACCTGTCGAGGGAATAATCCCTCCCCTGTGCTAGGTGCTCGTTATACACAATCGAAACGTACAGAGAACCATGCTCACCATGATCTACTAGCCCGCACCTCCTTCGCACAAGCAATTACTTGGTTTAACGCCTGGTAAAGCCTGGGTTCGCATAGAATCCAACAACCCCCACCCCACGATCTTACGGCTGAAAACATCCACAACAAAAGCCGCATACACAAACCCCTGACGTGTTCGACCATACGTAATATCGCCCCACCCATAACTGGCCGGGTTTAACGGCACAGAAATGACGATTAACTAAATCAAGACGAGTATCTTCACATCTTCTTGGCCGACTCACCACCGAGGATCGGCCTATACCTTTGCCTGACAACCCGGCTAAACGCATAAGCCTAGCTATTTGTTCACGCCCAATCATGATCCAGGCACACCCTAAAGCACGCCACATCTTACCCACCCCATACACACCATAATTCGAGACATGAATATCCACGCATAATCCCCACAAGATCATTATCGCGTCTGGCTCGAGCGCTTAACGGAACCGACCTGGCATAACGATAGCCACGAAAGGTAATGAATCCTCCCTCACGATGCTTAATTCAACGTCACGCACATGAAACACGACATGCGAAACGATCCTTATGTTCATCAATAAACGCAATCATTTCCCAACGCCCACGAGCCAAGTTCGGACGCGAAAAAAGCTGACGCAGCTTATCTGACCTCATTCGTATCACGTAGCTCCTGGAATTCTCGGCCCAGCCGAGCATTTACCGTAATAACCTCTTCTTGAGCCCGCTTAACCCCACCCGAACGCCGTGATTGTTGAACCCATTAACGCCCCGAGTGCCACGAAACCCCAAGTTTGGGTGCCACAACCTGGTACGCAGCACTAATAGTTAGTCCCTCTGCAAGGATCCTATCTACGATAAGCCCGACCACCCGATCCTTAGCATCCGAAACAAATTTCTTTGACATGATAAACATTTCCCCATCTTCTCAAACGCAAGAAAACCTGGGACACTTCAATCCAACCGGATCACCCGTGGCCTGCCACCATGTTCGAGTCAGGCCAGATCGAGTAACTCGATGACCGAAGTCGCATCACGTCTATCATCGACAACGAAAGCAACATGTTCACGGATATATTCCTCAATGATGTTACACATCTTGATCATCTCCCCACACCGGGCCTGAATCACACTGGAAAACATGCGCCCACACGTCTTTAGGGGTATTAACCGGGAGAACCTCACGATGATCTATACCAGTTAAACACTTACGTTTCTTCCTGGGTGCTGCACTCAGACTTTCCTGGCGCCAGATTCGGAAGAAGGTTTCCCGACATACTCCATATCCTTGTGCTAGGGCTGTAATCTAGACACGCCGGTTACCCCACCGGCGATGATCCTTGAGCAAATGCGTGCATCCACTAGCACAAGGGAGGATACTTAACAGATTTGCTATCGTAGCATCTTGCATGCCGTTAAGCACTGCCTGAGAGCACAACAATGTGCCAGGCAAGTCTTTGGCAATAACCCAACTCGATCAGATACCATATTGCATCGTGGCAACAAGCTGGGCTTAAAAGTTTCCCTCTGACAATTCCATCCACGCTGCTTTTCCAGCTCCTCCTGGCCTAGCAGGCGCTTCAAGCGCGAGTTCTCCTCGCGTAAGCGCTGGAGTTCTTTAGCCTCACACCTAGTCATTGACCCGTAGGTAGCCTGCCACCGATTTAGCCTCGCTTACCTAATTTCCTGTCCGGTCAGGATCTGGGCCATACTCGCCCCACCTTCTTTAAGTTCCCGAGCCTTTCCAACTTACGAACAGCTTGTTTAAGGAGGTGTGTTTACTAAACTTTTTCACCATTGACCCATTCTCCCCAACCATAGGCAGGGTATCAATAGACAACACTCAAGTCACCTGACCTTAAAAACTTAGGGCACTCCACTATTCAACAGTCTTCCGCGCCTTATGCCACATTCAGAAAAGAAGTCCTTCTCGACAAAACTTCTCCAAAGACAGCACCTAAAACAAGTAATTCCAATTATATAAAAGTCATTTTCTGTTTCTACTAAATCATCAGCAGGGATAACCTGTAAACATTTTAAGCGAATTTAAAGGCGAGAATTTGTCATTTTTCTACGCTTTTGCACGAATTAGCTCGCAAAATTCTTTGCAATTAATCCTGCCATAAATACCTGCTCTCCCCGCTGTCATGTTCCTTTTCAGACACTCCGGAACACCCTCCTCCTCTTTAAAATGAATCCGTTCTTCCGGCCCCCATGCACCTTGGTTTTGATTGTCCTCATGAACACGGAAATCAACATTATCAGAACTCAAAATATATTCAATTGCCTCTTGAAGTTCTTCTTCTGATTTGAACCGAACCTGCCCATGCTTTCCAAATACCAACTTTTTCATCACTCTACCTCCTACTAATAAGTGAAAAGTCATTTTATTCTATATCAGCAAGTCAGAAATCATTTTATTCTGATAGTTATTACGCTATAACAGCTTGAAGCATACTGAGATTTGTTCTGTCTTTACGTTATGGATTTTACTTTACCCGGTTTTACCGCATCTAACTACGGTTTGGAGTGGTCTAGTTTTTAGGTCCAGTTGGCTTAAGAGTTGACCGTGTTTTCCTGTTTGCATTGTTCCGCATATTGTCGTGGGCTAAGGTAGCCTATCGAGGAACGCGGATGGAAGTTATTTCAGCGCCGTGACCAGTGAGCCACCAACGTTTGGGCGTGTTCTAAGTTCTCGATGCAATTATCTTCAAAGAGCTCGTCTCTCATTCGATTGTGAAACGATTCAACAAACCCGTTATGCCAAGGCTGGCCAGGTGGAATAATCGCCTGAAGCGTCTGATCCTCACCAGCCCATTCATGTAAGACTTGAGAGATAAATTCAAGGTCCGTTATCCAACCGGATCACCCGTGGCCTGCCACCATGTTCGAGTCAGGCCAGATCGAGTAACTCGATGACCGAAGTCGCATCACGTCTATCATCGACAACGAAAGCAACATGTTCACGGATATATTCCTCAATGATGTTACACATCTTGATCTTCTCCCCACACCGGGCCTGAATCACACTGGAAAACATGCGCCCACACGTCTTTAGGGGTATTAACCGGGAGAACCTCACGATGATCTATACCAGTTAAACACTTACGTTTCTTCC
Organism: Arcanobacterium phocae; assembly: GCF_900105865.1. Classification (NCBI taxonomy): domain Bacteria; kingdom Bacillati; phylum Actinomycetota; class Actinomycetes; order Actinomycetales; family Actinomycetaceae; genus Arcanobacterium; species Arcanobacterium phocae. The sequence goes on from NZ_LT629804.1 coordinate 292,512, forward strand.
TGGGTGCTGCACTCAGACTTTCCTGGCGCCAGATTCGGAAGAAGGTTTCCCGACATACTCCATATCCTTGTGCTAGGGCTGTAATCTAGACACGCCGGTTACCCCACCGGCGATGATCCTTGAGCAAATGCGTGCATCCACTAGCACAAGGGAGGATACTTAACAGATTTGCTATCGTAGCATCTTGCATGCCGTTAAGCACTGCCTGAGAGCACAACAATGTGCCAGGCAAGTCTTTGGCAATAACCCAACTCGATCAGATACCATATTGCATCGTGGCAACAAGCTGGGCTTAAAAGTTTCCCTCTGACAATTCCATCCACGCTGCTTTTCCAGCTCCTCCTGGCCTAGCAGGCGCTTCAAGCGCGAGTTCTCCTCGCGTAAGCGCTGGAGTTCTTTAGCCTCACACCTAGTCATTGACCCGTAGGTAGCCTGCCACCGATTTAGCCTCGCTTACCTAATTTCCTGTCCGGTCAGGATCTGGGCCATACTCGCCCCACCTTCTTTAAGTTCCCGAGCCTTTCCAACTTACGAACAGCTTGTTTAAGGAGGTGTGTTTACTAAACTTTTTCACCATTGACCCATTCTCCCCAACCATAGGCAGGGTATCAATAGACAACACTCAAGTCACCTGACCTTAAAAACTTAGGGCACTCCAAAGTTTACTTCCGCCTGAATATATTTGGAAGTAAACTTGAGCTCTTCTATATTTTGATGAAGTAAAACTAAACGACGTAAGCAATGATCATTTCTTGAAGTTTCTCATAAGTTGCATTCTTTACTTCCAGCCCCCATCCCTCTTTAAGGACTTGTGAAAAATTCTCGTATGAATACATTCCATCACCGATATCTACACTCGTTTTAATGGATTCTAGTTTTCTGGCTAAACATATTCGCTGAAACATAGGATCCACAATCGTTGTATTTCCATTCGGATGTGCTTCACCTAAATGTTGCCCCGGAGTTAAAGCAATCAAATTCTCAAGAGTATCCTTTAACGCGGGAAATTGACTTGCTGGGAAAATATGGTGGATATGAGAAGCTTTAATTCCAGTAGTATCACCAACTTCGGAGATTCCCGCATGATAATCACGAACTTTTTTCTTTGCAGAGTTTAGAATTGTCTGACGTTGACCAACTGCCTGGTTTTCAAGAATCTGATAGTACTCTTTCCTAGTTTTATTTTTCGGCTTTCCAGTGCGGTAATCTCGAAAATTAGGCCGATTATAAGTCAAGTCATAAGAGCTTGGCGGCTGCTTCATAACCTTTCCGCGTTCAACACCTGGAACCATATATTGATAAGCAATTAAATTGATAACCTTCGAAAAAATTCTACTTGCTTCTACACAGGGATCCTTTGCGCCCCGAGAGCCTAAACCCTGCTCAACCATCAATGCACAAAACGCACGTTTCAGTGTTTGCATATCGTCATTGGTATGCTGGCCATTTATGTAATTTTCTATATTCTGCCACCAGTTAAAATTTTCTAAAGACCATCGTATGTACTTAATTAGAAAAACTCGACAAACACTTTCATTCCCTGAGAGCTTAACTAAAACAGGCTTATTCCGAACCCGATATCTTCGACATTTTCCAGATTGTGATTCTAAAACTCCTGCACATGCCAACACAGAAAGATTCTGAGAAATTAGTTTATCATACTCATTCGCAGCATTTTCGTTATCGAGTGAAGGCTTTCCATATTCTCTCTCAAGAACAAAATTCAACGAATTTGATTTTTGAACTTGGAACCTAGTAAACCACCCGTCATCACTTTGGTTAATATCTAAAAGATCTACGGCCTGTGCTATAATAGCTAAATTTCCAGGCAGAACTTTCTGGTCATACCACCGCGCGCCATCTGCATAACCCGCTACAAGAGCATCAGCTAATCCTTGTTCAACAGACGAGATTTGTTCCATTGCTGCTTCACCTATCCGATAGAGTGTTAATAGCGATTTTATTTTACAATAGTCAAATATTCGTGAATTAACATTTCAGGAACTTCGTAGATATTTTGCAGCTCCTCAATGACTGGAATATCAGCCGGCGCCCATTGCACACTGAATAGTTCATCAGCTCCCAGCCAGCGGATTTCTTGGTGCTCAGTCAGGGTTGGTTCGCTGCCTATAATATTTGCAAAGTAAGCATCGAGCCGAACGATTCCAAAATCGTATTCATACTCTGATCGGGCAATGAATTCACCTACTTCGGCGTCAGTAAGCAATTCTTCACGCAGCTCACGAGCAAGTGTTTGCTGCGGGCTCTCCCCTGGCTCGATCTTTCCACCGGGAAATTCCCAATATCCTTCGAGAGCACGCCCCGGACCACGCTGCGCAGCCATAATTTTACCGTCGCACACAAAAACAGCACCAACCACGTGAATTAATTTCTTCGTCATAGTTAAAACTCTCAATAGTCTAAAGCAACTAATCAAAATATAGTAGAGTCAGCAAAAACTAAAATTTTCGGTAACAACAAATGGCACCACCTATAAATATGCTGAAACGCCAATTTAAATTAGAGATATGTCTGAGTCTAAGTAGTCCTAAAAGGATCGGTATGGGAGAATTGTTGAGCAAAGGCGTCTTTCAATAGGTCAGCGACTTTCCGAACCACTTCGACATAGCAGAAAACTTTTGACATTGGGGCACGTAAATTCCCACTATGACTCACTGAGTTTCGTTCATTAACAAAATCATCAAGCAACTTTTTAATCGTGCCATTTGTTGGCATTCTAACCTTGGCGCTGTACTGCATTTCGGATTTCATTTTTTCCCAGAAATCCTCTACTATCGTTTGATCCAAACATTTCATCCGTTTCCTGATGGAGTCAGCACGCGGATTCTCTCCGTAGGGCACGATATTCCCCCGCAAAAATGAGTGAAATTCTCGATTTGAGTATGTCTCAATAAACATATTCAGATAATATTTCAACACAGTCTCAAGATAAGCTGACGATTGAAGAACTAAGAGTTTTAAAAAATAGTTAACAAGAGCATCCTGTTCAGTTCCTGCATCACCACCAGTTCGATCTTTCAGTTGAAGATCATTTTTTTCCAACTCTAATAGATATTTTTCTATGTCGTTCAGCGTTGACTCGCAGTTTTGCACATCCTTTAAAGTTATTGGATTTTCACGACTCATGATTAATCAACATTTCTAAACGCTGAAATCGCAATATTCATCCGGTCCATGACCTGACGCTCATCTGCAGTCGAACCAGTAATCACTGCACTAAAATCCTGGTTCTTTCTTAAATTTCTTACACAATTTTCCACCTCATCAATTTCGATACCAGACTCACTAAGTCGTGTCATTAAACCAACAAACAAGGCGTCGGACCAAGCATTATTCACCTGATTCGATAGGAATTTGAGCGCAACATCGGAAGAACTACTACTTGATAAAATTTCTGCAGCACGAAGAAATTGCGTGCCAGCATTCTTAATGTTGGGAGTGAGGCCACTTTCCATGAAATTATTTAAGAATAATTTCTGCGGTCGCTTATATCCTTGCCAGCCTAAGTACATTGCGAGAATTCTCGTGACAAGCTCATGATCCCTCACTCGTGGGCTACGTTTGCCATATAACTTTCGCCAACAAGAATTCGAATTGAGATCCTCAATATAGTCCACTAAATCTCCTGCATAAGAAGCAATACGAACTTCATGAGATGTGAGTTGTGTGCCTCCCGAATTCAAGCGCTCAAAAATTTGGTATATCGCTCGATGATTCATCGGGTCTGGTCTGGTTGAAAGAACTATAGCCTGTATAAGCGCGTTATCAAGCTGACGGCGGAGGTCATCCGGCAGGCTTCGATAATCTCTCCCTTTAAACCTCTCATCTACGGATTCAAGAGTAAACTTACGATCCCCCAGCGTAAAGCCGTTATAGAACTGCTGTAACGTAACTAACCTCTGCTGTCCATCAAGAACGAGCAGTCGTTGATCTTCCTGTTTCACCAAAAAAATATTTGGGATCGGGTACCCAAGTAAAATTGATTCAATAAACTTATCTTGTTGCGATTTATTCCACACAAACCCACGCTGGAAGCCACCAGTTTCAATATCATCGTTCCTGTTTCCAAATCGAGGAATAAGGATGTCATCTTTATTTAGCCTGCGTACAAGGCCTTCGACATCAAAATCTTGCCCAGAATACGAAACTTCAACATCATTACCAGCTGAGATGCTCGTATCTTCTCTTTCTTCCTCAGATAGTTCATAGCTTTCTTCATCGGAAATCTCATAAATTGACATCTTGCCACTTTGATCGAACATAATGCCGCTTTCTCCCGTTAATTGTGAAAGAACTGCTTTAAAACTTATACACTAAAACATTAACACCGAATTAGTAATGAAACTAACGTTCCAAATAAATTAACTAGGACTCTAGTTATGAAAAAGAAAAATGTTTGGAAACATAAATTATAAAACCGTTTCACATTCAACAATTAGTCTGCGCAGCTTACCCCGCCCGGAAAGCCCCGGACCGGCGAACTTGCGCACGAGTCTGCGTGGGGCATGACGCACCACCACGCTCGCGATCTTGTACAGCACAGTCGGCGTCACTTCAACTCGGCCCGCCCGGGCAGCCGCCAACGCAGCCCGCACCACTTGCTCGGGGCTAGCAAATACCACTGCCGGCCACTGCGACGAATCTACGTGGGAACGCTCATGGAACTCGGTGCGAATCAGGCCCGGATTAACCACCGTCACCCCTACCCCGGTACCCGCCAATTCTACCGCCAGCCCCTCACTGAACGTCCGCACCCATGCCTTGTGCGCTGAATATGTGCCTTGCACGGTCAGCGAGGTCATCGAGGCCACATTAATAATCGTGCCTCGCCCGCGCGCTACCATCGCCTCGGCAGCCGCGTGGCTGAGCATCATCACTGCTCGAACCATCACATTCAAGCCATCAAGTTCACGCGCAATGGATCCACCCACAAAATCCTGACCCAGCCCGAAACCAGCATTATTGACCAGCAAACTAATCGGCTCATCTCTAGCGCCCAGCCGCTGCGCCACCCGCTGGGTATCCGCCACATCACCAAGATCGGCGGCAATAACTTCAACCTCAACGCCGTAGGTTTCTCGAATTTGGCCACCGACGTCGTCCAATCGTTCCTGGTTGCGCGCAACCAGCACGACGTCGTGCCCATCACTAGCTAGCTGGCGAGCAAAGGCGAGCCCTAGCCCTGCACTTGCTCCGGTAATCAACGCTCGTCCCATACGACAAGACTACCGCGTGCCCCGTAGACTGGTCTCATGAAGATCGCAACGTGGAATATTAACTCTGCCCGCGCCCGCGCCGAGCGCATCCTAAACGTCCTAGAACGTCACGATTTAGACGTGTTGGCGTTGCAGGAAATCAAGTGCAAACCCGAGCAATTCCCGGCAGCCGAGATTGAGGCAGCCGGTTACGAGATCGCCGCCCATGGGCTTAACCAATGGAACGGCGTGGCGATTATTTCCCGCGTGGGTTTATCCGATGTGCGCTACGAGTTTCCCGGCCAGCCCGGGTTCACCAAGGGTATTCCCGACGACGGTTCCACATTTATCAACGGCCCGATTGAAGCACGTGCGATCGGCGCTCGCGTAGGCGGAATAGATTTGTGGTCGCTTTATGTTCCTAATGGCCGGGCGGTTGGCGATCCGCACTATTTCTATAAGTTGGAGTTTTTGCGCGCCTTGCGCGACTTCGCCCAGACTCAAACCCAGCAGGGTATCGATGTGGCACTGGTTGGTGATTGGAATGTTATTCCCACCGACGACGACGTGTGGGACCGTTTCGCCTTAGATGACGATATTTATATGACCGACGCCGAACGGGCAGCTTTCCATGCGTTCAATACAGTTGGCATGCGTGAGGTTTCGCGAGATTTCGCCACGAACTACACGTTCTGGGATTATCAAAAGTTGCGTTTCCCGAAGAATGAGGGTTTGCGGATCGACTATGTGTGGGCATCGGAAGGACTGGCCCAACGCACGATCGCCGGCGCAATCGACCGCGACGAACGCAAAGGTAAGGGCGCTTCAGATCACGTGCCAGTGATCGTCGAATTTGCTAACTAGCCCGCATCTGATTAGTTAGCTCTGGCCAAACCTCGGCGTGCTCGTGGCCAAACATCCGGTTTCCTAAAAAGACGCCCGCTTGGTTGGCCACCGGATCGACCCACACAAACGAGCCGGACTGGCCGAAGTGACCGAACGTCGTCGTCGGAAAATCAGATCCCGTCCAGTGCGGTGACTTAGTGCCACGGATCTCCAAACCCAAACCCCACAGATTATCCGACTGGCGGCCATAACCTGGCAAAATACCGGGAATCCCGGCAAACTGCGGGCTAAATGCCTGCTGGGCCAGCTCGGGCGAAATCAGCTGCGGATCCAGCAACTCCCCCGCAAACCGCGCCACCGAATCGAGCGACGCCCGACCAGAAAACGCGATCGAGCCATCCACGCTGGCGTCCAGCATGCGCACGGGTTCAAGCACCGTCTGCCGCACCCAGTCCTGGATCGACATGCCAACCCGCGCCGCAACCGCCTCGCCCAGCACGTCAAAACCATAGTTTGAATAGATCCGGCGGGTGCCAGGTGCTGCAATAGGATCTCCTGCCGCCGACGGCAAACCCGAAGCGTGCGCCAACAAATGGCGAATAGTTGACCCTTCTGGTCCGGCTTGTTCGTCCAAAGAAACCAGCCCACGTTCTACCGCTACCAGCACAGACCATGCCGCGATTGGCTTCGTGACCGATGCCAGCGGATAGACCACGTCGGGATCGCCGGCGATCCCTGCTATCTCCACGCCGCATGGGCCGGCGGTGAGCGTCATGTAAGAGTGATCGAATGCCAAGGTGTCAGCCGGTAAAAAATCTTCATACATGCTTCCAGTTTGGCATATTCGGGCAGGAGGTGCCCGGGCGGTGCCGGGGCGCGCAGCCTTGCCGGGGCGGCGGGGCGGCGCCTGTCCGCCTCGCACCGCCCGGCAGCTAGCTCAGCATTCTTCCCCGCTGTCACAAAAACTCGTCGTAGAGCAGAGATAGCTACTATATGCATCTATCTCCTTCCAGAGACGAGTTTTAGGGACAACCCACACCCACACTCGCACTCGCACCATGCCCAATCCCCTAGCCAATAGGATCAGACGTGTCGTGTCGCACTTGCATCTTGCCCACTAACAAGCGAGACTGTTAATTGTCATGACAATTATGTCCTAACAATTAACTCACTGCCCGCCGCCAAACCAGCAAGCAGACCGATCAAAGGAGAAAATATGTCCAAAATCCGCGTAGGTATCGTTGGAGTCGGCAACTGTGCCAGCTCACTCGTTCAGGGTGTCGAATTCTATAAAGATGCCGACCCAAACAGCACAATCCCTGGCCTTATGCATGTTAATTTCGGTGGCTACCACGTGGGAGATGTTGAGTTTGTTGCCGCATTCGATGTTGACGCAGCGAAGGTCGGCAAAGATATTTCGGAGGCCATTTTTGCGTCCCAAAACAATACGATGAAGTTCTGCGACGTTCCAGAAACTGGTGTCAAGGTGTTGCGTGGCCGCACGCTTGATGGCCTCGGTGACTACTACCGCGAGACGATTACTGAGTCGGACGAGCTAGAAGTTGATGTTGTTGCCAAACTGAAGGCAGCGAAGGTGGACGTCCTCATTTCTTATCTGCCGGTTGGTTCCGAGGAAGCGGACCGATTCTATGCCCAGTGTGCTATCGATGCCGGCTGTGGGTTTGTCAACTGTTTGCCGGTTTTCATTGCCTCTACCGAGGAGTGGTCGAAGAAGTTTGAGGATGCTGGCCTGCCTATTATCGGCGATGATATTAAGTCACAGTTCGGTGCAACTATTTCGCATCGTGATTTGGTGGCGTTGATGGAGTCGCGCGGGGTGCGTATTGACCGGACGTACCAGCTAAATGTTGGTGGCAACATGGATTTCAAGAATATGTTGCAGCGTAATCGGTTGGAGTCGAAGAAGATTTCTAAGACGAATTCGGTGACGTCGAATATGACAGGCGAGGTGGATCCGCACAATATTCATGTTGGCCCGTCGGACTATGTGCCGTGGCTCGATGATCGTAAGTTTGCTTTTGTGCGGGTTGAGGGGACGACGTTTGGCGAGGTTCCGATTCAGATTGAGTACAAGTTGGAGGTCTGGGATTCGCCGAATTCTGCCGGTATTGTGATCGACGCTTTGCGAGCATGCAAGATTGCGCTTGATCGCGGCATTTCAGGGAATTTATTGTCAGCTTCATCGTATTTGATGAAGTCGCCGAAGGAGCAGCTTGGCGACGCTCTGGCACGTGAGCGTCTGGAAGAGTTTATTGCTGGCGGTCGCGAACGATAATTTTTTCGTTTTTCGACGACGACGTGGCGTGGCTGACCCGTTCAGCCACGCCATTTTAGCGCATTTGGTTGAGGTGAAAATCCCTCGTTTTTCCCGCAATCTTCCCAGGCATTTTTCAGACAAACGTGGGCTAAAGTGTCAATTTTTATGATCTAGAAAACATAATTAAAAAATGTAACATTCTGCCTTGAAATGTCAAAAATAAATTCTCTACTATTCAACCTATGAATTTTAAACAATACGCAACACATTCAGTTCTGAGCCTCATGATCGCCGGAACAGCACTTGTCCATCCCTATGGCACGGCCTTTGCCACAACACCCACTGCACCATCAGCTCAGTGCACCCAGGCGCGAGCGAATGTCGCTTCGCATGAAAAGGCTTTGGAGACACTCAAAACGCGCCATAGCGAACTCATGAAGAAGCTTGACGCGGAAAAAGAGGCTCGTGCTCAGGCTGAGCATAAGCTAGCTGAGCTAGACAAAGCCGCCGAGGCTAATAAGGATAAAATCGCTCAGGCACAAAACGCGATCGATCGTGCGACTGCGAAGATTAAGCAACTCGAATCAATGATCAATCAGCTCAACAAGGCTCTAGACAAGCAAACTCAGGAACTAGAAAAAGCCAAGACGGCACTCGCCGTTGCCCAAAAGAACCTTGACGCTATTGCAGCCGACCGCGACAAGACCCGCGCAGAAGTCAGTAAGAGTAAAGAAGCAGTTAAACATTCGAAATCAGAAGTAGCTGCTGCAGAAAAAGCCTTGCAGGACGAGAAAGATCGATACAACAGCGCAGTTGCAGAGCAAAAGCAGAAGATTGACGAAACAAACGACGCGCTAAAGAAAGCTACTGACGAACTCGAAACGGCTGAAAAAACTCTCCCCGGTCTGAACGAGCCACTATACGAGGCGCAAGCTGCTAAAAAGAAAGCAGAAGACGGCCTCAGCTCCGCCCATAAGCGTAGTCTAGAAGCGATTAAGAAGTCTAACGACTTGAAAGAAGAGCTCAAAGTTCTCAGCGCACAAAAAGGTGAGGACGAAAGAGAAGCAGCAAAACTTCGAGAAGAAATCACCGATCTTGAGAAGAAGATTGCTGGCCTTATGAAACAGCTAGAGGAGCTCTCAGCTAAAGAACAATTAGAGGCAGACCTACAAAATCAACGCCGTAAAGTATTAACAGAACTAGGAGAATCAGAGACTGCGAAAGCAGAGCTACTAGGCAAAATCAGCACCAAAGAAAGGGTACTGAGAGAGCTAAAGCAAGAACAACAGGAGATCCTGCCCAAAATTGGGAAAGCTGAAGTTGCAGTTGAAGCTCAAGAGAGCAACGATCTGGCACAACTGATTGCCCGTTCCAAAGATATAGATGCAAATATTGCACGGACCATTAACGAGAAGAACAAGCTGCATGAAGACAAAAACAAGCTGGATGAAAAGATCAGCCAGTTAAATACTGAACGAGACACAATTGAAAAGAAACAGCTCGCGCTAGCTGAAACAGTTAAAAAAGTAGAGCAACTAACACACGAGCTGGAGACGCTTAAGAACACGCTTCAACAAAAAAAGAACACTCTCGAACTTTGGACTGAAAATATTTCTACAATCAACCACCAAATTAAGATCGTTGAAAAGGAGCTAACCGAGCTTCAAAAAGAAATACTTATTTCTTCTGATAATGTTCGCTCTGCCGAGCACATCCTAAAAAAGGCTATCCGCGACATCGCTTCAGCGGAGAAAGCTCTCGCTGAACAGCAGGTGAAGATCGACGAACTGTCGAAGAAAAAAGCAAAGCTCGAGCAAGAGTTGAAAGCTTTGAAAGAAACGCCAATTACGAACAACATTGTAGAACTTACGCAAAAGTTGGACGAAGCAAAACAGCAACTGGCCAACCTTAAGATGAAACTGCACGATGCTGAGAAACGTCTTAAGGAACTTGAAGCGGCTTATGGCGAAGCTCTAGCAGCTGAAAAAGCACAAGCAGAGAAGGTCGTTGCGGAAACCCGTCGTACGGAAAAGCTCCGCAACGAACTAGCTCAAGCTAAAGCAGATCTTGAGGCTGCTCAGCACGAGCTAGATCGAGCCCGTAAGGATCATGATTCTGCAGTTGCGACACAGGATTCTCTCACCAAGCAGATCGCTGACGTGAAGGAAATGCGTGGCCGTATCGCAGATTCGTCCGCCGAGCTTGACAAGGTCACCAAGGAACTTAACACCAAGCGCATTCTGCACGAAGAGTCCGTGAAAACCGAGAAAGAACGGTGCGCTCCAAAACAACTGATGCCACAGCACCCTGCACCAATGGCACCAGAACTGACACAACCAGCACCAGCACAGCCGATTCAAAAGACGGCACCAGCTAGCGTCCAAAACAAGGCTTCTGGACAGCTCGCCCAAACGGGTGTTGCGCCAGGTGAAGCATTGCTCGGCGCTGGAGCACTCATCGGCCTAGGCGCACTTGCGGCGGGAGTCTCCCGACGTCGTCGTCAAGCATAAAACTCTCGTAACAACCTCAAGTGAAAACTGTGGGCTACATCGTGTCGATGTAGCCCACAGTGAGTTCTAGACGATCTAGCGAGAAGCCAAATCCTCTTCCAATAAATCGCGAGTCTGCATCGAGTGCACACTACGAACAACCCAATAAGACAACGTCAAGATACACACGTATGGAATACCAGCATACCAAGCCACCGGCAATAACCAGTACAGACCAAAAAAGATACCGATCGACACAACAATCGCCAACGGCGCAACAATGTTCGCCGCCCACAACCGATGCTCCGGCAACGGCAACCCGGCTACCTTACGCTTGGCACGGAACGCCATATGAGTCAACATCGTCATCACCCAGGTGACCAAAATACCGATCGTCGCACAACCGTAGAGCCACAAGAACGCATTTGCCGGGCTAGCAATAGCCAACGCCGAAGCGATAACCATGCCAACCATCGCAATAATCACAGCACGACGCGGCGAACCATTTTGCGCAGTCACCGCAGCCCAACTCGGGGCTTGACGGTCATTAGCCAGCGAATGGATCATCCGGCTCGACGAATACAAACAACCATTAGCAGCCGAAAGCGCAGCCACGATCAAAATCGCATTCATAATGTGCGCCGCACCAGAAACACCAGTAATATCCAGCGCACGCACGAACGGAGACTCATCAATCGTGCCATTTGATCCGGCAGTTTCCGCCCACGGTTGCAACATGAGCACAACCAAGATAGCTAGCACATAAAAAAGTAACAGGCGCCAGATCATTGTGTGCGCCGCCCGCGGGACATCACGCTCAGGATGCTCCGACTCTGCCGCACCCACAGACACATTCTCGATGCCGCCAAAAGAAAAAACAGCCAAACAAATAGCAGCCAACAAACCCGGGATCCCTTTAGGGAAAAACCCGCCATACTCAGTGAGATTACGAGTGCCAATCGCGTCAATTCCCGGGAACAAGCCAAAAACAATTGACAATCCCAGAGCAATGAACGTGACAATAGCAATCACCTTGATCATCGAGAACCAGTACTCGCTCGACCCATACAAATGCACCGAGAACAAGTTCAACGCCACGATAAACAGTGAACACAAAACCGTGCCCACCCACAGTGGCAGGCTCGGGAACCAGAACTGCAAATATGTTGCCGTTGCAGTCACTTCTGCACCCACCGCAATCAGCATTGTGACCGCAAAGTTCCAGCGCGTCACATATCCGCCGTAAGGTCCCAAGTAGGATGCAGCTACCGCACCGTGCCCGCCCGGAACCGGATGAACGGACACCATTTCAGCCAGTGCCCACACAACCGATAGAGCCAAAAGGCCAGCCGCCAAATAAGCAATAACAGTAGACGGGCCACCATAACCAATCACCGAACCCGACCCCAAAAACAAGCCAGTACCGAGCGCGCCCGAAAGCCCGATCATCGATACCTGAGCAGATGTTAAACCACGTTTGAGCTGAATATGTTTCGTTGGCATAGTTGAATCGGCAGGGACGCTCATGGTCTCTGCCGATTCAGCTAGTAATGTTTCATGATCTGTCATAGCAAGGAGCTTACCCGCCCAACTACACAAATCCCACAGCTGTCCACTTTTTGGGACAACCACCATGACAACTAGACAGTATTACTGCTCCTTAACAAGCAATTGCAACTTGTGACCATCGTCTACCGGGCGGTCGCTTGTCGCAACCGGCATGCCCGTTTCCCGATCGAAAACCGAGGTATCGAGCTCGGCACTACGCACGATCACCGTCTGGCCATCACTGACTTCACCGGCAAGTAGCATCCGAGCTAGCTGATCCCCAATCTCACGCTGCACCAGCCGACGCAACGGCCGAGCGCCGAATGCCGGATCATATCCCTCGAACGTCAAAACCGACTTCGCATCGTCTTCCACTTCCAAAGAAATACGACGAGCCGCCAACCGCTGACTCATCTGGGCAACCTGCAGATCCACAATCTTGCCGATGTCCTGAACGCTCAACGGTTCGAAAATGATCAGATCATCGAGACGGTTCAAAAACTCCGGCTTGAAATGAGCATGCACAGCATCCATAACAGCCTTGTGTTGCCCCGCCACATCCAGCTCCGTATTCGTCAAGAATTGCGAACCAAGATTCGACGTCAAAATCAAAATCGTATTGCGGAAATCAACAGTGCGACCCTGGCCGTCAGTGAGCCGACCGTCGTCGAGAACCTGCAACAAAATATCGAACACTTCCGGATGCGCCTTCTCAACTTCGTCAAGAAGAACCACACCATAAGGACGACGACGAACTGCTTCCGTTAGTTGGCCGCCCTCCTCATAGCCAACGTATCCCGGAGGGGCACCGATGAGGCGAGCAACAGAATGCTTCTCTGAATATTCCGACATGTCGATACGAACCATTGCGCGCTCGTCGTCGAACAGAAACTCAGCAAGCGACTTTGCCAACTCCGTCTTACCCACACCCGTTGGCCCTAAGAACAAGAACGAACCAGTCGGACGTTGCGGATCGGACACCCCAGCCCGGGAACGACGCACCGCATCAGAAACTGATCGGACTGCCGAACGCTGACCAATAAGACGCTTAGCAATCTCATCCTCCATCGTCAACAATTTCTCCGTCTCGCCCTGCATGAGCCGCCCAACCGGAATACCGGTCCAGGCCGAAACCACGTCGGCAATACCATCAGCATCAACCTTCTCCGCAATCATTGGAGCCTCATCAACAACCGTGTCCTTATCCTCTTCACCAGCCTCAATCTGAGCCTCAACCTGCGGAATATCGCCATTTTGGATACGACCTGCATCCTCGTACCGGCCTTCACGAATTGCCTTTTCCAACTCAGTTCGCAATTCATCAAGACGCACGCGCAAATCGCCAACCTTATTCCGGCCGGCCTTCTCCGACTCCCACCGAGCATTCAACGAAGCAAGCGCCTCAGACTTATCCGCCAATTCCGCATTCAAGCGATCCAGACGATCAGCAGCCGAAGCGTCATCATCCGAATCAGTCTCCTCAAGATACGACTTCTCCATCTTCAACCGATCCACCTGGCGCTGCAAAACATCAATCTCCTCCGGAGAAGAATCCAGCTCCATCCGCAACCGCGACGCCGCCTCATCAACCAGATCAATCGCCTTATCCGGAAGCTGACGGCCCGAAATATAACGATCCGAAAGAGTAGCCGCCGCAACCAAGGCGCCATCGGAAATAGTCACCTTATGATGGGCCTCATACTTCGGCGCAATACCACGCAAAATAGCGACAGTATCATCCACGCTCGGCTCACCCACAAACACCTGCTGGAATCGGCGCTCCAACGCCGGATCCTTCTCAACGTGCTCACGATACTCATCGAGCGTAGTAGCGCCAACCAGGCGCAACTCCCCACGAGCCAGCATCGGTTTGAGCATATTGCCCGCATCCATAGCCCCATCGCCGCCGCTACCAGCACCGACAACAGTATGGAGCTCATCGATAAAGGTGACGACTTCGCCGTCGGACTCCTTAATCTCCTGCAAAACAGCCTTAAACCGCTCTTCGAACTCGCCACGATACTTAGCGCCAGCCAGCATCCCAGCAATATCAAGGGAAATAAGCCGCTTGCCACGCAGTGACTCCGGCACATCACTATCGACAATGCGCTGGGCCAAGCCCTCAACAACCGCCGTCTTGCCCACGCCAGGTTCACCGATAAGCACTGGATTGTTCTTCGTACGCCGCGAAAGGACCTGCACCACACGGCGAATCTCCGTATCACGCCCGATAACCGGATCCAGCTTTCCCTCACGAGCCATCTGCGTCAAATCCGTGCCATACTTTTCGAGCGCCTTAAACGTACCCTCAGGATCTGGAGACGTTACCTTTGCAGAACCCCGCACATTAGGCAACACTGCGATTAACTGATCGCGACCAGCATTAGCGGAACGCAAGATATCGCCGGCAGAACTCTGGTTCGCCGCCAACGCCAAAAGCAGGTGCTCAGTAGAAATATATGCATCACCCAGCGCAGTAGCCTCTTTACCCGCATCGGACAGGACGAGCGACAAATTCCGGGAAGCCTGGGGCTGAGAAGCAGCCTGCCCCTGAACTGCGGGGAAACTTGCGATCTGTGCCTGGGCGCGCTCAATGATTTTAGTAGACTCCACGCCCACCGCGTCCAACAGCGCACCCGCAACCCCGCCGGATTGCTTGAGCAGAGCAACCAGCAGATGTGCCGGCTCCACATGCGGATTGCCAGCACGCATTGCCATATCTATCGCATCAGCAAGCGCCTCTTGCGATTTCGTTGTCAATTTATCCATCGTAAAACTCCTTCGCACCTAGCCCCAACGAGCTAGGCAAATTATTTTCTACTGAGATAAACGCTTGATACCTTGAGTCTATTCCACTCAACCTTAATTAACAATAGTTGAATCAGCTTCATCTAATTTTCTTGCTTTTATGGGAGTGCCAGGCTGCCAGGTGGGCCGTGCCGTCCCGACCTGCTCTTCGTCCCGCGCCTTGCCCTGCCGGTTGCCAACCCTATCCTGCCGGTTGCCAGCCCTGTCCTGAAAACTCGGTCGAGGTCTCAGATAAACAACATACCGAACCATCCACGCCACCAACCGAGCTTTTGGGACAGATATTTTTCAAGCAAACATTTGCACTGCTGTCTGGAGGCGCCTTACGACTTTCTGTTTTCCACAATGTAGCTGCCGTCAGTTTTAATCCACAGATTTAAGCAGCAACGAAAACTCTAAAGCCGCGTCACGATAATGGTGTTTATGTATACTCATCTTCCTCCGCGACCAACCAAACTCGGAATATTCCGTACCAGAGAGCTGAGACTCATTGGGATACATACTCGTCGAACCCGCGAGCGCGCAATGAGATTAGGGAAAATATACCGAGTTCGTCGCGGGTGGTACGCGACTCCAGACGCGCATCCAGATTTAGTCACTGCAGTACGACACTATGGTGCCTTGACCAGCTTGTCAGCCTGCAAAATATATGGCCTGTGGACACCACCAACAACAGATATATTCGTGGCAGTTCCAGACTTTGTTAGACGTTCGCGGACACGGGGAGTCACCCGTCGGCATCTGACTGCAAAGCTACCTGGCCCCTTGGTTTCCCTCGATACTGCATTGATTCATGCAGCACGCTATGAACCTTTTGAAACTGCTCTCATAGTATTTGAATCAGCTATCAATAAAGGTCTTATCCAGATCAATTACGCTCGTAGACTCCTTAAACAGATACCAATAACGCGTGCTGAACGATTGCTTAAAAGGCTATGTAGCGGGAGCCAGTCAGGTAGCGAAACACGAGTGCGCAATTACATTCAGTCACTCCGTTTTCGCGTAACACCACAAAAGAGTATTAACCATGTTGGCAGGGTGGATATTTTTGTCCATCCGCGCATGATTGTCGAATGTGACAGTCGCGCCCACCATACATCTATGGCTAACTATCAAAATGACCGATCACGGAGTAATTCCGCCCTGATCTGTGGGTTCCTCACTGTCCGGTTAACATACGAAGACATCTGGCTTCGCTGGAATGAGACCAAGATATGGATAAAATACTTACTTCAACACGGCTTCCAAAGATGGAAGAAGCCAGCATATTCACCCGCTAGCTAAATTGCTCCCAGAAATCGTCTGCAACAACATCGAAGTAGCAGAAGTACCTATATTCTTGACACATAGGCAAAAGAAAAGGAGCTCTCATGTCACTATTTGATAAAGCAAAAGAAACACTTGAGAACAACAAGGACGTACTCAAGAGCGACAAGGCCGAAGAAATTTCGGACATGGTTCTAGACAAGACCGAAGAAGTAGCTAAGAAGGTCGCCGGCGAGCAGCATGCAGATAAAATCTCGCAAGCACGCGACGCAATTGATTCCAAAATTGGGAATAAGTGACTAAATATTAGCTAACTACTAGATTAAAACTCGCACGGGGTGAGCGCATTTGAACTGCCCCCCAATGTTGGACAGTTTTAATCGTATCCTACTCGTTAGACTACAAGGGCTTGATTTCGGTATTCAATCGGGGTCAGGCCCTTGAGTCGTTCTTGGATACGGTTGTTGTTATACCAGGTAATGTATTGGTCGAGTTGGTCAAGCTGGTTACGCCACGATACATGCTGGTAATGAAATCCTTGATCAGTATGAACAATCAATCCTGGCTGAGGTTTTTCCTTGGCGATAGTCTTGGACTAAAGAAGTAGCTGTGAAAGCTGTTATGGGATGAAAAGCATGCGTGGCAGCGATAATGACCCCATCGAACAAGTCGATAATGGGTGAGAAATAGACTTTCTTGCCACATACTCGGAGCTTGAGTGACATCCGAGACCCATTGACGGATCGACTTCCGTGACACCAAAGTCACGGTTAACCGCCAACCATCTTTCATTAACGCTAACCGGATACGCCGGTGACCATATCGGCCATGTGCTTGATGGTAATAGAATGTTGAGCGAGCAATCCCGGCAATACGTAGTAAGTCACTAAAGCGATAGCGGGACTTGAGATCTGCCACGACCCGGGTCCGGGTTAGTGCTCGTTGTTCATCAACTCCCTTAATGCTTTTAGGTAAGCATTTTCCGCTTCTAAGTACTCTAAACGGCGTTTGAGCTGATCGAGCTCACTAACTGGCCGGGGTTGATGTGGATCTTTTCTTGGTCGACCCTTTAGGCGAGGACGTAACCCGTCTACTCCTTTGCCCCGATAGATCCGAACCCATTTCTCTAACAGTTTTGATGAGGACAAGTCTGCCATGAACACGCCACCTCTCCCATAGATTCTCTGCAGTTCTCACCCCAACACCCACATGCTTGCTAGCAGCATAGGCACCAAAACCAGCCTCAAACAACGAAACCAACTGCTCACGCTGGTACGCACTAGCCCTACTCGAAGCCAACATAAAACTACCCCCCTGAAAGAAGGAACCCAATCAACAAGTCCAACTTTCAGGGAGCAGTTCACGCATCAGCGCTCACCCCTTGCATTTTATTAAGTGCAGTCGCCTACTGTCCCGAAAACTCGGTATAGAGCATCGACAGCTAGTTTTTCAGCTTTATCTCGTCTCAGAACCGAGCGGAAAGGACAGCCGGCGCTTGGGCGGCGTAGGAGAGTCTGCCGGCGCTTGGGCGGCGTAGGAGAGTCTGCCGGCAGCTTAGAGCTGAGCGGAATGGACCGCCGGCTGATGAGAGATCGAAAGAAAGTTGCTGAAGAGAAGAGGCGAAACAAGCCAGCAAGGTTGCCTAGCCCACCATACCTGAACAAGGGCCTTGGCTATTTAGTCAGTAAACCAAACAGCCGGACCAGCAGCTAGCAATTCTACATTTACCCGCCATGGCTCACGCGGCAAAGCCGCCGGATCAAAGACGTTCAGAAAGGTTGCCGTATCGCGGATGCCGGACCGTTTCCGTGCCATATCCGCACCACTGGTACCAGCACCACCTGTGCCAGCACCAGCACCTCCTGTGCCAGCACCAGCACCACCTGTGCCAGCACCAGCACCACTTGTGCCACCAGAACCAGAAACAGAAACAGAAACAGCTGCACTAACATCACCTGCAGTAGCACAGCCAGCTTCTCCCATATATAACGAGCTAGCCAGCAATTCAACAATATCTGCGCTCGACCAGCCCAACTCGGCCAGCTGACGCAAAGTAACTGCCCCATCACGTTTAGCCAGCCGGGCACCAGCCTGGTTAAGAATGAGTGGCATGTGAGCATAAACCGGATTTGGGTACCCCAGCAAATCCTGTAAGTGCATTTGCCGAGGCGTGGACGGCAGCAGGTCATCCCCGCGCACTATCTGAGTCACATTATATTCAGCATCGTCCACAACCGAGACGAAATTGTAGGAGAAAACCCCGTCCCCGCGCCGAATAACAAGGTCGTCAATTGCTCCGCAGTAGTATCCTAGCTGCTGATCAACAAGTTCCCCGCTCAATGCATCTGTTCGCAAGCGCAACGCCGGCTCACGGTTGGTTCCGCGCAATTTTTCCCGCCCTGCCTCGCGTTCCGACTCGGTAAGATCACGACATGTGCCAGGATACGATCCGGGTGGCCGGTGTGGCGCAGAGGCAACTGATGCCAGTTCTTTTCGGGTGCAGTAGCATTCGTACAGACGCCCCGATTTCAGCAACGAAGTGAATATTTCTTCATACCTATCGATGCGCTGGCTCTGGTAGAGTTCCGGACCATCCCAGTCGATGCCGAGAGCGGCTAGGTCTTCAAGTTGCCGTAGGCAGTATTCCGGGCGGGATCGTTCATCGAGGTCTTCGACCCGCATATGGAATCCTCGCCCGGTTGAGCGCGCGCATGCCCATGCCAGCAACGCAGTCCGTAGGTTTCCGATGTGGAAGTCACCGGTTGGCGACGGCGCAAATCTGCCATTGCCTAGAATCGGTTGCTTGGTATTCTTCTCGTTCATTATCTGCTCACAGCTAAAATATCGGTATAACCCTATTATAGGTACAAGACTATATGCATGAGTCTGTTGAAAAATATTGTTAAGACAACGGTTGCTACTGGGATAGCTGCCGGTATTGCTTCATATGCTACTAACACTGATACGTTGTGGAACAAGATGCAGGTCAAGCCTTCATGGCAGCCGCCTGAGGTCGCCTTCCCGATTGCGTGGTCAGTATTGTATACGTCGATCGCTGGCGCTTCGGCGGCGGTGTTGACGAAGCTTGATCGTAAGGCCGCCGAGGCAGCCGACGATCCAGACAAGTTAGCGAAAATTGCGGCGGAGCGCCAGAAGTTCAAGCGCGCATTGGGAACGAATTTAGTTCTTAATGCGACCTGGAGCGCGCTCTACTGGAATGTCCGCAATAATTGGCTTTCGGCGGGCGAGGTGGCGGCGTTGGCAGCGTCGTCGTCATATTTGGCGTATCGTGCAGGGAAAGTAAGCCCTGCTGCTGGTATCGCACTCCTTCCATACGCTGGCTGGACTGCGTTCGCGACGGCGCTTAATGTGAAGATCGCTTTCTTGAACAGCTGAGCGGTTAACGTATAAATGCTGAGCATGTGCTTAATTGTGGCATGCTTGGCAGAAGATCGATAGCGACGGCGGTTGCGTCGTCGTCGTTTTCGATGTGGGTGAACCCGTTATTTTCGTAGAAACCGGTGCTACTCGCGATGGCACGGGGCGCGTATGCGTATGCGGGCATGTCGCCGATGGCGGCGTTGAGTAGTTTTGTTCCATAGTGACGACGACGAACATCAGCGCGCACGCCGAACCAGGTGACGGCGAGCATTCGGTTGTGGCCGACGCCGAGCGAGTCGGTCCGAATATAGCCGGCGATGGTGTTGTTGAGGTCAGCAAGCCAGATGCTTGTGCTTTGCGGGTTGGTGAGAATGCGGACAAGTTCGTCGTGCTCGGCGACGTCGTCGAACGTAAATTCGGGGAATTCTTGGGCAAAAATGGCGGCTCGGAGTTGATGGATTGCGTCGGCGTCGACACGCGCGGCGGGGCGTAGATAGAAACGGTCACGATTATTCATGTTTTTATTGTGTCATGGCTGGTAAGAAGAAATCAGGACAACACAAGGCGGGCCATGCGGGAACTCCGGCGCTGATGGTGCTGGAAGATGCGCGGGTGCCGTTCACTTTGTATGAGTATGAGCATTCGGAGCAGATGGAACATGGCTATGCTCGCGATACGGCGGAGATTCTGGGTTGTGATCCGGATGCTGTTTTTAAGACTTTGATGGTGGAGTCGGGGCGCGATATTTTTGTGGCGATTGTGCCGGCGAGCGCGCGGCTTCATTTGAAGTCAGTGGCGAAGGCGGCGGGCGTGAAGTCGGTTGCGATGATGGATCCTCGCGAAGCGGAGAAGGTCACTGGCTATGTTACTGGCGGTATTTCGCCGCTGGGACAGAAGCGTCAGTTCCCGATCTTTTTGGATGAGTCTGCGCTGATGACGGACGAGATTCTGGTTTCTGGTGGGAAGCGGAGTTTGTCGGTTGGTATTGCGCCGGCGGATTTCATTGCGGTGTCTGGTGCTAAGGTTGCAGATATTGCTGAATGGTGAGTGCTTGTTGATGTAAGTGAGGGCCCTAGCGTCGTGCTAGGGCCCTCACTTGTCTACTGGGTATGAGCGTTATGCGTTTCGACGACGGGCGACGATTGCTCCGCCTGCGATCATTGCGATAACTGCTAGACCGGCCAAACCGGAGGTTTCAATACCGGTCTTGGCTAGTCCTGACTTGCCAGATTTACTGTCCTTCTTGCCACTATCCTTCATGCCGCTATCCTTCTTGTCCTGACCAGGCTGGTCTGGAACTGGAGTTGGATCTTGTGGTGTTGGATCTTGTGGTGCTGGATCTTGTGGTGCTGGCGTAGCTGGGGTCAGTTCGGTCCATGGAACTGAGCACTTGAGCTCTTCACGCGTTGGCGCAGTCCACGACCATTCAGTCTGTGCGCCTTCAGCCAGCTTGTAACCGTCTTTGAGCGTCGCTACAACTTTCACGGTCTTGCCGTATGGGTACTCAAACTTGTTAGCGTTTCCATCAACAGGCTTGAGCTGCTTACCATCAACGGTCACCTGGTAGGTCACGCCCTCAATAGGTTCGATGGTGACAAATGGAGTGATCTTGCAGGCTGCCGGGTCAGAAGCTTGCGGGTTGACTGCCGAAGCCTTTGGCGTAACGACAGTTGCCTCTGGCTGAGGCTCCGGATCTGGTTGCGGCTGCGGCTCCGGCTGAGGCTCCGGGTCTACTGGTGTAGCCGGTGTCAGCTCGGTCCATGGAACTGAGTTGCGGGTGTCGATGGCGACCTTGATCGGATCATGATCCGATGAACGGTATGGCGAATCAGCGTCGAACAAGTTCTTATAGTTCACGTTGTAATTCCAGCGTGCATATTCGAATGCGACTGGTTCCATTGCGTTCACGTTCCACACGTCGGCTGCCTTGACCATTTTCATGGCTTCAGCGTTTCCGAGAGCATGGTCGAGAGATCCGACTACTCCACCAAATTGGTAGGAGTGGTTCTTGACACCCATCTTCTCAGCGATTGAGGTGTAACCGAACTTCGTTTCCAACGTAGTCAGTGGGTCTTCATGAGAATAAGAGTTCAGATCTCCGATAACAAATACTGGATCCTGGGCAAAGTTCTTCTGGACCCACGTGGCCATTTCGGTCACTTGGTTAACTCGCATATGGTTGTTGTTACCTTGGAAACCATCATTCGGCACTGTGTCTTTGTCTGATCCCTTTGATTTGAGATGGTTGATGACGACGACGAACGGCTTACCTTCTGCCTGTCCGTTTCTGATAGCCCGGAATTTTTGTGCTAGCGGCTGGCGTGCGTACTTCCATTCTTTGCCGTCATAGAGTACCTTTGATTCGTCAACTGGTTCGATTAGGTCTTGCTGATAGATGAAAGCCAGACGAATGACGTCTTGATCAGCGAGTTTTGGAAGATGTTTTGCATCTGGCGATTTCACAAAAGCCCACTTTTGTTTTCCTGCATCTTTATTGAGTTCATTAACGAGATTTCCAATGGCAGCGTCACGGTCTTCGCCGAACTTCACTGAGTTCTCAATTTCTTCGAGGCCTACCACAGTTGAGTCAAGTTCATTAATTGCTTTGACAATCTTAGATTGCTGCATCTCAAAAGCTTTTTGCGAATAGGCTCCGCGTGGTGCACACTTTTTGCCAGTGTTGGTTAAGCCAGTACCATCGTACGCTTTATACGCAGAACAGCCTTTTGTATCTTCGCCAAGAGTTGGGAAGTAGTTGAGTACATTAAAGGATGTGATTGTGACATTACCGTCTTTAAACTGAGGAGCTGGCTCACGGGTAGACTTAAAGCTAACCCAATTCTTCCACTCGTCTTTATTAGAAATATTTTTGTCGGTCAGAGGTTTGGTTGGTTGGAGATTCCAACGGTTCTCATATTTTTTGTACCCCACTCGGTTGCTTCTAAAATCAAGAATCATTGCCTGTGGCAAAGTAATCACAGTTCCAACACGCAACGGATTATTAACGTCAAGGTATGGCACAGGATACTTGTAGTTGCCCCACTTCTTGTCACCACTTCCGCCATAGGTGTAGTCCATGGAAGCGCCGTCATCAAGAGCAATGCGCTCACGCTCGATCTTGTCTGCTAGTTCTTGCCACTTGGATTTATCTGCGGTCGCATCTGATGGAATCTGGAATGGTTCTTTGCCTGGCGCTAAATCTAAGCGTCCATGCCGATTGGTGAGGTAATTTGCAGAAACTGTATATTCTCCGGAAATCTTTACCAGCATGCCCTCAAGTTTTTCACGGTCAGCTTCAGCATCTGGAATCCGATCTAACGTTACTGGCGTCGGGGCAACTATAGTATCGTCTTTCTTAAGCTTTGTTACTGTTGCCGGCTGATTTTCATTTCCTTTTTTGTAAACACTCATCTGAGTTAGACCATAGCGTTCACTTACAGTGCCAGTTACTTCGAGGTAGTCGCCTATTGTAATCGATCCAGGCTTCATCCCTTTTTTATCAGCTAGCTTGGAAAAGTTACCGACATATACGAAGATGCCATCAGAAGCCTGTGGAGTTTTGTCCTCATTACCGCCGCTTCCAGGAGTCTGCATGTAGAAGCCTTGGAAACCACCATATGGATATACTGCGGTCACGATACCAGTTGTGGTAACAATTTTATCTTCATATGGTGTTTTATCTGTTGTGCCCTGAATCTGAGCGATACTGACCTCTGGGGCTGGTGTTTCCGGATCTGCAACGTCTGGGATACTTGGTTCGCCTGGGTTCTCTTCTTCTGGCGTACCTGGCTCGGATCCTTCGGCATCAGCTTTTACTTTGGCATCCCCCTGGAAATTCATTGGGGTAGCTTCTTTAATTTCAAAATCTTGGAAATTATCATCGGTATCTACACCGGGAGTTTTACGCTGGAAAGATAAGTCTCCCTTCGCAACATCTGGAATAGAAGTACCTTCGCCTAAGCCCTTCTTTCCCCATCCGACAAGATCGATTGTTTCTGAATCAGGAGTTATTTTTTGTGGAATATCCGTGTTGTGAAACAATGCTATCGAAGCACCGTTTTTACCGGCACTTAGATCAAATTTTCCACCTGAATTATCGGCAGTTATTTCATTAGTAGGTTTGCCATTTTTAGCAGTGACGAGAAAGTACCCATGTGACTCGATTGTTCCTGTCAGCACCGTGGTTCCGCCAGACTTATTTTTTGTACTGGCGTATCCCTGCAGCGTGAACCCTTCTAAGCTAATCGGGGCACTGGTCGGATTATAGAGCTCAACATAATCCCGATAAGTCCCCTTGGTTTGAGTACCGTCAACATAAACTTCATTGATTACAAGATGGTCGGCTCCTTTAGACTCGACCGCACCTGCCGCCACAGCCGGCTGCGTTGCCGCTGGGAGAGCAAGAAGCGATGCGGTGAATACAGCCGCTATCTTCATCGAACGCGAAAGTTTCATTCCTGTGCTTTCTTTCTATGGGAGCTAGCGGAATTTTGCTAACTACCCTGAGTTTATTACTCTTTCAAGTTATCAAGTTTCACTCTCAGCAGACGGAGAAATCTCAAAACATAGGACTAAAACTTTAGATATAAAGCATTAAACGTCATTAAAACGTATCAATTTAAACGGAATATCTCAATATGTTTCACAGCACTTTATAGTTTTAGTAATTGAGCTGCGAACTATATTTTCTCAATGTGTAACTACGCAATTAAACTGTAGATCATGACGAGTTTACATGTACGCCAACTGTCCGAATCTGAAGTCAGCCAAATAACTACAAACATTGATATAGCAACGAACCAGAATTTAACTGACTCGGTTGAAAGTATTGACTTAGCTGCAAGAAATCTACGCCAAGCCCAACCTGCAGACCTCGAATCGCAACTCCAAGTTCTCGGAGCGGCGCTTGGAGCAATTATTTCCGCCCAGACTCAGATGCAATGGGCGGCAGTTACTGACGGAATTGAATCAGCAATTGTTCTGATTGGAACCGTTGGTGAAAACACCGTGGTTGTCTACCCGTTCGACGTCGTCGAAAGACGATGGAACCTCGACGAACCGAAGGTGTTCACGCAGTACGTCAGCGATGTCCTCGACTCTATTAGAGTGAGCCAAAACGCTGCGGAATCTCCAGAATCCGAGTAACATCCCACGGCTCGTTAAAACTAGTCTTTACCAGTAGCCGATCAATAATTTGAGCGGTGAATCCCCAGATCATGAGTTCCCCGACGGCGAAACCTGGACCAGTACGTTCGGCTCGTTGCCAGGTTCCACGATTGAGAGGACTAGCAAGGTCAGTCAGAGTTATCCAGTGAGCACTTGATACTTCATTAACGCTGAGCTTTAACGGGTACGGAGCCGATTCAATTGAGTCGTACGTGAGACGGCCGATAACCGGGACGACGACGTGACCCGTTCGGGGAGCAACCGTCTTCTGCATCGTCCCCAATACGTCAACGTATTGAGGGTCTATTCCTACTTCCTCCCACGTTTCTCGCAAGGCTGTTTCTTCTGGCGTTTCGTGACTGTCACGACCGCCACCCGGCAAACTTATCTGCCCAGCGTGGGTTCGCATTTTTGGTGCACGCACGGTAACTAAAAGAGAAGGGTTATCACCGGGACCGCTCAGTAAGGCCAGCACCGCCGCGTTAAACGGGGTCACGGTAGGATCTCGCTAACGTCAAGAATTCCATTAGCATCTATTGTTTTATTCTCGGCTTCGCGACGCGAAGTAACAAGGTTTGCTTGCCTATGTCCGAGCCGCTCTAACATATGTTGCTCGAGTAGTTCCATGAGCCAGTCTAGTTGCTGCGGGCTAGGAACAACTGCGCTTGATTGGTTGTGAATATCAGGGCTCGTTGCAGTTTGTGAACTGCGGTTTCGTTCGTCTTCCCGAACAGCGCGCAGGGTACGACGCAGAGATTCAATTGATCCAGATGCCTCGACTTTGCCAGATGAATTAACAGCTATGACACGCTCTTTGCGTTCGCGTTGGTTACGCATATGTTCTTGCATTGCCACATGTTCATTGCGTAAATCGATAAGTTGCTGTTCAATAACGGATTTCGCTCGGGACATTTTTGCGAGTTCGTCACGCAGCTCAAATATTCGAGCAATGCCAGCTAGGTTAATGCCTTCTTCTTGGGAAAGACGTTGTATCTCTGTTAACCGATCTACATCATGTAGCGAATACCGGCGTCCGCCTCCGCGCGTTCTTTTGGCAACAACAAGTCCTAACCGATCGTACTGTCTTACTGTCTGAGCATGCATTCCTGCTAATTCAGCAGCTACCGATACTGTAAAAATCGGAGCACTATTGGAAACTTTCGACATTGTGCCACCTCCTTTATTGAATGTTACCCGCCGGGCGTACCGACGGGTAACTAGACATTAAACATGCGCCATCTTATCGAATTCAGCACGCGGATCAGCATTGCCCATTTCACGGCGATACTGCTCGATGGCCTGGCGCGCAGATTCTGGAATATCTTCTGGTACTACAATACTCAAGTGAACGTACATGTCTCCGATAGAGCCATTTGCTCCTTTCAGACCTTTGCCACGGACTCGCATCTTTTTCCCAGATGAGGAGCCCGCTGGGATTTTAACTTTGACCGAGTCGCCATCGAGAACTGGAACGTCGATCACGGCTCCAAGAACTGCTTCGTCGAATCCAATCGGAACATTGACATGAACATCATGCCCGCGCAATTCATACACCGGATGTTTTTCGACGGTTACCGTGACGAGTAAATCACCGTTTTCTCCACCGTTACTTCCGGGATTTCCCTTGCCTTTTAATCGAACTTTCTGCCCGGTTGCCACGCCTTTAGGAATCTTTGCAGTGACTGGCTTGCCATTAACGTTAAGCGTGATCGTAGCACCGTCAACTGCTTGCCGGAAGGTCATTGTGGCGGAGGCTTTCACGTCACTTCCGCGTGATGGACGCCGGCCGAAGCCGCCAAATCCGCTAAAACCACCTTGACCTTGTGACTGCGGAGCACCTTGCCCGAACATATTCTTCAGTATGTCATCTAGTCCAGGCGTGTCCCCCATCGAACTGTATTGTGCGCGGCTTGGACCGCCCTGATTGAAAACGCCAGAGAAAATGTCTTCAAAACCGCCACTACCACCTGGTGTGAAGCGGGCACCGCCAGACATCGACCGGATTGCATCGTATTGCTTACGTTCTTGTTCATCCTTCAGAACACCATAAGCTTCCGAAATGTCTTTGAATTTCGCTTCAGCAGCAGTATCTCCCGGGTTACGATCCGGATGATATTTACGCGCTAGTTTACGGTAAGCGCTTTTAATTTCTTCCGCCGACGCGTTCTTTGATATCCCAAGGGATGCATAGAAGTCTTTGTTCATCCAATCTTGACTTGCCACAATCTTCACCTCCTAAATTTTTAAGTCCCTTTTAAATATTGTTTCACTCAGGTTTGATTACGCCGACTCGCGCGGGACGAATAACGCGATCGCCAATCTTGTAACCTGGTTGAATAAGTTGGGCAACTTGTTCCTCAGAAACTTCAGAAGATGTTGTTGCCATAAGAGCTTCATGAAGGTTTGGATCGAAAATGTCACCTTCTGAACCGAAGCGTTCCAGCTTCACGTTGGTGCGTAAGGTACCTTCAAGCTTCTCCATAATCGCACCAGTTGGACCTTCAAGATCGTCATGTTGGCGAGCTAGCGCAATATCATCAAGGACTGGCAGTAAAAGATCGATTACTTTGTTGATTCCAGATTCGTACTGCACAAGCCCGTCGGCCTTAGACCGCTTCACGTAGCCGTTATATTCTTGGCGTAGGTTGTATAAATCTGCGTTACGACGTGCCAGCTGTTCCTCTAGTTCAGCAACTTTTAACAAAGCTTGATCAGTTTCTGAAATCTCTGGCTCACCATCGTCGACAGAACTTGCTCCAGTCTCCGATTCCTTCGCAGCCTCTGGATCTACCGGCGCAGTATCAGCATGTTGATTGGCTTCTACCGGCTTTTCTGGTTCCGGATTATTTTCTGGCTCTGGGGTGGTGTTCATTGGTTCATCTACCATGATCTTTCCTCTCTCTCAACGCTAAATGTGACAGCCGGGGGCCGCGGAAATACTCGCGGCCCCCGGACTTAGTTATCACTTAGAGTCGTTATCATCTACGATCTCAGCGTCAATAACATCGTCATCAGCCTGTGGCTCCTGGCCTTCGCCAGCACCAGCAGCTTGCTCCGCTTGGGCCTTAGCGTAGAGAGCTTCACCGATCTTTTGCGCCTTGGTGTTGAGCTCTTCAGACGCAGTCTTAATAGCTTCAACGTCTTCACCCTTAAGTGCTTCATTCAGAGAGTCAACCGCCGCGCGAACCTCAGTTGTAATCGAATCATCGAGCTTATCCTCGTTATCCTTCAGGACAGACTCGATGCTGTAAACTTGCTGTTCTGCAGTGTTACGGACGTCTGCTTCTTCCTTACGCTTAGCATCTTCTGCAGCATGCTCTTCAGCTTCCTTGACCATTCGGTCAATATCTTCCTTAGAGAGTGCCGATCCACCGGTGATGGTAACGGACTGTTCCTTACCAGTGCCAAGATCCTTAGCAGAGACGTGGACAATACCGTTGGCATCGATATCGAAAGTAACATCGATCTGTGGACGACCACGTGGAGCTGGAGCAATTCCACCTAATTCGAAGGTACCGAGCAACTTGTTGTCCCGTGCGAACGGGCGCTCACCTTGGTAGACCTGAATAAGAACGGAAGGCTGGTTATCTTCCGCTGTGGAGAATACCTGCGAACTCTTGGTTGGAATAGCCGTGTTGCGCTCAATCATTGTTGCCATGCGGCCACCAAGGGTCTCAATGCCGAGAGACAATGGCGTGACGTCAATGAGGAGAACATCTGTACGATCACCGGAAAGCACGCCGGCCTGGAGAGCTGCACCAACAGCTACGACCTCATCTGGGTTGACACCTTTGTTTGGCTCCTTGCCGCCAGTAAGCTCCTTAACCACTTCGGTCACAGCTGGCATACGAGTTGAACCGCCAACGAGTACAACGTGGTCAATTTCAGAAATCTTAACTTCTGCATCCTCGATAACCTTCTTGAATGGTGACTTAGTACGCTCAAGAAGGTCCTTAGTCATTTCCTCGAAAGCAGCGCGGGTGAGGCGTTCATCAAGATGAAGTGGCCCGTTCTCAGACATAGACAAGTACTGCAAGTTGATGTTCGTAGAGGTCGCCGAAGAAAGTTCCTTCTTCGCCTGTTCAGCAGCTTCTTTCAAGCGCTGCAAAGCAACCTTATCCTTAGATAGATCAACACCGTGATTGTTCTTTACCTGGGTAACGAGCCAATCAATGATGCGCTGGTCCCAATCGTCACCGCCGAGCTTGTTATCACCAGAAGTTGCTCGAACCTGAATGGTTGAGAAACCGTCTTCATCCTTCCCAACTTCGAGGAGCGAAACATCGAATGTACCGCCACCCAAGTCGAATACGAGGATGAGTTCGTCCTCTTTGCCCTTTTCTAAACCATAGGCAAGAGCTGCCGCAGTTGGTTCGTTAACAATTCGCTGAACATTCAAACCAGCAATCTGGCCAGCATCCTTTGTTGCTTGCCGCTGAGCATCGTTGAAGTATGCCGGAACAGTGATGACTGCATCAGTTACGGTGTCACCGAGATATGCCTCAGCGTCTTTCTTCAACTTCTGCAGAATAAATGCAGAAATTTGCTGTGGAGTGTACTTCTTGTCATCGATGTCCACTGTCCAGTCCTCACCCATGTGACGCTTCACAGAGGAAATGGTTCGCTCAACGTTGTTTACTGCCTGACGCTTAGCGATTTCGCCGACCAGAACTTCGCCTGTCTTAGAAAATCCGACGACGGACGGTGTGGTACGCATACCTTCAGCATTAGCAATAACTGTTGGTTCGCCACCTTCCAGAACGGTAACTACTGAGTTTGTGGTTCCCAAGTCAATACCAACTGCACGTGCCATGGAATTGCCTCCTTCTATGTGGCGCTTTGCGCCGTTAAAACTTCTACCTCTCAAGTGTGCACTAGTTTTGAACTTATGTCCAGTCCACTAATTCATTCTTGAGTCCGTCTAGCTCAACTTCATTTTTACTCATTTTATTCCCCACTATAATTTTTTCTAGGATTTACGCCGTCGTCGAGCGAGTTTTTACCGAACATGAGTACCGACGACGCAGCCATACACATTGTCGAATGCCACAAATCATTGGCTCAGCTAAGGTGACCTGAAAGTATGTGGGAGCCGACAGGTAGAATCACAGTATCCAACCAGGGAGGAAACAGATGACAAGCCACCTAGACCTAGAAGACACTGATCCGTACATACATCTAGAGAACCTCTCAGATGAAAATATGGCCTGGGCTAACAATTTTTCAGACCAAACTCTTTCACGATTTGGCGGCGCAGGATTTATCGAGCGCCAGCAACAACTAGATGAGATTTTGTCAGCGAAAGATCACCTTATAGTCGCAAGTAAGCGTGGCGACTACGCATACAATTTTTATATTGATGGCGATCACCCTCGTGGGTTGTGGCGCCGAACTTCGTTCGATTCTTATATTGCTTATGTTTCCCCTGAGACAGAACCTGACTGGGAGATTTTGCTTGATATAGACGCCTTATGTGAAGAAGAAAATACATCCTGGGTTTTTGGCGGGGCGCAACTTCTTTTCCCTACCTACGATCGTGCTCTCATTTCCTTGCACCCTGGCGGCTCCGACACCAACGTGGTGCGCGAATTCGATTTGCCAAGTAAAACATTTGTCACTGAAGACCACGCTTTTATTAAGCCTAATTCGAAGGGCTCTATGAGCTGGGTTGATCGAGATACGGTTGTGATTAGTGCTGATTTTGGCCCTAACAGTCTTACCGCATCTGGTTATCCACTTTCGGTCCGGCTATGGTCTCGCGGGCAGAAGCTAGCACAAGCACCCGAATTTATTCGTGGTGAATATGATGACGTGATCGTGGGAGCCTACTATGATCACACACCTGGCTATGAGAAGCTTGTGGCACGTCGAGCAACAGATTTCCGAACTGACCGCTTATGGGATGTTGATATTGATTCTGTTCGGCAAGCAGACGCACAGCCTTTACTGCGGGAGTTCAACTTGCCCGGATCGGCAATAGTAAGCACATTGCGGGACTGGGCCATAGCCGAACTACGCTATCCGTGGGAGCTCGATGGAATCACCTATTCAGCTGGTTCTCTCCTTGCTATTCCAAGCTCCGCGGCGCTTAGTAAACCAACGAGTAATGACATAACAGTTCTCTATCAGCCATCTGAGTCATCCTCACTTTTGTCTATAGCTCCGGTAGCTAGCGGCATTGTTTTCACCAGTCTCGATAATGTTGTGCAACGATTCTGGTTCGCATCTTGTACGGATAGCAGCTGGAATGTGGTTGAACTTCATCCAGACATTCCACAGTACTCAACAGTCAATATCGCAGCTGTCGATTCACAAACATCTGATGACGTCTGGGTTACCGCATCTGGATTCTTAGAACCAACAACGCTCTTCCACGGGACAGTCACCGAGCGCGGGCTTTCACTAACTCGGCTACGCCAAGCACCACACCGTTTTAACAACGCGGGTCTCATCGTTGCACAACGATGGGCTACCTCCAATGACGGCACTAAAATTCCATACTTCGTTGTTGGCCCCCAAAAAGCGATAGAAGGCAACCAGCCAACTCGTACTTTGCTTGATGGATACGGCGGGTTTGAGGTTTCTCGGTTACCGTCATATATCTCTACCTATGGCAAAATGTGGCTAGAAAAAGGCTATGTTTACGCTCTGTCTAATATTCGCGGTGGCGGTGAATTCGGTCCACGCTGGCATCAGGCTGCGTTGCGAGAAAACCGGCATAAAGCTTATGAGGATCACGCAGCTGTTGCTACAGACTTAGTTCAAGCTGGGATTACTACAGTTCCGCAACTGGCAGCTACTGGTGGCTCCAACGGCGGCATGTTGATGGGAAATATGTACACCACATACCCGGAACGCTTCGGAGCAATTGTTTGCCGTGTACCGCTGCTGGACATGAAGCGTTTTTCGCATCTCCTGGCAGGTGCCTCATGGATGGAAGAATACGGAAATCCAGATACGTCCGATTGGGATTATCTCAAGGCATACTCGCCTTATCACAACGTCCGAAGTGGCCCGTATCCGCCTATTCTTATTACAACATCAACTCGTGATGACCGAGTTCATCCAGGCCACGCCCGTAAGTTCTACCAGAAACTTCGCGATGCCGGATTCGAGGCCTACTATCACGAAAATACTGAAGGTGGTCATGCTGGAGCGGCTGATATCAAGCAAACAGCGCTAGTCATGGCACTGATTTTTTCGTATCTCGATTCTGTGCTCGCCGAATAGTTCTGCCAGCGCCAAGTAATCCCGCGAACACCAGATAACTTCGCACACGCAAGATAACTTCACGAGTGACGTATATCTGACCCGCAAGCTACCACAGACAAAAAGAGGCTGAGGTTAGATCTTCATCTAACCTCAGCCTCTACCTGACCACTCAGTCCTCGTTCGGATCTGCTTCTGCGTCAGCCTTGGTCTTGTGGACTGTTCCA
The DNA here is from genome assembly GCF_900105865.1 of Arcanobacterium phocae. NCBI lineage: Bacteria > Bacillati > Actinomycetota > Actinomycetes > Actinomycetales > Actinomycetaceae > Arcanobacterium > Arcanobacterium phocae. Next base: position 324,946 of record NZ_LT629804.1, read on the forward strand.
GCAACATGATCTGGGCCAGCATAAATCGTGTACAACTTCAACGGTGTATCGCCAGTATTGGTGACGTTATGCCACATATCTGCCGGCACGAAGATTGCATCGTCATCGCCAACTTCCACTTCGAAATTCAGATTGTCCTCGGCAGGACCCATCTGACACAAACCCTTTCCAGATTCGATTCGTAAGAACTGCTCGATACCGTGATGGACCTCCAGACCGATGCATTCACCAACTGGAATCTCCATAACAGTTAGCTGGAGCTTGCCTCCGGTCCACATCGTTGTGCGGAAGGTCGTATTTTCTAGTGTGGCTTCCTCAATGTTAACAACATAAGGAGTCTTACCCTTGTCATCAAACTGGCCAGCATATTCAACCATAGCTAATCCTTTCAAAGATGGCACCACCGTGGTACTTCAACAACATTTCTCTTGTTGTTACCAAGCCTAGCCCAGATTTGATACTTAAATCTGCGAATCCAGCGCAGTTTCATGATCGGCAGAATCGAAGAAAATCCACGCCAAACCGGCAATGATGAGGACGCTTCCACCAACCACATATGCCGCCACGTAGCCAGAATAATCGATAATGAGTCCCGCAATAATCGGCCCCAAGATTGTGCCAAAATCGTTGAACTGCTGAAAAAATGACACCACACGTCCACCTTGCCGGTCTCCCACCACATCAGCGATTGCTCCCTGTTGCGCCGGCTGGATAAAACCAGCTCCCAGTCCGCCGAAGAAGCACAGTAGCAAAAATGAAACAGTCGAAGCTGAAAAGCCTAGCGCGATCGTAAAAACACCAGACACAAATAATCCGACAAGGAGCACAATTCGCCTGCCATAGGAATCCGTCCAGTGCCCAGCACGCAACAAGGCCACAACATTTCCGAGCGCAAAAGTAGTCATCGCACCACCAGCAAGCCACTGTCCGGCCGGCAACCATGACGGACCCACCACGATAGTACCTGCCAGTAGCGGCACTACTGCCACGCGCATGCCCATATTTGCCCAGCCTTGCACAAATGTTGTCAGCAGTACTAACGGAAAACGGGGATTTTGGAATGCTTCGTTCACGCTCATAACCGAGCGTTTATTAGCGCTATCCGACTTAGCCAATACCGACACCTGTTCCGCCGGATTTTCCAGTGGCAGGTGAGCGTCTTCTGTAACTCTTTTCAGCCACATATTTCGCAATTTACGACGGCGGTGTCCATCTGCTGGAATCTCGTAAGCCACGATCGCGATCGAAATCAGAAGCATGACAGCATAGATTAAGAACGGCCACCGGTATCCTAGCGGCGCAATCACCGCGCCAAGCGCAGGACCAGCGATATTGCCGATCAGATATCCGCCGCCGAATGCAGCTGAGGCTCGACCACGTGCGTGTGGCGGTGCCAGCTGAATAATCAATGACATCGCCGCTACTGAGAACATGATCGAGCCGAAACCGCCCATCCCGCGCAACACCAGCAAATGCCAATATTGCTGAGACACTGAGCTAGCAGCCGAAGACAGCGCAACAATGAAAATGCCTAGGAGGTACATTCGGCGTTCACCGAGCCGGCCAGATAACCGCCCAGCTGCCGGAGCAAAAATGAGTCGGGTAAAAGCGAAGGCAGAGACGACCAACGTCGCCAACGTCGTCGAAACCCCGAATTGAATCGCGAAACGCGGTAAAACCGGAGCTACAATTCCATACCCTAAAGAAATAACAACCGAGGCTGCCACTATCACCCAAATTTCGCGCGGCAACCGCACTTTCTCCTCTTGTTTACTCACAAAACAAGGTCTATCAGGCATGCATCCAAAAATAAAGCTGTAGCCACGTGCCCTCACACACGTATAGACTTAGGAGCATGGTTGACACGTATTCATTCCCCCCACCCATCACCAAAATGGCAGATGGCACTATTAAACAAATCAACCCATTTTCTGGCACTGAGGTGTGGACAATTCCGGGACGAGCCAATCGTCCAATCGAAATAACCCATACGGATGTGCGCCCGATTGACCCGAATCGGCTTGGTCACACCTGTGCTTTTTGCACCCAGCGCATTCTCGAAACACCGCCAGAAAAGTCACGTATTGTTCGCAAAGGTAACGACGCCGTGGTGTATCGCGGCACCGACGTCGATATGCTCACCCGCGAGTGGGAGTTTCGGCGGATTCCTAATTTGTTTGAGATTCTTTCGTTTGATTATTGGGCGAAGAATTATGACTATCGGCTTCCGGCTGCGGCGCGTGGTCGCTTGGAGGCATATATGGCAGATCCGGCGGGGCGGTCTCATGTGATGAAGGTGTTGCGGATGAAGTTACGTAACACTCATACTGAGGAAGAGTTCGCGGCGCTGACGGAACAAGATATTGTGCAACTGGCACATCCGTTGTTTGGCGGTGGGCACGATCTGATTGTGGCGCGGCGTCATTTTGTTCCCGATGCCACCGATACCTCTCAACTAGCTTCGGCAGGCACGCTCACCCCGCAAGAACACGAGTGGTTTATTCGCCTCACTGTTGATGCGATGCAGGACTTGTATAAGCAAAATCGCTATGTTCGGTATGTTCAGGTATTCCAGAACTGGTTGAAACCGGCGGGTGCGTCGTTCGATCATCTTCATAAGCAGCTGGTTGCTATCGATCAGCGTTCTGTTAATGGAAAGCTTGAAGTTGAGCGGGTTCGGCAGAATCCGAATCTGTACAATGAAGCGGCTGTTGATTATGCGGGTTACCATAATTTGGTTTTGGCGGAGAATAAGCATGCGGTTGCTATTGCCGGATTTGGTCATCGTTACCCAACGCTGGAAGTGTGGTCCAAGTCGGCCGCTTCGCAGCCGTGGGAGCATTCCGACGACGAACGCCGTGCGATGAGTGATCTCGTCCACGCCATGCATGCAGCAACTGGCACTTCGGTGCCAACGAATGAAGAATGGCATTGCAAGCCGATCGATGCAGACGTGAATATGCCGTGGAAGGTTCTTATTAAATGGCGGGTTTCCACGTTGGCTGGCTTTGAAGGCGGTACGAAGATTTATGTCAACACGATTGATCCGTGGGCATTGCGGGACCGGGTTGTGCCACGTCTTTTGGAGCTTCGTGCCGAGGGAGCAATCGCTCAAAATATTTCGATTGCGTCCGAATGCAGCTTGGAGCCCAATTCGCTGAAATACAATCCGAATCTGTGAGACAGCTGAACGCTTAGGCATTTACTTACCTTTGGCTATCTGAGGTGTGCCGGCACAATTTGTGCCGGCACACCTCATTTTGTCTCTGTAAATTCTGGGACATTCGTTCGTTTTATATCGATAATACGTCTTCCCCATTTCCGCTTTTCAATGTGTCAATCGGGTGATAAACTGGACTTACTTTACCGGTTTAGTTGTGATATGAGATACATAAAGATCTATCAAATCTCACATAACGACTAAAAGGTAATCGGCATTTCAATGAAGAACCGCCACTGAGACACATATAAGGAGAACATCGATGAAGATCCGTTCCGCTTCCATCGGCTTCCTAGCCGCAACTGCACTTCTGCTTAGCGCCTGCACCGGCGGCAGTGCAACCAGCGACTCTAAGGACAACGCTGGGGAAGATAAAGCAACCGGCGAAATCACATTCCAGACGTGGTCACTCAAGAATGATAAATTCACCCCGTACTTCGAAAAACTTGTTGCTGACTTCGAGAAAGCTAACCCAGGAGCCAAGGTCAAGTGGATCGACCAGCCAGGCGACGGCTACGAAGACAAGGTCCTCCAGCAAGCCGAATCTGGTGAGCTTCCAGACGTCATCAACCTTCCACCAGAATATGCTTATGCACTCGCATCCGTCGATCAGCTCATGGATCTCAAGAAAGAATCTAAGGTTATCGACGAATACGTTCCTGGCGGTGTGGAGGCCTACACCTTTGATGGTGTTGAAGGCTCATTCGGTTTCCCATGGTATCTAGGAACCGAACTTAACTACTGGAACACCGAGCTCCTTCAAAAGGCCGGCGTTTCCGAAGCACCAAAGACCTATAAAGAATTGTGGTCCGTGGCAGAGAAGCTAGGCCAAGACGGCATTCAGACTATTTCCGATCTTCCTAGCCCGAAGGGCCTTCAGATCATGGTGTCGGACGCCGGCGGCAAGCTCGACATTATTAAGGACGGAAAGTTCGCGTTCAACACTCCAGAGGCTGAGGAAATCGTCAACACCTATATTGACCTTTACAAGAAGGGCGCTATCTCCCCGGAAGCTCTCCAAAACGCCGGAACTGCGAACGCAAACGTCAACAACTTCAACAAGGGCACCGCAGCTTGGACTACTGCTGGACCAAACTACATCGATAAGGACGTTGCTGTTAATGCCCCAACCTTACTGCCAAACATGAAGGTAACAGCTGGCTTTGGCAACCCACCATTGTTCGTTCAGGGTATCTCGGTTGCTAAGAACTCCAAGAACCCAGAACTTGCTCTAAAGTTCGCTGAATTCGTTACCAACACTGAGAACCAGATCGAGTTCGTTAAGCTCGCTGTTGGCTTCTTCCCCGGCACAGTTGCAGCAAATGCAGATCCATCAACCTTCGCTATTGAAGCTGAGCACGAACAGCAGAAGGTCGCTACCGATCTCGCTGCCAAGCAGATGGACAAGGCAAAGATGACCGGCGATCCAAAGTTCACCACCGAAATGGAAACATACGCGAAGCAGCAAATCGCCCTGGCAGTCAAGGGTGAGATTACCGCTAAGGAAGCCCTCGATAAGGCTGTTGAGCATGCTCAGCAGGCTATCGAGAAGTGATAATTAACGCCTAGGATGAAGGGGACGAGCACATGAAAAGACAGAAATGGTACACGCCGTACCTGTTAACACTCCCAGGAGTGATTTGGGTACTTGTTTTTGCACTATGGCCGTTCCTCAATACGGTGGCGTTGGCATTCACTGATGCTCGTCCCCTTCGTCCAGCAAAATTTGTTGGCTTACAAAACTTCTACGCACTTTTCAGCGATGAACGCTTTATCTATGCGTTGACGACGTCGCTGGTATACGTCATCGTCTGTGTTCCGTTGCTAACGTTCTTACCACTCCTGTTGGCGTTGCTAGTTCATAACAAAATTCCTGGCATCGGCTTTTTCCGCACAACCTTCTATTTCCCAGTTATCGCATCGGCCGTCGTCGTCGCAATCGTGTGGGAATTCCTCTTCTCTGGCAACGGAACCATTAATGAAGCTCTGAAATTCTTCGGTCTTATCGACCGTCCGATTGAATTCCTTTCTGACCGCTGGCTCTTAATTGGATGTGCGATTGGTTTGACCGTGTGGAAAGGCCTCGGCTACTACATGGTTGTCTATCTAGCAGCGCTTGGCAATGTCGGCCGTGATCTACATGAAGCTGCTGCGCTTGACGGTGCCGGCAAATGGCGTCGCTTCTGGTCGGTGACAGTTCCTGGCGTACGCGGCCCAATGTTGTTAGTGTCAGTATTAATCTGCGTTGCCGCTATGCGTATCTTTACCGAACTTTATGTCCTGTCCAATGGGTCCGGCGGTCCAGGTGGCCGCGCGATGAGCGTTGTTATGTTGATCCAGGCAAGCGGCAAGGGGCTTAACGGTCAGGTTGGCTATGCATCAGCAATCTCCCTCGTCTTGTTCCTCCTAACGTTAATCCCACTTCTCATCGTAGGTATTTCCAACAACGGCGATATGATCCGCGAAGCGCTCGCAGCTCGCCGCACTCGTAAAGCTCACAAAGCCGCTCTTAAACTTGCCAAGCAAACCGCTGCCGCACCTGCAGTTAACGCGGTTAAGGAAGGAATCTCCGCATGAGTACGTCAACTGAATTGATTCGTCATGATCGCCCCTTCCGATCCCGCGGGTCTTCGGACATTATGAAGCCATCGTTGCCTGGCCTGATCGGCAAGTATGTTCTGTTATTTGCTGTGCTGGCATTGATGGTGTTCCCGTTCTTATGGCAGCTCTCTACCTCGTTTAAGGGCGCAACGGAAAATATTTATGACTTCCCGCCAACGATTATCCCGCAAGAACCAACGCTGTCTAACTACGAAGAAGTGTTCCGCACTATCCCTGTTCTTAACTATGCGTGGCATTCGTTACTCGTGGGTGTAGGAACCGTTATTTCCAATATTATTTTTGCAACCTTGGGCGGATATGCACTGGGTTGTTTGAAGTTCAAGGGCAAGGGAATCATTATGGCGATTTTCTTCTCTACCTTGCTCCTACCAGGTGAAGTGACCTTGACTAGCCAGTATTTGACTGTGAAATCGTTGGGCCTGGCGAACACACTGTGGGGCGTGTTCTTACCCGGTGCTATTTCAGCTATTAACGTGTTGTTAATTGCGGCGGCTTGCCGCATGATTCCGCCGGATGTTCTGGATGCAGCGACGATCGATGGCGCAAATACATTCCAGCGCTTGCGTCATATTGTTTGGCCGAATATTCGCGGTATGGTTTCGGTTATTGCCTTGTTCGCTTTTATCGGCGCATGGGATGATTTCTTGTGGCCGTTGGTTGTCTTGTCTGATCCGGCTAAGTACACGTTAACTGTTGGTATGCAGTATTTGAACTCTAACTTCGCAGCTAATCCGCGTGTTATTGCGGCCGGTACGATGATTGCGCTGGTCCCGATCATCATCCTGTTCGCCACATTGCAAAAGCAATTCTTCAAGGGCGTTGAGGAAGGCGGCGTAAAGCAGTAATGGTTACGGCGCGTTGTAGGTGGATTCCGACGACGACGGTTGCGATCGTTTCCGATCTTGCTGTCCGTCACGAAGCACAGCGGTTAGCAGCTGATTTAGTTAAGCGTGGCTTACCCGCAAAGATCGACGATCTTCCGGGTGCTGAATTTCGGATTATTTTGCAGATTTCTTCGCAATCCTCAAGCAATCCAGAAGCCGCAACGATCGATGTTTCGGAGGCGTCGATCGTTGTAACAGCGTCCGCTCCGGTCGGAATTTTCCGCGCAACGCACCACCTTTTGTCATTATTTGATACCGACGGATCACTATCCTGTGGACAGATCCACATACGCCCGTTGGTAGCTGAACGTGGCCTTCACATTGATGCTGCTCGTAAATATTTCGATGCCCAATGGATGAAGGATCGCATCCGGGAAGCTGCATCGCTCGGGCTGAACACTATCCAATGGCACTTTTCCGAAAATGAGGGATTCCGGTTAGAATCTCGTGCTTTTCCGCAGATTGTTTCGGAGCATCATATTACTCGTGACGAGGCTCGCGAGATTCTCGCACTGGCACGCGATCTTTATGTAGATATTATTCCCTCGCTAGACATGCCAGGACATTTAAGAAAAGCGTTATCTACTTTTCCAGAGTTGCAGCTTCCTCCTGCACATTTAGCTCCTGACGCACAGCCTCTCGCCATTCCAGATACTGGTCATGCTCTGAATATTGCCCATCCTGAAGCCCTTGATTTTGCTCGCGCACTCATCGATGATTTTGCTGAGCTTTTCTCCGACTGTCATTCGTGGCATCTAGGCGGCGACGAATTTGTTGATTTTGCACGTATTTCCGAATATCCTTTATTGGCACAGGCTGCTCAGCGTCAGTTCGGCGCGGATGCAAACGGTTTCGATCTGTTGACGGATTTCGTCAATCAGATGAGTTCTCACCTTAAAAGCCACGGTTTTATGCCTCGCGTGTGGAATGACGGGATGCTTCGCGGAAACATAGTACAGCTCGATCCAGAAGTCGTATTGACATGGTGGACCAACTGGCATGCTCACATGCGTCCGGTTTCAGACGCTGTGGCAGCCAATTATCAGATCGTCAATTTCAACGATTCACTGTTCTATTACGTGTTAGGAGAAAACGCTGGGTACCGTTACCCGACCGCTGAACGTATCAAGGCTGCGAACTGGCATCCAGGTCTTTTCCCGCAGTTACCATCGGAAGTTTCAGCATCGCCAATTCAGGAGATTCTGCCTGAAAATGGCGTCTATCCGAACCAGCTTGTGGGTGCGTTCTTCTCAATCTGGTCCGATCAACCTGATGCACAAACACCAGCCGAGGTGGCAACTGGGATTCACGAACCGCTAGCTGAGTTCGCTGCACGTTGTTGGAATATTTCCTAAACGCTTGAGCTGCTATCTTCGATTCTGCCATCAGTCATACGCAAAACACGATCGGCAACAGTGGCAGCCTCATCTGGATCATGGGTGACGAACACGGCCGTCATCTGTGCACTTTTAAGGATATCGCGCACGTCTACTGCCAGACGTTCTCGCAATTCTTTATCGAGAGCCGAAAGTGGTTCGTCAAGAAGCAACACGTGCGGACGCGGAGCCAGCGAGCGCGCTAACGCCACCCGTTGGGCTTGGCCACCAGAAAGCGTACCCACATCACGTTTTTCAAACCCTGCTAGCCCGACGACGTCGAGCATCTCAGCCACCCGTGCTTCACGTTCGCTACGCTTCACCCCGGCCATCTCTAAACCATAACCAATATTGCGTGCCACGTTACGATGCGGGAATAGTTGTCCATCTTGAAACACCATGCCCACGTTGCGCCGATGCGGCGGTACCCCGTTCATATCATGTTCCCCGACGACGATCCATCCGCCGTCGATCGACTCCAGTCCAGCAATTGCACGCAACAACGTGGACTTGCCGGATCCCGAAGAGCCAAGCAACCCTACGATTTCACCATGTGCAACCTGTAAGCTCACGTCGTTCAATGCCTGAAAACCGTTGGGATAGGTCAAACTGACGTGCGATACGTCGATCGAACTCATGCTATTTCCTCCTTAACATGCGTAGCCCGCGAACTGCGCGGTTTGCTCAACATCTCCACCACAACCATCACCAACGCGGTAATGCCACACAATATGACTGTTCCGGCATATGCCATACCTTGGTCGGCAGCGCCTGCCCGACCCACGAGCTGATAGATCATCACTGGCAAGGTCGGTTCGCGTTGCAGTACTAGGAACGACGTCGCCGAAAACTCCCCGATACTTATCGCAAACGCGAAACCAGCAGCGACCCCGAGTGCTCGAGTAAGAACTGGCCCTTCAACCGTGAAAAATGCCCGAAACCGGGAAGCACCCAAAGTAAGGGCCGGCCCGTAGAGGTTACGGTTAACGCCGTCGAGCATCGGCACGATCGTCCGAATCAGAATCGGTAACGCAACCAGAGCTTGTGCAAGCGGCAGGAGAAGAGGCGAGTCAGCGACGAACCGCAACGATCCGCCCAGTGCCACAAGCATGCCGAAGCCTAGCGTCACCGATGAGATTCCTACCGGGAAGATAAATAATGCATCGTAGAACCCAGTGATTCGTTGCCACAATTCGCGTCGGATACGCAGTTTTCGAGTAACTAAGAGTGACACTATTATTCCGACGACGACGGCGATCGCAGTGGCATAGAGAGCAGCCGATAACGACTGCCAGATCGTTGCAGCGATCGCAAAATCGACCGAACGAGCAGCACCGGGACGGAATAGGTCCGTGAAATTGGCGGCGGTGAACTCACCGTTGCGCCGCAATGAGCGGATCACAACCTGCACGATCGGCAAAATAATCAGCACAACCACGACTGCCACTATCATGCCAACTAGTGGCCGTTGGGCGCGAGTCAACCGCGGAGCATCTGCTACAAACCGCGAGTGCGTATCGACCACCGCTTTTTTGCTCACCCGCTGAGACACAATCAGCGCCACGACTACAATGACCGCTTGAACAAGCGACAGCAGTGCAGCCGTACCAAGATTCAAAAACTGCGAGGTTTGCCGATAGATCTCAGTTTCGAGCGTGCGAGTGCGGGTTGTTCCCAACACCATCACCAAACTGTATGAGGTAGAACAGTAGAGAAATACGAGGGTTGCTGCCGAATACACGGCCGGTGCAAGACGCGGCCACGTCACAGAGGCAAATGCTCGCAGTGGTGACGCACCGAGCGTACGAGCCGCCGCCTCATAGTTTGGATTGAGTCCACTCCACGCCGCTCCCACGGTACGCACAATCACCGAGATATTGAAGAACATCATAGCAAGAACAATAAGCACCGGCGAACCAGCGAGCCCCAAGAAGCCGAGCAACCCGCCGTCGTCGTACAGCGAACGGAATGCCGTAGCTACCGCAATCGTTGGCAACACAAACGGGAAAACAATCAAAAATCGAATAATGCTCTGGCCTGGAAAACGAGTACGGTACAACACGTAGGCTGCCGGCACCCCAACAGCAATGGATAATAACGTACCTGCAAAAGCCAAGCCAAGAGTGGTTACCACTGCGCCGCCCACATGTGCCCTGCTCAACTGAGCTACTAGACCGCCTAGACCCGCGGTATCCCAACTCGTGGTCAGCTCCGCAACACCCAAGCTCAACAAGTCCACTACGGGAGCGAAAAAGAACAACCCGAGGAAAAGGGCTGGGACAATAGCGCACAGCGCCCACCAAAAGAGCGGGCGCTGTGCGAAGAACCTCTTCATCACGTTCAACAACGAACTAGAACGGTGATGAGTTAGAACAAATCAGTAACGGATGTGATCCACAGTTCCTTAGAATCCGCGATCTTCTTTGCATCCAGTGGCTTTACTGCGTTTGGTCGTGGCGCAAACTCAGCCATGCCCTTGGGAAGCTCGGCCGATTCGTCGATCGGGTAGGTCACGTTTTCCTTAGCGATCACGGTTTGCATCTTAGGCGTGCTCAACCACTCCAAGAACTTCTGCGCGCCCTCGGTGTTCTTCGCACCCTTCAGCACACCTGCATATTCCACAACCGGGTAGCATCCACCGGCAACATTCGCCGTGCTAGACGCATCCCCTGCTTCATTGATCGTCCAGAAAGGTGAAGATGCGTAAGACATAACGATCGGGTAGGCGCCCTTTCCTTCACCAGCCGTGAAATCAACCTGGTAGGCATCCTTCCATCCAGCGTCAACCTTGGTGCCGTTGGCGAGCAACTGCTTCCAATAGTCAACAAATCCGGCCTCCCCGAATTGCGAAATAGTCGAAGCAAGGAGTGCAAAACCCGTATCTGACTTGGACGGATCTTGAATGACCGTAAGATTCTTGTACTCTGGCTTCACTAAATCTGCTAGGTCAGCTGGCGGGGTTAAACCCTTATCCTTGAAATACGCAATATCGTAGTTGAAGCAGGCGTCAGAACGGTCATAAGCAATTGCGCCGTCAGCACCTGCAACAGCATACTTGTCCGCACCAGCTGGACCAGCCACTTTCACCGAGGTATCGAAAACGTCAGCTTCGGCAACCTGAATGATGTTGTTGGCAGTCAAACCGATAACGGCATCGCCCACCGGGTTGGCCTTGGTCAAAATAAGTTTCGAATCGAGTGTGCCGGATTCTTCGCCGTCCAGCAGTTCAACCTTCATTCCAGTTTCTTTGGTGAAATCAGCCAGCACGTCATCTGGAAGGGTAAATGAACCGTTAGTCACTACCTTAACGACTGCAGGCGCCTTTGTAGGAGCTTCGTCCGCCTTGTTCGATTTCTTATCTGAGGGTACGCTCGATGTGCACGCGCTCAAGGTAAGTGCACAAGCGGCAGCGATTGCGAACGTCATCTTAACGTTTTTCATGAATATCCTCCGTGATTATTGGAGGGCCTGCCACTTTCAGGTATAACCCTAAATATGTAGCAAGGAGAGAACTCACTTCCTCCGCCGGTATGACCCGGATCAGGTATGAGGGTCTGCAGTTTCATTCTGCACTCTCAGCGCATTCGCGCTCCCCTGTGACGTCTCAATCCTATCATTGCTCACCGGAAAAGATTCATACCAACAGACATAATGGCAGCTGGGGTCAGTCACATCAGACCCCAGCTGCCATTACAGTTCATAACCTATTTTTGTTGGTACCACTGTGCTGTCTTGTGTTGCATCGCTTCGTTGACGAATGCAGTAACACCTGCCGTAACAGCTGCAAAGGTCGCAACCTGCGCTAATGGCAGATCGGCGTCAGTTTCATCCCCATTGGGTGTTGCCTTGCCAAATCCTTTTTCCCACACCAGTGTGACAACTTGCCGCGCAACCATTCCAGCAGCAGCACCGGTGGCCAAACTCAAGAGCCGGTATCCGAGATTCATCTCTTTCCTTCCTTCATTGGCCTGCCAAAATATCTGGCAGACACACCTCCCAGTCTACCGTGTCACTAAAACTCGGTCATGAGCATCGATAGTATTCATTTATGCCCTATCGCATCCCACAGCCGAGCTAACGGGACACGTCAATTCGGTGAAAGTTCAGGTATGAACGCGAAGCAGTTGGACCACGCTGACCTTGGTACCGTGATTCGTTTGTACCCGAACCATAAGGTTGCTCTGCCGGCGAGGAGAGCTGGAAGAAACACAGCTGCCCAATCTTCATTCCCGGGTAGAGCTTAATCGGCATTGTCGCTGTGTTAGATAATTCGAGCGTAATGTGACCCGAGAACCCTGGATCAATAAAACCAGCAGTGGAATGGGTGAGCAAGCCGAGCCGTCCGAGACTAGATTTACCTTCCAACCGGGCAGCCACGTTATCACCTAAGGAGACAAATTCGTAGGTCGCTCCCAGTACGAATTCGCCAGGGTGAAGCACGAAAGCTCCATCCGGCTCAACCTCAACAAGCCGGGTTAATTCGGGCTGTTCTTTCGCCGGATCAATCACATCATATTTGTGATTGGAGAAAAGCCGGAACATTCGATCTAGGTGGACATCCACACTAGATGGCTGGATCATGGCCGGATCCCACGGATCTAATTCGATGTGACCGGCAGAAACAAATTGTGCGATATCGCGATCAGAGAGAAGCATTCTTTTATTGTGCCATGAGTTGAACGTGTTACCATGCACATATGCCCATTTCTTCGTTATCTGAAAGTACTCAAAATTACGTTAAGGCTATCTGGTCACTGCAAGAGTGGTCAGACGAGCCAGTAACAACCTCGAGTTTGGCGGCGCGTACTGGTGTAAAACTGTCTACCGCCTCGGACGCTATCCGTAAATTAAAAGACCAAGGGTTGGTGCACCATGCTCCGTATGGAGCTGTTGATTTAACCGATGTGGGGCGTGCGCTCGCGGTGGCAATGGTTCGTCGTCATCGCCTTATTGAAACGTTTCTAGTGGAATTTCTCGGTTATCCATGGGATGAAGTCCATGACGAAGCCGAGATCCTCGAGCATGCTGTGTCAGATGTGATGGTTGAGCGCTTGGCAACGAAATTAGGAAACCCGGAACGCGACCCGCACGGTGATCCGATCCCGGCAGCTGACGGGACAGTGGTCCGCCCGCCCGCGTTTTTATTGAGTACTGTGACGGCGGGCGGAACGTACCGTATTGAACGTATTGCAGACAACGACGCTGAACTCTTGCGTTTCTTTGATAGTCACAACATCTCGTATGGACAAGTAATCACAACAAAACCACCGGCTCCGTATTCAGATTCCATCGAGGTTAGTATTGCCGGGTCTGCGCCAGTTCTATTAGGAAGTGGCGCATTATGTTCGATCTGGGTTACTCCAGTATAGTTCCGTTACCTGTTATGACCAGATGAAATACTAGTCAATCTGCTGTGCTTGATGAACAAAGTTTTTCGCTTTGCCAACAATGAGCACGATTGTGAATGCCAACCCGTAACAGACCGCCATAGCGGCTGAAGTTGGGGCATGCAGAACGTAGGCAATCCAGAATCCTATAATGGAACCGCCTACCGCGACGATCATTGTTCCGATCATCATATGTTTCATCGAATTACTGAAGAGTCGAGCGGTTGCAGCAGGTGCGATCATAAGTGCCACGATCAAGATAGCTCCGGCAGCATTAAATGCAGCGGTTACGGTCACGGCCACGAGGAACATGAAAATGGTATCGACGGCTCTGGTTCTGATTCCGATCGTGCTAGAGAATGCCGGATCAAAACTGGTGATTTTCAGCCGTGGATACATGAACCATATGGCGATAGCGTTTGCCAGCAACACAACGAGTAAGACGTATAAATATTTCGGCCCATACGATACGCCACCAATAATCAATTGATGCCAGGCAGCTAGATTGAGGTCGCCAGATAGTACAACGTGAGTATCTAGATGCAGGTTGCCAAAGTTGAGCGATATTAGAATCACGCCAACCGAGAAAAGCATCGGGAAGATAAGCCCTTGCGGAGCATCTCCAGAAACGAATCCGGACCGCACTAGCCAGTCGTTTCCCAGAACCACCACCAGGCCGGCGATCGCTGCACCAACGATAAGTAGCGGTGAGTCGAAATCGTGTGTTACATAGTATCCCATCACGATACCGGGAAGAATTGCGTGACTCATGGCATCGACCAACATGGAGCTACGGCGCAACACGATGAATGATCCGGGCAGTGCACATACTAGGGCAGTGACGATAGCCAGTAGGCTTGTTCCGACGACGAAGCTCATACGTTGCGTCCTAGGAGATAGTTTTTGAGTTTAGTGCGGGCTCGCCGTCGGGAAATAATCTGCATGACGAGTGAACGGCGTGGAGAGAAAATAAGCGAGATAACGAAAATCGTGAATAGTACGATCACAATCATTGGCCCGGTTGGGACTTTGCCGAGAGTGACAGCTAGATAGGCTCCGATTCCGGAACCGGCGGCTCCGATAAGTGCTGAAAGCATCACCATAGTACCAAGTCTGCTGGTCCATTGACGGGCGGCGGCCGGTGGCGTGATCACAAACGCAATCATGACAACAAGGCCTACTGCGCGCACTCCAATAACGGAAGCAATCACGATAGCGGCAAACATGAGAGTGTCGATAACTTTACCGCGGATACCCATCATGGACGCGTGGATTGGATCGAAGGTGCGCGCAGCGAATTCTTTCCAGAAGATTGCCACGATTGCGAGTGCTATTCCGCCCACTGCTAAGGATGTGTAGAAGTCGCTTTTCGTTATTGTGGAGGCGTTACCAAAAAGATAGTCTTGAATGCCACCTTTACCAGGGAAAGCCCCATCGGAAATGATTCGCATCAAGAGCATCCCGGCACCGAAGAACAAGGATAGTGTCACTGCCATAGCCGAATCGACGTGAACTTTCGAGTTACGCACGATCCAGTGGGTGAACAGAACAGCGGAGGTTCCCACAATGACTGCGCCGATAATAAGCGCAAGCATGTTTCTGCCATCGGATTGCAGGATCACCACTGTAAATAAAAATGCAGCGAGAGTGCCCGGCAATGCTGAGTGGGAGATAACATCAGAGATCATTGATTGCTTACGTAAGTATGCAAATGATCCTAGCGCTCCGGCCACAAATCCAATGGTCATGGTTCCAAAGAAGACCATCCGGAAAGTATGATCGGAAAAGAACTCAATGAGATTCACGCGAAGTTCTCCCACTCGTCATTGTCCGAAACCTGATAAGTAGTGCGGATATTGGCGTCAGTTAGAGTTGTTTCACATGGACCACTAGCAATTATTTGACGATTGAGCAAGGTGACGTGGTCGCAATAGTCGGCGACGGTTGCTAAATCGTGGTGCACAATAACTACTGTTTTCCCTTCGGACCGCAATCGGTGCAAGACGTCAACGATAGCCCGTTGGCTTTTCGCGTCAACACCTTGGAACGGTTCGTCCATGAAGTAAATATCTGGTTGTTGAACGAGTGCGCGTGCTAGGAATACCCGTTGGCGTTGCCCGCCAGAGAGTTCACCAATTTGCCGGTCCACTAATTCGGGGATCCCGGTTTGTTCTAGTGCGGCCGTAGCCTGTGCTCGTTCTTTACGCCCTGGCCGGCGCAGCCAACCAAGTTTTCCATATGTTCCCATAGTGACGACGTCAATCACCGTTGTTGGAAAATCCCAATCGACGCTGACACTTTGTGGCATGTAGCCAACACGTTCCCGAACGTGGTTCAATGGTTGACCAAAAAATTCAGCAGTACCTGTTAACGGCTTAACAAGCCCGAGCATTGCTTTGATCAGGGTAGATTTGCCGGCTCCGTTAGGCCCCACGATACCCATGACGATACCTTCTGGAACGGTGAAATCGACACCATATAGGACTGGGTCTACGCGGTAGCACACCGACATGTTCTGGGTTGAACATGCCGGTGTGCGCGCTGGAGTTTCGATTGTCACTTGCTCAAAGCTTCGGAAACAGCCTTGGCGTTGTGCATCAGCGTTCCGAGGTAGGTATCGACGCCTTTTTCTGCACCAAGGGAGTCGGCGAAGAGCTCTTCGTCAGAAATCTTTACGTCCCAGCCATTAGCGTGGACTGCTTCTTGAAGGGCCTTGATTGCCTGTGGGTTAGCAAGGTTGTCAAGGAAGATTACTGGGACTTTCTTGTCTGCAATAAGCTTAGCTAGCTCAGAGATTTCTTGGGTGGAAAGCTTTGCTTCGGAGGAGACAAAGTCGGTTGCGTGAACTTCAAGGTTGAAGGTCTGTCCGAAGTAGTTAAATGCATCGTGACCAGAGATAAGGATGCGTGGTTCGGCGACCTTGTCAAGTAGTTTCTTTGCCTCAGCAGCTGTGGTCTTGATTTCTTCGCGGTACTTGGCCACGTTCTTTTGATACATATCAGCATTGTCTGGATCGATTTCCGCGATCTTATCTGCCGCTGCTTGTACGGCGAGTGACCAACCCTCTGGGTTGTTCCAGATGTGCGGATCGTGCAGTTCGTTGCCTTCTTCATCGGTCTCTGGCCATGGCAAGAGGTACTTCTCATCAAGAGTGTTTCCGACGGCGATCTGCTTGTCGCCGAGCGATTCGAGCTTGTCGAGCATTTGAGCTTCGAGATGCAAACCGCTCCAGATAACGACGTCAGCGTTTTGGAGTTCTTCGATGTCCTTGGTAGTTGGCTGGTAGGTGTGTGGGTCTCCACCTGGTCCAACCATAGTGATGACCTTTGCATCTGGTGCAATGTTAGCGACAGCATCGGCAATGTAACCGGTTGTCGCAAATACTGTCAGTTGCTTTTCTGACTTTTCGGCTTTTTCTTCTGAAGCTGAGGAACAGCCAGAAAGAAGTAGTGCACTGGCAATAATTGCGGTAAAACCAGCTTTGACAGCGGAGCGAATCTTCATAGAAAACTCTTTCGTTATTGTGAATATCTTCGTCTCGTTCTGAGAGCTAAGGTAAGCGACAGTCGCTTATACTTAAGCTAAACTACAGCTTAGGCTCACCTTAATTCAAGGGCATACGTCTGCTTGTTCCTTAAACCACACATATTTGCCCAACAATTCCCAAACTATCGGCACATATTATCGGAATAATCTATGTCACTTTTAACGCCTGCATCCAAAATTCGGGAAACATCTCTCATTATCTGAACTTATTTCTTTGAAAAGCCACTAAGGCGGTAACATCATTTCATGGCATACCATGCAGACACCACGGATTTGACCGGAAAAGAAGTACTCCTTTGGGACCAGTTTGGCGATGCAATGCGCGAATTGGCTCAAAATATCGCTGATTCAGGATTTCGCCCAGAAGTCATCATCGCCATTGCTCGTGGCGGCCTCCTCCCGGCGGGTGCACTAACCTACGCCTTAGGCACAAAATTATCGGATGCAATGAATATCGAATTTTACACCGATATTGAGCAAACATTGCCAGACCCAGTCTTGCTTGAACCTCTCCTTGACACCGAATCCATTAAGGGCAAGAAATTACTCGTCGTTGACGATGTTGCAGATTCAGGTCGCACACTGAAAATGGCAATCGATATGCTCACCGAGCTTGGGGCGGACGTGCGATCAGCCGTCATTTACGATAAGCCACGTTCCGTTATCAAGCCTGATTATTCATGGAAGGCAACCGATAAGTGGATTGTATTCCCGTGGTCTTCTCAGCCACCGGTAACACCGAACAAGTAAGACTATAAACTTTCATTAACGTGGGTGAGTGGATTTTCCACTCACCCACGTTTCACACTACTCATCGTGAGTTAAAGCTAGTTTGACCTCAGAAATATGTGGCTGTCCGGGAGCAGAGGGACGCGATACCGCCGCAAACGTTGCTACCGAACCGTACTTCCACCCTTCGATTCGGGCCCGTCGTCCCGGTTCTCCCATCGCAACCGCAATAACCATCCGGCCAGTTTCCGCAGTGACATTCCGGGTAACCTCAAGCAACCGATCGACGTCGTCGTCATTATGTGCGGCCACCGCTAGCTTAGCCACTACTCCTTCGATCGCAAGCATATCTTCGAACATGATGCGCAAAATATCTGAATCTGGGGTCGTCAGCCAATTGTGATCCGAAATCACCACTGTGAAACCTAGTTCCTGCGCTCGGCGAGCCAAATCCGGTGCAGCCCGGTGCCAGTATTCAATGTCAACCGCAATTCGCTCTGCCGGCACTTGCAACTGCAGTAAGGTGTCAAGCATCTCAGCCAGCAACAACCGGTATCTACCGTCACTCACCTTAATCTCGCCACCCTGTTTCTCGGTGCGAATCGTCAACAAAATAGGGACCGTCGTCGCATCAATCAATTGCGGGATAATCTCTGAACCGAGCGTTGAAAATGAGAAGTTCGGGTGGTCACCAAACAACATATCCACACGCCATTCCACCACATCTGCCCCAGCATCTTGAGCTTCGCGGGCTTCTTGGACAAGCATAGCCGAAGTGGTTCCGAGCAATGGTACGATGACTGTTCGGGTATGCGGAGAAAAAATCATTCCGGCTCCTTTGACGCAATACGGCATTCTTCGCTATCAACGATACCGCAGTGCGGGTCTATCAGGTAGAGTGTGCCATGGAAAGTTTTTATAGCTGGTAGCTAATAAAGGGGGACGTATGACGATCAACTTTGATCAGTTCGATCCAGCTGACGCACCGCCTCCTGCACCGGCAACAAAATCAAAAGGGCCAGTTTACTTTTTCATTGCAAGCCTCGGGGTGCTCGTCGTCGTATCGATTATTATTCTGTTCACTTCTGTTATTGGCCGGGGCCGCGACTTGGCAGAGACACCATCACAGCCAGTAGTCAGTCAAAAATCAACAGAGGCAGAACCAGCAGAACCGTCCAATACTCCTCTAGACGACTCCGCTCTGCAGCAAGCAATGCAATCGTCCACCTGTAGCGACCCTATGGCCGATGCAACCCCCGTTTTCGACTTTGTTCTGGCAGCAACGTCGAGCAATAAATGGAACGAAAAGACCCAAAAAATCGTTACCAATGGTCTAGCTACGCTCAACCGCACCTGCCGGCAACACGTTCCACATCTCCTCGCAGTTCAACATGCTCTCGTTGACCCGCAAGCACCGCCACAGTTAAATTCACTTGTCAAAGACGCCAACTGGATAAGTCGCCAACATCCGGCGCCTAGTGATGCTCAGATCCCAACTGGGCGATTCACAACCGGACTGCGCAACATTCACTGCTCGATCGAATCGGGTGGAGCTTCTTGCACGATCAATAAGTATTTATGGCCGGCACCAGCAAAATGTGAAGGAAGCCCAGCAACATTCCGGATAGATGCATCGATGGAAGAACCCGTAGGTGGCTGCACCTCACCAGTTGTTGCCGAAACTGAATACGAGTACGGAACGACGTTAGCAAACAACGGTTATGCTTGTAGCGTCGAGGCAACTGGTATTTCGTGCTGGTCTGAATTCACTGGACACGGTTTTGAATTGAGTCGCGAAAAGTTACGGAAGTTCTAGTTAGTGGCACCACAACGTAAAACTCGCTGGGTCCCGAATTATCACGGGGCCTGGGCAATGATCTTTATCCCGCCAATACTCGGTATTATTGCCGGCGGTTTCGTCTGGCAGCACATCATTTTACTGGCCCTATGGTGGGTGGGATATTTTGATTTCTTCGCTATTGGATTGTGGCTTCGTAGTCGGCGTAAACCACGCTATCTCCTACCCGTTCTTACCTACAGTAGTATCTGCGCAGTTCTTGGCCTTGCTTTAGCGTTCCTCAAACCAGCATTACTGATCTGGATACCGATTTTTCTCCCACTTATTGCAGTAACATTTTGGCAATCAGCAATTCGTGCCGATAGGTCAATGCTTAACGATACAGTGACAGTTATAGCAGCGTCACTGCTCCTTCCAGTTGCCTATCAGCTCGGTTCTCTCGACGGCCCCACTGATTCGTGGAATCAGGTCTGGCTCCACACCGCACTAGTTTTTGGCTATTTTTTAGGCACAGTTTTCTACGTGAAAACAAATATTCGCCAACGTGGTCATCAAAATTGGCTAGCCGCATCAGTCGGATGGCACCTAGTCTGGTGTACGCTGGCTACGATTGCAGCCTGGTTTATCGACGACGTTCACCTGTCTCCTTGGCATGTAGCTATCTGGATCATGTTGACTATCCGCGCCTATCTAGTTCCGTGGTGGGGTGCACGCCACGGCTGGGTGAGCGCGAAAACACTCGGAATTGGTGAAATCGCTGCTTCAGCTGCGGTTATGGCAACGCTTCTTGTGTCATAGTGACCTGATAAGCTGTCCATATGAAACTTCTTATGCGAATCTTGTGCAACGCTGTGGCGTTGTGGATAGTTACCATACTGCTCAGTGGCTTTGCCTTGCGCCAGCCCACAATTGCTCAACTGTCCAATCTTGACCCCCAAGTACAATCAATTATTGCCCTGATTATTTCCGGCGCAATCTTGGCCATCGTCAATTCATTCGTGCGCCCAATCGTTAAGTTCTTCTCCCTGCCGATATATATTTTGACGCTCGGATTGTTCTTCGTCGTCGTCAATGGCGCAATGTTGATGCTCACAAGCTGGATTTCAGGACAACTCGGGGTAGGAATCATCATCGATGGTTTCGCGTGGGCACTCGTGGGCGGCATCATCATTTCCGTGGTGAACACAGCTCTTGATGTTCTCGTTCCGGGCAAGCACTGATGCCATACTAGAACCCATGTTGACTCTCGCATTAATCGCTCAAGCTGGCGATTCTCAAGATTTAACCGGAATCGCCGCCTGGACGGTGGACTTAATGGATAAGCTGGGTGGCCTTGGTGTTGCCTTGATTATCGCCATCGAAAACATCTTCCCACCGATTCCTTCCGAGGTTGTTCTACCGTTAGCTGGATTTACGGCATCAAAGGGTGGTTCGTTAACTTTCGTTAGCGCACTGGTGTGGTCAACGATTGGTTCCGTCGTCGGAGCGCTTATTCTCTACGGCATCGCCTATCTTTTTGGTCGCGAGCGCACGCGGGCATTTCTGAACTGGTTGCCATTAACGAAAGAGTCCGACGTCGATAAAACCGAGGCGTTTTTCGAAAAATATGAACGCCCTGCTGTTTTCTTCGGCAGAATGTTACCTATTTTCCGGTCGCTTATTTCGCTTCCTGCGGGCGTCATCAAAATGAATATTCCATTGTTCATTGTGCTCACAACGGTCGGCTCGCTTATCTGGAATACCGCGCTCATCGGTGCTGGTTTTATGCTTGGCGAAAACTGGGCATTAGTGGAGCAATACGTCGGGCTAGCATCAAAGATCGTTGCTGGGCTCGTCGTCATAGCAGTGATCGTCTGGATGAGTATGCGTCTGCGAGCTCGTAAACGGAATCAGTGATAACGGCCCGTCTCTCTGTCGATTTACCGATTTATTACCCTTCCCGGTATTCTTAGAAGAAGAATTCCAACAAAGGGGTAAACGTGACCACTACATATTTAGTAGCTGTTTCAGACAGCCAGGCCGAATCATTTCTCAAGTATGGCTACGATCTGGTTGCCGGTTTCGCTGTTGATGCAGCCGATGTTGCTGACGTGACTGAGGTGAGTGCACTCCTCGATTTGTTGCAGTTGCGTTACCCAGATTCTCCATTTAGAGATGACGCTCCCCTCGATATTCTTCATATTCCGGCTGATGCTTTCACCCATGCACGTCACGCTGTCGGCCCACTCCACCCACAAGCATTTCGCGGTGGTGTAATTGATTTTGCTCCCTACGATGGTTCCGGCATTGCACAAGGCGGCGGAGTTCGCACCGATCTCCTCCTGCTAGATCCGTGCCGACTCACGGCAGGCACACGACTCTGGCGCTTCACTCCTGGCGAATCTGAACCAGAATTGCGCGGGGTCTATCACGGCATTGCTTTTGGTTGGGAAGATACCGAAACTGGCACATTTGCTGCTGGCGTCCCGTCACCTTATGCAGGTGCACTCGTGAAGCGAGACTGGGGAGACATTCCTTGCGATGTGGAAATAGTTGACGGTAAGCCAGTAGCCCTCACCATGGTGGCTCCATTCCAGCCGGAAGCCGAAGACGGCTTCGAACAGCTCGAAAGCCAACTGTGGGCCAAGCGGATCGCCTATGACGATTCCCTTCATGTTTTCACTCAGCTGGCACTCGCCCAGCTTTCTGGCATTCCGGTTCGTGTGATGCGAGCGGTTGCAACCGGTGAGGACGAAATCAAGTTCCATATCGTTTCTATGTTGCCTGATGCGCCTTACTGTTCTGCCGTGAATTTCCAGCGGTGGGCCGGCGCTACCTATAACGCCTTGGCATTACCAGAAGACTTGGAAAACAAGAACCAGCAGGAAGCTACCCCGGTTTCTTGGGATGTTACCGATCGTCCGGCAGCGACCGCTATTCGTAATGACCCATTTGATGCCACCGATCAAAATACAATCGTACAGGAGACATTTAACCTGCTCGGCCAAACAACTCCGCCATCGTGGACCGAAGTGTCCTTGCAGGTTCAGATCGTTGGTGACCAAGTCATTTACGAAGCCAATGCAAAGCTTAGCGAAGACCAAGGGGCACGTCTGAAAGTCATCCCGACCGCCATTTTGCACTATCTGCGGCAACTGAAGAAGTTGCGGATTGCCGCTGGCGAAGGCCCATTCTTCACTATTGTCTTGCATGCGGTGAAAGAAGGACAAGGAACCGTTTCGCTCAACGCTAAAGCTCTGCCTCCGTATGCCGATCAGGTCCCAGAATCCGAGTGGATCAAGGAACTCGAGATCGTCAAGCGTAGCGGTAAGGAAGTGCCGGAATGGCTCAGCGCTAAGGTTCTGTCACCTACTGCTCCGACCAGCGCATTTGGCCCTGGCGCCGCACAGCACGAGATAAACGCTCCTGATCTGACGGCCAATATTTCGTCGGCTTCGGATAGCGAATAATTCCACCCTTTTCTTGCCCCGCTACTTGTGTCATGATTGGTAGCGGGGCAATTTAATTAAAAATGAAAGGACTTCCTATGTCTACTACAACTCTTCACGTTTCCGGTTTAACCTGCGGGCACTGCGCTGCGCACGTCACCGAGGAGCTGTCCGAAATCGCCGGGGTTGCCAACATTAATGTTGATCTCCATCCAAGCGAAGTTTCCGTTGTTACCTTCGATTCGCAAAATCCGGTATCCGACGACGACGTTCGGGCTGCTATTGCAGAAGCTGGCAACTACACGGTGGAAAGCATCGAAACAAAGTGAACATTGATCTCAAGATTACGGGCATGACATGTGCGTCGTGTTCGGCTCGGGTGGAGAAAAAGCTCAACAAGGTTGACGGGGTTACCGCCGTCGTCAATCTGGCTACTGAACGGGCACATGTTGAGTTTCCGCCGCAGCTCACGGACGCGGATCTCATTGCAGTGGTTGAAAAGGCCGGCTATGGGGCTAGCGTGATCGAGGACGAGACTCCTGATACGTCAGATTCACAGGCTCGCAGTGATGATTTACGACGCCGGTTTATCGTGTCCGCAATCTTGAGTGTTCCTATCATTGCCCTATCGATGGTCCCGGCGTGGCAGTTTGCTGGCTGGCAGTGGCTAGTGACCGCTTTAGGTATTCCGGTGGCTTTCTGGGCAGGGTGGCCGTTCCACCGCTCTGCGTTTGTTGGAGCACGCCACGGCACATCCACAATGAACACGCTCGTATCGTTAGGTGTTCTAGCCTCGATGGGCTGGTCGCTGTGGGCGCTGATATTTGGTGGCGCCGGGCATCTGGGATACACGATGTCCATGAGCGGGTTGCTCAATCTCGAATCGCATGGACACACCCATATCTATATCGAGTCGGCCGCTATGATCGTCACGTTCTTGTTGTTGGGACGGTGGCTGGAATCGCGTTCCCGACGGCGCGCTGGCGATGCGTTGCGGTTGCTTCTTTCCACCGGGGCGCCTTCGGCACATGTGGTGGAACGCAGTGACGGCACGGTTACGGACCAAACTATCCCGGCTGCCGATCTGGCGGTTGGCGATATTTTTGTGGTTCATGCCGGGCAAAAGATTCCTACCGACGGCGTTGTTGTTGCTGGTTCCAGTGCAGTTGATGCGTCACTTATTACCGGCGAATCAACGCCGATTGATGTGGCCGACGGCGATTCCGTTATTGGAGCAACACTGGTAACGAATGGTTCGTTGCGGGTTCGCGCCACTCGAATCGGCGCAGATACCACGTTGGCTCAGATGGGCCGGCTACTGGAACAAGCCCAGGTGGAAAAAGCTCCATTACAGCGGTTGGCTGATCGAATTGCCAGTGTTTTTGTGCCAGGAGTTATCCTCATTGCATTGGCTACGTTCATTGTGCGGCTAACGGTGATCGGTAACCCAATCGACATCGCGCTCGCATCTGCAATCACGGTGTTAGTTGTTGCGTGCCCGTGTGCGCTTGGGCTAGCTACCCCAACTGCATTATTGGTTGGTTCCGGACGGCTATCTCAACACGGAGTATTGATTTCTGGTCCAGAAGCACTCGAAAATGCCCACTCGCTTGACGCAATAGCGTTAGATAAAACCGGCACACTCACCACTGGAGATTTGGCGCTCGTTGAAGCAGTGCAGACAAGCGACGTCGATGTTCTTTCGATTCTTGCCGGTATCGAATCGCATTCTCATCACCCGTTAGCACGCGCAATCGTGCGGGCTGCTCAGGAACAAGATCATCCATTCGCCACAGTCAGCGACGTTCGCGAGGAAGCCGGCCGGGGCTTGAGCGCACGCTGGAATGACACCACGGTGTATGCTGGTAGCCTCACATGGCTCAGCCAAAACAATGTTCCATTGCCAGGACTACCCGCATCCGGAACGCTAGTTGCTTGTGGTAGCACAACCGAGTTTTACGGATATGCACTGCTATCTGACACGATCCGTCCTGAGGCACGCGAGACTTTGACATGGCTTCGTGACCAAGGGATCGAGCCGATCATGATAACTGGCGACACTGAGGCCAGCGCGCACGCCGTCGCCGATGAGCTCGGCATTTCCCAGGTTCATGCCAATGTGTTGCCGGCCGATAAACTCGCCATTGTTCACCGACTCCAGCAAACCGGACGAAAAGTCGCGATGGTAGGCGATGGAATAAATGATACGGCCGCGTTGGCTGCCGCAGATCTCTCCATCGCGATGGGATCCGGCACAGATGTTGCCCAGGCAAGCGCCGATGTCACGATCGTGCAATCACGTATTGGTGTTATTCCTACTATGTTGCGGATTGGTCAAAAAACGCTTCGTATTATTAAGGAAAACTTGGCGTGGGCCTTTGGTTATAACGTGATCGCGATCCCGCTAGCTATGTTTGGCGTGATTGCTCCTGGATTAGCGGCGATCGCTATGGCAAGCTCGTCAGTGATTGTTGTGGCGAACTCGTTACGGTTACGCAACGCTCAATAGTCCGCTGACAAACACGAGGGCGCCGATACACGTTAGGATTGAAGGGTGAAAACAGCAACGCCCTTATCATCTGAACCGGTTCGTGATCCTGCACGTAAGGTGCTTCTGGTTGATGCACCACAGCGCTGGATGCGTCAACCAGCTGATTTGGTGGGCGCTCTGGTCGCGTTCTTGGCGATCGCTGGGGTTGTTGTTTTATCTATGTACGGACGGCTAACCGTGCTGGGCGTAACAAGCGACGTGCGGGCTGCTACGTCGAGTTTGTTGGAACAGATTTTCTTTGTCCCAATCAATATTCTTGAAGGTCTTGTTTCGTTCTTCATTCCGCTGGCGTTACTTATCGATATGCTTGTGCACCGGCGCTGGCGCACTGCAGTTACTGCACTCGTGGCAAGTATCGCAACCGTGGGGCTTACTGAGCTTTCACACATCATCGTGGATCACTTTCTCAAGACCATTCCAGCCTCATTTACATCGCCACTTCTTATGTTTACCGATCCCACCCCTTACCTTGCTGTGATCGCAGCCTTACTGACGATCGCCGGGGGTTTCCGTGGGAATCGCTTAGTACGCTGGGGCTGGATTTTAACAATTTTCGTTGCCCTGTTACTGGTTCTACAAGGTAAACAAACCTTGCCAAGCGCGGTAGCAACGGCGCTTCTTGGGGTTGGTATAGCGCTGCTATCTCGATTTGTTATCGGCGCATTGCCCCGACGGATCACCGGAGCGGAGTTTGTTGATTTAGTACGCCGCGCGGGTATCGATCCGGTAAAAATCATTCGCCACGATATCGACGTAAGCGACGATGTTGCCGCCTGGTCGGTTTCTTCACATGGGGCAATCGGTTACGAAGATACCGGAACTATCCAGCGCATCACATCGATGTGGAGTTCGTCCGGCGCTGTCACTGATTATCCTGATCCTGAAACAGCACAAAAACTTGAGCGTTCCGCCACTATGGTGGCTGCCCCGGAAATGAATGGTCCGGCGATGGCTGCCCATGTCCGCGCTGCGTTCCCAGCATTCCGACCAGCTTCAGTGTCCCGAATGTATGTGGTCACTGATGCTGATGGTGCCACCTACCAGGTACATGTTCTCGATGAAGACCGGCTTATTGTTAGCGCATTAGCGGATTTATGGCGTCAGTTCCGACTGAAGATCACCTATCGCGAAGGAGCTCGCACATTAGGCGACGCCGCCCAACAGCATGTGTTGATGCAGCTCGCGGTAGAGAAGGCCGGTATTTCTCATAAGCTATTTGTGGGCGATTCCCATGGGGATTCATCAGTGTGCTTGATCTATCAGGTTCCGCAATCAGTGTTGTTGGACGACGTCGATGGTCGCATTATTTCTGACGACGTGATTGACTCCTTGTGGGATAACCTCCAAAAAGCACACGTTCGCGGCATGTCACATGGTGATCTCCACGCTGGTTGTGTGCGTGTTGACGACGACGGCTTATATATCGCCAACTGGCAAGATGGCTCATTGCTGGCATCGGAAACTGTTCGTCTTGTGGATTTGGCTCAAGGCTTAGCGATGCTCGCCGGAATTGTGGGAATTGATCGGGCGGTGGAGTCCTTGACACGCTCGGTGCGATATGAGCGAATCATGGCACTCGTGCCACTGCTTCAAAAGACGATTATGCCGCCACGCACCCGCGAGGATTTCCCGAAAGCTAAGGATTTCCAACAGATTCGGCAAGAACTAGAAGATCGGTTGCCGGACGCAAGTGCGATGGAACCGGTGGAGATCAAGCGTTTTTCGCCGAAAACTATTATCACGGTGTCCATCGGTGTTATCGCAGTCTATCTCCTGGCAGCATCGGTAAACTTTACTGAATTGTCGCAAGCGATTCGGGCCGCGAACCCGATGTGGATGATCTTGTCCTTCCTCACTGGATTGTTGACATATCTGGGGGCAGCTATAACGCTCAAGGCTTACACCCAAGAACATGTGCCGCTGGGTCAATCCATTTTAGTGCAGGTGGCGGCTTCCCTCGTCACTCTCGTTGCCCCGGCTGGCATTGGTCCGGCCGCGCTGAATCTGCGGTTCTTGCAAAAGAAGAATGTAGGAACGGCTCCCGCGGTTGCAACAGTCACGGTTGTGCAGTTGGCTCAGTTTATTACCACGGTGATATCGCTGATTGCGTTGACGCTGATTA
The DNA here is from genome assembly GCF_900105865.1 of Arcanobacterium phocae. Lineage (NCBI taxonomy): Bacteria > Bacillati > Actinomycetota > Actinomycetes > Actinomycetales > Actinomycetaceae > Arcanobacterium > Arcanobacterium phocae. The sequence goes on from NZ_LT629804.1 coordinate 352,609, forward strand.
CTGGCGAACTCGGTGCCCTGTCGATGCCGTCTAGCTCGGTGATGATGAGTATTGGGCTGGCTGTTGCAGCAATTGCAGCAGTGTTCTTGATTCGCCCGTTGCGTGCTTGGATTCTTACGAAGATTCAACCGACCGTGGAGCAGATTTGGCCCCGCCTGGTCTGGTTGGGTACTCATCCGCGCCGGCTAGCGTTCGGATTCTTAGGCTCAGTCATCATGACCGTAGCCTTCGTGGCGTGTTTCGGTTTCGCGTTAGGCGCGTTCGGCTACCAGTTACCGTTGGTGACGTTAGCAGTCACCTATCTCATCTCCAATTCGGTTGGCTCGCTGGTACCGTCACCGGGCGGTATCGGACCGGTTGAAGCCGCACTCACAGGTGGTTTGGTTTTGGCCGGCATCCCGTATTCGGTTGCATTGTCTACCGCGGTTTTGTATCGGTTGTTTACGTTCTGGGGTCGCGTGCCACTGGGATGGATTGCGTTACGCATTGCCACCAAACGCAATTACATTTAGTAGACTAGAGTCATGAACGAACGCGCAGGAACTCTGGCTCAGCAATCTGACCTTATCGACGTCGATGCTCTCATCAGCGCCTACTATGACATTGAACCCGATCCAGCAAACCCAGCCCAGCAGGTTGTGTTTGGTACATCGGGTCACCGTGGTTCTGCTTTCGACGGGGCCTTCAACGAAGCCCACATCGTAGCAACCACCCAAGCAATCGTGGAATACCGTCATGCTCACGGCATTGATGGCCCGCTGTATATCGGCCGCGATACTCACGCACTCTCGGAACCAGCAGAGCGTACTGCATTGGAAGTTTTAGCGGCGAACGACGTCGAAGTTCGGATTGACGCTCGTCATTCCTGGACTCCTACCCCAGCGGTTTCCCTCGCAATTTTGACGGCGAACGGGGCTGACACGTTCGACGGCGTCCGCACCTCCGGTCCGGGGTTGGCTGACGGCATCGTCGTCACCCCGTCCCACAATCCTCCACGCGACGGCGGTTTCAAGTACAACCCACCGCACGGTGGCCCGGCAGGTTCGGATGCTACCTCGGCAATTGCGCAGCGTGCGAACGAAATTTTGCGTGAAGGTTGGCGCAATGTGCCACGTGTTCCGTTCGACGTCGCCGCTAAGGCAGATACGACGCGCGGCCATGATTATCTATCTGCCTATGTGGATGATCTGCAAACAATTATCGATCTTGAAACGATCCGGGATGCCGGCGTACGCATCGGCGCCGACCCGATGGGTGGCGCATCAGCCGAATATTGGGGTGCAATCGCCGAGCGTTACGGCCTCGACCTCACAGTTGTGAACCCTACCGTGGATCCAACGTGGCGTTTTATGACTCTCGATTGGGACGGCAAGATCCGCATGGATTGTTCGTCTCCGTATGCGATGGCTTCGTTGTTGAACCGGATGAAGGCGGACGACGCCGGTCGCTCACCGTTCGATATTGCTACCGGTAACGATGCTGATTCGGATCGTCACGGTATTGTCACCCCGGATGCTGGGTTGATGAACCCGAACCATTATTTGGCTGTTGCTATCAACTATTTGTTCACGCATCGCCCACAGTGGCCGTCAGGTGCTGGCGTTGGTAAGACGCTGGTATCGTCGTCGTTAATCGATCGGGTCGTGGGCAATATCGGACGAAAGCTCGTCGAAGTTCCGGTCGGATTCAAGTGGTTTGTGCCCGGGTTGATCTCTGGGAAGATTGGGTTTGGCGGTGAAGAATCTGCCGGTGCGTCGTTCTTGCGGAAGAACGGTACCGTGTGGACCACCGATAAAGATGGTCTGATTATGGATCTGTTGGCGGCCGAGATCACTGCGGTGACAGGGAAGAGCCCCTCGCAGTTGCATCGTGAGCTGGTGGCGGAGTTTGGTGCGTCGTCGTATGCCCGAATCGATGCGGCCGCAACGAAAGCCGAAAAAGCGAAGTTGGCTGCGTTGGCCCCAGCTGACGTGACTGCTACCGAGCTTGCTGGCGAAACGATCACGTCCCGGCTGGTTGAAGCACCGGGTAACGGTGCGAAGATTGGCGGAATGAAAGTGACCACGGAGAACGCGTGGTTTGCAGCTCGCCCATCGGGTACTGAGGACGTCTACAAGGTCTACGCCGAATCTTTCCACGGTGACGAACACTTGGCTCGGGTTCAAAACGAAGCCAAGGCCGTTGTTGCTGCTGCGCTAGAATCCTAACCAATCATTATGCTCCACCCATACGCACCTCGGATCGAACTCAATCGGACCTCAGATATTCCACTTCATGTGCAAATATCGCAGCCGATCGAGCGTGCCATTATTGCCGGCGAATTGTCTGCCGGTACGGTAATCGAGAACGAGATTTCGATGGCACATCGACTCAAGGTCTCCCGGCCAACCGCCCGGCGTGCCATGCAAACGTTGGTGGAGCAAGGACTGCTGATCCGGCGGCGAGGCAAGGGCACTATTGTGGCGCCCAAGCCTCGCCACCGGCTTCTCAAACTTTCTTCTCTTAATGAGGAGCTACGCAGGCAAGGCCAACATCCAACCACCCATATTTTGACTTATAACGTTATTCCAGCAACTGCGCGGATGGCTCAGCAACTCGATTGTTCACTCGGCACACCGGTGTTGGAACTCGAACGGTTGCGCTATCGCGACGGGGAACCTATTGCCTTGCTCTATAACTGGATGCGTGCCGATCTCGCACCAAGTTTTGCTGATCTTGAACAGCACGGATTGTATGAGTTGATTCGTCAATCTGGAACGATTATTGCATCGACAACACAGTCGGTTGGGGCTGAGCGTCCTACTCGACGTCAGGCTAAGCTCCTGACTATCCCAGTACGTCAGCCAGTTCTCACTATCAACCGTACAGCTTTCGATGAGAAGGGCGATATTGTTGAATGGGGTATTCACACGTATCGCGGCGATATCTACCGTTATGAATCGACGGTGTTTGCCCAAGGGGAGTAAACCGTCAACGACTATCCGCTGTTTCTGCCTGACTATTAGGCCTTTGAAATAAGGTCAACCAACTCGTCAATATTGGTAGCAAGGACTGACTGCGGGTAGATGAGGTCTGCCCCGTCCCATGAGATGCTAGCAACTGGTACGCCTTGTGCCGCGGCCTCCATGAGCTCATACGGATAGATAGTGGCAGCCATACTGATGAATACATCTATTTGTTCACAATACCTCTGCCAGCTCCCATCGAGTTCGCTAACCCTCTCATTAAGTTGCGGACATTGCTTAAGGCGTTCTTGCAAACTCCAGTATATTGCAAACGAATCATCATCTTTGCTATGCAACCGTGCTTGAGCCTGTTCCAAAGTAGGATAAAAACACAGCGAGGCATCTATCCCCCGAGCCAAGAGCTGCTCTACCACATCCAACGCCCCATCCAAAGCAGACTCATTCCCATAGGCATGAGCAGACACCCCAATACGAATCTTCTCACCCAAGCTAGGAACACTAAGAGAAGACAGATCAAGAGACTGCAACTGCTCAATAGGAGTGCCATGCATAAGTACAGGAGCGTTAATAATTCTCGGGTCATCTCCTAACTGATTCCGCAAAGCCACATACTGCTCAGGCATAGTACAAATAAAACGATCAACCCGTTCCAGATCAACAGCTTCCCTCAGTAGCAAAACATCTTTATTGTAATCAACCTCAACATTAACTACGGTCCTATCCGACAAAAACTCTATCGCTTGCTGAATATTTGAATAAGCCCCACCAAGATACACTTCCCGACTCAACAACAAACGCAGCTTATGCCATGACGTGAACTTGAAAAAATGGAATACGTTCTTTCGATACAGGCGAATATCCGCTAAATCTTGAGCCTGTAAAAACCAGCTTTCAACCCCCGCCTCAAGACCAGCTCTCCGAGCTTGACGAGAAAGCACCCTAATTTCTTCACGGCCTTTCGAAACTAAATCATCCAGCCTACTAAACAGTTCAGCCTGCCGCTCACCCTCGGGCGCGACCACTACCGGAATCACCCCACAAGCCTGAGCTTGATCAAAGCCCTCCCAGCTAGTGTCTTCGCAAATAATCACATCCAACAAAGACCACGCAAAAGCCAAGTCCGCATCATTTAACGCAACCTCGCCTTTAGGCATAATAATCCGATCACCAGGCAACACCTCAACCACATACCCAGTACCAGCCTTAACACCCCACCCCTGAACATCAGCCCACTGACGAGTAAAACCAGTCAACGAATCACCAACCACCCCCAACACCAAACCAGAACCAAACAACCCACACTCACGCTTCGTCCACGCCGGATCTAACCGCACGAAAAACAATTCACTCATAATAATTACCTAACAAAGACCAGCAGCTTTTACCAGAGAAGTTCATACCCTCACGGTTAATTTTTGCTAGCTTTCTCGTCATATCCGAACTGCTACCAGAATGTGTCACACTAGAGTTTTCAGAACAACACTTCCAGCATAGATCCAAAACTAGCAAAAGCCCTACACGATAAATAAACTAATTTTATCGACATGCACATATGTATGATGTAAGGAACTGAGATGGACACACCTGAGATTGAACCATTGAAACTACGCGAAATCACTCTTTTTGCACGCTATGAATACGTGAAACGTCTCCGCTTATTTCGCCGCGCGATCGCAATTATGGTTCTTGTCCCGGTAGCAACTATCGGGGAACGTGACATTGTTTTCGACTACCTCGAAATCGACTCTATAACACTAGAAGTACTCCTAGAATCTCCTCAGAATTTCATACTCGGCAGTGGACCCTTCTTTTGCGGGATCGATTTCCCTGATAGCTATATTGAAGAACTCGCCCAGAAAAACAATGTTGCCGCAGATAGCCTGATCATTTTCGACGGCGATGAAATCTACGCAACCATTTACGGCGACGAAATCCCCGCACTACAATCATGGATGAGCAAAGCAAACGACCTCCTAGAAGACCCCACAACCACATCAAAAAACACTACAACAGACGCGAACGCGGAACCCTCTTAGGCTTAGAATCCTCTTTCGGCGGCAACAACGACGTACCTACTGCGGCACCTAAAATTCCAGAAATAAGCCATAGAGCACCAAGTAGTCTATTATGTGCTATCCAGATAAAAAATATATCTGGCAAAAGAATCAGTAAAATAAGCCAAAGCGCAAAATGTTTTATATGAGGAATGAAAAATCCGTAAATCGCCAATAAAGCGAATGCTGCTAAATCAACTAAAATATATACCTTGGAAACCACTATCCCACGGACAAGAGCAGGAAGAAAAGAAAAGATAATCCAAATACTAAAGAAAAACAGTACGTCTTTATACGTATTCTTATTAAGAGTAGGACGCTCCATTACCATAATTCCTTTAGAGCCGAAAAAAGACTACCCACGCCCATAGCTACACCTTCCGACATAACAGTTGCAGAAGACCCCCGCGATGATAGAGCCCTTAAAAACGTGAATATCACCATTTGAAGCAGAACGTACCGATCGTACTCGGCGTATCACTAGGAAAAACCGCTACCGGTGGAGCCAAAACAGAAGCAGGATTACTAAAAAATTGGTCAATCAACTCCGAAGTCAAACCAGCAGTCTTCTTCCTCGCATCATCCCAATCAGTCGGATTCCAACGCCGCAACCCCACCATCCTCGTAGAAACCAAAGCCGGATAACACTGATACCAACCACCAAAAGGAGCCCCCACCGCCCCACGATGAAGCACCGCACTACGAAACGAAGCAGACAGATTCGCACCCAAAAGCGGATAAATATGCCGATACCAACCACTAATCACATGATGCCAAAACACCCGGCCATCTATCCCCACCATCACAATCTCATACCGATTCCTACCAATCACCCGCGCCCACAAACACGCAAACGGACCATACTTAGCCACAGTCCGCTGCACAAACTGATACCCACGATGATTACCAATCAAAAAACCGACCAATGCACCCCCACTCCACGACCAGATAATCCAGGGGGACACATAATCACGTAATGCCAACGCAATCGGCAAAGTCACACCAAACCCAACCCAAAACATCACCACATTCCACACAACGTTAGGTAACCTCACCAACGTCGCATAATACAAACACAACAAAGCAAACGTCACAGCCGGAACCACCTTAAACCAGCTCTCGGCCTGACACGTAGGAACAACCACCCCAATCACCGACAAAACCAACGTTAAAACCCACTCAACCAACATAAACTTCGACAAATCCGGCGCAGAAGGAACCCCCATATCACGCTTACCACGCCAATCATGAACCATCTCAAACCACAACGCAGACAAACACCTACGCCGTAAAACCTCATCATCAAGTTCCAACGCATAAATCAACATATCAACATACGAACGCGGATCAACCTCAGAAAAAACCGCATCAGACAAGAAAATCCTCACATACCGCAAATTCTTCCGAGCCCTAAACCTATCCCCCGCCCGCAAAGCATCCAACACCTCATCAAAAAGACCTTGAACCTTCACCTCATCAAAATTCAACCGACCAGCACCCAACCGAGCAAACCACCACTGCCCCAACACCGGATGAACCGCCCGATACTGCAACCGAGCACACTCAACCATCACCCGCTCAACACACACAATCTCCAACCCAAACTCACTCACCATGAAACACCCCAAACGGCAAATCGATATTCCTAACATCTCTACTAATCACTGGAGAATCGGGCGAAGCCTGATAAGAGAAAGTCACAATCTCTCTCCCCTTTTCCCATTTATCAACATTCACAGACTTTACTGAACCAGTATGAAGGTAATCCTCACCCAGAGCATAGATACTATCTGGAGCAAGCGTAGAGGTACGCGGGTCATAACCGAAATTAGGTTTCCTTATAAAATCATCAATCTTATCTTCCACAGCGTTATTAAAAGAGTACGGTGAAAGTCCATACAAGGGCCCATACCGGTTCATTCCTCTAGTCTCAATTCCCACCACACCTGAACGCGTGATCAACGCAGTGGGTGAAAACAAGGCACCCTTAACCTCTTCACCAAAAGAACCCGTCTGTATACCAAACGCATCTTTTATAGGCTTCTCAACAACCGTGCTAACCACATCTTCAGCGCTCTCTTTCAAGAACTTAGAACCATACACAATAGGCTTTTGCAACAATTTCCGGCCATTTTCACCCAGATTCTGGAACAGCTTTTGAGACCCTGCATTTAGACTGGTCTTCGCAATCAAAGGAGAAAGAAACTTCATTCCTGCCCCAACCCCTGTACCAACCAACGTAGTAATTCCAACACTAATCCAATCTACGGTTCCACCATTGAGTTGTTGGAAGGTAGCATCAACACCAGCACCAAACAGTGCTGCGCCAGCTGGCCCGCCAATACCTGTGAACATTATTACCCCACCTGCAACCATCAGCCCAAGACCAGCTAGAGTGTTCCAACTCCAAAAGTTCTCTTTCGCGCGAGTGAAAAAGCTCCTCTGGTCAATCGTTTGTGAGTAGGCCTGCATTTGTTGGTCAGTTACGGGTTTGAGACCATAAGGATCAGATAGGTTAAGCGGATTATTAGCAGCATAATTATAAGGACTAGTCTCCCACACAACACCAGCCGGAGCAGATAATGGATCTTGAGAAAGAAAGCTCACGGTAGCCGAGTCGTAGATCCTCGCCCCCATCCAATCAAGCCCATTAATACGCAAACTAGCCCCAGCAAGACTCACCCCATCTGGCAACAACCCCGTAAGATACTCCGGACTGGCTCCGGTAAAAGTGTAAGGATTTAACACGCTAGTAGAAGCATTCGGCCGCCAACCATGGGCTTCCTGATATTCACTTTTCAAAGAGGTACTATCCGGAGTGAGGTATTGGCCTCCAGGCAGACTAAGAACCGGATCTAAACCAATACCCGTTACCGCTGGCATCACGCTAGCATAATCCCACTCAATACTGGCGTCATTAATACCAGTAAGGTATCCAAGCGCATCCACTATTAAACGTTTAGTATCGGCTAGCATATCCGGACCAGTGAAATTAACACTTTCCAGAAAGCCGTTTAAACCCCACGTGTAGGTAGTGGACTGCCCCAGCGAGTTTTCTTGACTGGTTCTTTGCCCAATCTTGTTATAAGTGTAAACAGTCTCTACCGCACCAACCCCATCATTGCTACCAACAGTAGTAGTGGTGTAGGTTAACTGCGAGGCTTGGTTATATGTGAAAAACTCGCTAACTGCTTCACTACCAGAACGGTATGTACTAGTAGTTAAACGCCCACTTTTATCGTAAATCCACCGACGCGATTGCCCACTACTAGTTCGCATGCTCGTTAACTGGTTGGCCTCATCATAGGAATACTCAATCATTTCCGAGACAGTTTTCACGCTTGCCACTCGCCCAAAAGCATCACGGCTAATCAGAGTAACATCCTGGGCCTCACCAGGTTTTTCAGTGGCATGCTTAGTAACGAAACCATTATCCCACACCCACTCGTGCGAACTATCACCGGCTTTGATATGTGTAAGATTCCCGGCTTTATCGTATGAGAAGAATGCCTGACCCAGCAAAGGATGATCAATACTAGCTAGCTGCCTGCTAACGTCGTACTCATAACGGGTCTCAATTCCTAGCTCGCTCACATACTTAACACGCTGACCGTCCTTATTGTAAAACCACTCAGCCTTACGCCTACCGCCGTCGTTACTAAACGTGGTTTTACTAGCTAACTGTCCTAGCCGAGTATAAACAAGCGTATGGGTGAGCGGATCAGAACTTTCGGCGTTAGTGTAATCAAATAACGTGATAGTGCGACTGAGCATATCAGTTTCTACTTTGAATAACAGCCGCCCATTAGCATAGGCCTCACTCAAGCGCCCGTTAGTATCATAAGCATAAGTAAAACTAGTACCCTGAGCATCCACCATAGCGTGAACTCGGCCAGCTTTATCATACTCAGCTCTAGTAGTGTTACCTAACGGGTCTACTACCTGGATCAGATTACCTGCCTGATCATAAGCATAAGTATGTATCCCGCCAGCGGGATTAACCATTCGAACAAGCCTGCCTACAGCATCGTACTCATACCGGCTAGCTCCGCCCAACCCGTTAATAGCCTTAATAAGTTGCCCTGCCTTATCGTATGTAAACCAACGCGGGCCACCGAGACTATCGCGCGTGAAAATCAACCGCCCAGCTTTATCATATTTGCGTTCTACAACACCTTGGCCTGGCACAACAGCTTTTACGAGTCTACCCACTTTATCGTAAACATAGCTCGATTCATCCCCTACCGGGTTAATCACTTTGATCAAACGAGAATCCGCGTCATACTCACACCGATATATTCCCCCATTTGGAGCAATAACAGTAGCTAGCCTGCCGCACACATCATATGTGTAACTCGTGACCAACCCCTGCGCAGAGGCATGAGCAACCACCCGGCCGGCAAGATCACGGGTCAGGATAGTTAAACCACCATCAGTATCAAGGAACTCCACTGGCTGACCAGCCCGGTTATAAGTGACAATCTCCGCATCCCCAGATATATCAACAGTCTTCACCGGACGCCCGAACTCGTCAAACTCCACAACCCCATCAGTCTTACCCGAACTATCATAGCTAGCTATCCGACCAATAATGGGACTACCAGTAACTGTGGCCTTAACTCCTTCCGGATCAACCACACCCGCAAAATTTCCCAACTTATCCCACTGATAAGTCCAGCTACTACCAGAGGGGTCTGTGAAAGACTTCAGCCGCGAAAGCCCATCATACGTAAAAGCATACTCAGCCCCATCAGGAAGCTTGATGGCTTGCACATTGCCCAAATCATCAAACTCTTGAACCGTGGCCCGACCTAACCCGTCAACGGCTTTAACTAGCTTGCCGTGCGGCCCATACTCAAAAGATTGTACTGCACCGATTGGATCAGTATTCTTCACCAACCGACCGGCCTTATCGTAGTGATAGGTCCACTCTCCGCCTTCAGCATCAACCATTTTCTCAAGTAGCCCTGCAGAACTGTAGGAAAACTCAGTAACAAAACCCAGTGGACTAATTGTCTTAACCACATGACCTGCCGCATCGCGTTCCATGGACGCAACAGCTCCCTGACCGTTAACTACTGAGATCAAATCGCCATGAACATCATAATCGAACCCGAGTCGCACACCTTCTGGATCAACCACCGAAACTAACAAGCCATCACGCCAGACAAGCTCACTAACCCCGCCGAGTGGATCAACAATCCGGCACGGATTCAAACACGTATCATCAGCATACTCGTAGCTAACTGTTCCTCCAACACTATTAGAAACCTCTACGATGCGATCAAACTCGTCCCATTTATAAGACACGTACGCTTTAGACGGCAACACCTCACGCACCAGACGGGAACGCTCATCATACAAACGCACCCGTTGATTGCCGTCCCGGTCCCGAACCATCACAAGGTTATCCCACCGGTCATAAGACATCGATTGACGCTGATCGTCACTATCAATCACGCCCACCGTATGACCATAGGCATTCGCTATCCACGTATTCGCCCGACCCCCATCGCCGTCGCTAACGACAGTGATATTGCCAGGCAAGTAAACATACTTGACCCGTCGACCAAACTCCGTAACCTGGCTAGTCACCCGCCCCTTGTTATCGTAAACGTTCACGCACTCAACCACGCCAGCAGCATCCACCACCTGCGTGATCAGCAAACCATCCCAGACATACTCACGCGAACCAGAAAGACCATCGACCCGAACTAGCCGAGACTGAGCATCATAAACATAACAAACCTCACGCCCATCATCACTGCCCACCCGCTCAACCAGGCCATCAGACGTATACGAGATCTTCATGGATCGGCCACGCTCGCTCAAGATTCCAACAACAAATCCGGCATCATCACGATCCACGAATAAACCACTACCCGCACCTCGAGACTCACCCAGCCACATACCAGTCTCGGTAAAGTACCATTGCCCGCCAGCATTATCAGATACCAGCCACACAATCGCATCCACACCAACGATGTTCGCAATCTGATCCTTTAACCACCCATTACGAACAGTATCTACACCAGTACGACATACCCAGAAACTGTCACGCACAGCCCGAACCAGACCATCACCAACCAACCCAAAAGGCACTAAACGTCCATCAGCCATCACCCAGCCGACATGCTCATCGTCGTCCAACTCCAAGACCTGATCCAATACACTAGACCACCCTGGACCAAATACTCCACCACGCCCATTCAACGAGCCCACCGAGTTATACAACCGTGACAAACCCAAACCTGCAGCTGAACCAACAAAGCTCAAATCCAACTCAGGCTCCACAAAATTACCAGTCGCACTATTCACCGGATCCTCAATATAGCCGGTCTTCGGATCAATACCAGCCATAGTCGGGGAGGAAATATCAAGATCTTCACGGACACAATCAACATTATATGACTGAAGGACCTGACTGATTGCCTGATCCGACAAGCTAGCAATTCCACTACCAGAACCAGCCGACGCGAACGCCTCCCCAACCACACGCAACCAGTTCACATCATTCTCATTTAAGCTGATCCACCTATCTAGTTGATGAAACACGTCATTAACTTGAATCAAACCATAGCGGCATTGGTCAGTGAACGCCTCATAACAATTAGCCAAAACAGAACCACGAATAAGGTTCGTACTAGCCTCACGTAAATTACTCGAAGCACTGAGTAAATTTTCTGGAATCGCACTAGAGACTCCACCAGCTGGCCCTTTTCCAAGCTCCTGCTGACGATTATTGGCTACACTCGCAGTGATAGACAGTACCGGCGGATCAGCCGGCGGTAAATGTGGCGGTTCTTCCTGGCCAACCAGCCAATCCCACCCTTTTTCCCACCAATTATCGTGCCGAGCAAAATACTAACGAACTAACCGTCTACGCTGATTCTCTTTAGCTGCTTGTTCTTTTACATATTCAACTTGACTAGCTATCTTCGTTAAAGCTTCCCGTAAAGCCTGACCATCATAAGAACAAACCCGCATATTATGCGCAAATACAGTAGAAAAATAACCAGCAAAGCTAGTTGACGCTAGGCTCTCGGCACCTACACGAGTAGACTCGAAATTAAAAAGAAACGCAACAGCCTTGTGCAACAAATCAATAAAATCATCAGCCGCAGCATTACTAAACCGAACAGAGCTTTCGTACTCGCCAAAATTTACCATTGATTTCCTCGTTCACATTCCAATACCAGCAAATGCACTAAAAATCTTTTCAGAAAAAAGAATAACACGTCTTAATTACCGTAAAGGAAATTCACCATTACATTACTCTTTTTGCATATAAATCGCACTTAACTATGATTCATGCTAATTGACATGGAAGTGACAGTTTTTTATCATAAAAGAGCAGGAATTGTCACTGCCCCCAGACAACAAAGGAGTTGCTTCATCATGAAAAAACAAAGAAAGCACTAGCCACATTTTTAGTATCACTTATCATGCTTGCTGGTGGAGCAGGCTTAGCTAACGCCGCCACCGTCTACTATAGAGGCGTTGCTGTTAACTGGGACCACGGGCGGACATGGGGAGTTTATAGTTATTCTCAAGTACAGACTCACCACTTCACTCATTCTGCCACCGCAAATGGAACATGGTCTGGCTGGAAAAGCCCTGGTGTTACTGCATACGCTTCAGAGTATGTTGGATCAGGTCTCGCTCAAGCATACTGGGATTGCAAGTAATAAACTCTAGCTCGGCATAAAATACACTATTAAGGGGCAGCGGCACTTCCAATGAGTAAAATATTGCGTTTCTTAAGTTTTATGCTCGCATTAATAATGAGCATATTGTTCGGGTTAGGAGCCATTCTCACCGCTGGCTATGATTACACCCGTGCACTTCAACAATACGCTGAATCTGGGCAAGTTATTCATCTACACGGTGTAACTGAAGAAAAGTCGCAATTAGTAATAGAAACACTATTACATGAGGTTGACAATCATCACGGCCTCATCGTTCGTGGCGACTATATTTTAGACGATAACGGCAACAACAACGGATACCGATTCGGTTTTTATGGTAATGCTAGCCCCGACATGAGCGACCTGCCAGTATCTTATTTAGGGACAACCGTTTTTGACATCCGCAACATCAACCAGCTACTGGCAGCCGATCCGGGCTCCACTTTAGGGCTTGACCAGGTAGCTGCCGATCAGATAGCACCATTACCATCAATACTCGGCGCAACAAGAGTGATAGGCGTTCAATTAAACGATCTGTTGCAAATCTCTGGAACAATCAATGGAACATATCGTATTTTTGGTCTAACACCGCAGGACATAACTAATCTTGCTACTAACATTAGTGCACTTGCCGACGTCGATCCTGATACGATACTTACCTCTTTGCATGGGGCGTATGCCCAAGATCCACTGCTCATCACCATCGTGTACGCGGCCGCCGCAATTTCTTGGATATCTTTGGTTTTTATCCTTATTTTGAGTGCTTATCAAAGCACGTCCACACTCGGTACTCATATTCTTTTAGGTTGGTCACGTAGCGAATACGTTATCAAAATTTTCCGGCCACTGATTGTTGTTTCAGCAAGTGGCATCATCGTATCGTTTGCTATTTATCTAGCTGGGTTCACTCATTTTTCCATCACCCTTAACACCATAACCAACGGTATTCTAGCCGGAATATCTGCATTTGCAGTGATATGTCTAGCCGCTGGCGTAGCATCAACAGTTATTTTCAGTATCAGCCCGGTCAATGCGGTACGCAACCGAATTTCGTCAAAAGTTTTAGGTGTATGTTTGCTGATTTTCTACTTTGCTTCCTCTGTGGGCATTGTTGTCGCCATGTACGGACTTGATGGACCGTTGCGTACCGTCCACCACATGTCTCAAATTCAACAACGGTGGTCAAACTATTCCGATCTTGAAATTCTTTATAAGGAAAAAATTGGCCAAAATAGTAGCTCTATTTCCGGGCAGTCGAGCTCACATTCAGTTGAATACTATAACTGGTATCGTTCATTTGAAGGAAGCACCGGTGCCTACCTTGTCCATACCGAGTACATTGATAACGAGTTACTCGATATTTGGCGTAACGGGCAGATATATGACCATGTACCTAACCAACCCTACTGGTCCATGTTAGCCTCACCAAATTATCTGATTGATCAAGGCCTGCCAATCAAAAACCACTGGGTTAACCAAGCGCACAACGGAACACGAGTCTATCTCTTACCTGATACCCTGGCTGACGATGATGCGCAAGCGCTCGAAAATTATTTACGCGATTACGCAAACACTTCTTTTGACAGCGATATCCGCAATACGTTTACCGACAATCCACAGTTCGCTTTCTATTATTACCACCCGGAAACCGATATTTTTGTGTGGAATACGGATCTCGAACGCGCAAACACAGTACCGGATCCAGTCATCCTTCTTGCTACAACAAACAATATGATTCCTATCGAGTCAGAAAGCTTGTGGGCGAACGGATTAGAAAATAGTTACCTGAAGCTCACGAGCCAAGCAGCAGATACATACTTAACTCCACAATATTTGAGCGACTATCAGCTTGACGATAACCAACCAGAGTTTTTACCAGTGGCTAATTTTATTGCCGGTTTACAAAAGACGTTAGGTGACACGATTAAGCTGTTTGGCTCCGCGATAGCTATTATCGCTATCTTAGAACTAGTTATTATCACCTCGATAGTGAAAATCTATGCTGTGTCTCGCCGGGAGATGATCGCCGTCAAACGACTATTGGGACACCCCCTAGTTGGAATATTCTTACCACCAATCATTTTAGTTAGCGCAACAACAGTTATCTGTATGCTTGCTGCAACCCTTCTCGGTAGCACTAGCGGCATCGTGGTAAGTGCTGGTTGTGGAATAATCCAAATCTTCTTACTGAGCTATCAAGCTCGTCGCGCTACCCAAGCCACCTTGAGCACCATGATCAAAACTGCCTAACGTCCCAAATAAAGAAAAGAGCAGATAATGTCTGACATTTTACGCGTTGATAACCTGCGGAAAACCTTTGGCCAACGAATTATTTTAGATCAGTTAAGTTTTGCTGTACCTGCCGGCTCTAGTCTAGCCATCACCGGCCCTTCTGGCTGTGGCAAAAGTACGTTGTTAAACATTATTGGCATGCTAGAAGCACCCACATCAGGAACAATTCAACTCAATGGCCGCACATTGCCGAAGATTAATTCGGCCGCCGCTACTAAGTTGCGGCGCGAAGCCATCAACTATCTTTTCCAGTCCTACGCTCTCATCAGCGACAAAACCGCCTTTGACAACGCATTACTGGGATTGCATTACGTGAAAACAAATAAGGCAGAAAAACAAGCACAGGTTGAACAGCTTTTTGACCGCCTCGGGCTATCCACCGTGAAAAATGATCTGGTTTCTACTCTCTCCGGCGGCGAACAACAACGTCTTGCGCTAGCGCGTTGCATTCTCAAACCAGGAAATCTCATCCTCGCCGATGAACCAACTGGCGCGTTAGATCAAGATCTTGCACAACACGTTCTCACTGAAATGCTTACGCTTCAACACGAACACCACAAAACCCTTATTATTGTTACACATGACCCACATGTTGCACAGCGTTGCGATGAGATAATGCAGCTGGGGTAAGAAAGTTTTATACATGTGCCCAGCCTTGAAGTAAAGGATATCTGATTGTCTTTCCAACTGTTGCGCCGGGTCCGCCGAGTCATGGTGGTTGGCCTGATCCTCACAGTTTTAGGTAATCGCCTCATTGAAGGCGGCTGGAACGCGCTCACTGCTGCCGGCCAGGTCAGTGTGGGCACGTTCGTGCTCATTTCTTCCGCTGAACAGTTATGTGTTTTTGCTTTTCCACTCTATGCGCATATCCTCAAGAAATATTCTCCAGATAGAACGCTTATTACCGTTGACTTCATTGAAGCCCTACTGTCGATTGTCGCCGTCGTCGCACTGATGTTTGCCGGCATACCGCAGATGTGGTTGCTGGTTGGATATATTGCGATCGACCTTTTCCTCGCCCCAGTATCCGATATCGCTGAAGAGTTTTACGGCGCGGCGTTCGCTCAACAGTCCGAAGAACACGCGCTATCGTTCAACGCCGCCTTGTATGCTTGGCTCGGCTTTATCGGCTTGGTTGTTGCCAGCCCGGCTGGCGCGTGGATGTCTGTTCTTTCCGTGCAGGTTCTCTTTATTGCTAACGCGGTGTTGTCGCTTGCCGGAGCCAGTTTCCGGATGTGGGCCCGGCACACCTACGCGATGCCCGCGTTGATTGATGCCGACGACGACGAATTCTCCGTCACTGGTACGCGCCTCCCGATGCGTCAGTTCTTCTTTGATCTTTTCCGTTCTGGCCCAGCTTCTCCGTTGCTGTCGTTTGTTTTGCAGGTTATTGGAGCGTTGACCGGCTCACTGGTATTCTTGTGGGCAGCGAACTTGAGCGAGCGCCCGGCACAGATAGCCATGGGGTGGGTGCTGATTACCTTCGGTAGTGCAGCAACCGTTGGCCCACTCGTTGGGCGACGCATCTCCAAAGCCATCCCCACCAAACGCGCCTTGCAAGCAACCGCCGGACTTTCGGCTCTCAATATTGTGATCGCCGTCGTCCTCATTGCCAGCAATAACGCCACATTCTATACCGCGCTCGGATTTATTTTCTGCAACGTCCTTTTCAACAAAGCCCGGGTGATTATCTTGGAAACTCACCGCCAAGTATTCTTCCGCGGAAGCCAATTCGCTCGCATCATGAGTTGGTCCTATAGTTTTGGCGCGATCGGAACGATTTGTGGATTACAGTTAGGCTACCTGCTCAACACGCCACAATCGCCGCTCAGTGCCTTGCTTATCGCGACTACTTTATGGGTTGTTGTTGCCGGTGTAGTCAGTTCCCGTACGTCATACACCTGAGCACACCGACTTTCGGTAGACTATCCCTATGGGGTTGGCACATTTTGCACGAACGATCGAAGACGCGGTTAACCGCCGTGGCATCGTTAAGCGTCGCCATGCCGGTTGGCTTCCGCAAATCATTGGCTATACCGGATACGGCTCAACCAGTGCGGTTCGAGTGCTTGCTCGTGCAGTTATGGCTGACCCACAAGCTGAGAAAAAACCTTTTGCGCTACCATTCTTACCAAATTTGACACATAAATATGCTGGGAACGTTGTACAAGACATTGCTACCTTAGCCAATGAAAAAGCCGCCGAAGCCGAACGTGGCTGGCGTCAATTCTTCACTACTCAGGTGGGCTTCTTACCTGTTACGGTCATCATTGGTGAGCAAACGATCCGCACTCGGACAGATCGTAGTGGATACTTAGATATCGTCGTCGAAAATCATGGACTTACCCCCGGCTGGCACGAAGCACTCATCATCCCAGCCGCCGGCGAACCCGTCAACGCTCCAATAATGGTCGTCGAGCCGCAAGCCAAACTCGGGCTGATTTCTGATATTGATGACACTATCGTTGTCACCTGGCTACCGCGAGCCATGTTGGCTGCCTGGAACTCTTTCGTCAAACACACGAACACCCGCCAAGCTGTGCCGGGCATGAGCACGTTCTATCAGACGCTCCTTGCTGACGCCCCAGAAGCGCCAGTATTCTATCTATCTACCGGAGCGTGGAACACGTATTCCACATTCTTGAACTTCATTCAGCTCAACGATCTGCCAATCGGCCCCATGCTCCTAACCGACTGGGGTCCCACCCCCACTGGCCTGTTCCGTTCCGGCCAAGAACACAAGAAAAGCCAGCTGCGTAACCTGTTGATTATGTTCCCCAATATTGAGTGGTTCTTAGTTGGCGACGACGGACAAAACGACCCACACATCTATGACGAACTCGCCCGCGAACACCCATCACGGGTACGCGGAATCGCATTGCGCGAACTCAACCCCGTCGAGCATGTGCTATCCCACGGATCGCCCGAAGCCTACCGCAAAGACCGCGACGATAAAGATGCCGAAGGCGACGGCGTTCCAGTTATCCGTGGCAAAGATGGATTCGAGCTAGACGCCCTCGCCCGCCGGCATGGTTTCACGATCTTTTAACATAAGTGGAATCGCTGGAATATCTATCATTCCACATAACTGAGAAACATATACCCGCACATACGGCAAAACATCAGAAACTACTTGCCCTGAAAGAAAACTCTCCCAGTCATAGTCTTTCGGCAACGCACTAAGATCATCCTCAGAATGATAAATTCCACGCACGTGTATATTTACGTTGGCAATTTGAGTTTTAATCAAAAACTCAACATCAACTAGTAGCTCGTTATTAATAGCTTGCGGAACGTAGAAACTAATATTAGTTTCTACGTTCAGCTTGTCCGCTTGGTCAATCTGGACATTTTCTGAACGAATGAGATTTTCTACTCCAGATTTCACTACTTTGACATGCTCTAAGGCTATTTTGTCAAGCGTCACGCCAAAACCTTATCAGTGTATTGAACAGTATATTTATTTTTTCCGTATTGCAGATGCGGCATTTCTTGGTACGTGGTTACATCTTGGATAACGTGGCGTATTTCAGCATCTAAAACTAGTTGATATTCGATACTTACCCCAACAATACGTGCATATCGGCGAATAGTTTGCTGCGTAGGATTAGTCTGCCCTGATTCAAAACGTGAAATAGTCGACTGGCTAACGGACATTTTCTGCGCAATATCCGCCTGTTCAATGCCTAATTTTTTACGGATTTCTACTAGGTCAGAAATAAGTTGCCAATCGCGCTTATTTTGTTCCCGTCGTTTCCGGATGGATTCACGTCTTTTTTGATTCAACATACCCCCCCCCTTTCACTATATGCAACTGATGCATATAGTGAATATATCCTATGTCTACTCACTAGACAACAGGAAAGTTCTCAACCCATGAGTCACATCTATCCATTGCCGTTGCCATAAAGTCATTCTGCATACTATTAAGCCTGCTATTACCATCTTGTTTAACATGCATCAACAAAGTCACAATCCCCGTAAAAGGTGGCTGCTCAGGTTCAACCACATAGATACGAATCCGATATTTGTACGCCCCAAGTTCATACGGCTCACGCAGTCGAATTTCAATCAGCCCCGGTTGCGATTGAGTTTCCGTGACATCAGCACGGCGTCCATAACTCAGTTTCCCGAATGCCACTCTTTCAAATTGGTCCTCCGCACCTATTAGCTCATCAATTTCTTCATCAGAGATATGGATATCCACTCCGGCAAAATCCTCAAGGAACGAACCCAACTCTAGAATGTCAAGCATCACCCAGCAGTCATCCGGAAGCTCATCACTTAGCGGCAACCAATCAATATTTTCACTTTCCCCACCAGCGTGACGGATCCGGTAACTTGCTAATTCAACTGGCGAGTTACAGCACCTTACAGCCCCCGTTGCTGGTACAAAATTCACATCTCGTCCTCAACAATAATCTCATCAACCGTGTCACGGCTTGGCGCAGTGAAGTCAGCAAGCGGAGAAGAATTCCACAGCTTTGATGCCACATCAACAATCTGCTCATAGCGTTCATGGCCTGCCTTGGCACCCAAGACGTAGGCACCCCCAGCAATAATCAGTGTTCGCATTAACCGCATAATAATCCTCTTTCCCGTGACGTACTACGGACGCCAGCATTTATCCACAATACTTTTGTTCTCTTCAGTCTACTTCGTTGGAGTGAGCCTAACCAAGAGTCCGCGGTGATCTGATTCGCCGACTTTCACGATTGCCGCATCGGTTCCCCGATAGCTGTGGCCATCGTGAAGTACCCGATCGATCGGCGCCGATAACCCTGCCGGCATGGTGGCCGGCCAGGTACCAACCGCACCTGAACCGGCGTCACGCGCACCATCTCCACAAGAAAAACCATGAGCCATTTGATGATCGATCGTGGAATTAAAATCGCCCGCCATAATGAAGTTTGATTTCCCGCATTGTTCATACACTGCACGAGTTTGCGAACGCCACTGTTCCATCAACGCAGGAACCGGAGCAATCGGATGGACACCGATAAATTCTGGACCCTCACCGGACACTGGCCGGGCCACTACTGCAGCCGAACCAGCCGGGGCGTCATCACTTTGTTCATACTCACCAAGCGCGACTGAAACAAGAAGAACAGTTGAGCGAAATTCCGGATCGTATTGGGAGGTATGTGTATCGAACTGTTGAAAATTCAGTCCTTGGGAAGCCAACAACTCCGCAACTTCGCGGCCCCGCTTGTGTGCGGTCTCCGGCAACACAACCACATCAACACCATTGGTTTCAACGAGCTGGGAGATCTGCTCCGCCGTCGTCTTTCCGCCAAGAGTGTTGTACGTCAATACGGTAATATCACTGTTACCCGCCGATGCCATCGCCACACCGCGATCCGGCGCTAACTGATGTGGTTTAGCCACCCCGCGTTCTAGCAACAGCCCAAACTGCAACATACTCGCAATCAGCAACACCCCGGCCAAACTGCCCGCGATGCGACCCATGTTCAAAAGCTTGTAGCGTACCAGCGCAAAAACAGCCAAGATCACCGCACCGAAAAGGAGCACTGCACCAATCCAGAAACGCATCGATAGGATCTGGGCGAATGGCAGGGCCAACGCATAGTCACTCAGATAAGGGGCTAGGTCCGGGCGGAACAACACCAACGCAATTCCAGCAATAACTAGCGAAACTAGTGCCCACACAAATTTCATAATCCCTCCAAAAACACAAGCAGGAACAAGTCTAGACCAACCATTGCCGCCATCATTCCATCACCCACCGGGGAACTGCCATGAGGCACGTCTCCTTGCCCACACCGCCACTTCCTGCGTCACTGACAAGTTGCCGGGAACGTGCGAAAATAGAAGACGATGTCTACCGAAAAACGCCACTCAGTCAACCGCCGTCGTCCCCGCCACCAGGCTCGCACCCAGCGCGGGCCACGCCCGTTCACCCCAGAACAAATCGTTGCCCGCAAAGCCAGCGTCCCAGACATCACCTACCCAGAACAACTCCCCGTCTCTGCCCGGCGCACCGACATTATGGCCGCCATCGCCACCAATCAAGTCGTGATTATCGCGGGCGAAACCGGCTCCGGTAAAACCACTCAGCTACCCAAAATGTGCCTGGAGCTCGGGCGTGGAATCACCGGGATGATCGGCCATACCCAGCCCCGCCGGCTTGCGGCACGCGCCGTCGCCACCCGTATCAGCGACGAACTTGGGGTCGAAATGGGTGGTGCGATCGGCTTCCATGTGCGATTCACCGAACACGTCTCCCCCAACACGCTGGTCAAACTCATGACCGACGGTATTTTGCTGGCTGAGATCCAGTCCGATCCGATGCTGCGCCGCTACGACACCATCATTATCGACGAAGCCCACGAACGCTCCCTCAACATCGACTTCCTGCTCGGCTACCTCGCCCAGCTCCTACCCCAACGCCCCGACCTCAAACTCATCATCACCTCCGCCACCATCGATTCGCAACGCTTCGCCGAACATTTCGGGCGGTATATGCACGGCGGCGGCCCCGGCGTCGTCGCACCAATGATTGAAGTTTCTGGGCGCACGTTCCCGGTCGACATTCGGTACCGTCCGCTCGGGATAGATACTGACGACGACGAAGCCCCGTCCGCTGATGACCCGATTACCGGAATCGTGGACGCCGCGCATGAGCTGATGAACGAAGGCCCCGGAGATATCCTCGTCTTTTTGTCCGGCGAAGGCGAAATCCGCGAAACCCTCAAGGCTTTCCGGGACGATCTCGGCCCGAAATTCCTGGCCGCTGGCGAACACAGTAACGTGCCGGGCGCCGTCGAAATCCTGCCACTATTTGCTCGGTTATCCTCTGCCGAACAGCAACGCATCTTCCAAGCACATTCACATCGGCGGATAGTTCTGGCCACTAATATTGCTGAAACGTCTTTGACTGTGCCGGGAATCCGTTATGTGATCGACCCGGGAACTGCACGTATTTCGCGGTATTCGCCACGAACCAAGGTGCAGCGCCTACCGATTGAGCCGATTTCGCAGGCTTCTGCGAATCAGCGTTCGGGACGTTCTGGGCGTGTAGCGGACGGTATCGCTATCCGGCTCTACTCTGAAGAGGACTTCGCCTCCCGGCCAGAATTTACCGAACCGGAAATTCAACGCACCTCGCTCGCTGCGGTTATTCTACAGATGGCGTCGCTTGGCCTAGGCACAGTTGCTGATTTCCCGTTCATCGATCCGCCGGACTTGAAGGCCGTGCGGGCTGGTATCCAACTGTTGGAAGAAATCGGCGCGCTTGAACCCGATACCCGCACCCCGATTCTCACCAAAATCGGACGCAAACTTGCCCGGTTGCCGATCGATCCACGCTTGGGACGTATGCTGCTTGCCGCCGTCGACAACGGCGCCGCCACCGAAGTGCTGGTGCTAGTTGCCGCAATGTCAGTCCAAGATGTCCGCGAGCGCCCAGCCGAATATAAGGCCCAAGCAGATCAGCTCCACGCCCGCTTCACTGAGCCCAGTTCGGACTTTTTGGCTTACCTGAACCTGTGGCGGTATTTACGTACCCAACAACGAGACCTGTCTGGTTCGGCATTTCGGCGGTTGTGCCGGGCCGAGCACCTGAACTGGTTGCGGTTCCGCGAGTGGCAAGACGTCGTCGCCCAACTGCGTGAACTTGCTAAACCACTCGGCATTACGTTGAAAAATATTGCGTTGCCGTCCGCGGCGCAGATCCGCCAAGCACGCGAAACCCACAACGACGTCAGCCACAACCGCGATGTTACGCATGCGGTCAAAGCGGTGGGAGCTTCAGCCGATGCACCCGCTGCCGACGCGATTCACCGGTCACTCCTTGTTGGGCTACTGTCCAACATCGGAACGTTTGACCAGCGCAAGCGCGATTATCTAGGCGCGCGTGGTACCCACTTCGTGGCTTGGCCGGGATCTGGGCTTGCCAAGCGCACCCCAGATTGGGTGATGGCCGCCGAGCTGGTGGAAACATCCCGCCTTTTTGCCCGGACCATCGCAAAAATCGATCCGGCCTGGATCGAGCGCGTTGGAGCACATCTCATCAAACGAACCTATTCAGATCCATTCTGGTCCACCCGGGATGGCGCCGCCAAAGTCCACGAAAAAGTCCTGTTATATGGTCTAACTATCACAGCTGACCGGCAAGTGTTGCTGTCTTCTGTTGGTACGCCGTCGGCACGCGAACTTGCTCGCGAGATGTTCATTCGCCACGCACTGGTAGAAGGCCAGTGGCGAACCCATCACCGCTTCGTTAAAGACAACCAAGATGCGTTGGCGCAGGCGCACGAAGTCGAAGAACGGTTGCGTAGCCACGGGCTGGTAGCAGACGAGGACGCCCAATACGTGTTCTTCGATGAACGCATACCAGACAACATCGTCTCTGCCCGGCACTTTGATACTTGGTGGAAAAAAGAGCGCCACAACCGCCCCGATCTGCTAACGTTCACCCAAGAATTTTTACTTGGCGAAACAACCGCATCGGACGATGACTTCCCAACCGAATGGATCCACGGCGATATCACCTTACCGATCGACTACACCTTTGTGCCCGGCTCACACGCAGACGGACTCACTATTGACGTGCCGATAACTCTGCTTCCGCAACTCACCGATGACGGCTTCGACTGGCTCGTTCCCGGCATGCTCGACGAACTCGTCATTGCAACCATTCGCGCGCTTCCCAAACGGATTCGCCGCAACCTCGTGCCGGCGCCCGATGCTGCCCGGCAGATTCGCGCCAAACTCCCTGATTGGGATAGTGTGGCACACGGCCAACCTGACGCGATCAGCTTCCAAGACGCATTCACGGCAGCTGCACGGGACCTGCGCGGGATCGATATTGACGCCGACTCCTGGGCGGATGTTGTTCTTCCGGCACACTTGACGATCAACTTCCGGGTCCGCTCCGAACGCGGCGCCGTGCTAGACGAAGGCACATCTATCCACTATCTGCAGCGTTCTCTTGCTCCGCAGACGCGCACCGCCGTCGAACACGTTGTCAAAAAAGCCGTCACCCAAGCCCTCGAAGCAGACTCAACCGAGCCCGGAATGACCGAGGCACTTACCCGCCGCAACCTCACTACCTGGCCCGAGCTCGACGGTGACGACATCCCCGCCAACATCGAAACGACCGGCACTCATGGGTTAACGATTCGGGGCTATCCGGCACTGATCGAAACACCTGGGAAAGCTGGGTTCACGGTAGAACTGCGGGTATTGGCAGAACCGGCAGAACAAGTGCGCGACCATCGCAACGGAGTTATCCGACTCCTTGCCATCGAGCTCGCCCTGCCCGAAGCCCGCGTCACTAGCCGGTGGACCGGACGCGAATCCTTAGCAATGGCCGCTTCCCCGTACCCGTCCACGAGCGCGCTCATCACTGATCTACATGTTGCCGCTATTCGCAACCTCGCCGATCAGTGGGCTCAGGAAAATAAGAAACCGTTGGGTACGCTGCGGAACCGTGGCGACTATGAGGCGCTACGCACCTGGCTGCGTGACCGATTCGAGGACGAAATCTATCGGATCGCGCAGATCGTGGTACGAATTTTGGAAGCCTATGGGGAGGTCGACAGTGTCTTGCGCACAACGTCCTCGCTGGCACTGATCAATACAGTGACTGATGTTCGCGACTACGTGACACGGCTCGTTTCCGATGGGTTCATTCGAACCACCCCAGGCGAATACCTTGCGCATGTGCCGCGCTACCTCAATGCTGCGCGGATTCGGCTAGAGAAAGCGCCAACGAATCCGGCTGACGATTCGTTGGCATGGCAGGTTGGCGAGATAAGCGACGAAGTTGAAAAAGAACGGCAAGCGATGGGGAGCTATGATCCGCAACGAGCCGCAGCCTTGGTCAAAGCCCGGTGGATGGTTGAGGAACTGCGCGTTTCGCTGTTTGCTCAGCAGCTCGGCACCAGCGGCAAGGTTTCCGTGCAACGGATCCGGAAGCTGTTGCAGTAGGCCGGGGCTGGCTACCGCACTGTGCGTAAAACTCGGCAATAGCGCAAACCTCGGCCATATACGTCTAGGTTTGCGCTATTGCCGAGTTTGCCTAACGCCTACATAACCGAATCTCCAACTGTGCCCTATCTTACCCACCAAAAATTGCATAACTATACATTCAACCGTATATACTTTCATTAACGGCACGGTTTAGCTAAGCGTAGTGCCAACCGAACAATCCATCCGCGAGGAGAAACCATGAAAACCCTGAAATTCACCGCTGCCGCAGCGGCACTTCTGTTCACCCTGGGCGCTTGTGGCTCCGACGCCGGAACGTCATCCACCACCGATGCCACCGACGCCGTAGCTACTTCCGGCGACGTCCGCGCAACCGATGTATCCCACATTGAAAAAGTTGATGACATCGCAGCACTACTGCCAGAATCCGTCACCAAGGATGGAAAACTCACGATCGGCACTAACGCGTTCTACGCTCCGGCCGAATTCTATGCTGAAGACGGCACCACTATGCAAGGCTTCGACGTTGACCTAGCCAACGCACTCGGTAAGGTCCTCGGCCTTGAAGTCACCATGGAAAACGCTGAGTTTGCCGCGGTTATCCCAGGCATCGGGAAAACCTATGAAGCTGGTATTGCTGCGATTTCGGTAAACCCAGAACGCCAAGAAGCCGTTGATTTAACTCAGTACTATGAAGCGGGTTTGCAGTGGGCAGTCCCATCTGGCAACCCAAAGAAGTTTGATCCGGCAGACGTGTGCGGCAAGGTGGTCGGCGTTCAAACCGGCACCGCACAAGATGAATACTTAACCGAACTAAACACCACCAACTGCAAAGACAAGCCTGTTCAGATCCAACGGCAGTCCGAACAGCCACGGATCAGCCTCGAACTAGCCCAAGGCCAGCTCGACGCCATGTTTGCGGACACTCCAGTTATTGACTTCGCTATTTTGCAGACTAACAAGCAGATTGAAAAGATCGGCAAACCAATCGACGTCGTCGGTCTCGCAATCGCAACCCCGAAGGGCGACCCAACCACCGAAGCTATCGACAAGGCCCTCCAACACCTCATCGACACCGGCGAACTCGCCAAGATCTTCGAAACCTGGGGAATCAAGGATGGCGTTGCCACCTCTGTTGCCCTCAACCCAGCCAAATAACAACCACTAGCCAGGACGAATCATGCCGTCACAGAACACTCCGGAATTGATCCACGCAGTCCCCGTCCGCCATTGGGGGCGCTGGATTTCAGCAGCGATCGTCGCCGTCATCGCCTACGCGATCCTCAACCAGCTCATCACAAATCCACAATTCCAGTGGAGCGTCGTGTGGGATAACCTCTTCAAGATGCAGATCTTGAAAGGTGTGGCGTGGACGCTAGCGTTGACCGTGGCTGCGATGGCGTTAGGTATTCTTCTAGCAGTGACGATGGCGATTATGCGGCGGTCGGACAATCCGGTGTTGCGGTCAGTAGCAACTGGATACATCTGGTTCTTCCGTGGCACCCCGATCTACACCCAGCTGATTTTCTGGGGACTGATCGGGACGCTGTTCCCAACGATCACGGTCGGCATTCCGCACGTGGTAGATTTCTTCACCTTCGCACCGAATTCTATTTTTGCAGAACGCCAGTACACGATGTTCTTATTCGCCGTGCTTGGGCTCGGCATCAACGAAGGCGCTTACTTGGCGGAGATCGTCCGGTCGGGTTTGAACTCGGTGGATCCTGGCCAAGAGGAAGCCGCGAAGGCGCTGGGCATGAGCAGTGGCATGATTATGCGGCGGATTATTTTGCCGCAAGCAATGCGTGTGATTGTGCCACCAACAGGCAATGAGACAATTTCGATGTTGAAGACGACGTCGTTGGTGACGGCGGTGCCATTGTCCCTAGAGCTCACCCACGTAACTAACGCGAGTGGTTTCTCTTCCTTCCAGCCGATTCCGTTCTTACTGGTGGCAGCGATCTGGTATCTGTCAATCACGTCGGTGTTGATGGTTGGCCAGTATTATGTGGAGAAGTTCTACGGGCGTGGGTCGGCTGATGATTCGGCCGCTTCGAATGGCCGTGGTGCGAAGAAAACTCGTGCTGGCCGCCAGGCTGCGATCAATGCGTCGCAAACGACTATGGACGATCCGTTCGTGGAGTACACTCCGTGATTGGGGCTGTTTCACTGTCCTTCTCTATAAGCCAACTGTTATTTCAGGATTATTACAATGAGTCAACTCCCCAAAGTCAGCGTTAGTGACGTTCATAAGTTCTTCGGCGATCTGCATGTTCTCAAAGGCGTTTCGTTTACTGTCCAGCCGGGCACGGTCACCTCGATTCTGGGCCCGTCTGGGTCTGGTAAGTCGACGATGCTACGGTGCGTCAATCTACTGGAGACTATTCAAGCCGGATCGATTCATGTTGATGGAACGCTGATGGGTTTCCGGGAAAAAGACGGCAAGCTGTATGAGCTGACGGCGAAAGAGGCAGCCGCGCAGCGTGCCAAGATCGGCATGGTGTTCCAACGCTTTAATCTGTTCCCGCATAAGACCGCGTTGGAGAACGTGATGGAAGCGCCGGTTCATGTCCTTGGCAAATCTGCCGAGCAGGCTCGGGAGCAGGCGAAGAAGCTACTTGACCGGGTTGGGTTGGCAGACCGCATGGATCATTATCCGGCGGAGCTCTCCGGTGGTCAGCAGCAACGTGTGGCGATTGCGCGCGCGTTGGCGATGGAGCCAGAGTTGATGTTGTTCGATGAGCCGACGTCGGCACTGGATCCGGAGTTGGTAGGCGAAGTTCTTTCCGTTATGCAGAATTTGGCAGCTGAAGGCATGACGATGGTTGTGGTCACGCACGAAATGGGGTTCGCCCGCGAAGTGTCTGACCAGGTGATCGTCATGGACGACGGCAAGATTATCGAAGCCGGTTCCCCGGACGATGTTTTCGAGCGTCCTCAAAGTGCGCGCGCAAAGGAGTTCTTCACCCGCGTGGTGTAATACGTGGTGTGATTACCCCAACCCGCGCAACGAGCCGACGAACACCATCGCCAGAAATGTGGCTGTGCCGGCACTGGCCCACCATTGGATGGCGGCTGTACGTGGGATACGTTCTAGCGGGCCGCGCCTAATAGGCAATATTTCAGCCTTGTTAGCGAGTATTCGCGGATGCTTGGCGAGCTTGTCCATCAGCTCTTGCTGCTCAGCCGTAGCTTCACCTTCTGCGAGTTGCCCGATTCCAGGTTCTGGCTGGAATAGTGGCAGTAGAGTCCCTACCGGTGGTTCGACGACATCGCGTCCCGACTGCGCCTGAATCGTCACCATCGATCGGAATGATGGCCCACCATCAACAGGCATCGCCACCACTGGAACAAGGATTCCACGCCGGCCGCCGCTACGAACTTCCCGCCCGAGGGTTGATTCGGTTGTTCCCAGGACACGTGCAACTACCGCAGTTGGCTCAATAAGTGGCGGCTGCCAGATTCGCCAACAAATGTAGACTATGACGCCGAGTATCGCAGCTGGAATAAGCACATAGAGCATCCGTGCTAACGGAACTTCGTCAATGAACAACAGCATTCCAACGACTGCACCAAACAAAAATCCCATCATAATAGCCGCACTGATACGGCGAGCAGTATCGATGGGCCGGTTTGCCGGCACGGCGGCACGACTCATTCGTAAAATCAGATCAGTTCCAGACATAGTGTTTATTATATCGTTCCCCTCCGACATCCTTTGCTGCACACTTCAACGCCCTCTTGATCATTGCGCTAGAAGCTGCCCAACGGTTAACGGCGGATACATCGTCAACCACAATGGTTCGAGAACGAACCCCAATGCTTTTTATTCATTCGTAGCGAAGCTTGATTAATACTGGCCCCACCAGTCCCCCACCGGCGCACACCACCGGCATACATTCCAAGAACCGAAGCAGATTTCATCGCTTTTGCCACGCCTCGCCGTCGATAATCTGGGTGCACACTTGTTCGGTCTACTTCCCAGCGTTCCCCAGCATCAAACACAATACTGAAACCAACCAGCTGGTCACCCTTAAACGCACCCCATGCCCGGGCATTGCGATCAGCAATGTTAACGCCAAAATTGTCTGGCAACGGCTCATGATGAGACGCCGGAGTGGATGGAAAATCTGGAGCAACTAATCGGTCAAGCGTATAGAGATTAGCAAGATCATCACCAGTCAGTTCGCGTATCTGGAATCCAGCCCGGACAGTATCGTCAACATATCGATGATAAGACGATAAGTCAGCGTCGTCGTCGAGAAAAAGGCGCGCACCCCACGACGTCGAACCAACCGTCCAACCTGCCTGGTTTAGCTGATGAACCTCTGGCGAATCTTCGCGCAAAATCCGCGGATCACCCGCGAAATCTGCCGCCGGTTTCAAAAAGCCTACCGGAAGTTCACCCCCATAAATGTGTGGGAATTTTTCGGATTGTGGATTGTCGGGATCCCCTGGCTCGTAACGAATCTCGTGACCAGCCTGATGCAGTTCACTATCATCAATGTCGACGACGAACGCGTCCGCACGGTCCGAATACAGAAATTTTGCGACGGCAATGACTTGCTTGAGCGAACCGCTGGCATGCACATAGCCCACGGATCCGATGTCGTTGCCTCGAGTTGAATGCCTATAGGTTCCATTTTCTACGGCGAGCTTCCAGTCTTCAGGCAAAATAATATGAAAAACCATACCGACACTCTAGCATTCGGCTCGACGCTACCTCCCCATACCGTTCTGCGAATCAATAGGACTTTTGCCGTGAGCCGGTCGAGGTTCATCCGTACAAAATCTCGCCCAACGAAACGGTAGTCCCCTATAGTGTGCTACCGTGCTGGATCTCGAGATTTTGAACGTGCACAGTCTGCCATCAACACCGATACCATAGAATGGTGGATATCGAAAAAGCGCGCGCACTTGCACAAGATTTACTGGCGGCTCATGGCCTGACCGACTGGTCTTTTGCCTTTGATCGTGCCAAGCGCCGGGCAGGAGCCGCCCACTTCGCAGACAAAAAGATTACGTTGTCCCGCGCAATCGCCGAAGCGGCCGATGAGCAGGTTGTCCGCGATACTATATTGCACGAAATCGCGCATGCCTTGGTCGGACCAAAGCATCACCACGATCGGCACTGGCGTGAGGTGTGTATCCGCATCGGCGGGTCAGGACATGCACAGCTCAGGAATGCACCCCATATTCCTGGAGCATGGATTGGAACCTGCCCAGCCGGCCACACAATAGAACGCTTCCGCCGGCCAACCCGGCTCATGAGCTGCGCCCGATGTAATCCAAGTTTTTCACCCGAGTATCAATTTGTATGGCACCGCCGGGAAAAGGAGGGTTAGCCAGCATCTGGGGTTAACCAGCCAGGCTCACCCTTGCACCCACGTCACGACCCCACGAGCACCCGCTTCGATCATTGCCAGCGTGTCATAGAAGCCGGAGGCATCCCCGAACCACGGATCGAGCACATCCAAATCGCCGCTAGAGGTATAAAAATCCGAACCTCGTCCAGCTTTAACTTTTTCTTGGCCTTCAAGCGGACCGCCTGGACCAAAAGCCCCCGCGTCAGCCGGCGGAACAGTTCCATCAAATTCGCGCCACAGGTGGATTCGGGAAATATGATCTTCCCCGAGTCCAGCAGCAAGCATCATCCGGCGCAATGCCCGGGCGTGCCCAGTCGTCATCGCCAAAACTAGATCTGCCTGTGAAAGTTCGGCTGCTGTGGCTTGGTGAGCATAATGGTCGCGCGGCACCTCATAGTCGTGTTCTCGCAACACGGCCTGCGCCCGCCGATCAATCGGATTCCCAGTTTCCTCAGTAGACACCCCAGCCGACGTCACTTCCGCGACAACCTCAGCCTGTTCCACATAGTGACGCAACACAATCTCACCCATCGGTGAACGGCAAATATTACCGGTACACACAACCAAAATCTTCATATCATTCCTTCTTATACGGTCAGCAGCCATCTTTTACCTACACAAAATCTCGGGATACCGAACAACAGTGCCTTATAGCGCACTACCGTATCGGATCCCGAGATTTTGCACGGACGGACAGCGATCAGAAGTCCCAGTCTTCGTCCTCAGTAGCTTCGGCAGTACCGATCACATAGGACGAGCCCGATCCACTAAAGAAGTCATGGTTTTCATCCGCATTCGGCGAAAGAGCAGCCAAGATTGCCGGATTAACCGCGGTCTGGTCTGCCGGGAAAAGCGCCTCATAGCCCAAGTTCATCAGCGCCTTATTGGCGTTGTAACGCAGGAACATTTTAACGTCGTCGGTTAACCCCATTTCGTCATACAATGATTCGGTGTAGCCTTCTTCGTTTTCATACAGGTCTTCAAGTATTGAATACGTGTAGTCTTTCAGCTCTGCCTGACGTTCCGGGGATGACTTCTTCACTGCCTGCTGGTACTTATAGCCAATGTAGTATCCATGTACAGCCTCATCGCGAATAATGAGCCGGATGAGATCCGCCGTGTTCGTCAGCTTGGCGTGCGCACTCCAGTACATCGGCGCATAGAACCCGGAATAGAACAGGAAGGATTCGAGCATGGTTGAAGCAACTTTGCGTTTTTCCGGATCGTCCCCACGATAGTATGACAGAACGATATGTGCCTTCTTCTGCAGGTATTCGTTTTCTTCCGACCACCGGAACGTTTCTTCGATTTCCTGCGAGGAATTGAGGGTGGAGAAGATCGATGAATAGGATTTAGCGTGGACTGATTCCATGAACGCGATATTGGTGTAGACCGCTTCTTCGTGCGGGGTTATCGCGTCTGGAATGAGAGAGATAGCTCCTACTGTTCCTTGGACGGTGTCAAGCAGGGTGAGCCCGGTGAAAACGCGGGTGGTCATGAGCTGTTCATGTGGCTTAAGCGTGTTCCAGGATTGGATATCGTTTGAGAGCGGGATTTTCTCTGGTAGCCAGAAGTTTCCCGTGAGACGATCCCAGACTTCTTGGTCTTTTTCGTCTTCGATTTTGTTCCAGTTGATGGCCTGGACGGAATCGATTAGCTTAATTTTTTCGCTCATGTTGTTCTCCCCCTGTATGTGTTTGTTCCATCATCTCATGGGCAGATGTCACTTCCAATGGCATCGCTCAGCGTTTATTATGTGACGTATGACGACGACGAACACTATATCCACGCTTTCCGTGACAGCTAGCCAATCTTCCCGAATTGGTGGACTGGATTTAGCTCGTGGCTTAGCGATTTTAGGCATGTTTTGGGCGCATACCACAGCGTATGAACCCTACGGTTTTTTCGATGGTTGGCTGGCTCAAATTCCTGATGGCCGGTCCGCAGTGTTGTTTGCACTGTTGGCTGGGGTGTCGGTAGCGTTAATGACGGGCCGGCAAAATCCTTATGTTGGTGAACGAATGCAGGCGGCGCGGTTGCGGATTGTGGGCCGGGCGTTGCTGCTGTTTTTCCTCGGAAGCTTGTTGAGTTCCTTGAATACCCCGGTGGTGGTGATTCTTGGCTTTTACGGTTTTTGGTTGATGCTGGCGTTGCCACTCACATCACTGCCCGTTCGCACGCTGGTGTGGATTGCCGGGATTGCAGCAGTCGCGGGACCGCTCCTGTTGATTGTGGTTAAGTCAGCAATGGCAGCGAGTGGATTGTTTGTTGGCGCGGACCCTAACTCGGCATTTTTTGCCGTCATGATTTCCGGAACCTATCCGGGCTTGCAGTACGGTGTGTTTGTGATTGCTGGGTTGGCGATTGGCCGCAGCGACCTCCTCAATCGAGTACGGCAGTTACGGCTCTTGGCAGGTGGATTAGTGTTGGCAATCGGCGGGTACGGGTTGTCCTATCTAGCTACTGGTGGCGAAAATACTATCCCACAGCATATGCCGTGGGACCCGATCAACTCACTCTTGGCGCGCGAAGGCGGTGAGCGTTCCTTGTCAGGGTCTATCGGCTGGGTGTTCCCGTCGGTTGGTGAATTTTTCTCTGCTGAACCGCATAGTGGAATGTTGCTGGAAACGATTGGTTCGGGTGGTTTTGCGATCGCAGTTTTAGGTGCGTGCTTGTTGATTGGTTCGACCGCGCGCCACGTGTTGTATCCGTTGGCGGCGATGGGGTCGATGCCACTGACGAGTTACTGCGCCCACGTTGTGGTGATCTATGTTGTCCCGGACGCTGAAGAAGCATTGACGTTGTTGCCGTTTATTACTATTGCGGCGACGACGATGTTGGTTGCGTCGCTATGGAAACTCAAGTTTTCCCGTGGTCCGTTGGAATGGCTGGCATGGCGCAGCGGGCTGCTGTTTACGATGTAAACGTGCAGCCCGCTGGGTAGCTAGATTTAGAGCATACAGGAGACGCAGCCTTCGACTGCAGTCCCTTCTAATGCGGCTTGCCGGATGCGCATGTAGTACAGCGACTTGATGCCTTTTCGCCACGCATATATATAGGACTTGTTCACGTCACGAGTGGTGACCGTGTCTGGATAGAACAAGGTTAGTGATAATCCTTGATCGACGTGCTGGGTTGCTTCTGCATACGTATCGATAATGGCTTTCGGCCCTATTTCGTAGGCGTCTTGGAAGTATTCCAAGTTGTCGTTCGTGAGGTAAGCGGCCGGATAGTACACGCGCCCAAGCTTTCCTTCTTTACGGATTTCGATTTTCGACACGATCGGATGGATCGACGACGTCGAATGGTTAATATACGAAATCGACCCGGTTGGCGGAACGGCTTGCAGGTTCTGGTTGTACATGCCGTAGCGGATCACGTCATCTCGTAGTTGTTGCCAGTCTGTCTGGGTTGGAATATGCGTGTTAGCGAATAGTTCGCGTACGCGCTGAGTTTTCGGCGCCCACTCCTGCTCAATATATTTCGTGAAATAGGAGCCGTCAGCGTAGGCGGAACGGTCGAACCCTTCGAATTGCTGTCCACGCTCGCGGGCAATGGTCATCGACGCACGGATCGCATGATATGCCACGGTGTAAAAATACATGTTGGTGAAGTCCAGAGCTTCTTCGGAACCATAGAAGATTCGTTCACGCCCTAAATAACCATGCAGGTTCATCTGACCGAGCCCGATCGCGTGCGACATGTCGTTACCACGAGCAATTGATGGTACCGAGGTGATATCGGTTTGATCAGAAACTGCGGTTAATGCTCGGATTGCTGTTTCGACGCTGCGTCCGAAGTCCGGCGAGTCCATTGTCTTGGCAATATTGAGCGATCCTAGGTTGCACGAAATATCCTTGCCGATATGCTCGTAGGACAGGTCTGGATTGTACGTCGACGGCTCGGAGACCTGCAGAATTTCCGAACATAGATTTGACATCGTGATGCGGCCATCGATCGGGTTGGCCCGATTAACCGTGTCTTCGTAAACAATGTACGGATATCCGGATTCAAACTGGATTTCCGCTAGGGTTTGGAAGAACTGACGGGCGTTGATCTTGGACTTACAGATACGCTCATCGGCAACCAGTTCGTCATACTTTTCCGACACCGAGATTTCTGTGAATGGCACCCCGTAGACCCGTTCGACGTCGTACGGCGAAAACAGATACATATCCGCGTTGTTCTTCGCCAATTCAAACGTAATATCTGGAATAACAACGCCTAACGAGAGCGTCTTAATACGAATCTTTTCGTCCGCATTCTCGCGCTTGGTATCCAAGAACCGCAAGATATCCGGGTGATGAGCATGTAGATAGACGGCTCCAGCCCCTTGCCGTGCACCCAATTGGTTAGCGTAAGAGAAAGCATCCTCAAGCAGTTTCATAACCGGATTAACACCAGAAGACTGGTTTTCGATTCGCTTAATCGGAGCACCCAGCTCGCGGATATTCGACAGATTCAACGCTACCCCGCCACCGCGCTTCGATAGTTGAAGTGCAGAATTAATACCGCGCGAAATTGATTCCATATTGTCTTCAACACGCAACAAGAAACATGACACGAGTTCGCCACGCGCTTTCTTTCCAGCGTTCAAGAATGTTGGGGTAGCTGGTTGGAATCGGCCAGTAAGAATCTCGTCGACAATCTGCTCAGCAAGGGTGGTATCACCGGCAGCAAGCGTCAGCGCAACCATGACTGCCCGATCCTCAAAACGCTCTAAATAGTGTTTACCGTCGAACGTTTTCAACGTGTACGACGTGTAATATTTGAACGCACCTAGGAATGTAGCGAATCGAAATTCGTGGGCATACGCGCGTTTGTAAAGACTCTTAACAAACGCCATATCATAAGCGGTAAAGACTTCTGGCTCATAGTAGCCTTCGTCAATAAGATAAGCGATCTTTTCTTCGATTGAATCGAATACGATCGTATTCTTGTTGACGTGCTGGAGGAAGTACTGACGGGCCGCCTCACGATCTGCATCGAATTGAATCTTGCCTTCCGCATCATAAAGGTTAAGTTGCGCATTGAGCGCATGAAAATCCATGCTTTGAGCCTTGTCCGTCATGACTTGTTCCACCATTGATTTAATCCCTCACGCAATTTTTCTACATCAACTGGGGTGCCCAGCATTTCAAACCGATACATGTGCGGCACATGAGTCTTGGCAGAGATAATGTCCCCTGCTAAACCATATGCTTCCCCAAAATTAGTGTTTCCACCGGAAACCACACCACGGATATGTGAGCGGTTCTGCTCATTATTCAAAAACTTAATTACTTGTTTCGGAACTGCGCCTCGATCGTTTCCACCACCATACGTTGGCACGATAAGCACGTAATCGTCTTCGACGACTAATGGCTCGTCACTGGTTCTGAGCGGAATCCGATCGGCACGAAATCCTAACTTTTCAACAAAACGTTTCGTATTTTCCGTCGTCGATGAAAAGTAGACAATATAAACCACAGGGATCAGCCCCCGACGACGTTAGGCGCGCATCGCTGCCGGTGCTGAAACGCCAGCCAACCGCTTAATCAGATCTGGACGGTAGCCCGACCAGTGATCGCCGTCGGCAAATACAACCGGAGCCTGCTGGTAACCCAATGCTTTAACGGTCTCCAGCGCGTCAGAATCCTGAGTCAGGTCAATCTCAGAAAAGGATAGTCCATGTTTGAGCAGAGCTCGCTTGGTTGCAGTGCACTGGACGCAAGCTGGCTTGGAATAGAGAACGATAGCCATGTTTTCTCCTCATGAACATATTTTTCAGTACGTTAGATAACACTACACCTAGTGATTATAAAATGCTTGACCACTACATGGTGTGGCTAGAGCACTCACGTCACTCTCGGTAGAACAAAAATACTAGTCGCCTCAGCGTCCCTTTTACATCCCAAACAGCCATGACCAACACCACCAATCAGCCCAATACTAAGCAAGCCAACGGCGTCACCACAATGCGTAAAGAACCACACCCGTGCACCTTCCGCATTGACTACATCGACGGCTATCATGTCAGAATCGGAAAATCACCACCAATGTGGGACAATACTTTAAGGATCATTTAGATTACGCGGAGGAATACTCATGCCCACAATGAACGTCGAATCGTTCAACCTAGATCACCGTCAGGTTAAAGCGCCTTATGTGCGCATCGCCGATGTCAAACATCTGCCTCACGGTGACACACTCACAAAATACGATGTGCGCTTCACCCAACCTAATCAAGCACATTTAGATATGAAAGCTGTTCATTCCATCGAACATTCATTTGCTGAGTATGCCCGCAATCATGCGGACGACGTCGTTGATTTCTCTCCGATGGGATGCCAAACCGGTTTCTATTTAATTCGTGCTAGCGAACCAGATGTTTCCGGCACCATCGATCTGATTGAGACCACTTTCAACGATATTTTGGTAGCCACCTCCGTCCCAGCCGCCAATGAGATCCAATGCGGATGGGGAGCAAACCACTCCCTTCCGGCGGCCCAGTCAGCTGTTCGGGATATGCTTGCGCATCGAGATACCTGGGAAGAGGTTATTTCGTGAAGCAAATAGATGCACTCGTCATTTCTGCCATGGACGAAGAAATGGCACCATTTCTGAGCCTCATCCAGTCTTGTAACCCTAAGCTACTACCATCCCCGGTTGGAACCGCATATCAGGCTTCAAAAGGCCAGATGCGCATGATTTTGATGGTCACTAAGGTTGGTATGACCGCGTGCGCAAGTGCACTCGGTTGGCTGTTGGCGAACTATAAGCCAAAGGTCATTGTGTCGATTGGTTCCGCCGGTGGCCTGGCACGTAATTCACGAGTAGGACAAGTTATTGTTGGCCGCGAGTACCTCAACGGTGGCGCTGATGGACAAGCATTCGGCTATACCCGTGGCCAAGTACCCGGCCAGCCATCTTCTTTCTTGGGCGATGCACGTATGATCTCTGCACTCGAACAATATGCCGCCACAGGCAATGACGACAGTCCTATTATTCGCATTGGACAAATGTTGTCATCTGACGCATTTGTGACTGAAGCGAATGTTGCAACAGCTCGTGATGATTTCCCGGAAGCACTCTCCGCCGACATGGAATCCCACGCGGCCGCTCAAGTTGCCCATGCTTGGGGAATCCCGTTTGTGTCCATCCGTGGCATCTCGGATCTGTGCGGGGACCCTGACGATCAGGCTGTTTCTTTCCATGCAGAGCTTTCCGATGTTGCCACTGCTGCAGCTAAGGTTGCCTGCTATGCCCTTCAACATAGTGATTACATTTCAATTGAGCGGTGTGTAACCCAACGTTTTTCTCAACCAACGCTGACAAGCGCCCTCTACGTGATGTTGGCTAGACGATACGATCTACCAGCTGGCGATCGGTCAGTTCTTGACCCAGCTGGCATGAAATCTGTGCGATACAGCATCGGAGCCTATGGCTCTGCCATCATGGAACTCCTCATTGATCAAATTGCTGCAGGAAAAGCTTTCGCGCTCGAGAATCCTGATTCGGTTCTCACTGCTAAAGACTATGATCGGTTACGTGCGGAGTTCATTGCATCTATTCCAGATGACGTACAGACTGATACGTTTGCTTGGCCGCCAACATCTCAAACAATTATTAAGCGTTTTGACGGCTATTGGAATGAGGCCTTGAAAGCGATCGGATTAGTAACACGACAGGGTCGAGTTCGGGGTGGCATAAAATATTCTTCTGAAGATTATCAGTCGGCTATGAATAAATATATTGCTTATGCTCGCAGTAATGGCTTCACCCCTTCTTTTGCCGGATACTCTGATTTTGCGAAGACTGGTATGAATAAATCTAAAGTGCCTTCTGGTGCGGCTATTCGACAACATTTCGGTTCGTGGAGTAAGGCTCTCAATTCGGTGGCGTAACATGCCCGCTTGAGTTTGAGATCCAACGAGTTTTTGAGGGGAGCAGCCGGCCGGTTGCTCCCCTCAACTACAATCCTGACTGTAGCAAACTACTACGCCACAATTTATTTCACACCAATCTGGTCAAAGATGAAGGCTAATTGAGCTGCCCGTTCACTCCACTTCTTGTAACGCCCCGAGCCGCCACCATGACCAGCTACCATTTCAGTACGCTGAATGATCGGTCGTTCAATCGGATCGTTCGTGACAGTATCACGCAAGGCCTGGATCCACTTGGTCGGTTCAATATAGCTGACTCGAATATCGTTTACTGAGGTAGAAGCCAAAATCGCCGGATACTCAACTGCCGTAATATTTTCATACGGCGAATACGACTTCATATAGTGGTATACCTCGGCGCTCTCAATCGGGTTTCCCCATTCTTCCCATTCCCCTACAGTCAGCGGCAATTCGGGCTTGAGAATAGTGTTGAGCGCATCAACAAATGGCACAATTGCGTGAACCACACGGAATACGTCCGGAGCCAAGTTAGTAATCGCTCCCATCAACAGACCACCTGCTGAGCCGCCTTCTGCAGCCAACCGTCCCTGCGCAACAAGTCCATTATCAACTAGCCAGCGAGCACATGAAACAAAGTCAGTGAAAGTATTACGTTTGGTGAGCATCTTGCCGTTGTCATACCAGGCGCGCCCCATTTCACCGCCACCGCGAACATGGGCAACCGCATAGACGACACCACGATCTAGCGCCGATAACAAAGTCGGACTAAACCATGGATCCATGGAGATCTCATACGAGCCATAACCGTACAAGATTCCTGCATGAGAACCATCTTTAGCGACATCTGCGCGATGTACGATAGTCAGCGGAATTAGCACACCATCCGATGCCGGCACCCATTCTTGGTATTGCACATAGTCATCACGCTGATAGTTGGGAACCTCGGTACGTTTCACCGTTACCACTGCACCAGAGTCTAAACTCCACCGCTGGAAGGTTTCTGGGGTGAGCGCCGATTCGATACTGAATCCTACTTCCCGCGCCTGCCACACGTCATTGCCGTAAAACCCAATCGACGCGAGATCCTCGGTAGGAATAACAACGCCAACCTGCCAAGAATCAGCAGTAGTGCCCTCCCCGGAACGAGCAAACGCCCGCAACTGCATCGAGCCAGCATCACGCATATTAACAACCGCGAAATCTTGGAATGCCACGACTTCACTCAATCTCTGCCCCGGTTGCGCCTGATAGATCAGCTCCCACGAATCTGGTGTACTAGCTCCAACTGGGGCCACCGCCACATCGAAATCAGCGTTGTCTTTGTTGTGAATAATCAGCAAGCAATCTCCAGCCGGCTCAACCGTATAATGCAACCCGGTGTGCCGCGGATAGACAAGAAAATTCTTTTCCGGATCTCGGGTGGAGAACAACCGGACATCGGCAGTGAGCTTGGATTCGGACTGAACAATGAGCCACTCGCCGTCACGCGATTGATCTATGCCTGCCCAGAACAGTTCATCGTCCTCCTGATACAGCAGAACATCATCTTCTGTATTTCCGCCCACGGTGTGCATCCACACCTGGTAGGACCGCCATGCTTCATCGTTCTTGGTGTAGAACACCCGAGTGGAATCATGTGACCACACTAAGCCGTATCCCACACCGACCAGCGATTCGTCCACGGTAGAATCATCTTCGATGCGCGAAATCCGCACACTAAATTCTTCATTTCCGGCAGTATCTACGCCCAACGCCAACATCTGACCATCAGGCGAAACCGATGCTAGCCCAATGCTAAAGAAGTCCTTGCCTTCAGCTAGCACATTGCCGTCATATAAAAGCTGAACCGGAACACTATCAATATCGGGAATATCTGCGGCCCCACTGCCCTCGC
Organism: Arcanobacterium phocae; assembly: GCF_900105865.1. Lineage (NCBI taxonomy): Bacteria > Bacillati > Actinomycetota > Actinomycetes > Actinomycetales > Actinomycetaceae > Arcanobacterium > Arcanobacterium phocae. Next base: position 392,709 of record NZ_LT629804.1, read on the forward strand.
CTACGGCCAGACACCGATACGTTGCTGCATAGGATTTTCCCGCAAAAGTTCGCCGCCAATACCAATAGCCGCCATCTCGCACTGGCACCGAGACGTCATCTTCCTTGGTGTGACTAGCAAATTCACTCACCAACGTTTCCCGCAAACCACTCAAATGTGCGGTACGCGCATCAGCCCATGCGTTTTCCGCCTCGATATGTGCCCGCACCTCCGGCGTTTCGCCGCGAATCCACTCATAATTATCCACCACGTCATCACCGTGGAATGAGCGTGTGATCGGTTTCTTCGCCAACCGTGGCGCCTGCGTCATCTTGTTGTCCATGTTCTTAACCCTAACGTCACCCTCCGACACATTTTCGTGTCATGTAAAAATTACCGATATTTATTCGTCTGTTCGACGGCGAGCCGATCTGCCATATCATTGCCCGGATCCCCATTGTGTCCACGCACCCATTCAACGTCTGTGTGCCCGGTACGCCCCTCATATAGGTTTACTATTTCTTCGATAAGCTCACGGTTTAAAACCGGCTTGCCGTCAGCTTTTCGCCAGCCACGTTTACGCCAGCCCACGGCCCACTTAGTCATCGAATCAATCACGTATTTTGAATCAACACGCAACAGCAGCTTCACATCCGGCCCGGCATAACGTAACGCATGGAGCATCGCGGTCAGCTCCATAATATTATTCGTCGTTTTGTGGGATCCGCCCGACACCGCATATCCGTTAGTTTGGTCCACAAATGCCCAGCCGCCCGGTCCGGGGTTTCCCGAACACGCTCCGTCAGTCGCGATCACCAGATTATAGGACGACGACGGACGCCCTACCTGTTTTCCAAAGCTATGTTCCTCAGCCCCATCCGGGAGTCGAAAAACTTCCGGCGATTCAGGCGAAGCTGCGTCGTCGTCGAAATCAGAAAAGAGCGAAGGCTGGTGTGAAAAAGTCATAGGGACAGTTTATCTCACATGACCTTCCCGGCGAAGATAGGTATCCTTATAGTAGCGAGAAAGGCAAAAAATGATTCTACTATCGGACTACCGTAAAGAAATTCATCTGGACGAACCGTTCCCAGAGCCAAAGAATGACACCCGAGCAGACTATGACCTCCTTATGACGGCCCTAGCCGGCATCAATGAAAAGCACTACACCGGAACGTCCTCATTAGCTCACCTTTCTACCGACGAAGGACTCTTCCGCTGGCTACAAGCCGAATTGGCAGTACGTGACCCTAAGCCACTCGATCCAATTTCGTCGCGCGCAATCAACACCTTGCTGTTCCGCCAAGTTGGCAAGCACGGCCGGGTGGAAGCAGAAAACCTACGCCGAGTATCCGATATGCTCCCTGACTGCGATTACGGCCCAGCGCCACACACTGTGCTCTACCGTGGTGATATGCGTCAACTCGTCGTAGACGCCGTCGTCAATCCCGCCGTACCAGACCTCAACGGATGCCCAGTCCCACTACACGACTGCCTCGATTCAACCTTGCACGAACAGGCCGGGCCATGGATGCGCAACGATACCAACACAGTTCGCGAACTTAACGGCGGAAAAGGCCTAGAACCAGCCGATGCAATCATCACTCGCGGCTACCGCCTTCCCGCAAAGTACGTCATTCACACCACCGGCCCCCGGGTCGAAGACGGAAACGTCACCCAAAAAGACCGTGACGTTCTCTTCAAGGCCTACTGGAATTGCATGGAATTGGCCCGCGCCAAGGGAGACATTCGCTCCATCGCTTTCCCAGGTATCTCCACCGGCAACGGCGGATTCCCACTCGGCGAAGCAACCCAAATCGCGTTGGACGCCGTTGAACGCTGGACCTACCAACATGACCAAGTCCTCGATCTGGTCGTGTTCTCGCTACGGACTGACGCGGATGCCGAAAAAGTTCTCAAAAAGATGGAAACTTGGATTGAGGACTGAGATTAAAAAGGCGGTGTTATGGATCCGGAAAGCCTGTTCCGCCTAGTCGACGTACTCGGTGTTATCGCAAATGCGCTGATTGGGTCTGCCCTCGCACGAGTTTTGGGTTATGACCTAATTGGCTATCTAGTTCTTGGTACTGGAACAGCCCTCGGTGGTGGTATTACTCGTGATGTGATGCTCGGGGTTGGGTTCCCAGTGGCGTTAACGGATCCGTGGTATCTAGGTGGTGCTTTTGCGGCATCAATTTTGGCTTACCTTTTTCCGTTTGAAGGACGATGGTCGCAGCGGATGCTTTCTTTGGCAGACGTTTTAGCATTGGGTTGCTGGTCAGCAACCGGAGCTTCTAAGGGGTTGAGCGCCGGTTTAGATTGGATACCATCGATCTTCCTCGGCGTTGTCACCGCTACGATGGGCGGTCTCTTGCGTGACGTCATGGTGAACAGAACACCCGCAATTTTCGGTGGCAGCCCGTTATATGCAACGTTTTCAGTAATAGCCGCGACCCAGATGGTATTTTTCCAATATAGCGGTATGTATCATGCGGGGATGGGATCGGCGATTGTGCTATGTGCAGTATTCGGTTTGCTGGCACGCCGGTTTAATTGGCAACTGCCTCGCAATGCTTACGATTTACGGCAGTATTCGGCGCGATTGCGCCAGTTACGGTTGCGGCCACGTCATATGCGCGATGATGTTACATCGTCACATCACAGCACAGAAAGCGATATTGCAACCGAAGCCAATACTAAAGGCGTAGCCCAAGCCGGACGCGAATATCGGCATAAGATTCGGCATACCAAGCCTGACGAGGCTGGCAATGTCCCACGCCATTTACGTGAAGAGTGAACGCGCTAAAGAACGCAACATAGAAAATCCCCGGTACTAAACATACCGGGGAATATTGTGCTCGAGGGGGGAGTTGAACCCCCACGCCCTTGCGGGCACACGGACCTGAACCGTGCGCGTCTGCCTATTCCGCCACTCGAGCCAGACGTCCGCTAGTTTACAATCTTTTACACGCCAAGCGCAAACCCTCCCCGACGCCACGGCAGTGATTCCAGCCACCGAAACCTGCAAGATGGCTCGCATTTACCTGCCATAGTGGATACCTACTAGGGAAAGGACGTAAAGTTGAATTAGTGTGTTGTCTTTGTACAACTAAGTTGCTGTAACGGAATCGAGGAGCTGGCGTATGGGTGCGTTAGATAAGTTCGAAAAGAGCGTGGAGAACGCCGTTGAGAACGTTTTTTCGCGCGCGTTTAAGTCAGATGTGAAGCCAATTGAGCTATCATCCGCAGTTAAGCGGGCAATGGATGATCGGGCCGCGGAAGTCTCCCGTGATCGAATTGTCTCTCCCAATGAATTTGTCCTGACCTTGTCTTCTCGTGACTTTGAAAAAATTAAAGAATGGGGCGAAGATTCACTGCGCGAAGAGCTAGTGCGAGTCGCTGCGCGTTATGCAAGCGAACAAGCATACGTTTTCCTCGGACCCATCACGATTGAGTTCACAACTTCGGCGACCCAGCCACGCGGCAAGATTGACGTCACCTGCGCAACTCGGCGCGGCCCCGTTGCGCCCGCCACGATTGCAGACGCTTCACCACAAAACCCGATTATTGACGTCGACGGCGAACGGTACATCCTCACCGGCGCAATCACCGTTATTGGCCGTGGCTCTGTTGCCGACATCCAACTTGACGACGACGGCGTATCACGTAAGCATCTGGAACTGCGGGTTACCCCAAACGGTGTTATTGCTACCGATCTCAATAGTACTAACGGCAGTTTTGTGGAAGGCCACCGGATTACCGCGGCAACGTTAGTCGACGGCAATACGATCACGATCGGCCGAACCCGCATCATGTTTTGGACGTCTCCGGAGCCGCTATGAGTGCATTAGTTGTCACCCTGTTACGTTTTAGCTTCTTAGCTGCAATCTGGTTGCTCATTATTTTCATGCTCGTGACCATTCGCAACGATATTTTCGGAACGAAAATTCGGGAGCGACGCCACAAAGCACCGGCAGCTCGTACGCAACGGGTGGAGGCGTCGTCGGCGCCACGTCATCTGGTGGTTGTGCGTGGACCGCTCACAGGAACCGCAATACCGTTGGGAACATCCGCTATCACGGTGGGTCGCTCGCCAGACTGCGCACTCGTGCTTGATGACGGCTATGCGTCGTCTCGTCATGCTCGTTTCTATGCCGAGGGCGAGGATTGGATTATCGAAGATCTAAATTCTACAAACGGTACCTGGGTTGGAACACAGAAAATTGTCTCACCCGTTCGGCTAGATATTGGCACACCGGTGGTGATCGGTAAAACAACGATGGAGCTGCGATAATGATTCGTTTTGATTATGCAGCAGTGAGCGATGTTGGTTTGGTTCGTAAATCCAACCAAGACGCTGGTTACGCTTCGTCGCATCTATTAGTCTTAGCAGACGGAATGGGCGGTGCCGCTGGTGGCGATGTGGCTTCGTCGGTGGTTGTCGGCAACATGGCACATATCGATGATTCTCACCAAGCCGAAGATCTCATCGCACTTTTGAAGGCCCAGCTCAACAAATCACAGCACGAATTACTCGAGCTCGTCACCGAGATACCGCAACTTTCTGGACTGGGCACAACATGTACCGCTATATTGCGTACAGCTAACAAGCTCGGCATGGTTCATGTGGGAGACTCACGCGCCTATCTGCTACGCAACAACAAACTAACGCAGATCACCCGCGATCACACTCTTGTCCAGTACTTAGTAGACCACGGCGAGATAACTCCTGAAGAAGCACTCAACCATCCGAAACGCCATGTCATCATGCGCAACGTTGGGGCCAGTGAAGATCCCGTTGATATTGATGCCTCAATACGTGAGGCACTACCTGGCGATCGTTGGCTACTCTCTTCTGACGGTTTGTTCGGAGTAGTATCAGATGAAACTATTGAACTTACGTTGCAGTCCTACGCGAACTTGGACGAATGTGGCGAACGTCTGATCGACCTAGCGCTTGCAGCCGGAGCACCAGACAACGTGACCATTGTTTTAGCAGACGTGGTGAACGATCCAGGCACCGGCTCCTCTTATGATCGAGGCCCAATTATTGTTGGTTCGGCAGCAGTTGACCGCAAGAAACCTACCCGAGCCGGTTCATCAGCAGCGGGACAGCTAGCAGCCTTGACCGCGAGCGCACGCCCTGCCGAAAACAATGACGATGACGATGATGCCAAACCACCACGGCGCTGGATTGCTCGGTTCGTCGCATTTCTTGCTTCGCTCGTCATCATTGCCGGAGGTTTAACTGGTGGCTACATGTGGACCCAGAGCCGTTATTACGTCTCAGTTGACCACGGAAAAGTAGCAATATTCAAGGGAATCCCACAGAATATTGGGCCGATAGAGTTATCAAGCGTCTATGAGCAAACAGGCATTAAGGTCACTAGCTTAACCCCGGTGGCACAGCAACGTTTAGATCTACCGATCACCCGCGGTTCGCTCGCCGAAGCTCATAAGGTTGTCAAAGATCTTGCTGCTCAAAAACTCACTTCTTCAGGTGATTCTCGATGAGCGTCGTGAGCACTCAACCAGCAAAATCTGGCCGCTACCAAGAACTTGGTCTGCTTATCCTGGCCTATATCATTGTGGTCGGATCTTGGATCTTGGTCCATTACGGGGTCCATGACTCACACCCTGAAACTTCGTTACCGAATAACTTTGTGTGGATCACTAGTGCTGGAGCAGCGTTCTTGTTCGCCAGCCACGTCATCATACGCAAGTTTGCGCCCTACGCAGACCCGGTCTTATTTCCTGCCGCAACGGTTTTAACTGGTCTGGGACTGGCAATGATCTACCGGATCGATTTCCAGCTTGTTGCCCGGAATACACCCCCTGACACCCGAGGACAGCTTATTTTAGCTGTTGTGGGAGTAGTTTTAATGGTTGCCACAGTGGTTTTGCTACGCGATCATCGCTGGCTACGCCGTTTCACCTACAGTTCTCTCATAGCCGGATTAGTGTTGCTTCTTTTGCCGCTAGTACCCGGTTTAGGCGTGGGAGCTTATGGTGCACAGCTATGGATCACGATTGCCGGATTTTCCTATCAACCAGCGGAAATGTCAAAGATTTTTCTCGCGATATTCTTTGCGAGCTACCTAGTGACCCAACGCGATAATCTATCGTTAGCTGGCCCGAAGTTTTTAGGCATTCATTTTCCGCGGCTACGGCATTCGTTGCCAATCCTCATCGCGTGGCTAACTTGCATGGGAATTCTCGCATTGGAACGCGATTTTGGAACTGCTCTACTCTTCTTTGGTCTGTTTGTGGCGATGCTCTATGTGGCAACTGAGCGTACTTCATGGATCATTATTGGCGGTTTACTCTCCTCGCTCGGCGTATATGTGATTGTCCAGCTAATGCCACATATCCAGGCTCGGTTCACAATCTGGCTACATGCGCTTGATAACGACGTCTACAACGCCGAATACGGTTCCTACCAGCTTGTCCAAGGCTGGTTTGGGATGGCTTCTGGCGGATTGTTCGGCACCGGGTTGGGTGAAGGTAGTCCAGCCAATTCATTTGCTGCTAACTCTGATTTCATTATTGCGTCGCTTGGAGAAGAACTCGGGCTAGTCGGCTTACTCGGCATTTTATCTCTCTATGTTGTGATCGTCACCCGCGCTTTGAAGACCGGAATTGCACTGCGCGATGGATTCGGCAAGCTTTTCGCAGCCGGCTTGGGCTTTGCGATCGCATTGCAGTGCTTCGTGGTTGTCGGCGGAATAACGCGCGTTATCCCGTTGACTGGGTTAGCGATGCCGTTCCTTGCTAAGGGCGGCTCAGCGCTTCTGACGAATTTCATTATTATCGGCGTTCTCATTCGTATGTCCGATTCAGCTCGCCGGCCGTTCACTCCAGTTTCGACTCCGCTTTCCACGATCACCACCGGTGAGCTTCCGGCTAGTTTGATCTCGCTAGGTGACGACGACGAAACGCCGTCGTCGGAAGAAGACTACTTAGCAACAACTGCCGTCCCTCGCATCGAAAGTGAGGATCTGCCGTGAATCTAGCCATTAAAAAACTGACGGCCATCATTATTGTCATGTTCTTAACGCTGATGGCTGCCGTGACATATATTCAGTTTTTCAAAGCGCCTGAACTTAACGCTGACACCCGAAACGTGCGTACTCTCTGGCGCGAATACGGTACTGATCGTGGCCCTATTATCGTCGCCGGGGAACCGATCGTCACCTCAGAACCATATCCCGACGAATACAAGTTCTTACGCACCTACCATCAAGGTGAACTGTATGCTGGCATTACCGGATACTTTTCGACGACGTTCAACTCGATGACTGGCCTGGAGCGTGGCGAAAATCCAGTGCTAGGCGGTTCTGATTCAGCACTCTTTACGCAACGAATCGAGCAGCTAATCACCGGCCGGCAACCAAAGGGTGGAGCAGTCGAACTAACCATTGATCCGCAAGCACAACAGGCCGCTTGGGACGCGTTAGGTGACCGGCGAGGCGCCGTCGTCGCCATCGAGCCGGCAACTGGAAAAATATTGGCACTAGTGTCTAAGCCATCCTATGATCCAAATGCGCTCGCTAGCCGGGACGCAGCCGCAGCTAATGATGCGTGGAACAGTCTCAACAATGATCCGTCACGGCCGCTGATCAATCGTGCGCTGGGTGGGGATCTCTACCCGCCTGGATCAGTTTTCAAAATTGTTACCGCAGCGGCCATGATTGAGCATTCTGATCTGAAAGCCGACTCACTTATTGAGGCTCCGCTCTCTTTCACGCCTTCTGCCACGACGCATGAGATTTTCAACCCGTATAAGCAGCCGTGCGGTGACGGTTCTGGGCAGGTACCACTCGCGGTTGCATTAGCACAGTCCTGTAATACGCCGTTTGCCATCGGCGGCACGAAAGTTGGTGCAGAGGACATGGTTTCGATGGCTACCGCTTTTGGCTTTAACCAAGAATTATCTATCCCACTTCCGGTTACGGCGTCGAAATTCCCCTATCCGGAAGATCCGGCAGCGCTGGCCATGGATTCGTTCGGGCAACGCGATGTGAATGTCTCACCGTTGACAATGGCGATGGTTGCTTCGGCGGTTGCTAATCGGGGTACATTGATGAAACCATATCTGGTTGATAAGACTCTCACTGCTGATCTTGGCGTTCTCTCCGAGACTAAACCGACTGAGTTTAGTACACCGATTAAGGAAGAAACCGCGGATACTTTACGGGCTGCGATGATCAGTGTTGTCAATGAAGGCACCGGGATCCATGCAGCGTTGAGTAATGTTCAGATTGCTGGAAAGACCGGAACTGCAGAGATCGGTTCTGGCGATGCGGCACATGCGTGGTTCATCGGTTTCGACGCTGTGGAATCACCCAAAGTTGCTCTCGCTGTGCTCGTCGAAGAAGGCGATAGCGGATGGAAAGTTGCAGCGCCCATTGCCAAGAAAGTATTCGAGGCGATTATTAATCGTGACTGAATCGCAACAATATCTACGCACATTTTGACCATGAGATAAGGCAGACTAGATTTCAGCTGTGTGATCCAGGAAGGAAGATCAGAATGACAAACATCCCACGTATGCTGGGTGGTCGATACGAAGTCGGTGACCTTATCGGTCGAGGCGGTATGGCACAGGTCCATATGGGATACGATACGAGGCTCTCACGTACTGTCGCTATCAAAGTTTTGCGATCTGACCATGTGACTGACCAAACATTCGTTGCTCGGTTCCGCCGTGAAGCGCAAAGCGCAGCCGCTCTGAATCATCCGTCAATCGTCGCAGTCTATGACACCGGCGAAGAGCACATGACTTCTGAAACCGGAGAGACAATCTCTATCCCGTATATCGTCATGGAATACGTTAAAGGACGTACCGTCTCAGAACTCCTGAAGAACGGTGACGCCCTGCCGATCAATGAAGCCGTCCAAATCGCCGTCGGGATTCTGTCCGCACTAGAATACTCCCACCGCGAAGGCATCGTTCACCGGGATATTAAACCCGGCAACATCATGCTAACCAACGATGGCAAGGTCAAGGTCATGGACTTTGGCATTGCTCGGGCGCTCTCCGATTCATCGGCAACTATGACGCAAACGAACTCTGTGGTTGGTACTGCTCAATATTTATCTCCAGAGCAAGCTCGTGGTGAAGTTGTTGATTCGCGTTCAGATCTGTATTCCACCGGTTGCCTACTCTATGAGCTCCTCACCGGACGGCCACCATTCCGAGGCGACTCAGCAGTAGCAGTCGCATACCAGCATGTATCTGAAATCCCGCAGTCACCGATGGTTCTTGCCCCAGATATTCCAGAGAATATTGACCGCGTTGTCATGAAGTCGCTCGCTAAGAAGCGCGAAGATCGCTATCAACGAGCAGTCGATATGCGAGCCGATCTGCTCTTAGCACTGCGCGGCGGATACGTTAACGCACCAGAGTCGAACACGTGGCGCACCCAGGTTATTCCACAGACACAAACACCGGTAGCGCAGAATGTCCCACCGGCAACCCAACCAACACTCACTGAAACAGGTGTTTCGCCAGCAGTAGCCACAGATAAAAAGACTAATACACTTCTAATTGTCCTAGGTATTATTCTTCTTATTTTGGCTGGAACTGGTTTGGGATGGGCATTGCTCTCCGGCAGTGACTCTACCGATACCGAAAAAGCAAATATAGTGACTGTTCCTGACTTAGAAGGCACAAGCCAAGTCACCGCGCGTCAACGCTTAGAAGAAGTGGGATTGGTTTTTGTTTTAGGCGAACCACAAGAAGATAAGAATATTCCAGAAGGAAAATTCGTATCTTCCGATCCCGCATTTGGTACCGAAGTTAAGAAGGGCTCCTCGGTAACTGTTTCGTTCTCTTCCGGCGCCGGAACGGTGACAATTCCTGATTTAGCTAATGGCAACTTCAATCAAGACGCAGCAAAACGCGAATTGGAAAAACTCGGTCTCAAAGTTGGACGAGTCGACGTTAAAGACGTCCCAGGGCGAGCAAAAGATATTGTCACTGAGACCTTGCCTGCGCCTGGTCAACAAGTTGAACACGGCACTTCGGTCAATATTGTGATTGCCTCAGGCGAGATCCTTATCGATCAATCGGTAAGCTCAAGGATTATCGATCGGCCTCGCGCAGAAGCTGAACAGTACCTCAATGAGACCCTCAAGATCTCTTCGATTACAGTCGAAACCAGAAAAGATGAGAACGCTGTTGAAGGCACCGTTATTGGCATGAGCCTAGAGCCTGGAAAGGTTCCTTACGATACCAAGGTGACGCTATGGATTGCGGAAAAGCCTGATCCAGCTCCAGCTCCGAAGAAACCAGATTCTAAAACTGGAAATGGCAACAGCCCAGATAATAATTCTGGCAATAGTGGAAATACTTCGCCAGCCACACCGTCACAACCCGGATCAGAAGACGGCCAACCTTAATATCTAAAAAGTGGCCCCGAAGACGCAAGGTTCTTCGGGGCCACTTAAATATTGCTAGTTACTCAACAGTGGTGTCAAACCAATTCGAGTTGTAGTACACCCACGGGTAAACATACTGAACTAAAACAAACACTACCCCCGCGAATAACGCTAACATGACAAGGGCTTTCACCCATTTTGGTCCCGGGATAATCCGCCACAAAGCACCGTACATTGTCACTCGCCCTTTTCATTCATCTCGATCAGTTCCTTCGGCATTCCTTCAGAACGATCAATCCAATATTCGAATTCACCATGCACAATCCACCGTTGTGCTGCGCCGTATTCTGGATGGCACGTTGTCAGAGTAATCAGACGACGCGTAGGTGGATCGGTCACTTGAGTACCATTTTCTTCGGCTTCTTTAGCCTTATACGGATCCGGCGCTATCACTCGAGTCTGATCTGGGTTCACTAGTTCATGGTCAAGCACGCGATACATGTAATATCCATCCGCAGTTTCGATAATAATTGGATCGCCCGGATTGATCTTCTCAACAAACCACAGTGCATCACCATTACCGCGACGATGTGCAGCTATCGAGAAGTTACCGATCTCGCCTGGCCACGCAGTAGTTTCATAATGACCATAACCACCATGATCGAGAATATCCCAATTTGTTGTCCCCTGACTGATAGTACGGGTAGCGAATTTTCCCATCGTAGGCAGGTGAATAACACCAAATGTTTCCGCATGCTTAGGCGATAGTGTGAACGGTGGCGGATCTTTTTTTACCGGTTCAGCTACCACTGCAGGTGGCTTGCCGGCCGAGCGCGAAAAGTCATCAAGCCACTCGTTTTGTACTTGTTTCGCTAAAAATGTGGTCCACCAAAGTTGCCAAGCAATGAATCCGGCCACAATGATGCCAAACGTGATAAGAAGCTCACCTACAATACCGATGATGATCGCAGATGTTTTTCTTTTTTTGCGCGTGCGCATTTTAGGTTTCTTCTTGCCACCCGCCGACGCGACAATCATCGTAGGCGCAGGATCCGGTTCTGTTTGAAATCCGTGGAAAAGATCATCCTGATCGCGCGTTTTTATTCGAGCTTCCCGTGGGAGTGCAGACCGCCGTCGTACCGGCATGGTGCCGTCTGATACGTTTTGCTCATGTGTCACAGAATTCCCTTTCACAGTGTTTCATCTGCCCACTATACGGGTATTTGTGAATCTAAACTACCGCGAACGCGTCAATACCGATAGTCTTATATCGGTAGTTTCACTTTTAGCGAGGAAAATGATGCCTGAATCGAAGAAACGTAAGAAAGTTGAGGAGCGTCGTATCGCCGCTTCACGTAACCAGCAAGAGCGTCCAGCTCCGGAAATTCAACGCTCCCCACGTTGGTGGGCACCACTCATGGTGACCCTAGCGTTGATTGGCTTACTTGTGGTAGTAGTTGCCTACGTGTCTCAAGGTCAAGCCCCTATTCCCGGCTTCGGCAACGGAAACCTGTTTATTGGTATCGGTTTGATGCTGGCAGGTTTCTTGATGACGATGGGTTGGAAGTAACCTCCATACGTTAAAATGTTGAGGCTCGCGTTCGTACGCGAGCCTCAACATTTCACCATCCGCTACGAGATTGTCTTTGCCGACGACGGTGCAGTGGCCACCAGATAGCGGTCAGCAGTAGCCCGGTAAGAAATCCACCGAGATGTGCCTGCCATGAGATTTGCGGATTTGTGAAAACAATCAGTACGTTGATCACAAGCAAGGCTATGATGCCACGCGGATCAGTCCGCAATGCTCGGGTAAGGACAACGAGCGCTCCGAAAAGACCAAAAATCGCTCCGGAGGCTCCGACTGCTGCTATATTCCATTCATTCGTCCAGAATGCCCAAGCATACACACCGGCGTTGCCACCGAGAGCACTAGCAATATAGAGAACAGCAAAACGTGATGATTTAATTGCTGGTTCCAATTCGTTTCCGAGGAAAATCAAGGACAGCAGATTAAATCCGATATGTAGCATCCCGGCGTGTAGAAAGGCTCCGGTAAGGAAACGCCACGGTTCTGTTTGAGCTAAAAACGGCACAAAAGCATAGTCGTAGAGCGCTTGCGGATAGACGTACGTCACCAGGGAAGCTGCAATACATACGGCGCTCATAAACGCTGTTACTGGGGGAATGTTGAGCTTAGACATAAATCCTCACATTGGTAAAAGTATTCCTGCCGCGCCGAAACCGGCGCGGCAGGAAAGATCAACACAAGAAACGAGTTACTCAGTAATAGTGATGGACTCGATCATGATCGGATCGATCGGGCGATCCATTGGGCCAGTTGGGGTGGTAGCAATCTTGTCCACGACTGCTTTCGACTCATCATCGACGACCTTGCCGAAAATGGTGTGTGCACCGTGGAGCCATGGTGTTGGAGCAACGGTGATGAAGAACTGTGATCCGTTTGTGCCTTTACCCATGCGCTTACCCGCGTTGGCCATGGCAAGAAGATAAGGCTCATTGAAGGTCAGTTCTGGGGAGATTTCATCGTCAAACATGTATCCCGGGCCACCGGTACCAGTGCCTAGTGGGTCACCGCCTTGGATCATGAAACCGTCAATGACACGATGGAAAATGGTGCCGTTGTAGAGTGGCTCAGTGCTTTCTTCACCGGTAGCAGGATCGATCCACTCACGCTTGCCGGTTGCCAACTCAGTAAAGTTAGCAACTGTTACTGGGGCATGCTCTGGAAAAAGTTCGATGGAAATATTACCAACAGATGTTGTCATTAGTGCTTTCATAGTCTCAATCTTCCCATACCTTCTCGCCACACACCACTAGCAGCACTCCAAGTAACGGCTGAGAGCGAAATAGCAGCGCCGTCGTCGTCATTAATTCGGTTCAGCGCGAACAAAACCAAGCAAAACCGCGTTTTTATGTGCACAGGATTACAATTTCATGAAAGAATGGAATGGAAGAAGGCTCGCTGTGAAAATTCACGGCGATGAAACCTGGAGGTGGTGCAATGTCTTTCTTTAAGCGCAAGACTGCCGCAGAAAAGGCAGCAGATGAAGCTAAGAAGCTCAAGGACCAGGCAGCGAATGCAACTGGAACATTTTTTGCCAAGGTAGCAGATGCATACCAGACATCCCGCACATGGGCAGAGCCACGGATCGAAGAAGCCGCAGAGAAGCTGGTTCCGGTAGCACAGCAAGCCGTGACCCGAGCCAATACGGTAGCTCGTGACGCATACGAGCGCACGATGCCGTACGTAGAAGAAGCAGTAACTAAGGCAAAGCCGTATGTGGAAGAAGCTGTCACCAAAGCTAAGCCCTACGTTGATGACGCTCAGGCTTTCGTAGCTGAAAGCACCGATCGCGTGAAAGACGATTATCTTCCACGCGCCAAGAAGGCCGCCAACGCTGCTATTGCAGAGATGAAGGCTGGTGCGGATGAGCAGGCGACTAAGATTACGAAGCTTTCCAAGAAAGAAATGAAGAAGGCTAAGAAGGCTGCTAAGAAAGCCGAAAAGAAGGCTATGAAACTGACGAAGAAGCAGGAAAAGAAGGGACGCGGAAAGAAGATTTTCGGTCTGACGCTTCTTGTTGGCTCTGCTTTGGGAGCAGCTTATGTCGCGTGGGCTCGTTCCAAGCCAGTTGAGGACCCGTGGGCAGAAGCCTACTGGGAAGATCTGGCTGTTCCAACGGAGGACAGCACCGATTTCACATCGTTCGAAGAAGCTGTTGATTCAGTCAAAGAGCAGGTAGAAGACGGCGTAGAAAAGGCTGGCGAAGTTGCTGACGAGGTCAAGGAAGCTGCCACTGAAGTAGCTGATGAGGTTACAGAAAAAGTAACTCCTCTTGATGTTGCAGAGCAACTAGAAGACAAGTAATCATCACTGTTGTGGGGCAGAACAAAGTTCTGCCCCACACGTGTACCTATTACCACCCGTTACCCCAAAAAATACGGAATAATAGAGGACATACATTAACCCGCAATAGAAGGTAGGTATCATGCGTGGCATTATTTTGGCAGGTGGGTCCGGCACCCGGCTTCATCCCATTACCCGGGGTATTTCAAAGCAACTCGTGCCAGTCTATGACAAACCGATGGTCTACTATCCCATGACTACTCTTATGCTGGCCGGGATTCAAGATATTTTAGTCATTACTACGCCACACGATGCAGAGAGCTTCCAACGTCTTCTTGGCGACGGATCCCAGCTTGGTGTCAACCTCTCCTATGTTCAGCAACAGCAACCAAACGGACTAGCCCAAGCCTTCGTTTTAGGCGAAGAGTTCATCGGAAACGAAGCAGCGTCGCTCGTTTTGGGTGACAACATTTTCTACGGTCCTGGAATGGGAACTCGGTTGCGCCGTCACGTTAACCCGGACGGTGGCGCCGTATTTGCCTACCATGTGGACGATCCGGAACGCTACGGCGTGGTCGAGTTCGATAGCGAATTCCGGGCGCTCTCCATCGAAGAAAAGCCTACACATCCTAAATCAAACTATGCTGTTCCGGGCCTGTATTTCTACGATAACGATGTTGTTGAAATTGCGAAGAATCTTCAGCCTTCGCCACGTGGCGAATACGAGATCACTGATATCAATAAGCATTACCTGCGTGAAGGAAAGCTAACTGTTGAGGTCTTGCCGCGCGGCACTGCATGGCTTGATACTGGCACATTCGATTCGCTCGCAGACGCTACCTCTTTTGTGCGCACGGTTGAGGCCCGTCAAGGCTTGAAGATTGGATGCCCGGAAGAAGTTGCGTGGCGCATGGGCTTCCTGACCGACGACGAACTCATCGAACGAGCTGAGCCACTGCGTAAGTCTGGGTACGGCGAATATTTGATGCGTGTTCTTGCCCGTGGGAAGGACGCCTGAACTTACCGTGTCCACCATTTTCGCGGTTATTGTGACATATAACCCTGGCGACATCTCGCAACTACTGGACCGCTTCGTCGCGCAATGTGCTGAAGTTGTTGTTGTTGATAATTCCGACGTCGATAGCGCCTTACTTCGTTCAGCGTGCACTGATGCTGGCGCAACTCTCATTAGTTTGGGACAGAATGTTGGCATTGCGGCAGCTCAGAATATCGGCATTGACTATGCACTGAATAGCGGTGCGGACGCGGTGCTTTTATCGGACCAAGATTCTATTCCAGGGCCAACAATGGTTGCCGATCTCGCAACACATCTAGGCCCTGGTATTGGCGCTGTTGGACCAGTTCCCTACGACGGCAATGAACCACTGGTGTACACCGATCACTACTGGGGGCCGAAACGACCTAACACCGCGGTAATCGGGGACGAACCCATTACGGCCGCCTTCTTGTTGGCTTCCGGATGCTTGATACCGGCACAGGTACTCCGTCATGTTGGGTTGATGCCAGCTGACTATTTT
This sequence comes from Arcanobacterium phocae, assembly GCF_900105865.1. Lineage (NCBI taxonomy): Bacteria > Bacillati > Actinomycetota > Actinomycetes > Actinomycetales > Actinomycetaceae > Arcanobacterium > Arcanobacterium phocae. Next base: position 408,474 of record NZ_LT629804.1, read on the forward strand.
ATTGATCATGTAGATTTGGCGTGGTCCATGCGAGCACGCACTTATGGGTATCAGCTTCTTGCGATTCCAACAGTTAGGTTGATTCATTCGCTCGGTGACCGCGGAATCAAGATTAAAGGACGCCAACGAACTGTTCACGTGCACTCGCCAATTCGTAACTATTATCTGACCCGAAACACGGTAGAGCTGATGCGTAATCCGGATCTGCCAGCTACATGGCGATTCAGGTATGGCTATTGGATCGCTCGCTTTGCGGCGTTCACCCTATTAGCAAATAGTGATCGAGCAATACGTGCAACTATGATCGGCCGCGGCTTGCGTGATGGTGTTCGACGTCGAATGGGTAAGATGCCGCAGTAACTGGCATATGCTGAATCAACAATAAATGTCAACTATCCTTGAAATATGGCTTTTAAGCACTCTAGTTCTTTCAAGAGGTGCGCTACCGTATGCATCCTTGTTGTTAGTAGTTTGGCAACAGTAGCGTGTTCCGTTACTCCTAACGATGAGCAAAGTAAAGATTACTCAGAAACTACGGAAAGTGCTGATCAATCGGCTCCAGCTTACGAACCATCCCTAGAAGGGCTTCTGGGGCGCGTTGACAGGATCAACTCAAACAAGCTCATTTTACTGCCGCACACTCCTCAGCTTTCGGCACCTTTAAAAGCCAAGCTCACCGCGCAGATAAAAGCTATTAAAAAGGCTGGAGCTAACGTCGGTATTCTCATGATTGACACTGAAACCGGACAAGGCTTGGCGTACAATGCAGAGACCCAATTTTATGGCGCCAGCACCATTAAGGGCCCGTACGTCGTCGCCATTAACAAATTTTTAGCCGACGACGTCACCGAGGCTGACGAAACACTGATGTACAACGCCATCGAAGCATCCGATAACGAAGCCTATATCGCGCTGCGAACCAATTACGGCGACGATCTGTTCTCATTTTTTGCTGACAACGCCAACGCACCTGATATCGACCGCGAAGAATACTATCCTTATCTATCCACGAAAGAACTTACTGCTCTCTGGGCTGAGATGTATGACTATTTCTTCCTCAACCCCAACGACCGAGCCGAAACAACCCGCGATTTCTTCACATCTCCCTACAACTCGTTTATTTATCAGTCTTTGGGCGACGAATACACCACGTACACAAAACCGGGCTGGATAGATATCGATCCGATAGCCCGCAACGATGCCGGCATTATCGAAACAGACGACGGCACATATCTACTCGCGATTATGTCTACCGCTTTCAACGAGGAAGAAAAACTGATGGACCTCACCACAACTATGGATGAGATCCATCAGGATTTAAAGGAAGCTACTTCTGAAGTGAACGCACAAAAGCCATAGCTTCCTCATAGGATGGCAATAGCCCCGCTTCTTGAGCTTCGATAAGACCTGGAGCAGCGGTGTCCTTCTCTGACAGCAGCAATTCCATCGGGTTCCCGGCACGGTCCACAGTTGGCCATTCGATGCCAAGGGTAGAACAGGTTGGATTCACGCCATGTTCCCGGCCCGGCGCATACGGTGCCGAACACAAATAGGTAGCCACAGTATTATCTTCCAACGCAATGAATGCGTGACCGAGACCTTCGGAGATAAAGATCGCTCGCCGATCGACGTCGTCAAGTAGCACTGAATCATACTGACCAAATGTTGGCGAACCGACCCGGATGTCAACCACAAAATCAAGCAACGCGCCCTGCGGGCACATCACGTATTTGGCTTGCGACGGCGGAACATCAGCAAAATGAATACCGCGAACAGTTCCCGCCTTTGACACCGACGTATTAACCTGTTGCACATCGAGTTCCCGGCCAACAGCTTCAACGAACGTCTTCTGCTTAAAAGCTTCCAGGAACAAACCGCGCGAATCCGGGAATTGCTTCGGAGTGATACGGTATGCGCCGTCGATAGCGAGTGGTTCAATCAGCATGGAGCCTCCTCAAAAAGATAAATACTTCTGGAAAGAAGTCTACGCCACCTACAGTGGTGAACACGTTAGTTAAGTCCCCGTGCGTGTAGAATTAATGAAGCTTATGAAATGATGTGAAGGAGATACCCCATGACATGGATGGTTGTTGGCGCTAAAGGCATGCTTGGAACTGACCTTGTGGCACGGATCAAGCGTGACGGTCATGAGGTGCGAGCCGTTGACCTTGGTGACATCGACATCACCGATGTTGATTCGGTGAACACTGTTGTTAACGACGTCGACGTGGTTATCAACTGCGCTGCCTTCACTGCCGTGGATCCGGCAGAAGAAAATGAAGGAACCGCGTTCCGAGTCAACGCTACCGGCCCGGCGAATCTAGCACGTAGATGCACCCAAATTGGTGCCCGGCTGGTGCAAATCTCTACCGACTACGTGTTCCGGGGGGACGGCTCTACCCCGTGGGGCGAAAACGATCCAGTTGATCCGATGTCTGCCTATGGACGCACAAAGGCTGCCGGCGAATGGGCGGTGCAGGCCTACACTGATGATTATTTGATTGTGCGAACCGCATGGTTGTACGGCAAATACGGCAATTGTTTCCCGAAGACGATGGCGAAACTCGCCCAGACGCATGAGACACTGAAGGTCGTTACTGACGAGGTTGGTCAGCCAACGTGGACTGTTGATTTAGCTGATCTGATTGTGCGCCTGGTGGACGCGAAGGCACCGTCGGGCATCTATCACGGCACATCACAGGGCGAAACCTCGTGGAATCTTTTCACCAAAGAGATTATGCGCTCGATCGGCAAGGATCCCGAGATGGTTTTGGAGACGACGGCGGCTGCGTTCGACCGTCCGGCAAAGCGCCCCTCCTACTCGGCTCTCGGCCACGATGCGTTGACGGCTATCGGTGTTGACCCTATTGGCGAGTGGAAAGAGCGCTGGGCGGTAGCCGCGTCGGTAGTGTTAGCAGATTAAGACTAGCCGTGACGATTGAACCCGTTTTCCGTGTTTGTTCATGGCCTCCAGGCCGAGCTTGTGGTGATGGGGCACCTGAATACAAATTTTATCGCGGACATTATGGCGATTTCTCTCAGGAAATCCAAGACTTGCTTAACAGTCTTCCGCGAGTGAAGAAAATGCAACTTCAAGCTATCCTAGTCGCTGTACTCACTGAAGCTAAACTCGGACAGTTGGCGCCTGTCCACCACGATGGAGCCGGCCACCGCATTGGCGATGTGGATGTTTTAGAAATAACCGACCGAAAAATATTAGAAATCCGGTTGGAAAATCAATTCGAGGGCAGTGCAAAGCTATTCCCCGGAAAACGCTTACGGATCTATTTTTGTGAGCCCCTAGTCCCTCACATTCTGATGCTGCTTCTTTGTGAACCAAAATTAGCTAATCAGCAAGGCTTAGCAGAGCAAGATCAGCACGCGAAAAACGCTCTTGATCGAGCGTATGACTGGCACAGCCAGTACTACACGCAACCTTAAAGTTGCACATACTTGTCATGTAGTACAGAATATGAGAAAGGAGGAGCCATGAACATCTACGAAACATTAGGTATAGATCTTACCGATCCACATATGTGCAGTGCGCTAGAAATGGAGGAATCTCGTAGAGAGCTCATCCGAAAACTTACCTCCATCAGAAAAGCATCACATTTAACCCAGGACGATGTTGCCCGTGAGCTTGGCGTTTCCCGGCAATCCATTTCGAAAATCGAACAAGAAAACCGTAACCCCACACTTTCCACTCTTATCGGATACGCTATTGCAGTTGGTGCGCACATAACGTTTAGTGTCGATACCATTAACAGCGAAGACAGCCATTCCAACAATATACGCATCTTCCGTACCAGCATGGATGGGAATGAATCCAGCTGGGGGCCAGATGAGATCGCTTGGCCACAAACGTCCAGCCACGATCAAGTTTTTAGTTTTAAAACTCAGATAAAGTAGTGAGATGAACACTTACACATTACGTGATGTTTCTGTCCGTAAATTCTCTGGAGAGCGCCGCAATAAGTCGCAAAGTCTAGAGCCTAATTTATCGAACAATGAGGTTGAAACTTCGATCACCTTTACCCCTCAGAGTCCGCACGATAATTCGCAGTTTTTTTCTTTTCTAATTGATATTGAAGTAAAAACACTGGACTCAACTTTAGCTTTCACGCTCGGAGTTCTATTTGAATCGCAGACTCCGGAAAGTATTCCCCTAGACGAGTCCGAAAAGCGCCATTTCATTAGCAATATCCTATACCCGTCAATATTTCCATACATACGACAATACGTACAACACTTTTCTGCAACCTTACACACTCAGCCCATTACCTTTCCGTTTTCTCCGCCAACTGAAGCTGACGCAACTTTTATTGAAAACAACATCACTGAATAGCAACTACTATTCACAATATTGACCCTCATTCCCTTATTTCAATTACGGTACATAACTATGCAAATTGCAATGATTGTCAACAATTATCCGCCAAAAGTCGGTGGAGTTGAATACCATGTCCAAAACCTCGCGCATGAACTAGTCCAGCTGGGACACAAGGTCTGGGTGCTCAACATTTCCAATACTCCTGGAAGCCGGTCGGATGAAGGCGTTAAAGTCATTACACGTAAGGCCCACTTGCCGATAGCTGACGTCATTACAGTTCCCGGTTTTGGCACTACTCGCGATATCACACAGTTTTTAATCAAGAACCGGATCGACGTCGTCTCTATCCACACTCGCTTCTTCCCAATGTCATTCGTCGGGCTACGAGCCGCCCAAAAAGCTGGCATCCCAGTTGTTCATACGGAACACGGTAGCGGCTTCGTGGCAACCAAAAACCCTATCGTCTGGTTAGGCTCCCGAGTTGTCGATCTAACGATGGGACGCTACATTCTGCGACACGCCACCAAACTTTTCGGGGTATCAGAAGCCGTCACCGCGTTTGTGGAAAAGCTCAGCGGCCGTCACGCAGATGTGTTTTATAACGCCATCACTCCTCCTAAGCCTCGTTCAGCGCACCCGAATCGCCCGAACCATTTAGTTTTCGTTGGGCGAATGGTTGCCGGTAAGGGCTGGGATACGTTTCTTGACGTGGTTGCCCAGTTGCGTAAGGAAGGCTACGACGTCGACGGCGAACTATTGGGTGACGGCGCGCAACTGGCCGCGGCACGAGAAAAAATATCTACTCTCGGAATGGATGGGATCGTTACGGCACCTGGACGAGTGACTCCAGATGAAGTCCGTGAGCGTCTTGCTGGAGCGACGCTCGTCAATCCTACCGTCTTATCTGAAGGCTTTCAAACAACCCTTGTTGAAGCCATAGCGGAAGGTGGACGTGTAGTGACATTCCCTGTTCCTGGCGCACGTATGCTCGCTGAAAAGCAAGCACCAGTAATCATCGCCAAAGAAAAAACTATAGCTTCCCTTGCCACAGCACTACGCAGTATGCTGGAAAATCCACTACAGCAAGCACATACGGAAATCTATCAAAATTTAACATGGCCTGAGCAAGCTAAAAATTACATTACCGTCTGTAACGACCTCATTCCCTTCGACAGACACCTATAAAACAATCGTACAAAAATCTTCAACTTACTAAATATTCATCATTTTCCGGTTAAATCAGCTTTGGAAAACATAATTCCGCTTGCGAAAAGTTTTTTGAGGAGTACCTCAGATTCAAAGATCTAAGGTACTCCTCAAAGTATCAGTTCAGATAATTAGTTGCTGTCTAACGTAACTGATTATAACTAATCTCTAGCACGACGATACCCTGCAGCTTGTGCGGCTTGCTCATCCGCAAAACACTCTTCCGCGTGAGTCCTCGTATAAGATCTTCCCCCTGGAACATGGTAGATCTTGCCATTCGAAGAACGATTACCTTTAATCGGTTGACCTGCCGGACAAGGATATTTGTCGCCACTTATCGATGGCGCGGATGATGTGGGTGGTACCCACATACCGTCGGCACCAACATAATAGTTACCAATCCATGCATTGCGCATCATCGCACCATCGGCACCAACATAATAGTTACCAATCCATGCATTGCGCATCATCGCACCCGAATTCCCAAGATAGTACCATTGACCATTGGAGGCAATCCACTGATTTGAGAGCATCGCACCGGAAGGATTAAAGTAGTACCACTGGCCACCGTTAGCTAGCCACTGGTTAAACTGCATCGCTCCAGAAGCATCAAAGTAATACCACTGGTCACCGTTAGCTAGCCACTGGTTAAACTGCATCGCTCCAGAAGCATCAAAGTAATACCACTGGCCGCTAGATTGTAGCCATTTATTGGCTAGCATTGCACCATTCGAGTTCAGATAGTACCACTTCCCACTCGATGCAATCCACTGGTTAGACTGCATAACACCAGATTCGTTGAAATAGTAATATGTCTCTGTGGTATCTTTAGCCCATCCGGAAACCATGGCACCATCACTACCGAAGTAATACCATTGACCACCCGCAAATAGCCACTGGTTAACTAGCATTACTCCGGAATCACCTAAGTAGTACCAGCGGTTATTAGTCTGAATCCAACGGTTAGCTGTCATTGCACCACTAGGGTCAAAATAAAAATATTCTCCTAGTTGATTCTGCATCCAGCCAGTAGCCATCACACCTTCATCATCAAGGAAATAGCGATTACCATTGTCAGAAAGCCAACCAGAAACCGGCTGATTGCCGACGTAATAAAACCAGCGTCCATCTTTTTGCTGCCAGCCATGAAGCGCTGAGTCACGAACGGAAAAAAGATCCTTATCGTAGCTCATATTCGCGTTATCAATCATTTCTGTTGCAATTGCAGAACTAGTAAAGCTAAGACCTAATAAAGCAGAAACTACTCCTGCAACTGCACGATAACTTGTTCGCATATTATCTCCATATTTTCAGCGGTTAGTGAGTCGTAGCTTAGTGAAGAAAACTACACATTCCATTAAATCAGAATACGATTTAACTTAATAGTTAAACTAAGCGAATATGTAACACAAGCGCTTACTCAACTCGGACAAACGATGGAATACCAGTGGTTTGTTGCAATACAGTAGTGCTTTCGAGCAGCCAAACCCTTATCGCATTTCCAGGGTAATAAATCATCCAGCACCTGATAACTATACTTTTTCGGCATCCATGTGCTGAGATAAAGCTATTCCTTCACCGCGGTCCAGCTGAATATGCCAAGAGAACAGTCCACACTGAAATTGGATGAGATCGTTACCGTGTCAAACTCTATGACGGAATAATTTCTAGCTCAAAAGAACGACTCAAAATTATTAAAACCAATATTCGATATAGATTTTTTGTTAATTCCCGTCCATCGCCGGAACAAGCAGACTCACCTTAGGTAGATTAATCATTCTCGTTCCGCAAATGGATATAACCGTTCTTTTTTAGCTCAGCTTCAAGAATTGCGATCTTTCTAGCCAGTACCGTCGAGGTTCGCTCTGCTTTACGAGCATGCGCTGTTGTTGTGACCGCAAAGCCCATAAAGAAAACTATAAACATGTAGAGAACTAAGTCGGTACCGCGACCAATTCCCAGCCACGATGCCACAATATCTGTACTTTGCGGGAATAACACTGCGAAGGCTCCTACGGCTAACCCGAGAAGCCAAGCAAGATGCCTGATTGCTTGTCCACGTGCACTCCGTCCTGGGACCACAATCGCGAGTGCAACTAAAAGAAGCGAAATAATCAGGATTGATTTAATAATGATCTGGTTAGTATCCATCAGTTCTCACCTAAACATCAGATCGGAAAGAATGTTGACTGAGTTCCATAATGACTGGCCCTTAGAAAGCGAGTAGTCAGTGTAAACAATAAACACCGGCTCTTCGACGTAACGTAGTTTATGCTCCGCAATTTCACTGACGATTTCTGAGGCATGAGCCATCCTGTTTTGGTTGATACGAATATTTTTGGCCGCAGTTCGGTTTAAAGCACGCAAGCCATTATGCGCATCCGTTAACCGCATTCCAGTAGTCAGCCGTTGGAACACTACTGCTGCCTTAAGCACTATCCGCTTCAAAAGTCCCGCATTGGTTCTATCGTCGAGAAAACGCGATCCGATCACCACATCGATTGGTTCTTTAGCGAGCCGAATGATCATCTTTTGCGCATCAACAACTCGATGCTGTCCATCTGAATCGAAAGTTACAAAATACTTAGCATTCGGCTGTAACAGCGCGTAATCAAGACCTGTACGCAAAGCAGCTCCCTGACCGAGATTTATCGGGTGCTCAACAACATCCACTCCGGAATGACGCGCTTGCGTTGCAGAATCATCACTCGACCCATCGTTTACACACACGATATTGGGGAATGTTTTGCGAGCTTCTTCCATCACGCCTTTAATAACTTTGGCTTCATTATAGAGAGGAACAATCAACCAGCTTTCTTGGGCAAGCTGCTCAGACCATCCAGTAATGTTTCGCTCTTCTTCAGTGATTTTTTCAGGATCCGCCACGTTTCTTTCCGACCTCGATCCTTAACGTTTGGTTAATAACACAGCTGATTATAGCAATCAGCTCACTAGCAAATGTCGTTTCATCTCTTATGCCACTATATTGAAATGAGTAATCGCTTACACATTGACCATAACCGTTCATTTCTAAACCATTAGTTTATATATTTGAACATATTAATAATTCCCGATGATAGTATGAGAGCTCTCTAGCACACACTTACACCACATACAATTCAACAGTCTGACGATTGTCAATCCCGAACACTGTACAATCTCTAGTATAGGTATCTGAGAATCGTGGTGTTCATATTTAGATCCTCAACCAAACTAATAACAATGTCTTCTATAACACTATTACACATTTTAGTTAACCTCATCAATCGACGATCGATAAGTTGAACCTACATAACTCAACGCTGCACAACGTGATGTGGATATTTCTTTCTAAATGCTACACCCAAGCCACGCGCCATAATAGATAACCCAGTAAAACGACTCATCAGATACGCATAGCGTACCGATTTTCGTCCGCTCACACGTGCAACTTTAGGGAATTGAGCAAGTAACTGTTTACGGTGGCTGCTACCATCGACTTTATTGAACAAATCTAATGCTTGGGCTTGCCCAATCCAGACAACAAACGGGTAGGCGAGGAAAGCAAAAAGTGCTTGCTGGCGCACTTTACTCAATTTGGTGCTCGCATCGAGGTGGCGTTGTATAATTTTTTGGAGATCATCAACCTCGGATTGCGTCAGCCGATGCGATGTTTGAGCATACTCATGCCCACGCCGATATACATAAAAACTATCATCAAGCCAAGTCATAGACGCACATAATGAAATAACCTTTGCGCTCCAATCAGTATCTTCGTTGCGCATTCCAACGGGAAAAATAATGTCATTATCAATAATGAACTGCCGGCGAACAACCTTAGTCCAAACCGCACTGGCTAGCAGGGCACGATCAGCCAATAGTTTTATTTTCTGATCGACAGAAAACGAATCCATTTCTTTTTCTAGGCCAGGCACACCGTACTCACAAAACTGAGAACCATCAGAGTTGGAGTCTACATTAATGTGGCAGAGCACATCTGCATTGGTGTCACTGATCTTTTCGTTCATTTTTTCTAGTACATCGTCGTACCGCCACCAATCATCATTATCCATGAAGGTGAGGTACTTTCCAGTTGCTGCAGCGATTCCAGCATTCCGGGCAGCGCTAGTTCCAGCGTTTTGCTGATGGATAACTTTTATTCGCGAATCCCCTCGCGCAAAATCATCGCATATCGCAGGCGAATGGTCTGTGGACCCGTCATCGACGAGGATTACTTCCCAATCATCAAAAGTTTGAGATGTGATCGTTCTCAACGACGATTCGATATATTCTTCCGCATTATAGACAGGGATAATAATGCTAATAAAAGTCATTACTCGGCTCCATAAGGGTTAAGCATCAGACGGCTCCTAATACATATTTTCACAACTATTTTAAGACATTTCTAACCGGCAGCGACACTCAATTGCAATGACAATAAACTGCTACAACATAGGCCATTCACAATCTCGCGTTTATCCGTGACCTAAAGCAACACTACACTGTTGCAATTATCCACTTCCTTTCTTGTTCCGTAGACTTTGTTTCGCTACTCGAGGATAGAATCACCTACGAGCATATTACTAACCGTCGACCGCGACTACGCTGGAAACTAAGATTGACAGATATCAATATCCGAAAACGCTGCAGTAAAAATCAAAGACCCACAACAGAAGAGTGGACAATATCAGTTGCAAGTACTTTAAAACGTTCCTAATTAACGCACTTTCTCACCCTAACATGAGTAATCGCTTACACATTAACCATAACCGTTCATTTTTAGACTATTAGCTTATATATTTGAACATATTAACATTTCCCGATACAGCAAGAGATTTCCATGACACATAAACTAACTCACGTACAGTTTGATATACTTCATGCGCTATTTAAAGCCGATACCGAACTCTCGCAGCGGGATCTGCAATCACACATCAACGCCTCGTTAGGCAGCGTGAACAACGCCGTTCGCGAACTTGAGGCACTTGGCTACATCACAAACCGCCAGATCACTCCTGCCGGACTCAATGCTTTAGCCCCGTATCGGGTCCACAATGCTATCATCATGGCTGCTGGACTATCGTCACGCTTCGCGCCAATTTCTTACGAGCGCCCAAAAGGCACACTACGAGTACGCGGTGAGATCCTCATTGAACGTCAAATTAAACAGTTGCAAGAAGCTGGCATTAGCGACATTACTGTTGTTGTTGGATACAAGAAGGAGTACTTTTTCTATCTTATTGAAAAATATGGCGTTAAAATCGTCGTCAATAAAGAGTATTCTAGCCGTAACAACAATGGCTCTTTGTGGTTAGTCCGTGACCAACTATCCAATACTTTCATCTGCTCCTCCGATAATTACTTCACTGAAAATCCTTTCGAACCTTATGTTTATCGCGCTTACTATTCGGCGGTCTATGTTGACGGTCCAACAAATGAATGGTGTATAACCACTGGGCCAGGTGGCCGCATAACTGGATGCACTATCGGAGGCGAAAATGCATGGACCATGCTTGGGCATGTCTATTTTGATTCGAATTTTTCCAGTACCTTCCGCGATCTACTCGAACGTGTCTACCATCTCCCACAAACTGCGCCTAAACTCTGGGAATCACTTTTTATTGAAAACATAAAAGATTTCTCTATGGTTATTCGCAAGTATCCAGATGGAGTTATCAATGAGTTCGATTCCGTCGATGAACTTCAAGACTTCGATCCGCTGTTTATCGAGAATGTTGATTCAGAAGTCTTTGACAACATCACTAAAGCGCTAGGCTGTAAGAAAACTGATATCCGTAATTTCTCCCCACTAAAACAAGGATTGACTAATCTCTCATGCCACTTTTCGGTTGGCGATAATGAATACGTCTACCGTCATCCCGGAATTGGAACAGACAAACTTATTGATCGCACTGCTGAGAAGCAGGCGCTTTTACTTGCACGCGATCTTCAACTTGATTCCACCTTCATCACTGCTGACGTCGCCAAGGGATGGAAGATTTCCCGTTACATCCCCGAAATACGTAATCTTGACGTAACGGACGACGACGAGCTACAACAAGCGATGCGAATGATCCGCAACCTGCACACCTCGGGTGCTGTTCTCGATAGAGATTTTGACTTTGTGCAAGAAGCGATGAAGTTTGAGCAATTATTACACGATATTGAACCCGTTGTACCGCAGGGATATCAGGAATTGCGTGCCAAAGTTCTCGAACTCAAGCAGTATACTGACGCAGATGGTTTCCCAATAGTACCTAGCCATAACGATTTCTACCCACTCAATTTTCTAATTACCCCTGACGGCGAGATGAATTTGATCGACTGGGAATATGCAGGAATGTCTGATGTCGCCGCTGATTTTGGCACATTGGTAGTGTGTACCAACGACATGGATGACGAGCGCGCACAAGCTGCATTGAAATTTTACTTCGGTCGCACCCCCACACCGGAAGAACAACGCCACTATTGGGCATACGTTGTTTTTGCTGGTTGGTGCTGTCACGTGTGGGCATTACTGAAAGAAGCCGATGGAGACGACGTCGGAGAATGGCTTCTGACATACTACGAGTATGCTTCACAGTATGTCGACAAACTGCTTGTTCAGTACAAAGAAGCCACTAAGTAATGTTATTTGCACACCTACTGAATATCTAAACTAACCTCATATACTTAAATTTAGTAGCTCGATCGTCTTCTACATTGAAAGAAATCTCATGACTCACGAATACAATCCAAAAACGTTGCAACGAATCCAGTTAGCAATGACTGATGTACTGCAAGAATTTGATCGCTTGTGTACTGTATTAGATTTGCGATACGTGGTTTATGGAGGATCGGCTATTGGTGCTGTTCGCCACCAAGGTTTCATCCCCTGGGATGACGATGTCGACATCTGTATGCTACGCGAAGACTACGATAAGTTTTTTGCGCAAGCTCCGGAAATTTTAGATAAGAAGTATACTCTGATTGATTCGCGTACTGATAGTAACTATCCGAAGACATTTGGAGTTCTTGGCTTTAAGGAAAGTGAGTTTATCCCCGGTTTAGCAGCAAAGCGTGACTATCGCATGCCCTTAGGTATCGATCTCTTCCCGCTTGACCCAATCCCAAGTTCGTCGAAAGATTTCGCGAAACAGAACAAGGCCACCTGGTTCTGGGGGAGATTACTCTATCTTCAGGGCACCCCTAACGCCGTACTCTCTGTGCCACAACCTGCAAAATTAGCTATTAATGCTGCACTCCACGGTATTCATTGGGCCTTAAAGCTTGCTCATATTAGACCCGCAACGTTAATTACAAAGTGGGAGAAAGCCGCTCGACAATTCGAGAATAGTTCGGCTACTCTTTATGGCGACTTCTCCACTCGAGACCCGCAGCGATGGTCAGCGACACTAGATGAACTTTACCCAGCGCAACGGCTACCTTTCGGTGATATCGAGGTGATGGTTCCCCGCGATTATGATGCCATTTTGAGCCGTGGTTATGGTGATTACATGACTATTCCACCAGAAGATCAGCGAGAAAACCACGCAGCTTCCTCAGTTATTTTCGGTCCCTACGCTCCGAAACTAGCAGAATGAGTTATGCTTTTTGACATCAATAACTTCGTATTTGCACTATTTTCGTACGGAACCAAAGAATAGAATGCAACACAAATACTGCCAACTATATTTATATTTAATGGTGTACTGCATAAAATATAAAGTCAACTAGAGCATACTGCTATAGTCGGCTTTGTTAATTACGATGCGCTATGGCAATAGAGAATTATAGGAAACAGATGAGGTGCGTATGAGCACTAATAAGCAGCTATCATTAAAAGATAATATGCTGTGGAATTCAGCAGGTTCAATGGTGCGATTGGCTTGTAATTACCTTATAACAATTGCTGCCGTACGTCTCTCGTCTGGATTTGATGTTGCGGGTGGGCTGGCTATCGCTATGTCCATTGCAAATCTTGTTCTACCTTTTGCAGATTATCGACTACGTACACTACAAATCACTGATGTAAAAAATGAACGCTCTTCGAATCACTATGTGGGTTTGAGAATCTTAACGTCTTTCATAGCCTTTTTCGCTGGTAGCTTTTACGCACTATTCACCGCGTCGTTAAACAATCTAGTTCCAGTAATTTTATATCTTATTTACTGTTTAATCATTAGCTTTACCGAGGTTTTTCGTGCGATCGATTGGCGCAACTATCGTATGGATATCTCTGGAATCTCATATATTCTACAGGGAGTTATAGACGTAGTATCTTTTAGCTTCGGACTGTGGCTTACAAACTCGTTGATCTGGGCGATCATTGCTATGACTGTTTCTGAAATTCTCCTAGGAATCCTCTACGACGCACCTCGGGCAGCCAAGTTTGAAAGCATTAAGCCAGCTCTTGAAATCCTGCCCTCATTAAAACTACTTCTTACACTTACTCCACTTGCTGTATCCCAAGTGCTTAGTACGATTGTATTTACCATTCCCCGCCAGCAACTAGAGATTTCTTTAGGCGCTGATGCGTTAGGAATTTATGCTTCAGTAGCATCTCCAGTACTCATTGTTCAAATGGGCGCTACATACGTCTACAGCCCACTGCTTCGGGAGCTTGCCCAGCGGCTGAATTCGGACAAACACTCTGCCTTAAAACTCATCAAAAAAACAACCGGTTTTATCTTGCTCATCACTGGTCTGCTATCCGTTCTTCTTCTGATTTTTGGCAACTGGCTCTTAACGATCTTATTTGGCAATGAGATTAGCCAGCACACTTACATCCTGCAACCAGCCATATTATTTACGTTAATTACTGCCTTTGTGTGGTTTATGAACGATCTGTTGATCACCATAAGAAACTACAAAGGAGCATTCATTGGAAATGCAATCGCTGCAGTTTTAACCATTACACTTTCCCAAGGGTTCATTACCATGTTCGGAATCAATGGACCGAGTTGGGTTGGCACCGCATCTTATTCGAGCGCCCTAATAGTTATGGTTGTAGTATTCGCACACAACTATCGTAAGCTACCACGTCACTCATCCATTGAAGAGTAGGACCAGACCTACAGCCAATCCGCATTTTCATCTTCACACGAGATTTTTAGGCGCCTTCTTTTCACCTTCACTGGCGATGTATCGGTTTTCCTCAACCATAGAAACATTCTTCACTTCCGCATCATAAAATGAATGTCGATGGATGAAGATAATAACCGTTATCACCCCAACTACAAATGCAAGTGACGACACTTCCCATACAGTCATTGGCGAAATACTGATGTCCCACCACCACTCCATGTTGTTATTCAGATTGAACAGATGCGGAGGCTGGAACCCAGAAATATAACGTTGCATGACAATATGAAGAGCAATACTGTTCGCAGCCGAAATAGCCATACCTACAGCTATCAGCTGCGGTAATTGGAATATGCGTTTTTGCTGTGTACCCACAATAAAAAGGATAAAAAGTAGAACTCCAAGTAAAGGCATCATGTATCTTGGCTGATAATCACCAAAACCGCTAAATATTCCTTTAAGAATAAATACTAGTGGTATTCCTGCCATGGCACCAAGAACAACTGTTGCAGACAGCCATTTACGCCATGTTCCAGAACGCAACCCCGCCATTAACGCACCTGAAAAAACAAAGAGCGCCATGTACGTTACCGGTCCGTCTAATGGCGTATCGAACCAACCCGGACCATACGTAACACCGAACATTCCAGCTAGATATCGCGGGAAATCAAGAATCGTATGAACAGCTGTCCGCAATAGATTCCCCTCGGCGGCAAAACTAGCTGTTACATGTTTTGCCTGACCGCCTAAGGTTATCGAATATGCGCCTACCAACCCTATAAGAGCAACAGTTATGGCTGGTACTATATTATCCCTAGTCCACTTGATAGCGAACACGAAAGCAACTGCAACAACGAACAGGTAGAATGAAACGTCTCGCCGAGATGATAGACATAGGATCGCCGAAAAAATACTCAGACCTAAAAGAATCCATCGTCTCCAGTCTTTGCGTGTAGCAGCCCCATACATGGCTGTCGTATAACCATATAGTCCTGTTATTGCCCAGGAGCTTGGATTCATTGATGTAATGAAATAGAACCCCATCGGAATCCAAGTAACTATCATCGGCAACAAGAATGCTGGGCGTTGTTCAGGACGTATGAAAACTCCAATTAAACCTAGTAATACAACGGCAATAGCTAGATTAATCGTACGCATAAGAATAATAGACTTGCCTACATCCTCCTGAACAAAAAGATGCTGAAAGGCATAGTAACCAGTCGGATAGTCACCATTGTCATAGCGGTGGCTCCACATCAACTCGTTGGTGGAGATATCAACATTACAGTCTGCAGCTGAACTATCTGATTTGAACGCGTGGCATGCAGCCCCGGCAGCCACAGGGGCTGGAACTCGAACCTTCTCAACACCATCGATCATCTTGACCGCGCACGATTGACCAATAGGCCTTGGACACCAAATCGACCCCATATGGAAATCGTCATCAGGAGAGCCACCGATCGGGGAAGCTACTGCCCAACCCAAGCCAGCCCCCAAAAAGGCAATCATCGTCAGGATAACTAGGCTGATCGAGCGAATACCTAAAGTTGATCGTAGGTGCTGAAGTCTATTGTCACGCATTATAAATTCCTGTCGCTGTCACGTATTAAAAAAGCTTGCGCAATCGGGAACGTACTTTATCAGCTAATAGCTTTGGACCACCAGCTTTAAGGTGCTCGACCACAAGTTTGGCATCACGGGATAGATTAAATGGCACCTTCGCAAACTGGAGATCGATACGAACTGTATCTCCTTCAACGGTCTTCCGATCGTCTGCACGATGAGCATGATCCACAAAATCGAGTAAAGGTTTGAGCGCATTTCTCCATTCAAATTGAACCGAATAACGCGCAATATTACGCTTAAAATCGTCCGCTAGGCCTGGCTCAAATAGTATTCGCTCTAATGCGGTTGCCAACGCATCAACGTCTTCAGGCGGAACAGAAATTCCAATATTTTCTGAGTTTAACGCATTACCAAAAGAATCACCTTCGGTTGCTACAATCGGCAATCCAGCCCATAAATAATCCAGAATCCGAGTACGGAATGAATACTGGGTTTCAATGTGTTCAAAGTGAGTTGAGACTCCACAGTCTGCATCAAGTAGATAGTTGTGGCGGATGTTGTAGTCCACCCAATCATGATTAAAGAAAACATACTTCCCGGTCAGGCCAAGTTCATCAGCAAGATCCATCGCCTGTTGTGTCATCTTCATCTTCGGCACCGCCGGATTAGGATGCTTCACACCAAGGAAATACATTCGGACGTTGTCGTGCTTCTTTACTAAAATGTCAACTGCCCGAATCAATGTGAGCGGATCGAACCAATTATAGACTCCACCACCCCATAAAATAACCTTATCTTCAAGCGAAATTCCAGGAACCTTTCCCTTAATCGCATGATAATCCTGTACCGGGCGTACTTCATTTAATCCAAATGGCACAATGTCGATCACAGACTCAGGATTATTGCCAGTACCTACAAAATTCCGATTGATTCGGCCCATTGCAGCTAGTTGTCCAAGCCAGAAGTTACGTTGTTTCTCCGAAGCGCATAGGAATCTATCACCTCGAATAATCTGTCGATTTAACGCATTAGTACTTGACAGTAACGTATCGTCACGACCCTTTGGACCTTGGTCTTTAGCTTGTTCAAGTTGTTCGAGGTGGATAGGGTCATAAATATCAGTGATCAAGATCTTATCTGTATCTATAATCCATGGAGCGACTTCAAGTAAAAACCCTTGAAAAATGACGATATCAGACCAGTCAACAAGAGCATGAAGCTCTTTGCTACTACCCAGATGGATATCAAAATCAGCTGATTCCACGCCAATAACACCAGTAGTTGAACATAGTTTGACTTGATGTTTTTCGCTAAGACGCTTTGCCATTTCCCAGGCACGAATAGCTGGACCAGCCATCTTTTCGGAGAGCATATCGCCAGTAATAACTAAAATGCGTGATGGACGGAAATATTTCTGCTCAATATCAAAATGATCAACCAATTCCTTATGCGCATTAAGATAGGCTGAATACGGTTCGAGCGGTTCCAAAGCTACCCGCATTAAAGGCAAAATCTCTGAATCATCACGTACACGTGTTGCTTGAACTTGCTTTCGCAGCGCAGCAAAGTACTCCAGATTTTCATTGAACCAACCAACTGCAAATGCACCCGTAACTGCAGTCTTCTTAATCTGTGTACCCGCAAATGCATCCGCATTAGCGGTATCTATTTCTTTTTCCCCCCGCGAGGCACCACGTTCATTCGCCAATGCCAGTGCAGAAGCAAACACGGTACGTAGAAGATCCGGTCCTAGATTCTTATAAATACACGCCAAAGCATTGCGTTCTAGTAAATACTGCTCACGGTAATTACCGAATTTATTCATCGAGACATGATGCCGGTGATAAGCAATAGATGTCGGAACATAGCGTACATCGTATCCTGCAAGTGTCACACGCCAGCCAAAATCGACGTCTTCATAGAACATAAAGAATTTTTCATCGAAACCGCCGAGTTCTTCATACACATGACGCGGAACAAACATTGCAGCGCCAGTCGCGAACAACACGTTCTTTTCCGAGCTACCTTGCCCAACATAGTCCCAGCCAGCTTCACGCTTGTAGCCCATACCGAACCACGTAAGTGAGCCATCGACGTAGTCAATTTTGTCACCTTCCCAGTTTAGAACTTTCGAGGCTACACAGCCGATTTTCGGATCTGCTTCAATACGTGCCACTGCAGCGCTGATCCAATTTTCGTCTGGGCGCGCATCATTATTCAAAAAGGCAACAACATCCCCGGTTGACGAAGCGACACCCAAATTACAGCCACCTGCAAAACCAAGGTTCTTCCCTGCATCGACAATAACTTCATTAGGAATTTGCTCGCGGAACTTTGCTAGGGAATCATCGCCCGAATTATTTTCAACAACGACAATTTCCAGTTGGTCTTGGGGCCACGATGTTTGGCGTAAATATTTGACTGCATCAATCGTATCTTGTGCACCACGGTAATTAACCAGGATGACCGAAACTTTTGTCATTTCTGAACACTTCCCTTCGCTTTATCCACCACGTTCCCAGTTTTCTTTGCCAGCTCGTTCACTACACCCTTGGCAGTTCGCTTTGCTAACATACCGTAAGGAGTCTTCTGATAAAGCGGAACAGATTCAACGTTATCGAGTGCTTTTAGTGGATGTTTAATAGCAGAAATGATCTCTGCATTCCCCTCTTCAATAGCGACAAGGGAGTTGTATGCGTGATCCTCGTCGTAAGCCATGGCATTAAGCCGTTTAAGCCCAGCAATATAACCAAGGTAAAGATCTCGTTGTTTTGGCGAAGAAACAATAATCCGATCCATATATTCAATCGTTTCATTCCACGTTTGCACAGACGTTTCGGTGACACCTTCAGTAAAACTTCGATAATCATTTTGCATCAGCGATAAAATATCTGTTGTTGTCATATCAAGAATCATCATTGCATGAGTATTTCGAATTCCAATCACATCGCGCAACGGCGATCCAATCAAAACAATAACGGACATTTGCTCAAAAATCCCTTGGACTTTTTCCACCCTCCTCAGCTTTCCCGCTGAGCATTGGAAAAGCTCACTATTGCCCGTGTCCCACATATAAGCATCAGTAGGAAGAAGGGAACTGACCTCCATCATCCGATCGTAGGAGATTTTATCTTTAAACGGACAAACAAATAAAATATCCGGATGATTATACGGTGAGATATCGGCAAAAGACTCACGCAACACAGAAATATAAGCTGGATTCAGTCCAGTACTCGCCCACATTTCATCAATGAAATCGGATAGCCCAGGCAATCGCTTCCCGGGTATTCGATTCATAGGAAAGTTAATCTGACTTGCAGCATTGGTACACTTCATCCCTTTAGTCCATTTACGAATCAAGCGCGCTCCAGATAACGCACGAGAGGGAAGCGTGAGTTCTCGATTAGCTTCGTCGCCTGGCGACAGTTGCAAGTCTAAAGTAGAAATATCAACACCAGTCATCGCCCCCGACAGAACACCTAGTACCAACGGTGCAAGTTCATAAGCTTGCACCTGTGGATCAAGATTTCGGGAAAGAACGTTCATATATAACAAGACAGACGGCAAGTTGGATTTCAATCCGGCCATCCGACGACGTTCAATGACATATCCTCGAGCACTTAGCCGGAACATTACATCCATCGCCATCGTCTGCGCATCAAGTGAAGCATCGAGCCCCCCAATATAATGGATGTCTTCAGCATTGAAAAAATATGCAGCAGCAGCCGTCGATAAAGATTGCCCTTCATATCCATCGCCAGTAAAGACAACATTCTTACCGGCACTCAAGTAATCTAATCCTTTATCCATAACAGTCGCGATTAACTCTCCCGGAATCGCAGCTACCTGCGGGATTATCACAACAACACCGGGGAAAGACATCTGGTCGAAAACATTAGTAAACTCCCCAGGTACAACTTTCTCTACACGCGCGTCACTTTGTAGATATGGCGACCACTGCTGTGAAAAACTCTGATCTTCACCAATAATAAACAGCGAATTCACTACGATCTCCCTAAATTTAATAAGATGTAATCACTACTTAATGCTACCCTGATTACTCATAGTACATACTCCGACTTCAACTATGTCTATCTCACATGTCCACTATTTAGCCAGTCGAGCATTACTATAGATTTAGGAATACCGAAACGATTGGATATCAATGCAAGAACATAACGCCAACCGAAAACCGGGCTCTTCTGCTCAGCAAAGGTTTAAGCGCCTTGCCACTGAAGAAATGCACACAGTTTCGCCTGATTCTAGCTTCATTCATGGCTTAATCCCATCATGGCTCGATGTTTGGAACCATCGAAATCTCCTGATGCTTCTCATCCGTCGCGAACTTAAAGCAAAATATAAAGACTCTTTCCTTGGTTTCACCTGGACTTTAATCCGGCCACTAGTGCAGCTTTTCATTTACTATTTTGCAATCGGAAAAATTCTTGGCGCAGAACGCGGGATACCAGATTTTGGAATTTACGTCTTCGCAGGACTAACTGCTTGGGCATTGTTCAATGAAATTGTTGCAATGGGAACACAATCGATCGTTTCCAATGGTGGAATTATCAAAAAAGTTTATCTGCCACGAGAGATTTTTCCTCTAGCTAGCGCGGGAGCTGCCTTCGTAAACTTCTGTGCTCAAATGTTGGTATTGATCATCGGCGCACTTGTGATCCGTGGTATTTCTTTAACTTCTTTCATTCTTTATGTACCCCTAGCATCACTCGTTCTTTTCGTTTGGGGCGTCGCGCTAGCTTTATGGTTGTCTGCAGTTAACGTCAGTATGCGCGATACCCAATATTTAGTCGAAGTCGGTTTACTCATCGGAATGTGGTTAAGCCCGATAGTTTATTCTTATGAGATGGTAGCTAACGTTGCAAGTGAGACCATTGCACTCATTTATAGTTGGAACCCAATCACCATAGCCGTATCTGCTTTTCAAGCTGGAACATGGAAGGCAGGGATGGACAATGGTGCACAACTCCCTCCCGATTTGCTAACTCGAAACTTCACCGCCCTTGCCGTCGGTATTGTTTTATGCATTCTTGCTCAACGCTATTTTGCCCATGCACAACGTAATTTCGCTCAGGATCTATAATGACATTTAACGTAGCACCAGAACCTTTAGACGTTATTAAAGTAGATAGCGTCTCTAAAAAATTTGTTTTACGTAAAGATAAATCGCTTAAAGAACGCATCGTTAATGCTGGACGTAACCGTAAACACATCGAGCGCTACACCGCACTTGATGATGTTTCTTTCTCGGTACAAGCTGGCGAATCCCTCGGGCTAACTGGCGCCAATGGCTCCGGAAAGTCTACGCTACTCAAACTTATTGGTGGAATTATCTCTCCCGATTCAGGGAGTGTTAAGGTTCGCGGCCGCATTGCAGCTCTTCTTGAACTTGGGGCAGGATTCCATCCCGATCTTACTGGAATGGAAAACATCTTCCTTAATGCATCCATTATGGGCCTGAGCGAAGAAGAAATCGATGACCAGATAGATTCCATCATTGACTTTTCTGGAATTTCCGATTTTATCAATACCCAGGTGAAATTTTATTCTTCTGGAATGTATGTGCGACTTGCCTTCTCAGTTGCTGTCCATTCAAATCCAGACATTCTCTTAGTCGATGAAGTCCTTGCTGTGGGAGATGAACCTTTCCAGCGCAAATGTATGGAACGTATCCGACAGTTCCAAGAGGACGGCCGCTCCATTATTTTAGTTTCCCATTCGCCAGACCAAATTGTTGAAATGTGCGATCGCGCTCTAGTCCTTCAAAAAGGCAAGCTTATTACTATTGGCCCCACTCGTGAATCTATGAACATTCTTCACAAGTCATACGCGAAACAGATTCAGGCCGATCGAGCTAAAAATGCAAGCATCCCTCCCGAAGCTGAAGAATCACTCCACAATCTCAAAATTACCGATGTGCGAGCTAGTGGATTCACAACACTCCCTAGTGGCGTTGATTTGTTCCTTTCAGGCAATGACCTCACTATTTCAACAGATATTTCCACCCAAGTTCCGCTTCATGATTACACGCTAGAACTGAGTATAGAAGCCCTCGACGGCACAAAAATTTTCACAATGAATAGTGCCAACCTTGATCAAAAACTTCAGCCAGTTTCATCTACTGGAACTATCGATATTACTATCCCAAATTTCTATCTTGGCGAAGGTCAATTTGTTTTCAGCGTTCTCCTCAGCACTTCTTCAGGAATAACTCTGGCACATAAAAAGAACGCTTTAGTTCTTCAAGTAGGATCTGACGCAAAGACTTCTGGCTTGATCAAGGCCTTCCCCGAAATCACCGTTAAAGCTGACTAATTCGTTCACATAATTAAGGAGAAATAATGAAAGTACTCGTCACCGGCGGAGCCGGATTTATTGGTGCGAACTTCGTCCACCAAACCGTTGAGACCATGCCCGACACCGACGTCGTCGTCTTGGACAAACTCACCTACGCTGGTAATCCAGCTTCGATCGCTGGCCTCGACCGGGTAACACTTATCGAAGGCGATATTGCTGATCGGGACACTGTTGATCCACTCGTGAAGGATGCCGACGTCGTCGTCAACTTCGCTGCTGAATCACACAACGACAACTCTCTCAACGATCCGTCCCCGTTCATCCGCTCCAATATTGTGGGCACGTTCGAGCTCCTCGAAGCCGTTCGCCGTCACGGCACCCGGTTCCACCACATCTCCACTGACGAAGTCTATGGCGACCTTGAGATCGGCGAACCACGTCGTTTCCAGCCGGGTGACCCCTACGTGCCATCAAGTCCATACTCGTCATCAAAAGCTGCGTCAGATCACCTTGTACGCGCCTGGGTACGCTCCTTTGGGATCGAAGCAACGATCTCCAACTGCTCGAACAACTATGGCCCCTACCAGCACGTTGAAAAGTTCATTCCGCGTACCGTCACTAACCTGATGGACGGCATTCGGCCCCGCATTTACGGCACAGGCGAGCAGATCCGCGACTGGATCCACGTGCGCGACCACAACACCGCTGTCTGGGCCATTATTAACAAGGGTCGCCTCGGCGAAACCTACTTGATTGGTGCCGACGGCGAACTCAACAACCTCCAAGTCACCCAGATGATTCTGGAAGAATTCGGCCGACCAGCTGACGATTTCGATCACGTCAATGATCGCCCCGGACACGATCAGCGTTATGCTATCGATAATTCCAAGCTCGTTGAAGAAACCGGATGGCAGCCGTCGTTTAAGAACTTCGCTGACGGCCTGCACAACACCATCGAATGGTACAAGGCCAACGAAGCTTGGTGGCGTCCAGCAAAAGACGCCGTCGAAGCTAAGTACGCCAAGAACGGCCAGTAAAACTAACTAAATTAATAATCCGCATCTAGTAGGAACGGCAAACCCGATTCCCGCCAGATGCGGATTATTTTACGTCTGAGCGAAGACTAGTCTTCAACCTCAGCTGCAACAGCGAGGATTTCGTTGTCGCCAGCAATATCCAGCTTTCCAGCCTTCTCTAGGCGATTGTTAACAATCGCCAAAACGATCGCGCAGGCAGCACCGATCGCTGCTACCAATACCGTGATCCACAAGATCTGCTGGTAACCGACGTATGGATCCGCCTTGTGAGCTTCCACCAAACCTGCAGTCATTCGGTGTGCCCAGAGCACTGAGGCGAAAGCCGCAAATGAACCGACCGACATAGCCGAACCAGAAATATGTTCAGGCAGATGGAGCTCCGCGATCGGAGCAAGAATAACAGCCTTACCCATAAAGATTCCGATAGCCATGATCATCAGCAGAACCATAGCTAGCCACATCGATTGAGAACCAGCCGGCAACAACGACACGGTGAATGCGCCACCCGCAGTCACCGCCAAAGATACGCCCAGCATGACTGTCGAGGACTTAAAGACATAGTCCGCAACGATACCTGAAATAAGACCAGCAAACACACCAATAAGACCAGTATTGAAAATACCGAAAGCACCCGCAACAGCATCCGAAGCGTTGAATACCAGCTTGATGTATGGCGCCGACAGGTAGATGAGGTTGACGTACGTCCAGTACAGACACATAGCTGCCATGCCTGCCATCCACACGCGTGGCTTGAGCAATACGTTGATCAGACCCGCTAGCGCAGCGACATTCTTACCAGCCTTCTTATCGCTGATCTGAACACTCTTAGCAATTGCGTTCTTTGGTACGTAGCGAAGCAGAGCAATAATGATCGGGATGAGTAAAAGGGCATATCCGATTCCGAAGCCCTTCATAATGCTGACTGCGTTATCTGGATACAGTCCAATGAACACCAAGATAATTGCGTTCATAGCAAATTCGAGTGCGCGGCGAATGGTTTCAAGCAGACCCATTGCTAAACCACGACCCTTAATATCTTCGTCTTTTGCGATAAATACGACACCATTAACCACTGCTGGCCAGCCGATTGCATCCCAGATGCCCCAGCTAGCTGCAATAACAACCATAGCCTTAAATGGAATACCTGGTACCAAGTACAAAATAAGGAATGTGACAAGACGCCATCCAGCGAATGCAATCAGGATTGAACGAATAGTGAAACGATTGTTCACCCAGCCCGCTGGCACATAGAAGAACATCGCAATGCCGATCCAGCCGAATAAAATACCGAATTGGTCAATGCTAATTCCGAGCGACTCGGACAAAGGCAGAAGCAACGCGCCTTTAAACGCTTCGAACGAAACATATACCAGCTGGCCAGTCAGGACGATAGTCAAGAACGCACCGATTTTGCCTCGCTGTAGGAACTTAGGCAAACGTCCAGATGACGTTACGCTTTCTGTCATTATTTTTCACTTTCTGTGTTGGTAGTAGCACCGTTGCTACTAGCGTCAAGTTTTAAAAAATTTTCAGTCAATACAACCAGTCAGGAGCGGGAAGGTATACTGCCTTCCTGCTCCTGATAGGCGTTATAACGGTGAGATATAGGTGGATGGTTACTTCAAGAATTCATCTGCAATGTCGGTAAAGACTCCGGTCGCACCCCAGTTGAACAGTTCGTTTGCGCGGTCTTTTCCATTGACGGTCCAGACGTTTACGCCGTATCCAGCTTCCCGGAATTGGGAGATGAGCTCTGGGGTAAGCTTTGCATCCTCTGGATGGATGTAGGAGGCTCCTACGAGTTCCAAGATGGACTTCCAGTCTGGCCACAGGTTATCAACAACGAACAATGCACCGATCGGGATATCCGGGCGCATTTCATGTACGTGATGGAGAAGCAGGTGGTTGAACGACGAAATGATGATCTCACGCTCTGGATCGAGGCGGTCCAGTTCTGCTAGCGTATTCTCGATCATCTGAAGCGACATGGCCTTGCCTCGCTCATTAGACTTGAGCTCAATGTTGGCGTTCATGCCGGTTTCGTTCATCAAATCTACGAGTTGATGAAGCGTTGGCATTGGCTCGCCGGCATATTCAGACGAGAACCAGGAGCCAGCATCGATGCTCGGCAGATCCTTAGCAGTAAGATCGTAGAAATACCCTGATTTGTTGGTGGTGCGATCTAACAAGGTATCGTGCAGAATAATTGGTGTACCGTCTGCCATAATGTCGACGTCGGTTTCAAACCACTTGCAGCCACTTTCAGCCGCAAGACGGAACGCAGCAAGCGTGTTTTCCGGTGCACGATGGTTAAGACCACGATGTGCGATTACTTCGCGTTGTAACATTGTATGTTTCATAGCGCAATTATCCCCTTTGATATGAATACTTTTGAAGAATAACCCTTCAGTGCAAATAAATCTTAACTGTCGCTAAGTAATGAGAATTGTCAGCATTGACAACGTTGGCTTGTGCACAAAATTTCACATAACTATTCGTTATCACGCGTTTGCCACCACGCACGCATATCCAAGCCTAGTCCCAGCACACCTCGGAGTGGAGCAAACTTCATTCCCGGATATGCCCCAGCAAGATACTGTTTAGCAGATTCGTGGTGGGCACGTATCATTCGTGCCGGACGGGCTTTCCAGGAAGCGCCTTGTTCGTGGACGACGACGGCGGAGGGAACATACACGCTAGCATATCCGGCTTCGCCCGCACGCCTGCCCAAATCGACGTCTTCAAAGAACATGAAGAAACGCGGATCGAAACCGCCAATTTCACGCCAAACAGAGGCTCGGATAACTAGGCACGCCCCAGAGAGCCACCCGGTCACATGCTCTCCGGTTGTCGAGCCATGATATGCCTTCGTCCATGGATTATGTGGCCATATATGCGCGAAAACAGCATGCCCAATTCCGTTGCGAATACTTGGTAAAGCACGTGCCGAAGGGTAAACGTTTCCATTGCTTTCTAAAAGCTGCGGACCGAAAATTCCTGCTTGCGGCCAGCGTTGCCCAGCGGCAACCATCGCCGCTAATGCACCCGGTTTAAAAACCGTATCTGGATTAGCAACACAGACCCACGGTTCGGCTACGTCGTCGAGACCTAAATTTGCGGCTCGGCCATACCCGAGATTCTCTCCTGGGCGTAGCACGCGAACCTGCAACTGATCCCGATATTGTTCCGCGAGCGCATCAACCCGCTCAGTCTCGGTACCGTTATCCACAATCGTCAGCGAGACTCCAAGATCACCACTCACATCGTCTACCTGCCGGCCAGCTTCCAGAAGCGAGAAAACCATCGCATCCAATTCCGGCCCCGGATTGTAGGCGATCGTAACAACGTGAATTGCGGATTGTTTAACTGGCATAGGTCTATTATAAGACACCCGTCGCTACCGCCCAAGATTCGACTAGTCGCGGATCGATTGGATTCGCAAAACTACCGCCACGCACTGCAGAACCAACATGGAACTTATGGATACCTGCGTCTTTCAAAGCTGGGAGATGCTCGAGATGTAATCCACCACCGACCATCATAAGCTCCCGCGCCTGCGGATTCACCGCTTGTGCAAGCAGGTTATCCATACCAGCAGTAACTCCCGCTGCCGAGCCAGCAGTGAGCACACTTGTCACGTGAGACAGGCTCAGAATCTGATGCCAGCCAGCAGCATAATCTGCCACATTGTCTATCGCGCGATGAATCGTTAATTCACAACCAGGAACATCAGCGAGAACCTCCTGCAAGGTTTTTGTATCTAGTTGTCCGTCTCGAACCCAGCCAACAACAAGCGCTTCTACCCCAGCCTGCACAAGTTCTCGAGCAGTAGCAGCAAGCGTTTCTTTGCTCCCAGGCATGAAGCCAGCTTGATCGCGCACCATCGCACGAATAGGAATATCGGATACTTCGCGAATGTGCCGCACCTGTTCAACCGTTGCAGATAATCCGTCTTGGTCCATTGTGCCAACCAATTCGATTCGATCTGCTCCACCTTGAGCAGCCGCGAGCGCATCGTGCGCATTTAATGCGATAACCTCAAGCATCTTTCCTCGTATCCTTACTGATTATTATCTCACTTTAAAATACATTTTCCACTGTATTAACACTAGTTTTCTGTTATTATGTTCGTTATAAAAGGAATGATGCTTGTGAAGGGTTTAGCTGGGTCCCCGAATGGGGGTAAGTGTTTCATCACTGAGAATTCCCTTGCTCCTGGGGGTCGTTCCTTTTATTTTGCTTATTTACGAGTAAGTCTATAATTTTTGGGTTCTTCCGTATTTCTTCAACCACAAACTGAATAACTTGTTCAGAATAAATATATGCTGGTTCTTCACCTCGCGTTGCTCGATTAAACGCAAAACGTAAGTCGTTCTTCATGTCGTAGAAGTCAACAAATTGCTTAAAATGGAAACTGTTAAATCTATCTTGCGGTTTTCCTTTATAGAGAAATATGATGTCACTTTTTCGAATCCTTTTCGAAATAGCATGACACGCTTTGTTATACGTATAAATATACTTCTCTGATGGATTTATTAACTGCTTACCAATTGCCAAACCAGCTTCACTTTCCGAGTACAAGCGCACGGCCAAATCGGCTTTTTTAGGATTCTTCACGACAATAAGGTTTGTTTGATAAAAAGAAGCATAGCGCTCGTTCCCCTCACCAATATCTTGGGTAATACTGTTGTATTGAAGGAGTAGTTTTTCCGCTATTTCCGGAGAATACTTCGCTCGAACTTTATCCTCGTCTACAACAGTGCGATTAACCGATAAATTCAGATAATTCTCCGGCATAATGTCGCTCATACATCGCCCGTGCAGTTCTTCTATTTTTTCAGCATAGTTAGAAACACACGCTTGCAAAATCGGTCCATAAAAAATTTCATACTCCATAGTAATAAAGTGTGTGCTCGTGTTGCGAAGCTCAATAACTTTATCCATATTCTTGCGTAATGGATCGTTCTCATTCGTAAATATTTTCTTTAAGCAATCCGAAAGCGATAATGTCCTGCCTGTTCCCGAATAAAATAACGCCTTATTCCCAGACCGCTTACATATCTCAGCCTTGAGCATTAATTCCCACGCACTACATAAAAAGATCGCACATCCTTCTGCATGATATTTGATTGTGGGACGGTTATAGAGCTCTACTGCCAGCGTAAACAATTCTTGAGATTTATCTAAAAGCTCATTTTGAAGATCTAAGCACATGCGTTGCCCTTTTTCGCCATTATGCAATAAATATTACGTATAGTAACTATACGATAAAATTCGAGCTCAAGTTTTATCTCTACAATTAGGGAATATTTCAATCCACCAACTTCGCCACAACAATAGGCCACTGCATGCCATCACCACTCCCGAGTGGAATTATTTTTCGATCCCGTAGCTTTTCTGGTAACACTACCTCGCGGTCCGGCTCGTACAGTACATAGACCACGTCATCAGCTCCAGTTGAACAGGTGAAATAACAGCCGTCAAGTAATCCCGGACCCCACGGCCGCGTCCCGTAGATGCCCTCACCAAAAACACGTAACCATTGCCCCATATATTCCAGCGATTGCTGCTGAATATCAGGTACCGTTCCATCTGCCTTGGGCCCGATATTGATTAGTAAATTGCCGTTCTTTGCAACCACATCCACCAGATATCGCACCAAATCTGGGCCACTGAGCATTACAGATTCATCTTCATCTGCATTGTAGCCAAAAGACTTACCTAGTCCGCGCACAGCTTCCCATGGTCGATCCATCACCCCTAAAACATCACGATATTCACGGGTTAGTACACCTTGAGCTGGCACTCCCCATCGGTCATTTATTACCCCGTTTGGAACAGTCTGAAAATATTGCGTAAACAACGCAGATAAACCGTATAGTTCGGGTCCCTTTCCACCATCTGGCCAATCAATATCATTCCAAATATAGTCCGGATGGTAAATATCAATGAGTTCACGAAGTTGGGTGGCCGCGTATTGTGCAAACTCCGGATCGTTACGCCGGAATGCGAACAGCTCCTCATCAGAAGTAATCGGCCCGAAATTACTAGCGTGCCAATCTAGTGCACCGGAAAAATACAGTCCCAGCCGAAGCCCAGCCTGGCGTACCGCCTGTCCGCATTGACTAATAATATCGACGCCGGGACCTCGTTTAACAGTAGAAAAATCCGTCGTCTGTGTGTTCCACAAACACAGCCCATCGTGGTGTTTCGTAGTTGGAACAACATAACGCGCTCCGGCACGCACAGCTAGATTCACCATGTTTGCTACTGCATCGTCACGAATCTGCCAGATATCCACCAAATCTTCATAGGAACGTTGACCGTACCGCGCCCGATGAAGCAACGCTGTTGGTGATCCGGGAATACGTACTGTATTTCCGTACCATTCCGCATAGCGATGAAAAGCATATTCTTCAGCTGGGGAAAAATGTTCATCACTTGTAACCGCCCATGCCGGAATCGAATAGATTCCCCAATGGATCATCAGCCCAACTTTAGCGTCCCGATACCACTGAGGTACTGGCGTGGGCGGATACGATACGTCCTGACGGTTGCCCACACGTTCGTCGAAGTTCAGCACAACTCGGCTCCCTTCCGCGCTGCACCAATAAGAACAGCGTCTCCTCCAAGAATAGATTTATGGATAACTAGCCGCGTCCCCGAAACCAATGGGTTTTGTTCTATAACATCGGCAAAACCGACGGAGAGATACTCCCAATCACGAGTTACCCCGCCACCAACCACAACCGAATCTAGATCAAGAATAGTTGCGGTTTGGATAATCGCGAGCGCAACATATCGTCCGGCATTTACAAGGGTCTCGACGGCGATCTGGTCGCCTTGTTGTGCCGCCTGCGAGACTTCTCGAGCAGAAGTCACCTTGTTGCCAGTGGCTTGGGAGTATAACCGAGCAATTGAGCGACCCGACGACGTCGTCTCCACATGTCCACTACCACCGCAGGTACACGGAAGTGAACCAAAGCCAGGCATGTGTCCTATTTCAGCCGCGGCTCCCCGCGGACCGTGAAGGATCTTTCCATCGAGCATAATTGCTCCACCGACACCGGTACCTAACATGACTCCTAAACAGTCAGTTTCGCCAGCAACGGTCCCGCATAACGTCTCACCTAACAAGAATGCATTGACATCATTTTCTACACCTACCGGGATTTCTAACGCACATTGTACTTGCGCACGTAACGCAAACCCTGCCCAGTTGCGGAAAGAATCGGAGGCAGTAAGAATATTACCTTCGGCATCAATCACGCCTGCCGCCCCGATTCCTACAGATGTCGCCTGCGGCCAACGAGATGAGACAATCTGCTTCAGCTCCCGTACAACAGCAAAACCAGATTCACGGGCTGGACTCGGAATTTCGATCCGATCAAAAATCTGTCCATCGTCATTCACTTGGGCGACAGCCATGGTGGTTCCGCCAATATCCGCACCTATTTTTATAGTCATCGCACTCACCGCAACGGATAGTGGCAAGCAACTTGGTGGAAGCCATCAGTCAAGAGCGGTTCTGTGTCACATAATTCAGTAGCGAATGGACACCGATTCTTAAACCGGCAACCTTCCGGCGGATTAACTGCCGATGCCGGTTCGCCCGTCAAATGGACTATTTCTTTTGGTTTATGCGCTGGATCGGCAACTGGAATTGCTTCGATCAAAGCCTGAGTATAAGGATGTTTTGGCGAGCTCACAATGTCTGCAGCCGGCCCTATCTCCACGATTTTACCCAAGTACATCACCGCGATTCGGTCAGAAATATATTTCACTACTGACAAATCGTGAGAGATGAAAATGTAGGTAAGTGAATGCTCTTCTTGCAGTCGCCGCATCACATTCAGTACTTGGGCTTGAACCGATACGTCAAGAGCTGACACCGGCTCATCACAAACAATCAGCCGTGGCTCCATCATCAGCGAACGCGCTAAGCCAATACGTTGTAGCTGACCACCCGAAAACTCATGCGGATATTTCCACATGGCATCTTGTTCAATTCCAATCTTTCCTACCAAAGTATCGGCGCGCTCTTGTTGCTCAGCTGCGGAGCCCATTCGCTGTATTTTTAACGGCTCAGTCAAAATTTCATCCACCCGCATGCGTGGATCCATAGCAGCAAAGGAATCCTGGAACATCATCTGGACGTTGCGCCGGAGTTTCTTCAACTCACTGCGTGAAGCCTGCGCAATATCCCGACCATTAATCACAATGTGTCCCTCGCTGGCCGGCTCAAGAGCTGAAATAATCCGCCCTAAAGTTGACTTGCCACATCCTGATTCTCCCACGATTCCAAGAGTTTCCCCTTCGTGGACATCCAGAGAAACATGAGATACCGCATGGACAGATCCGATTCTTCGGCGGAACAATTTGCCACCCATTGCTGGGTAGAGCTTTGATACGTCTTTTACCGAACACATGATAGGTTGACTTGCGACATCACGCATTTTCCGTACTGACGTTGGACGCTCAAGTGGGGCACCCGCCGGATTCCAACACGAATGAGAATGTGTCATCCCGTTGACCGCTGTCATCACTAACTGCGGGGTTTCCGTATGGCATTTTTCAATGGTGCGAGGACACCGGGGCGCGAACGGGCACCCTACCAGCGTTTCCCTTAACGACGGCGGCATCCCAGGAATTGTGTATAGCTCTTGCCGAGTATCCTTTGTATTCTCCGGCAAAGCCGCCATCAATGACCGCGTGTATTGGTGTTGTGGATGGGCGAAAATTTCAGCCGTCGCACCAATCTCTACAACTTTACCGGCATACATCACTGCAACCCGGTCTGCACGTCCGGCGACTACTCCCAAATCGTGGGTTACCAAAATAACTGCGGTGTTGAATTCCTTCTTCAACGAATCCAACAAATCCAGTATCTGGCGTTGAATCGTTACGTCCAACGCCGTCGTCGGCTCGTCTGCGATCAACAACGCTGGCTGGCAAATCAATGCCATCGCGATCATCACACGCTGCCGCATACCTCCAGATAGCTGATGCGGATAATCGTTGACTATTGCTTCCGGACGTGGCATACCAACTTTGCGTAACACATCGATAGCAGCTTGCCGACCTTCAGCCTTCGATACTCCGCGATGCACCCGCAACGGTTCGGCAACTTGATCCCCGATCTTCATCGTCGGATTCAAACTGGTCAGCGGGTCCTGGAAAATCATGCCGATTTCCAGTCCCCGTACCCGGCGCGCATCCTTTTGCTCCAGTGCCGTCAGGACCCGACCTTTGAAGGTAATCTTGCCACTCGATACCTGCCCCATCTGCGGCAATAAGCCCATGATGGACAGCGCGGTCATCGTCTTGCCACAGCCCGATTCACCAACTATGCCTAGTGTCTCTCCCGGCATAACATCGAGGCTCACGCCGCGCAATGGAGTGACCTGCCCCTTGCGAAGCTTGATTGTCACATTGAGATCATCAATAGATAGCAATGGTTCTGTAGTCATGATTACTCCTAACGGGTCCGAAGCCGAACTTCGAACGCATCACGCAAACCGTCACCAACAAAATTGAAAGCCACAACCAGCAAAATGATCATGATTCCGGGCGGATACAACAACCACCAGT
Source organism: Arcanobacterium phocae (assembly GCF_900105865.1). Classification (NCBI taxonomy): domain Bacteria; kingdom Bacillati; phylum Actinomycetota; class Actinomycetes; order Actinomycetales; family Actinomycetaceae; genus Arcanobacterium; species Arcanobacterium phocae. Next base: position 441,561 of record NZ_LT629804.1, read on the forward strand.
GCCCGTTGTAAACCTCGTTCATACCGGTGGACAGCATGCCTCCCCAGTTGGCTGCCGGCGGTGGAACTCCAAGCCCTAAGAATGATAAGTAAGCGACATATAAAATCGCGTCAGCAACCTGGAAAGTCGCATTAACAATGACCGTTCCAATAGCATTACGCACAATGTGGGTCCGCACAGCACGCATCGGAGAACCACCCATGCCTCGCATCGCCGTAATATATTCGCGAGATCGCAAAGCCAAGGATTCGCCACGAATTAAACGAGCCGGATTCAACCAGGCGAACGCACCAATTGTTAATACCAATAATGGAACATTAGGGGTGATGACAGACGCAATCAAAATAAAGAGGAACAATGCTGGAACTGCCATCATTGCATCCACGATTCGCATCATTGCTGAATCAACCCAGCCACCAACGAAGCCCGCAATTGCGCCCCAAATTGTGCCAATCGTCGTCGCCAAAATACCCGCAGCTAAACCGATAATAATCGACGTTTGGCCACCTTCCATTAACCGGCCTACCTGATCGAAACCAACTCCATCAGTTCCTAACGGATGCTCGCCAGAAATCGGTAAGTAAGCATCCGATAAAGATGAGTATTGCTGCTCAGTTACCCAGATATATGGGCCCACAAAAGAAAACAGCGTAAATGCGATAAGAATTGACAATCCTACAACGGCCAATCGATTCGAAACAAAGACCTCAGCTCCTTGTCGGAATAAGCTGTTGCGTTTCTTAACGCTCATCACGCATCACCTCCCCCATAGCGCACTCTCGGATCAGCCACTGCGTACATGATGTCTGCTAAGAGAGCACCAATCACAGTTGCTATCGAAATAATTGTGGTTACGGCCAACAAGATTGGATAGTCACGTCCCTGGGCCGCCTGCCAATACATCAATCCCATTCCCGGATAGTTAAAAAGTGACTCCACCACGAGCCCTCCAGAAAATAGTGCCGGAAGTGACATTCCAAGCAAAGTGATAACTGGGAATAAGGAGTTGCGCATCGCGTGTTTAATAACTACCCGGGATTCAGACAATCCTTTAGCTCGAGCAGTCCGGATATAGTTTTCTTCTAGATTGTCCACCATCGATGAACGAATATAACGTGTATAGGCCGCTAACGAAACAATCGCTAACGTGATCGACGGCAAAATCAGCCCTTGCCATTGGGACAGCATTTCAGAGACGGTAAATCCCTGAGGTGCTTCGGGTGGCAAAATTGGCCAGGTTTGCGAGAACAGCACAATCAAGAGCAGACCCATGAAAAACAGTGGAGTGGAGTACATCAGCAACGCGATAGCTGTGATGAGATAGTCCGGCCATTGGTTACGTTTCCAGGCCTGTAGCATTCCAAGCGGAATTGCAATCACCACCGCCAACGTTAAACCACAAAAGCTGAGAAGCATTGTTTTTGGTAGTCGCTGTGCGATAGCGTCGGACACATCCATATTCAAGGCAAACGAAGTACCCAATTCACCGTGGATCAGCTGGTTGAGGTACGTAAAGTACTGCTCGTAAAGCGGTCGGTCATATCCCATTTGATGCGCGTAAGCATCTAGCTGTTCCTGGGTGGCTTGCAGGCCCAAAGCTGAGCGAGCCGCTCCCCCGGGCAACATATGCAAAATCGTGAAGGTTATGATCGTCACGAGAACAACCACAACTAGCGATTGCATGAGTCTGCGCGTAATGTAGCGGACCATGTGTTCTCCTTTCACAAAAGAACCGGGTTGGCGGCGGCACACCGTCATAGAATCGGCATGTCATGCTCATAACCAGGACAGTTATTGAACTATATTCTGAGCACCGCTAACCCGGTTCCCTTTGCTACTTGGTATGTGCCCAATCTTGTGGGAACATACCAAGCATTGGATCTTGTGGACCTATTCCGTAAAGGTCTTTCTTCCACGCAGAAATTTGCGCTACTGGATTTGGCATCCACAAAACTGGTAGATCTTCTGCAAGGAAGTCGTTGTATTCCTTCAATGCTTTGCTGTCCTTGGCCCGCAAGGTGGCCTCAATCAGCTTGTCTGCCTCTGGGTTAGAGTATGAACCAAGATTGACTGGCGCATCCGTTTGAAACAGTCGATCTCCTGATGCGTAAACCGGGTAGTACCACGATGATTGTGATCCGAAGAAAGACAAGTCCCAATCACATGCTTCACCCGGTGCACACTTTTGCGAAACTGCTACCGAATCTGGAACTTCTTGGATCTCGAGCTTGATGCCAACCTCCGAGAAGCGGGAGTTAATTTCCGTCATCATGCGAGTTGTGGCTGGGAATCCAGACTGCGAAATCATCTTGAACTGCAGCTGTGCGCCCTTTTCTACACCTTCACCACATTGTTCATCACCAGTACCTGGCTTTTCACATATGGAAACGTCGCCGGCATTGATCTTCCAACCGTGCGATTCCAAAAGCTTCTTTGCGCCTGCTGGATCAAACTTGTATGCGCAGCCTTCAGTTGATCCAGCTGCCCCTGGCTTTTGTGGCACTGGTCCACAAGTCGGGGTTGCTGTTCCAGCCCAAACTGTTTTAGCGATTGCTTCTTGGTCGATTAGCATCTGCATCGCTTGGCGGACGTATTTTTGCTTGAAAATTGGGCCTGACTTCGGGTTGGCGAAGTTGAACGGCATGTAGGTGATTGACCATCCCGCCCAAGGTTCGACGACGTACCCTTGCGATTCAATCGTTGACCGTTGATTAATAGATCCAGCTGGGATATAACCATAGTCAATACCGCCAGAACGCAGAACATTAAACTGGGCATCATCAGATGTGAACGGACGCAAGGTTACCGAATCAAGCTTTGGCTTATCGCTACCAGTGTATTGTTTATTGGCAACCAGTTTGACTTCACCGTTTGGCACGAAGGAATCTAGCTGGAATGGTCCGTTAACAACTTTCCACAATGGGTTAGTTGCATATGATTGCAGATCCTTAGACGCTTCAGTAAGCATGGCGAAAATTGCTTTCGCTCCATCTACGTCACGATCGTAATCGCCAATTTCACCATCAACAGAGGTTTTACCCCACACGTGTTGTGGCAGCGGGCGAACTGAACCTAGCTGATTATCAACAAACCAGCCTGGATTGAATACTTCAGTTGTTGTAAACGATACGGTGTGATCGTCAATAATCTTGAATTCAGCAACGTTATCCGGGAAGTTTCCCTTGCGATAACCGGACCATTCTTCTTTGTTCGCGTTCAGAATGTTCCACCAGAATTCCACATCACGAGTGGTAATGTCTTCCCCATCAGACCATTTCGATGGCTTCATTTTCAGCTCATAGGTTAGACCATCATCAGATACCTTTGGTTCTTCGGCAAGGGAACGCTCGTCAAGGTTGAATTCGTTGTCTGCGTCAAGCTTGTAATCGAAGAATCCCTTGTACAGCATGTTGATGAAAATGCCATTTTCTCCTTGTGTTTTTCCAGGTGCAGAAATTGGCAATATCCATGTAGGTGTGCGCAACGCTACTGTGACGTTTCCGCCCTCTTGGATTTCTCCGGTGGGCTGTGCGCTACCGCCGTCTGACGGTTTGTTAGCAGTTGGTTGTCCAGAGCACGATGCCATCAGCAACATCGCACTGGTAAAAGCAGCTATTTTAGCTACACGGCTGAATGAACGCATAGTCAGTCTCCTCGTTGAGATACACATGGCGGGATACTCCACCACCTGTGATCTACACAATACCATTTGTTCACACACTTCGTTCACTTTTTTCGAATTTTTCCCAAACTTTGTCCACTTAGGCTAGACTAGAGAAAACAGCAACTGGGGCCACGTTGCTCACTCCGCTCGATATAAAGGCAACACGCATGGAAACGATCTCTCTTAATACGACGGTCTCTCCTCGCATATCGTCCACAGCAGATATTCACAAAAACGACCTTGCCGTTCTTGAATCCCTCACTATCGGGCCATTGTCTCGCACCGATATCATCAAGGAAACTAGGCTTCCACGCTCTACCGTTCACGCCAGTGTGCGACGCCTACTTCAGCGAAACGATATCGAGGAATTCACGCTTGCTTCTTCTACTGGTGGTCGACGCGCCGCCCTCCTGCGCATTTCGACACTTCACGACATTGCTGACGTAGTCGAACTAGGATCACACCATGCACGCATCGGAATCGCTAATCTGTCTGGAAAGATTCTTGCAGCAACTGATGTTCCGTTAGAGATCAGTGATGGCCCAGAACGGGTTATTCCAACGCTATATAACGCTTGGACCGAACTCCATCGCAACAATCCACAGATAGCGTCTGCAAAAATCGTTGGCGCGGCGGTACCAGGCCCTGTTAATTCTCAAGGACACATCGTTGCTGCTGCACGTATGCCTGGCTGGAACCACATTGGCCTCGTTGATTTACTCCACGAAGCCACCGGATGCCCAACAATAATAGAAAATGATGCACGTGCTGCCGCCGTCGGCGAATGGTCGCGCCGTGGCGAAACAGCCGAATCTTCGATATACATCAAAGCCGGGTCGGGTATCGGTGCAAGTTGGATTGCTGACGGAATCGTTTTCCGCGGATATCAAGGTTTTGCGGGCGAATTAACCCACACCCGAGTACAAACGCCACAGCCAATGATCTGTTCTTGCGGAAATACTGGATGCCTTGAAACAGTTGCCTCCGGTGCTGCCATGCTCCAGCACCTCGCCAGTATCGGCTCGCCCATCACAACGGTTGCTGAGATTATTGAAGCTACCCAAAACGGTGACTACACAGTTTCACCTCTAGTACGTAATGCTGGTGCCTATATTGGCGAGGCTCTTTCTGGCTTAGTCAATTTCCTTAATCCTCAACGAATTATTATCGGAGGTTCGCTTTCCCAAACACGCACACTCATTGCTGGAATCCGTTCCGAGCTCTACCAACGTTGCCTCCCTATGGCAACCGCACACCTCACCATAGACACTTCACTCTCCGGACAAGATGCTCCCCTCATTGGGATGGCTGTTCTTGCCCGCCAAACCCAAACTACCTCACACCGTCATAGTCATTAAGCAAAGGAGCTTAGAATGATGCGTATTGCTATCTGCGGGATTCATATTGAATCGTCAACATTCACCCCATACCTGTCTGTGGAATCAGATTTCACTGTACGCCGTGGGGAGGAGCTACTACAGCGCTATCCGTTTATCACAGGTGCCGATATTCCACTAATAGACCGCGTGCCAGAGCATCTGGCCGGCCGGGAATGGGGTGTGGGTGGGCGTCGTACTTGGGCGAACGACGTCGAATGGGTGCCAATCTTGCATGCCGCAGCGTTACCGGGTGGCCCGCTTGATGCTCCTACGTTTTTAGCCTGGCGGCGCGAAATCTGCGAGCGGTTAGCAGAGGCTGGCCCACTAGACGCAATTTTCTTCGATATTCACGGCGCGATGAGCGTTCCCGGGTTTGACGACGCCGAAGGGTATCTGATCGATGGGATCCGAATGGCGATAGGATCAGAGATTCTGGTGGGAGCCTGCATGGATCTGCATGGCAATGTTTCACGCAAACTGTTTAGCCAAACTGATATGCTCACCTGCTATCGAATGGCTCCGCATGAGGACGCTTGGGTGACCCGCGAACGCGCAGCACGCACTTTAGTTGAGCGGGTTCGTTCGGGGAAGGGCCGGCCAAAGAAAGCCCTCGTTCATGTCCCGATTTTGTTGCCTGGGGAAAAGACCTCTACACGGATGCAGCCTGCGGCACGGTTGTACGACGCGGTGGCCGAGTTTGCGGACCATACTGATGGTGTTATCGACGCGAGTTTTTGGATTGGTTTTGCATGGGCAGATCAGCCGCGGTGTTGCGCTGCTTTTGCGGCATACGGCGACGACCAGGAGATTCTTAACGACGGCGTATCCCGGCTAGCGCGCTCGGCTTGGGACGCTCGGCACGAGTTTGAGTTTGTGGCACCTACGGACGAATTCGATGTGGCGCTAGATAAGGCAATAAAGTCCGATGCGCGCCCGTTCTTTATTTCTGATTCGGGAGACAACCCAGGGGCTGGCGGAGCCGACGACGTCACCGTTGCACTTGCTGAGGTACTGTCTCGCGCTGAGGTCATCAACGGTGAGGTGTCAGTTATCCTCGCCTCCATTTTCGATCCAGTGGCAGTAATGCATGCGGCTGAGGCCGGCGTCGGCGCGGAGATAACTGTGCACGTTGGTGGAAAGGTTGATACCCGCGAACCCGGGCCAGTTGAGCTGACGGCACTAGTAGAAAATCTGGTGGACGATCCAGAGGGCTTACTGACCGCGGTCTTAGCCGTTGGCGGCTTGCGACTAATTGTCACTACCCGTCGCAATCAATACACGACGCGCGAGCAGTTTGCCCGGTTGGGACTTGACCCGAAGAAAACCGATATCGTGATTGTAAAAATCGGCTACTTGGAACCGTATTTACACGATATCCATGCGGATTGGATTTTAGCTCTCACCCCGGGCGGAGTTGATCAGAACTTGGTGCGCCTTGGCCATTCACATATTGACCGTCCAATGTTCCCATTTGATGACCCAGAGGACGTCTCACTGAAGGTCATTCGCGACTAATTTTCGAACTATAACAGTGTGATGCCCGGGAGCCGAGCTTCCGGGCATCACACTGAATTAGGATTTGCGAGATTACTTATTCTTCGCGTTGGAATGACATAGTTGCCGAGTATGTTTGTTCTGATGGCCAGCGGCTGGTAATTGCTTTTGCCCTAGTATAGAAATTCACGCCCTCTGGGCCATGAATATGATGATCGCCGAGGAGAGATTCTTTCCATCCACCGAAGGAATAGTATGCCACTGGAGTTGGAATTGGAACATTTACTCCAACCATTCCGGCTTCAACATCAAGCTGGAAGCGGCGCGCCATCCCACCATCATTAGTAAAAATAGCTGAACCATTCCCGAATGGCTGTGCATTGACAACATTAATTGCTTCTTCGTAGGTATCGACGTCGTTAATGGTCAGTACCGGACCGAAAATTTCTTGCTTATAAACGTCCATGTCATATGTAACGTCAGTAAGAATCGTCGGACCAACAAAGTATCCGTTTTCATAGCCTGAAACTTTAATGTCACGCCCATCAAGGACAACTTTCGCACCCTGCTTTTCTGCATCCGTGATGAGTTTGACGATCCGTTCCTTAGCATTCTTGCTAATGACTGGGCCCATCTGAACTCCCTCGTCAAGACCCATACCGACCTTAATTTTTTCGGCATGTTCTTTAACTTTCAGTGCAAGCTTCTCACCGATACCGCCCACTGTAATAACTGCAGGTAGCGCCATGCATCGTTCGCCGGCAGCGCCGAATGCGGCAGCTGAAATATGCTGAGCTACAAAGTCTAAATCCGCATCAGGCAAGACGATTGCGTGATTGTTTGCCCCACCAAGTGCTTGTACTCGCTTACCATGCTTGATTCCACCCTCTTGAATAATGTGAGCCACTGGTGTTGAGCCGACGAATGAAATGGCATCAATGCCATGATGCTCAAGGATCTGCGTAACCACTTCACGCGTTCCAGAAACCACATTAAACAGTCCATCAGGAAGGCCAGCTTCTTGATAAAGGCGCGCGATAATCAGTGACACGGTAGGAGTTGAGGTTGCCGGTTTGAGAATAAAGGCATTACCTGTGGCTAGTGCTAGTGGGTGCATCCACATTGGAACCATGACTGGGAAATTGAATGGGCAAACACCAGCAACTACACCAAGTGGCTGCCGGATTGTATGGATATCGACTCCGCGGGAAACGTCATACGAATATTCCCCTTTGAGTGCGGTATTTATTGAGCACGCAAAGTCTAGTGTTTCCCGGCCACGTTGGATTTCACCGATGGCATCAGAATAATCTTTACCATGCTCTTCGACGATTGCACGCGCAATTTCATCTTGATGGTCCAACACCAGTTGGCGCATTTTAAACAGAATTTCAACGCGTCTGGCTAGCGACGTCGCCACCCACTTTTTCTGCGCTTTTCGTGCCACATCAACGGCATAGTTAAGGTCGTCTTGCGAAGCTAGCGCAACTCGACGAATTACCTCACCAGTTGCTGGATTATCTATATCTGCGTAGCTATTTGATCGACCTTCATAGAGTTTTCCATCGATCCAATGCTTGACTATTTCCATAACCACTCCTATGTAGTACATCAACCATTTGTTTACAAACATATCACATTTAAGTAAATTGTATGTACATTAAAAGCGTAATTAAGTCTTATTGTTTGAACGGAGGCCTGCAATGTGAATTTGCAGGCCTCCGTGCTCTTTGGAGAAGAGATTTAGCAGAAACTAACGATTAAAAATAATGCCTTTGATGCTTCACCCCTTCACAGTATTCCTGGTATGCACGCTGGGTTGATTCAAGACGTGAAACTTGTGCGACCGGTACGTCCCAGTAGGATGACGACGGCGGATTTGGCCCATACAGATCAGTCTCAATATAGATCATCACTGCTGACGTCATTTCGGTTGCCTTACGATACGCCGTCTTGAACTCATCAATGGACGAAACACGCAAGACAGTTAATCCCCAAGACTCAGCATTCTTCGCGATATCAACCGGGATAAGCTCTCCTTCTTGATTATGTGGATTGCCGCCACCCATGCGATAACGCGTACCGAAACGCTGTGAACCACGAGATTCTGAAAGCGCACCAATAGAAGCAAATCCATGGTTCTCTAGCAGAACATAGATCACCTTCAGCCCTTCTTGAGCAACAGTTGCTAACTCCATTGGAAGCATCTGATACGTTCCATCACCGACGATCGATACGACCTCAGAGTCCGGACAAGCCATTTTGACACCAATTCCAGCCGGAATCTCATATCCCATCGTCGAGAATGCGTATTCAACATGGTACTGAGTTGGCGTCTTTGCCTGCCAGAGTGCTTGTAGGTCACCTGGCATAGATCCGGCAGCATTGATGAGAACATCAGTATCTTTCATCATCTCATTAAGAGCGCCAAATACTTCAATTTGGGCTGGTAATGGGCCATGACCAATATGGTAAAGACTGTCAACAACCTTAAGCCACGCCGTCCGTTCTTCCGCGATGCGCTTTTCGTATTCCGTAGAAACATGATAGTCAGCAAGCAAATCAGTCAGGCCACTCAACGCTTCTCGCGCATCTGCAATAACCATTTCGGCGCCGTTCTTTACAGCGTCAAATGGCTTCACATTGATGTTGACAAACTTGACAGCAGGGTTCTTAAACTGCGTTCGCGATGCCGTAGTGAAATCGGAATAACGCGTACCAATTCCAATGACGAGATCAGCTTCATCAGCTAAATGGTTTGCTGAATCACCACCGGTTGATCCAACTCCACCAACAGCTTGCGGGTGGTCACAATTGATAGCACCCTTGCCAGCCTGAGTGTCAGCAACTGGAATTCCGGTAAGTCTTGCAAATTCGCGCAATTCTTCCGAAGCCTTCGAATAGATTACACCACCGCCAGCTATAATCAACGGAGCCTGCGAATGCCGAATTAATTCAGCCGCACGCTCTAGCTGTGACTTTTCCGCTGGCGGACGGCGAATATGCCACACCCGCTTAGCAAATGCGGCTTCCGGAAAATCAAATGCCTCAGCCTGCACATCCTGCGGCATGGCGATCGTGACTGCACCAGTATCTGCCGGATCTGTTAGTGCGCGCATTGCTTGCATCAACGACGGTAACAACTGTTCGGGTCGGTTAATTCGATCAAAGAACACCGATACGGGCCGGAATGCATCGTTGACAGACGTGTCTAGCGTTTGCGCATTCTCTATCTGTTGCAGAACCGGATCAGGTATACGCTTGGCGAACTGATCAGACGGGAACAAAAGCACTGGAAGCCGGTTTGTGGTTGCTAACGCAGCTCCAGTGACCATATTAAGTGCACCCGGCCCAATGGAAGAAGTACACATGAAAGTCTGCGTACGGTTCTTTGCTTTAGCATAGGCGGCAGCAGCATTGACCATACCCTGTTCGTTGCGTGGCATGTAATACGGCATCGAACCGCCATCGGGGTCTGGATCAATTTCATTTTGTAATAAAGCTTGTCCTAGACCAGCAACATTTCCGTGTCCAAAGATACCGAAGGCACCGGCAATAAGTCGCTCCTCAACGCCGTCAGCTTCTACGTATTGATTAACTAGAAATCGGATCGTTGCTTGTCCAACTGTTAGACGTACGGTGTTGTTCATAGCTTCTCCTCTGTTACAGGCATGAATGGCAGTCGGGGATCAATATCCTCCCCTTCCCAGGCTTGACGTTGCCAGGTATGGACTGGATCATCGGTCATCATCCAGACAGAGTCCTCTGCAGGTCCTGCCATAACGTTGAGATAGTACATATCATGGCCGGGGGCAGCTACGGACGGACCATGATACCCATGCGGGACGACGACGGTGTCACCCGAACGCACTTCGGTACATACGTTGATGTCTTTTCCGGGCGAAGAGTAAACTCGCTGAAGTCCGAAACCATCAGTTCTTTGTTCCGGACCGCCTGGACGCAACTCAAAATAGTAGATTTCCTCTAAAATCCGCTCATTGTCAGAATGTTCATCATGCTTATGTGGTGGATAAGATGACCAATTTCCTCCAGGAGTTAGGACTTCAGTAACAAGCAGATGTGATGTTTCAAGGTCATTGCCTAGTGCATAGTTATTAACTTGACGCGAACACACGCCTGCACCTCTGATGCCAGAATGGACATCACTTGCAGGACAATAACGCACCGGCAAATCCTTCGTTGATTTTGCCCCCGGTACCGCGAACCGACCGGACTCAGTGGCAACTATCGTGAAGCTAGTATGCCACGGAATGTAGATATAATCAGTTACTGCTGTAAATACAGATTCTCGTCCGGCAAGCGAATACTTTTCATTTGCCACCACCACATCTGCACTTCCATTGAGCGGCAGGACTAAAACTTCGTCGTCGTCAGTATCAATAGTGACTGACTCGCCTTTTTGCAGACGAGCTATTCGTAGACTCGAAAAATCCCATCCAGCTTTTTCGGCTGTAATGTAGGTGTCAAATTTACCGGTTTCAGTACTTCCCGCTTCTAGTACATATTTATCATTGTCGTTCATAGCAACTCCACTGCGTTGTCGACTGCTGTTTGGACATCCCCGTGTGAGGGGAAAAGAAGGGATCGACCAATTACAAGACCACATACGTTTGGCAATTTAACTGCTTTACCCCAACTATTTAACGTATTTTCTGGATCCTTAGATACTTCTCCTCCTAAGATCAGCGATGGCAAAGTCGTACTTTCCATCACGCGCTCCATCTGTGGGACACACGGCAATTTGAGCCAGGTGTATGCACTCGTCGACCCTAGCGCAGATGCAATAGTTATCGACTTAATGACTGCTTCTGGGCTGAGATCATTAACAAGTTGCCCATCTTTCCAACTGGAAACAAATGGCTCTATCATCGCGATTTTTTTATTTACTGACAGCTGGTTAACCGCCTGTGCAGTAGCCGCTAAGGTGCGTGGAGTGCTTGGATCTGCAAAGCAGATGCGAGTCAAAGTTTTCCCTCCGTCTAGATTGTCCTCAACAATCGCTTCTGGCGTATAGCACCCAAAACGGTCATCTATTTCAAAGCTTGCCCCCTGAAGACCAGTCCGGTTCATTGACCCAAAAACAAGCTTGTTTTCAAGCGCTCCTAGAAGCGTAAGGTCTTCAACTAAATCAGCAGTTCCTAAGAATCCATCAACGCCTGGCCGAGACAGAGCTATCATGCACCTTTCTAGAAGCTCAGTACGATTAGCCATCGACATCGGATCCTGTCCGGCGCCCAAAGCACCCCGAGCAGGGTGATCACATGCAATGATCATCATCTTCCGACCATTTTGAGGTAACTGTCCTGGAGCTCGTGAAGACAAACGCTTCTTTATCTCTTCTGGATGATGGAGTCTAATATCCAGGATGTCTTGAATAGCAACCATCACGATTCCTTCACTACCGGCGCCGTCTCAGTACGCTGGATCATTAATTCACGAACTTCGCCTTCCGTCGGCATGGCGGTAGAGCATTCCAAGCGGGAAGAAACAATTGCCCCTGCTGTCGACGCAAAATGGATCGCCGTCGGAATATCCCAGCCAGCAATTAGTGCATGAGTCAAGGCACCACCAAAAGCATCTCCGGCACCTAAACCATTGAGCGTGTCAACTTTAGTAACTGGCACTTCGATACGAAGATCGCGAGTTTTTGCGAGAGTGCCTTTTGGACCTTGCTTAACAATTGCCAGCTGCACACCTCTCTCTAAGAGTGCGTCTGCAGCTCTATCTGGTTCTGTTTCACCAACAGCAATTCGGCATTCTTCTTTATTTCCGACAGCAACATTGACATAGTCGAGTAACGAGCCAATTTCCCGCTGTGCAACTTCTTCACTTTCCCAGAACATAGGCCGATAATCAAGATCAGCGATCGTCCATCCAGAAGTATTTTTACGTGCTCGCAAAGCTTCCCAATGCGCGGAGCGAGACGGTTCGTCCGACAACCCCGTACCTGAGACCAAAAATACCTTTGCATGAGCGACTGCGTCGACCGGAACATCTTGTGGCCGAAGTTGGAGATCTGGTGCTGATGGCTCACGATAGAAATATAACGGGAATGTATCCGGAGGGAATATCTCACAGAATGTTACCGGTGTTTTATAGTTTTCAGTCGTAATGACAAACTGGTCAGATACGCCTAGACGATTCATCTCCATACGAACGAACTTTCCAAAAGGATCATCGCCTACACCGGAGATCACAGCTGCGGAATGCCCCAGCCGGGCAGCTGCTACCGCAACATTAGTTGGTGATCCCCCAAGAAATTTGCCAAATGTTTCGACGTCTTCTAATCCCACTCCGGACTGAAGAGGATATATATCTACTCCGGACCGTCCCATGGTTATTACTTCCGGATATTGAGTTTCACGCACCATTGCGGATTCCTTTCTCACGTACTACACATTTTTCATCACCAACATCACATATGTCAAGTCCTTGTCCTAACATAAATATTACAAACTGTTGCTTATGGGTACTAAAATCAGCACTATAACAGAAATAGGTTATGCTTTACATAAAAAGTGCAAACAACAAGGAGGCTTTCATGGTGGATAAAGAAAAGGACGCGTCTCTTGACAAACCTTTCGCGCTCGATTTAGTACTCAACAGAAATTCGGCCGAACCTCTTTATCAGCAAATCCTCGCACCCATCTCGCAACTAATTAAGAACGGTAGTCTGCAACCAAATCAGTTGCTTGAAGATGAGATATCCATGGCCAAACGTCTTAACATTTCACGACCCACAGCACGTCGCGCACTTCAAGAGCTCGTTGATTCTGGCCTTCTTATTCGACGACGTGGCGTTGGTACAAGGGTCACCCCCTCTCATGTACATCGCCAGCTTGCGCTAACATCCCTCAATGACGACCTTGTCAAAGCTGGTCATGCCACACGAACAGAAGTTCTTAAATACCAGATCCATTTAGCCACCCAAGAAGAAGTTGAATTTCTCAACTGCGACCCAGACGAAGAACTTGTTACTATCCAGAGATTGCGTTGGATTGATGACCACCCGCTAGCAATCTTAAATAACATCATTCCAAGCAGGATTGCTCCATCTTTGACCGAGCTGTCTCACTATGGACTCTACGAATCCTTCAGCCATCAAGGGATAGTCCCCATTTCGGCAGTGCAAACGTTAGGGGCGAAAAACGCAAGTAAAGCTGAGGCAGACATGCTTCAAATTGAACCCCAAACAGCACTATTTACCATGCAGCGAACCGCATATGACTCTCAAGGGAAAGTTATCGAGCATGGCAATCACGTTTATGATTCGCAACAATATAAGATGACATTTCCGCTTGTAAATCCAGCAAACTAGCCACAGATAAGCGTTACCCACAGCATCTCAACCAGCATCTCTTACATAAACAACATGACATGAGAGGACAAATCCTTGACATAAGCCACCCATGTTAGTAACGTATATCTCACACGGTACGTCACCAACGAGGGTGGCTATGAGTTGACTCATTTTGCGTGACCTACTTTAACGTAGTTGAGGAGCAATCTATGTCAGATACTAAATACACACCAGGTCCACTATTAACAGCATGCGAATCGTTCGACACTGTCTTATGGAACGACTCTTCAGATCTTGAGGAATTGCAAACTTCAATTTCATATGGTGGCGTAGGAGCAACCTGCAATCCTGTCATCGCTTATACAACCATCGCAAAGCATCCTGAAATTTGGACTGACCGCATCCGGAAGATCGCTGAAGATCACCCAACCTGGAGCGAATCTCAGATCGGCTGGCAAGCGGTCATGGATATGTCCGTAGAGGCAGCTAAGCTGTTGGAGCCAACTTTCGATAAGACACATGGTCATGATGGACGCCTATCCGTTCAAACAGACCCTCGCTTACATCGTGACGCTCGCGCACTTGCTGACCAAGCCGAACTGTTCCATAACCTTACAAAGAACATCATCGTCAAGATTCCAGCCACAAAGACCGGAATCGAAGCAATCGAAATGGCAACCGAACGCGGTGTCTCAGTCAATGTAACCGTGTCTTTCTCAGTCCCCCAAGCAGTTCAAGCTGCCGCTGCTATTCAGCGAGGGCTTGAGAAGCGTGAAGCTGCTGGACATGACACCTCACAGATGAGTCCAGTTGTCACAATCATGGTTGGTCGCCTTGACGATTGGCTTAAGCACGTCGTAAAACGCGACAAGATTTTCTTGGATCCATCCGCATTGGAGTGGGCCGGAGTAGCCGCAGTCAAGCGCGCATACAAGATTTTTAACGAACGCGGATACCGTGCTCGTGTGCTTGTTGCAGCATTCCGCAATGTACTTCAATGGAGTGAATTCCAAGGTGGCGACCTTGTGGTTTCTCCACCGTTCTCTTGGCAGAAACTCATTAATGACTCAGATTATGAGCCAATCGAAAAGATGAGCATTGACGTTGATGAGCATTACCTCACCCAGCTACGGAGAATCCCCGATTTCAACCGTGCCTACGAACCGGACGGGATGACATTGGAGGAATTTGAAACGTTTGGCCCAACAGTTCGCACACTGCGCCAGTTCCTTAATGCCGACAATGACCTCGACATGCTCATTCGCGACATTCTTATCCCTGCACAATAAAGTTACAACTGACAACGACGTTAGGAAAGACAATGATTAGAATTGGATTAGTGGGAGCCGGGCGTATTGCTCATGTTCATGCTCGCACAGTAGAGGCACACCCAAATGCTCAATTAACATTTGTTGCAGATCCAGTAGAGGCTGCGGTTAAGCCTCTTGCTGAGAAGTATGGAGTTCGTTATTCTCTTAATGCGGATGATGTTTTTACAGCCCCCGATGTGGATGCAGTAATTATCTGTTCACCAACACCCCTACACGTTGAGCACATTTTGAAGGCCGCCAAAGCCGGTAAACCTGCTCTCTGTGAAAAACCAGTTGCAATGGAAACAGCAAAAGTTGAGGAACTGGTTGAGTCACTCAAAGATGTTGATCACACCACCATGATTGGATTCAACCGACGATTTGATCCTACCTTCGCTCAAATGCACAAGATGGTTGAAGCCGGGGTAGTTGGTAAAGTCGAACAGGTAACGATTATTTCTCGAGATCCTGCCGCTCCGCCAAAGGAGTATATCGCCGTTTCTGGTGGCATTTTTAAAGACATGACCATCCACGACTTCGATACTGCACGTTTCTTCCTGGGAGATATCGTTTCGGTCTACGCCGTCGGACAGAACTTGGACCCCGAGTTGGCTGATACCGGCGACTTCGACGGCGCAGTAATTACACTCACCAATTCCGAAGGTGCGGTAGCAACAATCACGAATTCCCGTCATTGTTCCTCTGGTTATGATCAGCGTCTTGAAGTTTTCGGAGATAAAGCGACGATCAACGGCGACAATATGCGATCTACCCAGGTACGCGTCTCTAATGGAGATCATACTGATGCGAAGAATGTTTATCTCGACTTCTTCCTTGAACGTTACGAAGAAGCTTATGCCAATGAGCTAAATGAATTCTTCGCAGCTATTTCTGAGAACCGTAAGCCTGCAACATCTATTGACGACGGCGCTAAGGCTCTTCGTATCGCTGAAGCCGCTGAAGAGTCCGCCAAAACCGGCAAAATCGTTTACCTGTAAAACAATGACAAAAATTCAAAGGAGAATTTGATATGAAAATTGCAGGGGCACCCATCAGCTGGGGAGTATGTGAAGTTCCAAATTGGGGATACCAGTTGTCGCCAGAACGTGTCCTTACCGAAATGAAAGAAATGGGACTAACTGCAACTGAGTTTGGCCCTCAAGGCTGGCTACCTCAGGAGCCAGAGGCACGCGCTAAGGCAGTGTCCGGATATGGTCTCGAACCAGTTGGTTCTTTTTTCTTGGCAGTTATGCATGATCCTAATGTTGATCCGATTCCTGCCGTGGAGCGTGAGCTCGATGCGTTCGAAGTCGCGGGTGGAACTAACTTAATTCTTGCCGCTGATTCGGGACAGGACGGATATGACACTCGCCCAGTTCTAGATGAAACTGGGTGGAATACCCTATTCACAAACCTGTCACGGATCACCGAAGTAGCTGCAGCTCGTGGCGTAACCGCTTCGCTACATCCTCATTGGGGAACAATGGTGCAAAACCTAGACGAAGTTGAACGTGTCTTGGATAACTCACAGGTCGGTCTTTGCCTCGATACAGGGCATCTCGCCTGTGGTGGCGCTGACGTTGTTGAGCTGGTGAAAAAGTATGCTGATCGTGTCAAGATCGTTCACGCGAAAGATATCCACAAGGATATGACTGACCAGCTACTACCTGGAACTTTAACGTGGGGTCAGGGCGTCAAGGCTGGTATGTTTGCTCCCATTGGTGAGGGCGATATCGATTTCGCTGCCATTGTTTCAGAACTCGATAAAGTCGGTTTCGACGGCTATTACGTTCTAGAGCAAGACATCATGATCGACGGCGAACCGGCGCCTGGCGAAGGTCCCCTACTTGACGCTCAAAAGTCATTTGAAGCTCTAAAAGCCTTGGCACGGTGAGCTTCTAAGATAATCATTTCCCTCGGACACTAGGACTCTTCCTATCGGTAAATGATTATCTATGTAGTAGCCCAATGGAGGGAGAATCTCAGATTCTCCCTCCACTCTTCATGCCTGAAATAGGTAGACCACAAAGAATCCTTCTGAGAAAATATGAACACTGCATCCTAGAAGCGGCTGCTACTAGGCACCGCAGTCTTTCATACCCTGTAGTACAAGTGACTCGCATCATTTGTATGTATATAATATGGTCTGCTTCTCGCCCTCGTTTTAACAGAAGTAGATACAATGGCACTGTGTCTGCCGTTCTGTTTCCTCTACTTTACTCACCGCATTGTCCTTAGTATCCGCCAGCGAATATCTGTGTTGCTCTTAAAAGACAAACAGGGTAGCTGGTTCTATCGAAATAAAGTGTTTCGATAGAACCAGCTACCCTGGATATGTTGAACGGATCTACTAGATGGACTATCGTAGATTCATTTCGACTGTTGCACGTGCAAGCTCCGGTGTAACAAAATCAAAGATTTGTACTCCACGTAAAGACAAATCTTCTCCTTGCTTTTCCTTAAATAGCTCCGCTACTCGCGGATTTAGTTCTTGCGCGTATCCCAGTGGGTTACCTAGTTCGCCAAGTGTTGCACTGACATGATTAAGAACGAGACGTTCATCAGTGTCAGTACCCATTGCCTCACGAATTGCTGACCACTTTTCTTCAAGATCTGGACCTTCCCATAAATCTTGAATCAGAAGTGTTGGATTATTGTGCCAAGCTTGCGCCCAGAAGTGGCCACCAATTTGGGTAAAACCATATTGCTCTGGAGCACATTCAAAGGCCACAATCTTCCCACGATAGTCACCAACGCTACCCCATGGTTGCCTATCAGATTCCCACTCTGGGAAGAACTCTTGATAGTTAGCAACGAGATCCAGCATGGCACGACCATATTTCATGAAGTCATCCTTGCGCTCATTCGCATTTTGTACTCTAGCAATAATGACTTCAGATGGGTGTTCGCGTAAGAATCCGGTCATCTCGTCGAATATTTCAGAGCCAGTAATATTTGACTGCCATTCCCGATGCGCCGCAAATAGATTTCGCTTCAGACGCAGATCAACGTAACGCACACCAGCTTCAAGTTGCTCCATAAGAGACAAGGATTGCGTTCGATAAAAAGGATGATCACATGTTGCAGTCATGGTGTCATGCGTACCTGGCAAACAGAGCTCAGCTAGCGGCCGTTCGCCATCAACCTTCTCCATCCAGTCCGCTGTGTTATGCGCCAACATGGTTGTCTTCCATCTTTTGATGCATCCGCACCATAATATGCGAGAGAACCGCGGCGACAATCGCCAGAACTGCAAGACCGAAGAATACGCCACCGAGCGATGACGTTGGTGTCAGTACCTGCGTGACAATCTCACCGACGTCGTTCTTAACCGAAGGAACAATAACGTTCGACAAAACAATAGGCGCAACGAGAGCTGGAATGTAACCTAAGGTAATGGCAAATGACATAGCAGCAGATGCGTGTCTCTTCGGTACATTGAACTCGCCGATCGGAGCGTAATAAACGCCTCGCACCATAAACGTAATAGCCGATGCAAGGAGCATCAAAACGACGAGCGTCCAGAAGATTCCTGTGCTTACGATGTTATCTGGTGCGTTGTCTGCCGAAAACTCCGTCACGGTTGCCGGGTTGGTAATGAAGATTACTCCGATAACAGCAAGAATGACTGCAAGGATAACTTCCATGAACCGCATAAACCGGGTGGCAGTCTTGAATACCTTTTCAACGAGAATACTAGAAACAAGTGGAAGCATCCGCAACCCGATAACTGTGGTTGCGAATACTGCTGCAACAACTGCGCTCGTTCCGTATCCTGCCTGAAGGTAGCGTGCGAAATATGTACCAGCAGCAACAAATGTGCCGTAGATACAGAACACGTTGATGCCCGCGATCCAAACCACTGGGAGCTTTGCAACATGTCCAACGCCACGGATAGCTTCCTTAGCAGAAGCACTCTGAGTATCTGCATCTCCAACCTTAGTACCCTTCGGAACAACGAAGAATACCGCTACACCAGCACCTATTACGATGCAGGAAGCAGTAAGCATAATCGCGAACGGAGTAGCACTTATAGCAATCATCACTGTCCAGAGAAGCGAAATCAGGAAAGCTAGTAGGCCACGTCCAAATTCGAACAAGCCAAAAGCTGTTCCTTGGTGCTCTGCACTTGTTGAAAGACTTACTGCTTTGAAGTTTGCAGGTTTAAACAAGACTTCAGAGCATAGCAACATCAAGAAGAAACATGCTAATAGCACCGGGAACGGGATCCCGGGGGAAGCCAAGGTGATGTATAGCGATATTCCCCCAACGCCTGCCGAAGCGATCGCCATAATCACACGAATTGGAAAACGATCTCCAATCCATCCGAGTGCCACCGTTCCTAGGATAATAACAAGGCCTTGCATTGAATAAAGCTGTCCTGCCTGTGCATCTGTTACACCCAACGCGGCAGGGAAATCCTGGGGAAGAGTGTTTCTAATATCCCAGAATGCGTAGATGAGTTGGGCGTTTACAGTCACAAGTATCAACTGGAAAAGCCCCGTCGTCGTGAAAATTTCTTTAAATTTTGCGCTCATGTCAGCTCCTTTGCTGAATATGGAAGTAGTTCTTCACGCCACATTGCGAGAAGAGCCGAAATGTATCATCACCTCAACTCTATCCTAATGATATGTAACATAGTACATAATGTCTATAACATTTTGATATTTAATGAAATATTTGATTAGACAAATATCTTTCTCGTACGCTTGGTGGGTGATAAAGCACCCTAAATCGGTGCTTTATCACCCACCAAGCCAAGCTGACAACTATTACAAGGACATATCCACAACGGCACGTCCTTGAATCTTGCCCTGCGCCAATAACTTGTACCCTTCACCGGCCTGATCCAATGAGAACTTTCGGGTCACGATGTGACGGTAGTCGATATAACCGTCAGAAGCCATCTTCACAACCGTCGGCAAATCTTGACGTGTACGAGCGCCATACGATCCTAAAATCGATTGCGAGCGACGGACAGTTCGGTTAATTTCCACAGCCGCTGTTTGAACGCCAGCACCCAGCCCAATCGGCACCATACGTCCACCGTCACGAAGTGAATCTAGCGCAGATGTCCAAGTTTCGGGACGTCCAAGTGCTTCGAATGCTACGTCCACGCCGCGGCCGTTAGTAAGGGCTAGCACTTCATCGCGTACGTTCCGTTTCATTGAGTTAACAACATCAGTTGCACCGAGCTTACGTGCAGCTTCGAGCTTCTCATCATCGACGTCGATAGCAATAATTTGCGCAGCACCAAAAGCTTTTGCAACTTGAATAATGTTTGATCCAATTCCTCCAGTTGCAACAACGGCAACAGTTTCTCCGTATTGTAAATTAGCGCCACGACGGACAGCTCCATATCCTGTCAACGCCGCACATCCGAGGATAGAACCAGCAACCATATCCATCCCGTCTTCGAGTGCAGTAACCGATGTCGATGGAATTACACAGTATTCGGATAAGGCTCCCATAGAATACATAGCAATTGGTTCGTTATCTAGACCAAAAAGGCGGGTATGACCGTCATATAGCTGTCCTTTAATACGGTTCATATCAAAAAATGGCGCACATAGGTCATCTCGACCTTGAGCACAGTATTCACACTTTCCACATGGCATCAAAAACGCACCAGCAACATTCTGCCCAACATGAAGTCCTGTTTGCTCATTGCCTGGCCCAACCTCAACAATTTGGCCCGTTACCTCATGCCCAAGAACACACGGCAATGGGAAAGCGATTTTCCCACCGATGACGTGTAGGTCTGAATGGCACATTCCACAAGCAGTTACTTTTATGAGTACTTCACCATCTCGCGGATGCGGTGTTTTAATTGTTTCAACTTGCAATCCGATCTTAGGATCACGTAAAACAGCTGCCCGCATCGTTGCGGGTATTTGTACAGACATTATGCCCCCCATTGGAATTTTTATCTGAACTATTGTTCTATTGTGACACTATCAGTGTAACTATACAGCGGCCATTAAATCCACTTTCTGGCGATTTTCTAATGAAATAATGCTCCACTACCAGATTTAACCAAACTTTAAAACAAGGATATATTTTGTCACATACAAATATTATAATAACGCTATGCATATCTCGATAACCGGCATGATTTTCCTCGCCATAGCTAGTTTTTTCGTTGGCGTATCTAAAACGGCATTGCCTGGCTTAACAACGGTGTCTGTTGCAATTTTTGTAGCTGTTCTTCCAGCAAAGGAATCAACGGCAGCTTTATTAATTCTCCTGCTAGTAGGCGATATTTTCGCTCTCTATGCATGGCGGCAGTTTGCTGACTGGTCCGTTCTACGCAAGCTTCTTATCGGAGTATTCGCTGGTGTTGGGTGTGGGGCTCTATTCTTAGCCGTCGTTCCGGAAGTCGTATTGCGGCGAGGTATCGGTGCACTACTCATCTGTTTAGTGCTATTAACAATATGTCTTAAGTACTATCGACCCGATCAAACTTCCCACCATTGTACGTCTCCCCGAGCACGATGGTTTTACGGCTCCCTCGCGGGTTTCACAACAATGACAGCAAATTCTGGTGGTCCGGTAATGTCGTTATATTTCATCGCATCTGGTTATCACATTGCAGAATTTTTAGGAACACAAGCATGGTTCTTTTTCTTAGTAAATATGATGAAATTACCCTTTACTCTGGGATTAGGTCTTCTCAGAGGTCCGACGCTTAGTATACTTCCTTATTTAGTTCCTTTTGTTATTATTGGATCTTTAGTAGGAACAAAAAGTATAAAATATTTTAGTCAGCAAACATTCGACCACAGCATTATTTTTTTAACTCTCGTTTCCTCAGCATACTTACTTTGGTAAACATATCTATGACTGTGTAGTGTGCCCCTAGAGCCGAGCTCTAGGGGCACACTACACAAAGCCTGATTTTAGCTGAGTATCAAGGGTTACTTATCACCCATGACGATCTTCTTAACACAGTCATTAGAGGTTTTTAGAAACACGTCTTCCGTGCCTTTTGGAAGGTCGTTCTTGTCAATTTTTTCCTTGTCTAAAACTTTATCAAATTCTTTAATCTGCTGGTCATTTAGCTGATCAAAAATTCCATCAGCTAAACAATGCCCAAGATCATTGACCTGTTCTTTGCTCAGCTCGCCAGACGGCACGTCTTCAACGAACTTGTTGTAAAACTTATCTTTAACGGCTGCTTTGTCTGGACCTTGAGAGCATCCAGCTAAACCTGCAATTGAAAATGCTAGTACGCATACTCCCGCAACAATTTTCTTCATACTTATCCTTCACTGTAAACCTGACAGCATAATAAAATAAGCTCGCTTGCCTACATTACTAATAAAATCAGCGAAATATCTTAATTGATTTTATCAGAAATACGGCTTTACGACCGATTACCCTAGCTTAACTAAACCGTTTTTGTTAGGCTCTAACTAGCAGTCTAGAATTCCTGAGGGCGTTCTACCTACTGGCTTATTTAACTACTTGGTTGACAAGGAAGTCTCATGGTTATTGACGAAACAACACAGACCTGGCTTACCCAGGAATTTGATGCGTTAGTTGATTTTGCTCGCCATTCCCGGTGCGAGCATGGTTTTTCCACTCTTGACGCAACTGGCGAAGCTGATCCGGATGCCGGCCTCCAGCTCTGGATTAACTGCCGCATGACGCACGTTTTTTGCCTTGCTACACTCAAAGGCGATGATTCAGCCCGTGCTTTCGCTCAACACGGAATTGATTGTCTGCGCACCCACTTCTATGATGCACAATTCGGCGGGTTTTTCACCACGTTACGTTACGACACCAATGAACCATTAGGGGCCGACGGCGAACGCAAGGCCGCCTACGCTCACGCATTCGTTCTTCTCGCTGCTAGTTCGGGCATTCAGGCTGGTTTAACGGGCGCTCGTGAACTATATGAGTTAGCTCTAGACGCTCACGAAAAACATTTCTGGGAGCCAGAGTATGGGCTGGCTCGCGAGTCTTGGAACCGCGACTTTACCCAGACAGATAGTTATCGCGGGGCGAATGCAAACATGCATACCCTCGAAGCATCACTAGCAGCATGGGACGCTACGTCAGATCCACGATGGTTAGCTAAGTCGGCGTCGATCCTATCTTTCGTGTTGGGCGAAGCCGATAAAATTGGCTGGCGGATTCCTGAACATTTTGATTCCACTTGGCAGTTGCTTCCGGAGTTCAATCGAGATCGTCCGGCTGATCCGTTCCGCCCCTTTGGGCTCACTCCCGGCCACGGAATTGAATGGGCCCGGTTGGCACTTCATTTTTGGGCGGCAGTAAATCGCTTGTCCGGCGAGATTTCACCAGAGGTACAAGAATTTGTTGACCAGCTCCCGGAAGCTGCTTATTCATTATTCACGACGGCGTTGGCTGATGGCTGGGATGCGGACGGCGCACCCGGAATTGTCTACACAACTGATTTCGACGGCGAACCAGTCGTTCACGAACGAATGCATTGGACTATCTGTGAGGGAATAGGTGCAGCATCCGCATTTGCTACCTATGCAGAGCAGGCCGGAGACGCAGATAAGATCACCGAGATGCATCTATGGTTCGAAACCTTCCTCGATTATGCCAAGACACATCTCATCGAAGCCCCGGGCCGTTGGATTCACGAGTTAGATCAGAACAACACACCGTCTGGAATAACTTGGCCAGGCAAGCCGGACGTCTATCACGCAGCTCAATGCGTCCTTATGCCAGAGCTTGGTCTTACCCCATGCTTTGCTGGCGCATTAGTCAAATAAGTAGCTAGATAGATTTATCCATCTCTCAAATTTAACATTCGCAATACCAAAATTTCACCTTGTAGCTCACAATAACATAACATAGAATGAATATTTAGAGAGGTAATATTCATGAATATTAAGTCAAAATTAGTAGCGGAACGAATTCAACAACATCGCCTTGCAGCTGAGTTGAACCAGACCGAGCTCGCACACTTAACACAAATTTCACAACCAACGTTATCTCGCATTGAGCAGGCAACCCAATCATTGACCGCTGAACTTGCTTTAAAGATTGCGATAGCACTCAACATATCTATAGAAGCAATCCTTGGTCCTGCTCTCATATCAGATTCCCTTGCAACAGCTGCTCGCCCTGGCAGTTCCACCTCAGCAATGACTACTATGCACGAAGCTGCCGCGTCATACTTCGCTGATTTCCGGCGAGTAACACTTTAAAACACTATGAGTAACGAAAACGAAGGAGCAGAGGCAGCCCACACTCTCCGCGAACAACTCGATATTGGAAACGCTCCCATCAGTAATATTTTTACTATATTTGACCTTTTAAATATAGATGTTATTTTTGTTCAAGCAGATAACAATGAACATGGCTTCACAGCTCGTGACGAAAAGAGTAAAGCAATAGTTGTAGTTGTTAATTGTCATCTCCCATATGCTAGATTACGTTCAACACTTGCACATGAACTCGCGCATATCAGTTTTTCTGATGACCTCACTAACTTGAATACTCATCTATATTCGAGTGATTCTGAGATACGCGCCAATGCGTTTTCCCGCCATTTCCTATTGCCACTCGCCGCTGTTAGCAATTGGTGGGATAAAGCAGCTACTAAGGATACACATCGATTCCTCAATTCACTTGTCCGTAATTTCGGAGTTTCTCCAGCAATCGCAGCTTTTCAAATGAGCAATGCAGACCTCATTGATGACGCGGTGTGTGAACAATATCGTCAAGAATCCAGTCGATCTCTCGCTAAGAACTATGGCTGGGAAGACCTCTTACAAAACCGCGTTAATGAGATTCACACAAAAAAAGAGCCTAAATTACTGAAAGAAAAAGCTATCACCGCATTTCACAATGGGAAAATTACCCAAAACGAGCTAGCTGCAATTCTTAAGTGCACAGTTACAGATGTAGCACGTAATTTTCCTATCTCATCCCTGCGCGAATCCAAAACGGATGTTGCTGATCCCATTATTTTGGATGACGATCTTTCCGACTTGCTGTGAGTACACCCGTGAACGATACCATTATTGTCGATGCATGTTCTTTCATAAATTTTTTGTCAGTCAATGAACACAATATCTTGATCCAATTCGCAACTATACACGAGGCGTCTCTATTAGTATCTATGACTGTTGCGAACGAAATTGAGCGAGTTACTAACACACAAACCGGGAAATATTCATACCGTTACACTGGCGCATGGTCAAGTTGGCAGAAGATTAAAGACAAGTTCGTTACTATATATGACGATAAGTTTGACCTGGTACAGAACGCAGAGTACTCAAAAGCGCTAGTTGATCTACATAGATATGATATAGCACAGAAAACGGAGCTTGCTTCCCGCTTAAATAACAGAGAAAATCTTGGAGAATTTGTTTCCATCGGCTATTGCCTCTACTTAGCTCGTCAAGGATATAAGGTCATCTTTATTATTGATGATGCCGAAGGACGTCAAATATTTAAACATGCCCAACAAATTCTCCAACGAGACGGTATTGATAAACGCAATCTGCGCCTAGCATCAACTCGTTCAATCCTCAACATCGCAGAAAAAGCTTGGCTAAAAAAGAACTCCAAAACTGAGATCCTGTCAGCAATGGAGAAAATTAATCCTATTCCAGATTGGTCTTGATATATCAATTCTTCAGTACACACTTTTACCAGTAAAATATTATAGCCAGTGAAAAAGGTGGACTTCAAAATCAACTAGTATTTGAAATACCCTTATCAGTGGTAACTCTAGTTATTTTCAGCTCTTGATAAAAGCAATCACCTTAGTTAGGGTTCCTCGCAGATTCCGGACAGTGGCCTATATGACTTTCCGAAAACACCGGCCTTCACGTCCCTATATTGAATACCTGCGTCTATAGTTGTCGATTTATTCAAGGCAAATATCATGCAAATCATATGTCATAAGCTAAGTCTGTTCTATCGAAGCCTTATCTTGAATAGAATCAAAAGCATAATCTAGAACCATCAAGAGTAGCTTTTATACGTGACATTTCGTAATACCTAATCTGTTTTTGCCCAAGTGGTAAATCTCTTCGCCTAACTGCAGTCAATAACTAGTTCTCATATTCTTGCGAGCTAAAATCATGCTGTACCTCACTAAGTTCATCAAGCGTAATACCAGTATCAGACAACACATCACTGTGAAGTGCCCCAGGTTTTGTTCCGTTTGAGTAGATGGGATAATCTGGACTATGCCAAAGAAATTTGATCAGGATGCGAAGGATCGCGTCGTCCGCTTGGTAGAAGACCGTATTCTTGGCTAGAGGGCCTGTCGTTGCAGGCTGCCTGTCAGGTGGTCGCACCCAGGCTGGGTGTTTCTTGGCGCACTGCTCGGCAATGGACTCAGGTAGCTCGCCGCGGAAGGGGCGCGTTCTTGAACGCTTGTCGGAGGACGTGGAAGTCGAAAATACGCGGCTACGTTAGTGAAAACCCCGAGCTTCGCAATACTAACGAGTTCAGATAAGCAGCGTCGGCTTTTTCGCGTCGGAACTCGACCCGAAACATCGGTGAATGATTCGGTTCATTGATGAGAATCGGAAGCGTTTCTCTACTCAGTTCATCTGCAAGACGTTAAACACTGACCGTGTTGGTGGTTTGTGGCTATCGTCAATCACAATCCCGTGGCGTGATTGCTCGTAGCCTGCGTGATGCTGCTGCCGATAGTGCATATCGTTGAGGTTCATCAAGGTAACTACAGTGTCTACGGGATTGGTTAAGATGTGGCACGCGTCGGGCCCGTGAGGGGAAAAGATATTGGTCGTGAACAAACCGCTCGTTTGATGCGCCTTGCTGGAGTTAGCAGCAAAGGTAAGCGCCAGGTTGCTTGTAACAACTCGCAAACCTCAAGGGTGAGATACTCGCCTAGAGTTGGTGAAACGTGAATGTCGAGCTCCGAGGCCGAATCGGTTGTGGGTGGCTGACATTACCTATGTCCGTACCCGTAAGGAGTTTTCTCTACACCGCTTTTGTGACCGATGTGTTCTCTCCGGACGGATTGTCGGGTGGGCGCTGGTCGGTTCAATGCGGACGTAAAGCGTTGCCGTTGCAGGCGCTCAATCAGGCGATCGTATGTGCGAAGAAAACAACTGGGCTGATTCACCATTGCAACCCGCGGCTCACAATATGTGTCCATTGTTGACAATGAGCGTCTTGCCGAGCATGGGATTACTTACCTCGACAGGGACGGTTGGCGATTCCTATGACAATGCTTTGGCTGAGAACGTCAACGGTTCTTACAAGAATGAGCTGATTCATAGGCGGTCATGGATGGGACGTGGTTGACGTAGAAATCGCGGGCGTTTGAATGGGTTTCGTGGTGGAACGAGTCACGACTTCACCAGAGCTTGGGCTACCGTACACCGGCTGAGGTTGAACAGGAGTTTTGGAACGGCAACACCGGCCATGAAATAATAGAAATCAAGGCACGTGCCTAGGAACAAAACCCGGGGCACTTCACATGATGGGGATCAATTCGCAAGTCCCGCAACGAACGCTTGGAAGGCAAACGCCTCTTAGCAGCGCGGTATCCGCGCGCGGTTATAAACCCACCTTCGCGGTGGCGAGCCAATGTAGTGCAGATGAACTCTACCCCGAAACGATCACGATACGCATCGATGAACGCGATCATTTCTTGGCTCGGGGGTCGAGTTCGGACGCGAAAAAGCCGACGCCTCTTTGAGTAGCTCATTGACCCGCCGAAGCTCCAAATTTTCCGCACGAAGCCGAGCGTTTTCCGCCTCGTAATCGATCGCGCTGCCTTGCCCGGCTTTAGCCGAAGCGGCGTCCTTTTTCATCCAATCCAAGATCGAATGCGGTGACATACCAAGTTTAACCGCAATCGCTTGGGCTGCTACCCAACGTGAACACTCATGAATCCGCTGATGTTCAAACGTCAAACGAACAGCCCGATCCTTCAACTCCTGCGTAAATTTCCGTGCCATAATAACAATCCTTCCTCAAAACAACACGGAACAAAGGTCAGGGCGGTTCATACCCACACACACTATCTGCATGTATCGCATCAGTCGCAAACTGGCCCGCCCTATCAGTCAGTTCATCAAGCGTCATACCAGTATCAGACAACGCATCACTGACCGTGGTATCCACACCATCTACCCCAACACCACACCCAGACACCACGTCAGAGCTACTACTAGTATCACTGCTACTAGCAGGACTAGCCCCACACCCAGATAAAAAGACTGAGGCAGCAAGTAACACAGCGAAGAATCGAATACGCAAACGATGGGATGACATAGCCAGGTTCTTTCTATCTAATTTCAGGAGCCTCGTCAGCAAAAGTATCGAAAAGATCATCCATGTCATAGTTCTCAGTCTTTAAGAAATCTTCTAATTCATCGCGTAAAAGTCCATTGTTGTAGATCATGTCACTGGTAGGGAAACTCCCCCCACTAAACCACCGATCAACTTGCCCAGGCTCTTCTTCATGCTGACGGGTGTAGTCCATAAACTCATCCTGATCCACAACACCACTCACAAACAACGCATGAATAATCACAGACTCACGCCGATTAAACACCCCACCAGACAACCCTTGAACATCCTCTCTGCGTTCGCTGGTGGTCTCGGCAAGAGTGGTGGTGTTGGTGGTGAGGGGTTGGGTAGCAAGATAGTCGATAAGATCGGTTGGGTGTTCGAAAACAGGAACAACAGGAGTAGCAGTAGTGGCGGTGAGCCAAGTGGTAGGTGCTTGATAAGGATCACCAGCGAGTCTAGCGTCAAGGATAGCGTGGAAAATAAACCCTTCTAAGGCTATATCCGCTTGATTAACCTGACCAATAACATCAACAACACTAGACATATCACCAACAGTGTTATGGGTTGTTTGGTGCGTGTTGAAGACCGTAGTAAACAACAAACCATGATAGTTATCTACCGCAGCGTGAAGAGCATGAATACCCTCGTCAGTGTGTGTGGTTAGGCTAATCAGGGTTTGGATATCGTTGCGAGTAAAAGACGGCATGGCTGGTAGATCAAGAAGATCATACGGATCAATCGTAGAACGCGACCACGTGTTGGGCGGGGTAGTAGCCCGGCAATGATCAATAGCTGGCATATAGGTAGCCAGAATATGAATAACATGCTCGACTGCCTGGGGACTAAACACTGGTTTAATAGTTGCAAAATTCTTCATAGCATGAGTAGTAAGGGTAGCTGCCTGTAAGCTACCTGCTTGACCCTGAGTAGTAACCGCAGCATCAAGCGCAGCACTGATAGCCGTATACCCATCAAGACCCCAAGACCGATCATGAAACCAATAATTTTGACGAACACTCTTATTGTCAGTGGTGTTAGTGTTAGTCTCATTCTCACCATCATTACCAGTAGCCCTCCCGCCAGTAGCGTTCTCACTAGTGGTGGGGGTGAAGAAGGTCAGGGCAGCTTGCGGGTTATGAGCAAGAGCGCTCATAAAAGACGTAGCAGGGTCATACCACGCATCACGTACCCGGGCAGGGAATAAAACCTTAAAACGCGTTGAGGTAGGTTTAACCCACAACCAATCAACACCACCAGCACCAGCAGTAGTAGTGGTGGTGTGGGTGTGTTCGTAGCGTTCTAACTGGTCACCAAACTCAGTTAAAAACTCACTCGTTAACGTGGCATCATATAACAACCAAGAAATAGCAGTGGTATGAGTCGTTGACAAATGCTGAGCCATCTGGCGAGCAAGACCAACTGACTGACCAGGACTCAGGTATGGTTGAGCAGTGATAAACACTTTTTTCAACACAATCGCATACCGAGACTGAGGATGATCCACAACCGGGTAAGACGGGACATGATAAAACTGTTGCGTCAGATTCATCCGATCAACCAGCTTATCCCCACCCAGGGCAGTAATAAAACGAGCACTAGCTTGTGGTGAAGATGCAAGACCATCAAGAAGAGCACTCACCCGATCAATCTCATCAACACCAGACGAAACAGACAACGCATTCAACTTATCTACCACATACCCACATATACTATCGGCATATGCGGGATCAGTAGCAAACCGGCTTGTTTGAACACTAAGCTCCTCAAGCGTACTACCAGTATCAGACAACGCATCACTGACCATGGTATCCACACCATCTATATCCCCACACCCAAACACCACGTCAGAGCTACTACTAGTATCACTGCTACTAGCAGGACTAGCCCCACACCCAGATAAAAAGACTGAGGCAGCAAGTAACACAGCGAAGAATCGAATACGCAAACAACGAGATAACATAGCACCAGGTTCTTTCTATCTGATTTCAGGAGCCTCGTCAGCGAAAATATCGAAAAAATCATTCAGGTCGTAGTTCTTAGTTTTTAAGAACTCGTATAGCCTATTACGCAAAGACACATCATGGCAGATCGTGTCACTGGTAGGGAAACTCCCTCCACTAAACCATTGATCAACTTGCCCCGGTTCTTCTTCATGCTGACGGGTGTAATCCATAAACTCATTCTGATCAACAACACCACTCACAAACAACGCATGAATAATCACAGACTCACGCCGATTAAGCACCCCACCAGACAACCCTTGAACATCCTCTCTGCGTTCGCTGGTGGTCTCGGCAAGAGTGGTGGTGTTGGTGGTGAGGGGTTGGGTAGCAAGATAGTCGATAAGATCGGTTGGGTGTTCGAAAACAGGAACAACAGGAGTGGTGGTGGGGGTGGTGAGCCAAGTGGTAGGTGCTTGATAAGGATCACGCGTAAGTCTAGCGTCAAGGATAGCGTGGAAAATAAACCCTTCTAAGGCTATATCCGCTTGATTAACCTGACCAATAACATCAACAACACTAGACATATCACCAACAGTGTTATGGGTTGTTTGGTGCGTGTTGAAGACCGTAGTAAACAACAAACCATGATAGTTATCTACCGCAGCGTGAAGAGCATGAATACCCTCGTCAGTGTGTGTGGTTAGGCTAATCAGGGTTTGGATATCGTTGCGAGTAAAAGACGGCATGGCTGGTAGATCAAGAAGATCATACGGATCAATCGTAGAACGCGACCACGTGTTGGGCGGGGTAGTAGCCCGGCAATGATCAATAGCTGGCATATAGGTAGCCAGAATATGAATAACATGCTCGACTGCCTGGGGACTAAACACTGGTTTAATAGTTGCAAAATTCTTCATAGCATGAGTAGTAAGGGTAGCTGCCTGTAAGCTACCTGCTTGACCCTGAGTAGTAACCGCAGCATCAAGCGCAGCACTGATAGCCGTATACCCATCAAGACCCCAAGACCGATCATTCAACCAATACTCATAACGAACACCCCCATCCTTAATATCATCACCAGTGGTGTTCTGGTTGGTGGTGTCAGTGGTGGGGGTGAAGAAGGTCAGGGCAGCTTGCGGG
This sequence comes from Arcanobacterium phocae, assembly GCF_900105865.1. Classification (NCBI taxonomy): domain Bacteria; kingdom Bacillati; phylum Actinomycetota; class Actinomycetes; order Actinomycetales; family Actinomycetaceae; genus Arcanobacterium; species Arcanobacterium phocae. Next base: position 473,081 of record NZ_LT629804.1, read on the forward strand.
TTATGAGCAAGAGCGCTCATAAAAGACGTAGCAGGGTCATACCACGCATCACGTACCCGGGCAGGGAATAAAACCTTAAAACGCGTTGAGGTAGGTTTAACCCACAACCAATCAACACCACCAGCACCAGCAGTAGTAGTGGTGGTGTGGGTGTGTTCGTAGCGTTCTAACTGGTCACCAAACTCAGTTAAAAACTCACTCGTTAACGTGGCATCATATAACAACCAAGAAATAGCAGTGGTATGAGTCGTTGACAAATGCTGAGCCATCTGGCGAGCAAGACCAACTGACTGACCAGGACTCAGGTATGGTTGAGCAGTGATAAACACTTTTTTCAACACAATCGCATAGCGAGACTGAGGATGATCCACAACCGGGTAAGACGGGACATGATAAAACTGTTGCGTCAGATTCATCCGATCAACCAGCTTATCCCCACCCAGGGCAGTAATAAAACGAGCACTAGCTTGTGGTGAAGATGCAAGACCATCAAGAAGAGCACTCACCCGATCAATCTCATCAACACCAGACGAGACAGACAACGCATCAACCCTACCTGTTACATACCCACACACACTATCTGCATGTATCGCATCGGTCGCAAACTGGCCCGCCCTATCAGTCAGTTCATCAAGCGTCATACCAGTATCAGACAACGCATCACTGACCGTGGTATCCACACCATCTACCCCAACACCACACCCAGACACCACGTCAGAGCTACTACTAGTATCACTGCTACTAGCAGGACTAGCCCCACACCCAGACAAGAAAACTGAGGCAGCAAGTAACACAGCGAAGAATCGAATACGCAAACGATGGGATGACATAGCCAGGTTCTTTCTATCTAATTTCAGGAGCCTCGTCAGCAAAAGTATCGAAAAGATCATCCATGTCATAGTTCTCAGTCTTTAAGAAATCTTCTAATTCATCGCGTAAAAGTCCATTGTTGTAGATCATGTCACTGGTAGGGAAACTCCCCCCACTAAACCACCGATCAACTTGCCCAGGCTCTTCTTCATGCTGACGGGCGTAATCCATAAACTCATCCTGATCCACAACACCACTCACAAACAACGCATGAATAATCACAGACTCACGCCGATTAAACACCCCACCAGACAACCCTCGAACATCCTCTCTGCGTTCGCTGGTGGTCTCGGCAAGAGTGGTGGTGTTGGTGGTGAGGGGTTGGGTAGCAAGATAGTCGATAAGATCGGTTGGGTGTTCGAAAACAGGAACAACAGGAGTGGTGGTGGGGGTGGTGAGCCAAGTGGTAGGTGCTTGATAAGGATCACGCGTAAGCCTGGCCTCAAGGATAGCGTGGAAAATAAACCCTTCTAAGGCTATATCCGCTTGATTGGTCTGACTGACAACATCAGCAACACTAGACATATCACCAACAGTGTTATGGGTTGTTTGGTGTGTGTTGAGGACTGTGATGAAAAGCAGGGCGTGATAGTTATCTACCGCAGCGTGAAGAGCATGAATACCCTCGTCAGTACGCGTGGTTAAGCTGATCAGGGTTTGGATATCGTTGCGAGTAAAAGACGGCATGGCTGGTAGATCAAGAAGATCATACGGATCAATCGTAGAACGCGACCATGTGTTGGGCGGGGTAGTAGCCCGGTGGTGATCAATAGCTGGCATATAGGTAGCCAGAATATGAATAACATGCTCAACTGCTTGGGGACTAAACACTGGTTTAATAGTTGCAAAATTCTTCATAGCATGAGTAGTAAGGGTAGCTGCTTGAGGACTACCTGCTTGACCCTGAGTAGTAACCGCACTATCAAACGCGGCACTGATAGCCGTATACCCATCAAGACCCCAAGACCGATCATGAAACCAATAATTTTGACGAACACTCTTATTGTCAGTGGTGTTAGTGTTAGTCTCATTCTCACCATCATTACCAGTAGCCCTCCCGCCAGTAGCGTTCTCACTAGTGGTGGGGGTGAAGAAGGTCAGGGCAGCTTGCGGGTTATGAGCAAGAGCGCTCATAAAAGACGTAGCAGGGTCATACCACGCATCACGTACCCGGGCAGGGAATAAAACCTTAAAACGTGTTGAGGTAGGTTTAACCCACAACCAATCAACACCACCAGCAGTAGTAGTGGTGGTGGTGTGGGTGTGTTCGTAGCGTTCTAACTGGTCACCAAACTCAGTTAAAAACTCACTCGTTAACGTGGCATCATATAACAACCAAGAAATAGCAGTGGTATGAGTAGTTGACAAATGCTGAGCCATCTGGCGAGCAAGACCAACTGATTGACCAGGACTCAGGTGTGGTTGAGCACTCGTAAACACTTTTTTCAACACAATCGCATAGCGAGACTGAGGATGATCCACAACCGGGTAAGACGGGACATGATAAAACTGTTGCGTCAGATTCATCCGATCAACAAGCCCATCCCCGCCCAGGGCAGTAATAAACCGAGCACTAGCTTGTGGTGAAGATGCAAGACCATCAAGAAGAGCACTCACCCGATCAATCTCATCAACACCAGACGAAACAGACAACGCATTCAACCTATCCACCACATACCCACATATACTATCGGCATATGCGGGATCAGTAGCAAACCGGCTTGTTTGAACACTAAGCTCCTCAAGCGTACTACCAGTATCAGACAACACGTCACTAACCATGTCATCCACACCATCTGTGCTCCCACACCCAAACACCACGTCAGAGCTACTACTAGTATCACTGCTACTAGCAGGACTAGCCCCACACCCAGATAAAAAGACTGAGGCAGCAAGTAACACAGCAAGCGGCTTAACACGTAAGAGTGACATAGGTAGAGTCTTTCTAGTTGATTTCAGGAGCTTCGCTAGTAAACGCTGTGTCAAGATCTTGCGTATCATAGTTCTTAGTCTTTAAGAACTCGTATAGCCTATTACGCAAAGACACATCATGGCAGATCATGTCACTGGTAGGGAAACTCCCTCCACTAAACCATTGATCAACTTGCCCCGGTTCTTCTTCATGCTGACGGGTGTAATCCATAAACTCATTCTGATCAACAACACCACTGGTGAAAAGAGCACGAGTAGTCACAGACTCACGCCAAACATACACCTTAGTAACCAGCCCTTGAACATCCTCTCTGCGTTCGCTGGTGGTCTCGGCAAGAGTGGTGGTGTTGGTGGTGAGGGGTTGGGTAGCAAGATAGTCGATAAGATCGGTTGGGTGTTCGAAAGCAGGAACAACAGGAGTGGTGGTGGGGGTGGTGAGCCAAGTGGTAGGTGCTTGATAAGGATCACGCGTAAGCCTGGCCTCAAGGATAGCGTGGAAAATAAACCCTTCTAAGGCTATATCCGCTTGATTGGTCTGACTGACAACATCAGCAACACTAGACATATCACCAACAGTGTTATGGGTTGTTTGGTGTGTGTTGAGGACTGTGATGAAAAGCAGGGCGTGATAGTTATCTACCGCAGCGTGAAGAGCATGAATACCCTCGTCAGTACGCGTGGTTAAGCTGATCAGGGTTTGGATATCGTTGCGAGTAAAAGACGGCATGGCTGGTAGATCAAGAAGATCATACGGATCAATCGTAGAACGCGACCATGTGTTGGGCGGGGTAGTAGCCCGGTGGTGATCAATAGCTGGCATATAGGTAGCCAGAATATGAATAACATGCTCAACTGCTTGGGGACTAAACACTGGTTTAATAGTTGCAAAATTCTTCATAGCATGAGTAGTAAGGGTAGCTGCTTGAGGACTACCTGCTTGACCCTGAGTAGTAACCGCACTATCAAACGCGGCACTGATAGCCGTATACCCATCAAGACCCCAAGACCGATCATTCAACCAATACTCATAACGAACACCCCCATCCTTAATATCATCACCAGTAGTGTTCTTATTACTGGTGTCACCATCGTCACCAGTAGTGTTCTTATCAGTGGTGGTGTCAGTGGTGGGGATGAAGAAGGTCAGGGCAGCTTGCGGGTTATGAGCAAGAGCGCTCATAAAAGACGTAGCAGGGTCATACCACGCATCACGTACCCGGGCAGGGAATAAAACCTTAAAACGCGTTGAGGTAGGTTTAACCCACAACCAATCAACACCACCAGCACCAGCAGTAGTAGTGGTGGTGTGGGTGTGTTCGTAGCGTTCTAACTGGTCACCAAACTCAGTTAAAAACTCACTCGTTAACGTGGCATCATATAACAACCAAGACATAGCAGTAGTATGAGTCGTTGACAAACGCTGAGCCATCTGGCGAGCAAGACCAACTGATTGACCAGAAGTCAGGTGTGGTTGAGCACTCGTAAACACTTTCTTCAACACAATCGCATAGCGAGACTGAGGATGATCCACAACCGGATAAGACGGGACATGATAAAACTGTTGCGTCAGATTCATCCGATCTACCAGCTTATCCCCACCCACAGTAGTAATAAAACGAGCACTAGCTTGTGGTGAAGATGCAAGACCCTCAAGAAGAGCACTCACCCGATCAATCTCATCAACACCAGACGAGACAGACAACGCATTCAACTTATCTACCACATACCCACACACACTATCTGCATGTATCGCATCAGTCGCAAACTGGCCCGCCCTATCAGTCAGTTCATCAAGCGTCATACCAGTATCAGACAACGCATCACTGACCATGGTATCTACACTATTCGTATCCCCACACCCAAACACCACCACACCAGCATCACTATTACTAGCAGGACTAGCCCCACACCCACACAAAAAGACTGAAACAGCAAGTAACACAGCAAGCGGCTTAACACGTAAGAGTGACATTAGTAGGTTCTTTCTATCTAATTTCAGGAGCCTCGTCAGCAAAAGTATCGAAAAGATCATCCATGTCGTAGTTCTTAGTCTTTAAGAAATCTTCTAATTCATCGCGTAAAAGTCCATTGTTGTAGATTGTTTCACTGGTAGGGAAACTCCCTCCACTAAACCATTGATCAACTTGCCCAGGCTCTTCTTCATGCTGACGGGCGTAATCCATAAACTCATCCTGATCAACAACACCACTCACAAACAACGCATGAATAATCACAGACTCCCGCCGATTAAACACCCCACCAGACAACCCTCGAACACCATTTCTTAGTTCTTCTTCGTTGGTAGCTAGGAGACTATCGAGATGTTCTTTTCCCACGTCAAGGCCTTGATCGGCAAGATAATCGATAACTAGCCCACCTTTCAAAGGAATAAAAGTAGTAGCCGCATCTGTTCCGAGGCTGAGAATATCGCGCCCTAGCTCAGTCCAGGCTTTAATAGCCTGATCCCTTTGCCCAGCTTGATACATCCTACCTTCAATAATGTTGTGAATAAAGAATCCCTCAAGACCAATAATGCTCTGATTGGTCTTGTTTATGGTGGTTATTTCATCAAGGTTATTACTTAAGTATTGTTGAGTAATCTTTCCATATACCAGGTTTTGATAGTTATCTACACCGTTTCGCAATGCGAGGAATCCTTCATCAGTGCCAGAGACAGCTCGAATAAGATATTCAAGGTCTTCTTGCTTGAATCTTGGCATGTTTGGTATGTCGCCAAAACCGATGTCTATATTTTTAGATGTGTTTGACATTTTGTCCGTAGAATTCTTCTTTCGATAACGGTCTATTGCGGGCATGTAGGTGGCCATGATGTGGGCGATGTTGATAGCTGCTATGGGGTTGAGTGATACTACGAGGTTAGTTTCGTTATCCGCAAGTCCTAAAGATTTATTATCATTGCTTGTGTTTTGCATACGGTTTGCTAGTAACTCGATAATGCTGGAGGTTAACTCGCCAGCTTCTTTTGTGCCTCGTAATCCTTCCGATGTCACAGCCACATCAAGCGCGCCCAAGATTGAAACAAACCCATCATGAGCCCAAGACCGGTTTTGGATCCAGTATTCTTGACGAGCAAACTCCCCATCCCTACCAGGCTTAAAGAAAGCCAAAGCTGCTTGCGGATTATTCTTTAACGCGCTCATAAAAGACGTAGCAGGATCGAGTCCTGATTTTCGTGCTATGGCAGGGAAAAGGACGCTAAGATTGCTTGGGTGCTGGGTACACCACAACGGATACGATTGATCAGTTCGGAAACGGTCAGCTAATTCAAAATCATCACCAAACTGCGTTAAGAAAGAAGTACTTAAGTGAGCATCATATAACAGCCACGAAATAGCGTTGCCATTGTTATTAGAAAGTAAAACTTCGCCTTGAAAGGGAGAAATGCATCCAACCATATCCCGAGCAATTTTCTTCGATAATTCAGGGCTATAATCAGCTAACTCCCGTTCACCTGTCATAAAAATAGTTTTGAGGGACTGGGCAAGAATCTGAACTTGAGTAACTACACTTTTACCAGACCGTTCGAGGTGAGTAGCATTTTGAGAAAGTAGTTGGTCTGCTAAAACAATCTTTTCAACCAGACCTTTCCCACCCAAACCCATCAGCATATATCTACTGGCCTGAGGAGATGTTTGAATCCCCGATAACAACGCATTCACACGACTAATATGCTCTGCTGTAGAAAACTCGGTTAGCCCTTTAAGAACGTATGCGACATAGGAAGCAACCTTGGCAGTGTTATCCCGGTTTTGCAGTAAAAGACGAACAGCCTGTTCTAGTTCCTTATTGGAGAGGTTTTTATCAGACAAGATATGATTAACATCATCAACACTCCAAGCAACAGCAACAGATAAACTAAACACACTAAGAGAGTCGTGAGCCTCATTCGCTTTTTCAAACGCTTGAGCAATACGCCCAATCCACACTCTATCAGCCGCATTCTCAGTGAAATACTCAGATATACGAGTAAATAAATCGATATTAGATAACGTGACAAACGTGTTCCGAGTCCGAAAACGCATCCACGCCTCATCAACATCTCGAAACCTGTTTTCTATCGCAGAAGAATAATGAGACAAATACTGCTCATAAGCCCGTAACCGTACCGGATCAGCACTCACCACATCACTACCCAACACAGTCGGGAAACGACGTCGAGTATTGACATAAAAAGGCAGTGAAATCTCGCCCGGAGCAACAGGAACATCCAAGGAAAAATCATAATACGCGGGTAGTGACTCGTGGGATAACACTGCAGGGACAAGGAACGGGCTAGTACGCTTCTTACCTTCTTCCACCTCTAGAGCGTGTAACCGTTCTCGTTCCCGGCGTGCCTGCTCTTTAGCTTGCCAAACTTGCTCAGCAAGGTCTTCAAGCCTGGCAATAATAATGCTCCGGTTCTCGCTTTCTAACGTGGCAGCATTCCCAATAAGAACCCGATACGGGCCACGAAAATCAACCAACGCATCACACACACAACGATAATGATCTTGCGCAAAATACCGATAATCCCGAGCAACACTTCGAGCAACACTCATCAACTGGTCAGCAACGGTATCATCGAACTCAACGCCCACCCGCAACAACCCTTCAAAACACCAATAAAAACGACTAATACCCAACAAGGGATATGTCGATAATGCTACTGAAAACACTTTCAGAAATCAAGCAGTAATACGTCTGAATTATACCTAATACAACCAAAATTAGGAGAGTTCTTCGAGTCGCGGTGGATTGGCTCCCGCACGCGAAACGGTAATATCAGCAACCCGCGCCGCAAATACCGCAATATCTCGCATAGTATCGCGATCGATTTTTGCGATTTCTTCACGTTTACCAGTCAATCCACGGTGAGCTAACTGGTAGACGAGTGCACCCATGAAGGAATCTCCCGCACCTACCGTATCCACAACTTTCACCTGCGGATCTGCCGCCACATGGACATATTCACCTGCTGCGTTTACGGCGATAACACCATCTTTTCCGGCAGTCACAGCAACCAATAGCGGACCATGCCCAGATTCACGACCTCGCGCGATCCATGTGCGTGCCACGTCAATCGCGTCATCTTGGCTTAATGCATCACGCTCAAATAAATACGCGAGGTCTTCATCAGAGCATTTCACCACATCAGCCTGCGCTATTAGGCTCAACACGTGCTCTCGAACCTTCGCCATATCATCTATAAGTGCCGGCCGAATATTAGGATCATAGCTGATTGTGGCATGTTCGCGTGCCTGTGCAATAATTCGCGCTACATCGTGAGCGCCAGGGTCGATAAACGCTGCGATAGAACCGGTATGGACATGGTCAACATCTGTCAGATCTGGCGCGTATCCGTCCAGATCCCAGGTCATATCGAACGTGTAAGTACTTGCGCCCGTCTCGTCAAGAGTGGCAAGAGCGGTCGCGGTACGTTCAGTTTCGACAGTAGTAGTGGTGACGTCGTCGTCAGCTAACCACTGTTCAACGATCTTTCCGTGCGCATCGTCTCCAACCATCGTCAAAAGGCGGGCTGGGATACCAAGTCGACTGACACCGATAGCAACATTTGCAGGGCTTCCACCCGGGTGTTCTTCAATAGTTCCGTCAGTGCGTTTGATGATGTCGATGACGGCTTCGCCAACGATCAAAATGCTCATTTGTAGACCTCTTCGTCTTTCTGTGGGAGTTTTCCGGTTGAATCCCGAATGATAATGTCAGCCGGTTCTTGTTTCTCAAGACGTGGCTTTTTGCCGTTGAGAACGTCCAGCAAAAGCGCTGCAGCCTGCCGGCCAATAGCTGCCGGTTCACGATTGATGACCGTAATTGACGGGGTAACTATTCGACACAGTGGGGAGTCTTCGCATGAGCAGATCAAGACATCCCGGCCGATTTCTTTTCCTGCGGCTCGCAATGCGTTAAACCCGCCGAGGGTGAGGATTTCGTTATCAAAAATGATGGCATCGGGCGTAGCGTGTGCGTCGAGAAGCTCCGCGATAGCGTTGCGTCCCGCTTCTTCGGTTGCATTTGCTCCACTGGCAACTAGTGCGGTAAGGCCACGTTCACGAGCATAGTTTTCGAGCGCTCGGATACGTTCTTGCGTGTGAATGAGACTTGGAATACCAGTGACGTATCCGATGGTTCGGGCGCCTTGGTCATAGAGGTGATCAGCGAGCGTGGTGACGATTGCGGCTTCGTCGCCAATAATGGAGGCGGTGTTGGGGACGTCATTTCCGACGACGACGGCTGGCAATCCGATTTCGTTAAGGATATCGATTCGCGGATCGCCGTCGATCGGATCAACGACGACGACGCCGTCTACTCGCCCTTGTGCCCACCACGTGCGATAGGTAGCTATTTCGGCTTCGAGATCTGGGCCGGTATGGAATACCAGATCGTAATTGTGGTGGGTGAGTGTTTCTTGCAGGCCGACGATGAAGTTGAAGAAGAATCGTTCAGATGTGTAGGAATCTGGTTGGCGGGCGATGAAGAGCCCGACGGCGTCGGCTTTAGCAAGGGAAAGTGATTGAGCGCGAGAGTTCGGCACCCAATCCATTTTGTTTGCGATGTCGAGGATGCGTTCGCGGGTTTGTTCGGAGATACCTGGGCGGTTGTTGAGGGCGAAGGATACGGCAGTGATTGAGACGCCTGCTTCGTGTGCAATATCCTTAATTGTTTTTCTACTCATAACCTACCTTTTGGCTTTGTAACGCTCATTAGTAACTTTTTATATCATAGCTGTATCGGACACTAACCTCAGCGTTTTTGCCCAATCGATTTAAAGACTTGCTCTAAATCGGTTTAGTCATTAATCTGAATATACATCGGGAACAATGATGCTCTCAACTGAAAGGTTGCTATGGACGCCGGACTACTTCTCACTCGTATCAAGCGCACGCTTAACGAGCGGATCGCGCGAGCACAATACACCCCAGTCTCTCAACTACACGTAGAAACGTGGCGCGTCCCTGATGAAACAGTAGATGGCCAAACGGTTATCGGCGAACCAGCAGTCCCGCCGTCGTCTGCCCAATTTACCCCACTACACGTTGGTGAAACCTGGGGGAAACCGTGGCAAACCGTCTGGTTCAAAGTCAACGGAGCCACTCCAGAAAACGTCCCTGCAGGTGACACGATTGAGGCACGGATCAACCTTGGCTGGGCCGATCACTCTGCCGGGTTCCAAAGCGAAGGCCTCGTACGTGACTCTGCCGGCCGCACAGTCAAAGCCCTCAACCCGCGCAACCAGTGGATACCACTTCCGCAAACTCCTAACACCAGCTTCAACTTCACCATCGAAGCCGCAGCCAACCCACTCCTCCTTGAAGTTCTTCCCTTCCAAGTCACCTACGACGGCGACAAGCTCACCGCATCCCAGCAAGATACCTATCAGTTGTCCCAAGCAGATGTGGTCATCCGCCACAACGACGTCGTCAATCTCACCACAGACATCACAGTCCTCTACGAGTTGCTTGAAGCCAAAGGCACCGCCGCCTTCACCAATGATGACTACGAGACGCTATACGCGCTGAACTCCGCCCTCGATCAGATCGATCTGGACAACATCCCGGCAACCGCCGCCGCTGCCCGCACAGTAATCGCACCGATTCTTGCACGGCCGGCACTACCCGGCGCACACCGCCTCTCCGCCGTCGGCCACGCCCACATCGATTCTGCCTGGCTGTGGCCAATCCGCGAAACCAAACGCAAAGTCAATCGCACCATCGCCAACGTTGTCCGCCTGATTGAGGACGGAACCGGACTGGTCTTTGCACTACCTGCCGCTCAACACGTTGCCTGGCTGGCCGACGAAGATCCCGAACTCTTCGAACGCGTCAAGAAATGCGTGCGCGACGGCTCCATCGTTCCGGTTGGATCCATGTGGGTAGAACCCGATGCCGTCCTGCCCGGCGGTGAAGCCATGGCCCGCCAACTCGTAGAAGGAATCAGCTTCTTCCGGGAAGCATTCGACTACGAATGCAAAGAAATCTGGCTCCCAGACTCCTTCGGCTACTCTGCCGCTCTACCACAGCTAGCTCGCGAAGCTGGCATTGATCGGTTCTTAACTCAGAAAATATCGTGGAACCAAACCAACATATTCCCGCATCACACCCTGCAATGGGAAGGGATTGACGGGTCGCGGATCTTCACTCACTTCCCGCCGGCAGACACCTATGGTTCGGAAATCACCGGTGCCCAGATTCGCCACGCCGTCGAAAACTTCAAAAACAAAGGTGAGACCAACAGTTCCCTACTCCCATACGGATACGGCGACGGCGGTGGCGGTCCCACCCGGGAAATGATGGAACGCCTCGATAGGTTGGAAGATCTACGTGGCGCGCCACGTATTGTCCGCGAATCCCCGCACGACTTCTTCGATCGCGCCGAGGCCGAGTTCCCCGAACCACCAGTATGGGTTGGTGAACTCTACCTTGAACTACATCGTGGAACTTTCACTTCTCAAATCAAGGCGAAACAAGGGAACCGTCGTAGTGAAGCGCTCTTGCGTGAAACTGAATTGTGGTGCACTATCGCAGCTCTCGCCGGCGCACCCTACCCGTACGAAGAACTACGTGCTACCTGGCGCCAGGTTCTGCTCTGCCAATTCCACGATATTCTCCCCGGCACATCCGTTGCCTGGGTATACCGCGAAGTAGCTAAGATCTATGCTTGCGTGAAAGAAACCTGCGAACGGCTTATTTCGGACGCGTTCTCATACTTATCTGCGGGTCGCTCCCCCGTCCACGCCCTTGCTAACGCCACAGCTTTCTCCTCACGTGGCGTTGCACCATTGGGCGCGGCAGTGGCGGCCGAATATTCCGGTGGCGTCGCTGATGATATTCAGATCGGCGAATCGTTCCTCTCCAACGGTGTTCTCACCATCGATTTTGCTGACGACGGCGCATGCACCCGCATCACCGACGCCACCGGACACACGTTTATTCCATCCGGCGAAAAGGCTGGCCAATTCTTTGTGTTCCAAGACTTCCCCAACATGTGGGACGCGTGGGATATTGACCCGTTCTATCGCGGTTCCGAAACAGTGTTACCGCTAAAGTTCGACGGAACTAGAATCGACGACGACGGCGTGGCCTGCGCTCGTTCCCGCGCCACATTCAACAACTCACATATGAGTATTGAATGGCGGCTTGCTCCCGGGGCGGACTTCATCGACGTCCATGTTGAAGCTGATTGGCATGAGCATGAAAAGCTGCTCAAGCTCGGCTTCCCAGTTGATATCCACACCAACTCCGCACAGTACGAAACTCAGATGGGATATATTGAGCGGCCAACTCATACCAATACCTCATGGGATAGCGCTAAGTTTGAAGTTAGCACCCATCGCTGGGTGCGCCTCGAGAATGCTCACACATCCTGGTCAATCGCCAACGATGCTACATATGGATGGGATATCAGCCGCCACAGTGCTGGCCGACGCGGAACCTGGAGCCTTGTGCGTGCCACGCTCATAAAATCCGCTGTTTATCCAGATCCAAACCAGGATCAAGGATGTTTCACGTGGAACTTCCGGATTCGCCCGCAGGCCTCAGTAGCACAAGCTATTGCTGACGGCCAACAACTAAATCTGCCATTACGCGAAGCCCCGATGGAAATCGCTGCACCATTTAGTGTTGATGGAGCAATCGTTGAATCTGTTTCGATGACACCAGATAAGAGTGGCGACGTCGTCGTCCGGCTATACGAAGGCGAAGGTAGCCCAACGCACGTGCGCCTCACCTGGGACAACGTATCGGTACGCGCAACCGACCTATGCTACCGAGAGAGTGACAACGCTCCACTCGTAACCTCACATAATGGCGTCCATACGTTTGACTTAGCCGCTTTCCAGATCGCAACATTGCGCATCACACCAGGTCAAGAAAGGTAACTGAACATGAAATTCGGTGTTAACTACACCCCGCGAATTGGCTGGTTTCATTCCTGGTTAGATTTCACTCCAGATCATGTTCGCGCCGATCTTGACGCAATCGCCTCACTCGGCGTGGACCATATTCGGATTTTCCCGTTGTGGCCAGTACTGCAACCCAACCGTACGTTGATCCGCCAGCAAGCACTCGATGACGTTGCTACTGTTGTCCAGCTTGCACACGAACGCGGTATGGATACCTATGTGGATGTGTTACAGGGCCATCTATCGTCTTTCGACTATCTACCGTCATGGGTAAATTCATGGCATCGGCGAAACATTTTCACTGATCCGGACGTAGTATCTGGCGAAAAAGCACTTGTTGAAGCCCTCGCCACCCGATTGCACGATGTGCCCGGAGCACGTGGGCTGAGCCTGGGCAATGAATTCATACAATTCGCAGCTAACCGGCACCCAGAACAGCACAAAATCACTACTGAGCAGGCACACGCTTGGTTAAATGAGCTACTCACTGTTGCTCGTACCCACTGGCCTGAAGGAATGCACGTTCATACGCACGACGACGATCTATGGTTTGACACTGGGCATCCTTTCGATCCAGCAGCAGCCGTGACATTTGGTGACGCCACCACTGTTCATTCATGGGTGTTTGGTAAGGTAGGACCGCGGTTTGGTAAGGGCAGTCCTCAATTACAGTGGTTTGCGCGCTATTTGTGCGAACTCGCATATGCTTGGGGTGAATCGTTCGGCCAGAATCGTCCGGTGTGGCTTCAAGAAATTGGATCGCCCTCAAACTATGTCGACCCTGCCGATGCTGCTAGTTTCTTGACCGCTAATATTGAGCGACTGATGGGGTCTCATGGTGGTGGTACTGCACCAAACTTGAATGCAATTACATGGTGGTGTTCCCATGACGTATCTCGCTCATTAGCAGATTTCCCAGAGCTAGAGCACACCCTTGGACTGTTTGATTCCGACGGCGCAATCAAGCCGATTGGGCGGGCGTACCGAGAAGCCATCGCTACTTGGCACGATGCTGACTGGCACGCTGCAGAACCGACAACAGTCGAGCGTCCTACCCTGACCCTAGAGCTAGAGCCACAAACCCGTGACTGGGCTGATGCTAACCATGGCTTCTTCGATCAGTGGATGGAACAAGCGCTGGCCGGCGAAGTGCCGCAAATAGCTATCAACCAGGTCAGCTAATCGTTACTCACTTGCTGATGCAGTTGTGCGCCGAAGCTTAGCTTCGGCGCACAACTTATACTGATAGTAAGGAATTAGTTTGCGTGTCTACGGTTTCGCCATATCAGACCTGCTGCTACCAGGAGCAGAAAACTACCGGCGATATAGAAGTGGTCCCGTCCTATCCCGCCTGTTAGCGGTAGCGTAGGCGGCTCAATACGGTGGTTTTCGATTTTACCTAAATCAACCTCAAGTTTTTCTCCATTGATTTCTGCAGTCCGCTGTTCTTCATCAATCAGATAACCAAATGGAGCCTTTTGCTCTTGAATGCTCCATTTTCCCCAAGCAAGATTTAATACCTCGAATTTACCTGCCTCTGGATTCTTATCCAGTCCCGAACAGCTCTCTACTGATTCGGCTACACAGTCTTCAACGGTTTTAGGCTCTTGGTTTTCGGCCGTCAATGTCCAGACTGAACCTTCTAAATATTTGTCGGTATCATCTGCATCCACTTTGGACCAGAGAATAGAACCCGGTTTCGCGGTATTTGTGACAGTACACTTGACTGATCCGCGCGACTGTTCATCTGTTGGTTGGCAAACAACTTCACTTGATACATTCGGGAGCTCAGTAAGCTCTTTAACTCGATATTGATATCGTTTTCCATTGGTATCGAAACGATCGAGCTTCTCCCATGTCGCAGTACCATCAGCAGTTTTTTTACTCAGGCTAGACACATCTTCCCAGGTCTGTCCATCAATTGATCTCTGTGGGATAAGGGTAACTTCATGAGGAGCTGTCAGTCCTACCCATTCCTTGATTGCAACTAGTTCAATAGGCTTCTCTCTGTTCGTAACAACGATATTAACGTCCGAATCAGTCTCATCTTTTACAACAAAGGTATTTTTTTGCATAGATGCGCCTGACCGGGTCACCTCATAGCTAACCTCGTAATCTTCAGGCGCTATTTCGCCAGGGAATTTTTCAGTAACCTTATACTCCCCAGTATATCTCAGGTGTGTTTGCCGAGTCTTTTTAGCAGATTCTGAGTCTTTTGGAGCAATCTTATAAACAATGACTTCCGAACACTCTTGTTCCTCAATACACTTTGCTTTTGGCTGATCTTTACGATCATTAGTCAGCTCGATATCAAAAATTTGCGCACTGTTTTTAGCGGTGCCATTAATATCTAGCACCCTCTTTTCCACAGAAATCAACACTGGATTCACTTCTGGCTTCGGAAAGGCTTCTGCTTTTTGTTTCCCTAAATAATCAACGTAAGTTAGCTGCGCTTCTTTATTAGTTGGATATAGATGTTTTTCGTTCGCTACCTGCCCATCAGCCCCTGGTACCTCCCGGAGTTTATCGTCGATCTCAACCCGATAAGTCATTTCTTCAAATTTAATACGGTTCCCATCCCGTATCTCAACTTGATTAAGGCTTTCAACATCCCATGAAAGCGTGGCAGATTTTTCATCATACGAAGCAGTACCCTGCTTCGGGTGAGGGTTGCCAACTACTCGGAAACCTTCACCCATTGGGTCAACTACTTTTGCGTTGTTAATCGGCGACACGATCGAGCCTGCAATATTAGTAAAGACTTTCTCTAAACCCTTGGGATCCGCTTCCGTGTAACTATCACGGTCTGTTGCGATCGCCTTCAAAATATCTTGTCCTGTTTGGCCAGCTTGGAGAGCAACAGACCACATATGGCTAGATTCTTTCGCAAATCTTGCCTCCGCTATAGCACTATTTCCGTGATTAAGAACAATAGGAAAGCCATCTCGATAGTAGTAACTGTAATACCTTAACGTACGGCCATCACCAGCGCGATATTTTCCAAAATCTTCTAACTCTAAATTCGTATTCGTTTCTAAAAAATAATCGTAAATGCTCTGCTGGGTAATTAATTTGTCATAATCTAAGGAGTGGCTAATCGTGTATCCGAACGTTGGCTGCCCATCCGACAGTAAGACAATATGCTTGTGGTCAGCAGTGGAGTTTTCCAGCATCAGGCGAGCTTTTCTAATACCATCTTGCGTGAAGGTTCCACCTCGGATCGTAATCGCGTCAATCGCACGATCTAAAGCTTCACGATTTGTTCCAAGCTGGAGATCTTGAGTAGCTACAGTCCCAAAAGATACTAAACCAACGCGCGTAAGACCATTATTGTTGCCATCCAGAAGTTTCTCCACGAAGGTTTTCGCAGATTTTTTCGCAGCTTCCATTCGTGCTTCACGTGACATACTGCCAGAATGGTCAATAACAAGGACAACGTCGCTCGTTTGTTTAACTTCTTGAGATTCGACCCGTAACGTAATATCCCAGGTATTAACGAGCCCTGCCACCGGACGCGCGGTTTTACAGAGCTTCACTTCTCCTGGCATTTTTGACGAGCCGCGACATTGATCTTCTCCAGCAGACCGTGGATCACTCAAAGCTGCATAAGACCACTCAAAATTACCCACAATCACAAGTAAGACAACAGTAAGTAGTATTCCACTATTTAACTTTAAAATCCATTTCGGACACCTGCGGAACAGAGACAATTAGCACTCCATCTTTACGTACACTAACCTATTCAAGCGTACCTATAACAGTCAAGCTCCGCAGTATAGATAATGTCCGCTACTCGACAGAGACAGAAGTCACCGGGGCTTTTCCACCAGTTTTCCCTTGCGATTCCGAAATAACCGACCCCATGAATCTGGTTCCGAACGACGCTTACGCGGACGACGACGACGCCATGGACGAACCGCCGGAACCGACCAACGTACATGTTTCGATAGCGCAATGACACCGTCAACACCAAGTAACAATACCGCAAGCCAAATACCAAGATATGTCCACCATTGTGTTGGATCAATTCTCTCACCCAACAGCATCGCAACCATAATCACCAAAACTGGCTCTACATAGGACAACAGACCAAAAATACCGTACGGCAACCACTTCACTGCCAATACGTATGAGATAACACCAAATACCGATAGCGCTCCTAGCAACAGCAAAACAGCCACAATTGAGATAGACGAAAATGCGCTATGAACCGAATGACTCTCCGTAGCCACCCAGATCGACACCGGCAAGGCCAAAGTCATCTCCCACGCAAGCGAGCCAACGCCGTCGGTCTCGTAATGACGTCGAACCACAAAATACGCTGGGTAACCAATCGCAATAAATGAAGCAACAGGACCGATGCCACCAGCACGCCACGCCTCATACACCACCGCCATCGCCGCAATCACGGTCGCAACTACCATAAGCCGTGTCATGCGTTCCCCATAGAAAACACGCCCAATGACAACCATTACTAGCGGCATTAAGAAATACCCCATACCAACTTCGAGCGTACGGCCCACCTGCGGCGCCCAGCCAAACAGCCACATTTGGGCAGCGAGCATCGGCGCACAGAACGCATATGCGATAAGCTTGCGCGGGTCTTGGCGCACCCGTCGATATTCACCGGTAAACCACGAGAAACGCTTTGTCATTAGCAAGACAATTAATACACCAGGAACGGTCATAATCATGCGCCACGCCCACAATTCCACGCCAGTTAGTGGCGCAGTCAATGCAGCAAAGTACGAAAACATCGCAAACGCTACGGAAGATAAAAGAGAAATGACGACGCCGCGACTGGACATAAAGCCCCCGAAAACTATGCTGGAAACGTGGAAAAGTAGTGGGCGGGACCGATACGGCCCCGCCCATCACATTAGCGTGTATTACTAGTTATTACGCCAGCAAGCCACTGTGAGCTTGCACTATCTTCAATACACCAAGCCTTTATAGTTCTTTTGTGTCAGCAACCCTAATGTGCTCTTTCAAACTACTGCATACTCTCACCTAAGCGTTTAATCCACTCATCCACCAAAGGCAATACCTGCGGTTCTATCCAGCTCATAATCTGCTGAACCTCGTGGAGAACCTGCGCATCATTTTCGTGAAACACCGGTTCAAGATGAGCTGCACGATTTCGTATCGCATGAAGATGTTTCATAATTTTCTCAACTTCTTGCCGGCGTTTTTTGAGATCTAAATTTCCATAAGAAAACGCCCTGTGAATAGCCGGAACCCACAATTGCGTATAGTAGCGTTTCGTTAAAAGATACCTCCAAAAGCCAAAAGTTAGCTGAGCAAGCACATTGTCATGCGTAACTGGTTTACCATGCTGTTTCAAACGGCCTCTGGCTTTTTCAATATCTCGTTGTGCTTTCTGAGTCAACAACCGTTTATCATCAAGCCAATCCCGGCCGGCATACTTCTTGCTATACCAGTCTATAAGCGCATAATCGATTTGATTTTGCACGATAATCTCAACTGATCCGACTAAATCGAGATACACAAGCGTTAGCTTCCGATTTCGTTCATACAGTTTTAAAGCTTCAGCTTTATTCTGATGAAATTCTTGAAGGTAGGTATCCATGCGCGGTTGAGAGTACATTTTGATCAGAACATCAACAGGAATCACATCTTTCGTCATTGACTTTCCCTCTCAGTCCTGTATAAAATCAAGTGAAGACCCCGGAACGATCCCCAGCTTTTGCTGAATCGCCGGGGTTATATTGTATTCATCCTGGTAAGTATCAACA
Organism: Arcanobacterium phocae; assembly: GCF_900105865.1. Classification (NCBI taxonomy): domain Bacteria; kingdom Bacillati; phylum Actinomycetota; class Actinomycetes; order Actinomycetales; family Actinomycetaceae; genus Arcanobacterium; species Arcanobacterium phocae. Next base: position 491,555 of record NZ_LT629804.1, read on the forward strand.
AAAGAATCCGCTACTTCTTGAAATAGGCCCTCCGCTGTCCATACCTTGTTCATTGGCCCCGGGCGCGACGCCAGATAATTGTGAGCGTACCGGAACCGTTCTTTTGGACTAAACGGTTTAACAACGAAACACCGTCCGCCCGATTTGCTGAGCACGTTAGGGACCTGTTTTTCTATCCGGCCCCCATCGAGGATAAAACCCGCATACGAGGCGACAATAATCCCGTGATTATTCGTCAAATAATTTGTATCGTCTTGACTTACTCTCCAATGACCAGTCACCCGCAATTTGCCGGCGCGAATCTGATTCCACATTACAGGATCTTTAAGTTCCTTTTCGATTTCTTGCAAGTCCTGTTCACGCTCTCCCCAGGTGGCATCAAGGTACAAAGATGGCCGATCTTCGCGCTCCTCCACTCCCATTGAGCAGACAAGTGCACGCGTCCCTGACGGGATAAGGAACGGACGGTTTCTCGCGGTTGCTAAGTATTCGATATCCCAGCCGGAGTATCGCTGATTACGAGGGTTGGCACGATCGTCAAAAACAGAAATAAGGTTGAGATCAATAATTTTCGCAGCAGTATTGGATCCAACGCCAAGAACCCCCTTGAGGGTTTCAAAACCAAAAACTGAACTCGAAAGAGAGTACGTTGTAGCAGACATGTTAATTTTCCTTTCCATGCAGGCCCGCAGGCGTGATGATATACAGGTTTGAGAGCATAGTGTGCTAATACTCATCAGTCCTCAAGCTACTACAACCCATCCCACTTGTCAACAGGATAATGTGAATCCACCTTATCCCAGTATTATTTATAGGTTTGGGCGAGCCTATATAAGACTCGCCCATCACATTAGAGTGAATTACTAGTTATTACGCCAGCAAACCACTGAATTTGCACTATTTACGCCCAGATTTTGTAGCTACTTTGTCAGCCGCTTTCGCAGCAGACTTGGCTGATCCTTTAGCTGTTGGATGCTTCATCCGAGCCATGCGTTTCTTCGCCAACCGGAGTTCTTCACGTTCACGGTGATGGCGGCGCTCCACAGCCAGTTGGCGGTTAAAACGCTCCTGCTCGCGCTGGTCAAGATAGATGACATCGTTACGCAGATCCTTGACAATTGCGAACATTAAAGCGAAGACCACAAACAGGAATGGGGTCGCAGCCACAATCGTTACACTCTGAATCGAATGTAACGCCTGATCGCCACCAGAAACCAGCAGTGTCAATCCGATCATTGCGGTCACTAAGCCCCAAGCTCCAGTGAGCCATGGTGTTGCGGTAGCCCGCCCCCCTTGAGATAGGGACCCCATAACTGTCGACGCCGAATCAGCAGACGTGATAAAGAATGTTGCGAGCAGCAAAACGGCTACAATACCCATCACGAACCCACCCGGTAGCGAATGCAACAGGTTGAAGAGCTGGGACTCGGGAACGCCGTCGGCATAAATGCTGTTGCCACCTTGTTCCATCGAAATTGCGGTACCACCGAAAATAGCGAACCAAACTGTGGAAAGACCTGCAGGCACAAGCAAAACACCAGTACAGAATTCGCGGATCGTGCGGCCACGCGAAATACGAGCAATAAACATACCGACGAATGGTGACCATGAAACCCACCAAGCCCAGTAGAAGATGGTCCAAGACGAAATCCAGTCACCAGCAGTACCATCAGCAGCTGATGCGGTACGGCCAGCCATTTCGAAGAACTGCGAAGCGTAGGCACCCATCGAGCCTGGAAGTAAGTTGAGCTGGACGATCGTCGGACCGAATGCGAAAACAAAGATCGCGAGCGCAGCTGCAAACACCATGTTGATGTTTGACAAGATGCGAATACCTTTACCAACACCAGACATAGCCGAAATTAGGAAGGCAAGAGTCAGAACACCAACGATGGTGACAATAATGCCAGTTCCAGGGTTGCTCACAAACCCAGAGGCAGATAACCCTGCACGGATCTGCAACGCACCCAAACCGAGGGAACACGCTGTTCCAAACACAGTAGCAAAAATCGAAAGTGAATCGATAGCTTTTCCAACAAAACCATTCGCATGCTTTTCACCGATCAACGGAGTGAAGGCAGCCGAAATAAGTTGGCGGCGACCCACGCGATAGGTTGAATAGGCAATAGCAAGACCGACAATGGCATACATCGCCCACGGGTGCAAAGTCCAATGGAACATTGCGGTTGCCATAGCAGTCCCGACCTCATGCGAGTTGTGCCCGGGCACGCCGTCGCGATAAAAAGCGAGCGGTTCAGATGCTCCATAGAACATCAAACCAATCCCCATACCGGCAGCGAACATCATTGCAATCCACGAGGAGTTGGAGAATTCTGGCTGTTCGTCCGCCGCGCCTAGTCTGATTGCACCAAATTTACTGGCAGCAATGACTACCACGAAGGCAACAAAGATTGTTGTAAATAAGACGAACGCCCAACCAAGATTTCCTAGGACCCAGGAAAACGCGGTGCTCGAAGCATGTGAGAAGTTTACTGGCGCAGCAAGTCCCCACACAACAGTACCCAGGACTAGGATCATCGCTGGAACAACAACAGACCACGCGATTGATGCGTCTTCGTTTTCTGACGCCAGCTCAATTGGTTTCTCGTGAATGTCTGCGGCGTTAATTTCATGCTCGACAGACAAGATTGCAGCGAGTTCCGACGTCGCACTCGACGTCGGGTCTAAAGGTTTAATTTCTTGATTTTCTTGTACTTTACTATCGTTTATATCTTCACTATCCATAGTGTCATTCTTTCGGATAGCGAGCTTTTTTCCAACATAACAGCTCGAAAATCGCTGATTTTCCGTACTATGTCACAGACTTAATACTCATAAAGGATAAACCGCGGAGTATTATTTGTCTTTTTTGTAGGGTAATTTTCTTGTTAGCTATGCTTCCGTCGGCCAATAATCCCCACTCCGACAGCAAAGGTGAGCACTATCAAAGCCACCAAACTACCGAAATCTGCACCATTCTTAGCAAAGGCGTTCTTCGTTGGTTTCACCCCGGCATTATTTGCAACCTTATCTGGTCTACTACAATCGTCTTCATTAGCAGAATTCTCGATCGAAATAGTTGGAGTTAGCGAAAAGTGGCATATTAATCTTTGCCTTTCCTTGTGCATTTTCCAGGTTCTTTTTCTACTCTGACCTCTATACTAGCGAGCTTCAATTACTGCTTAGTTTCACCCAATTTATTTTGCACTTCAGTCAGTTTGTTAGCCTTATTCATTTTGATTAGCAGCACTTGAAGACAACATTCTAATCCAGCCATGACGCTGGATGTAACTAGTACATATGTAGTTGATTGTCATTATTTTAACCATTCACATCACATTAGTGATTCGTTGTGTGTTAATATACAGAAAAGTCCTGAACTGGGGATTCTTCCATATTTGACATAGTTTCTATAGCGTCCAAAGAAAGGGTTGCTTTCGGATTTTCTAGTAGCGACCTCTCCATTAACCCAGATTAGAACTAAATGAAACTCTACGAAACACGATGAGAATCAACTATTAGCTCGGTACTGAGAGACCTAACGTTTCATCAACTTATTGATTCTGCTGTTGTAATCCAGGCCAACTCACGAAGTTTTGCAACAGTTAGATTCTCAACCGGAATCGCACTCGCAACTGTTTTACCGTGCGCAAAAACTGTCACTACATCAGCTAATTCAAGGATTTCTTCCTCTTCAGAAGACGATACGATAAGTGTCATTCCCTCATCAACAACCATTGATTTGAGTAGCGAATGGATTTCCGATTTCACTCCAATATCTACACCTTTTGTCGGCTCATCCAATAACAAAATTTTGGGTTGCTGAGCTAGTGTTCTCGCAATTAAGACCTTTTGTTGGTTCCCTCCAGACAGAGCAACAATCGGCCCCTGCGTATTACCTCGAACGTGTAATCTGTTCAAAAATTCTGATGTCATTTTTGACAAACGGGCATTATTGATCCACCCCCCTGTCGAAAACTGAGTTACAACTGGCAATGCAATATTTTGAGGGCTTGACATTCCTGGAACTATGCCATCGATTTTTCGTTCCTCAGTGAGATACGCAAAGCCACATTTCATCGCATCTGCCGGATTTTTAGGAATATATCGCTCCCGGAAAAGTTCAACTTCACCCGAATATATCGGCTCAACACCGATAAGCGAGCGCAATAGTTCAGTACGTCCCGCACCAACTAAGCCGTACAGTCCGATGATCTGTCCTTCTCGCGCATCGAATGAGACACCCTGCAAATGAGGACCATGAACATCTGAAATAGATAAGATTACTTCACCACTAGTTTTCCCTATTCGTGTAGTATCCATACCTTTTTCTTGTGCATCTGCAATATCATCACCAACGATCGCCCGAACAACTTCTTCATGCGAAATTAATCCAGCGTCGGCATCAAGGATTACTTTGCCATCTACTAAAGCCACGATCCGGTGTGCGACTTCATACAACTCATCTAACTTGTGATCAACAAGCAATACGCCCACATTCTTGCGCTTCGCAATATCTTTGACGTAGTCAAGTAACCTACTGATCTGCTCGCCTTCGAGGGAAGTCGTAGGTTCATCCAGTAACAGATACTTAGTGTTTTTGGTCGCCGCAATAGCTATTTCTAGCATTTGTCGCGCTGCAACCGGATAAGAACCTAACGAACGATCAACATCCATTTCTAGGTGAAACTCATTCAACATTTGTTGGGCAAACTTGCGCATCTCTGCTTTCCGTAACCCTGCTATGCCAGATAGTTCCCTTCCAAGCCAAATATTCTCTTGAACCGTTAAATTAGGTATCAGCGAAAGTTCTTGATACACAGTACTTACACCGTGACTAATTGCTTCCGCAGGACTACTAAAAACCACTGACTTTCCGTCAAGATAAAGCTCACCCCCGTCATGCTTATGAGCTCCTGCCAGAACTTTCAATAACGTAGACTTACCAGCGCCATTATGCCCAACCAAACCAACAATTTCACCAGGCTTTAGATCGAAGGAGATGCCCGCCAAGGCTGGCACGCCTGCGAAATGTTTTGTTAAATTCACCGCCTGAAATCCAACTTTAGAAACGGGCATCTTCTTCTCACTCATATTGATCAGCCAACCTCACCTGGCGCAGGAGTTTGTCCGGTTACGAACAACTTCAATGGACGTAAAATTTCAGCATCAACTTTTCCGTCACTAATAAACATCTTGATCTGATCAACAACACGTTTTCCGTAATCTTTTGGTTCTTGCGCAACACAACCAGGGTATGTTTCTGTCAGTGGTAGTTCCGAAGCGCAGAAACCATAGACTTTAACATCTCGTCCGGAAGCTTTTACTGCTTCAAGTGCCCCCTGTGCAGCAGGTCCCGTAGAAGCAAAAATTACGTTCATGTCAGGATTTCCTTGGAGCATAGATGATGTCACGTTGAGCGCTGTATCTAGCTGAACTTTTCCATCAACAGTCGCATCAACTGTTGCATGGCTATTCTTTTCGAGTGCTTTCTTAAATGCATCATCTCTTTCGACGACAATAGTTTGATCTGGCGCAGTTACTAAGCCAACATGTAGCTCAGCATCATCCCCAAAGTCTTTGAGTACCTGTTCACCAATAACTGTTCCACCGCCTGCATTATCAGCACCAAGATATTGAACGATTGAAGCATCTTGATTACTCATAGCAGTTTCAGAAACACCAACATTCACATTAAACACAGGAACACCTGCGTCGTTAGCAAGTTTGACGATTGCCGCTGATGGATCTGAATTGACAGGATTTAATGCAATAGCACATGGCTTTTTCTGGAGTAAAGCCTGTGCTTGCGCTAACTGATTTGAATCATCGTCATTGGCGATAGAAACATCTACAGTAAATCCTTGTTCTTTACCCTGTTCTTCAAATCCTTCCTGCATAGCAACATAATATGGATTCGTTAGATTTGGCAGTAAGACTCCTAAAATTGGCGAATCTGACTTACAGCCCTCTGGTAAGGAGGTAGCTTTTTCACCAGCTTTTGTGGGTTTTGCCTCTCCTGATCCTGTATCGATAGCTCCACAGGCGCTCATTGATAATGCTCCTGCAGCTACAATAGCGAGAATAACTATTCGCTTCATTGGTTTCTCCTTAGTAAAAACAACGCTGTTTTGATTAGTTTGGCTGATTGACCTGAGTTCTAATGAGCAATGCCATCAGAAACAGTTTCTTTTCGTTTTTTGAAAAGTGAAAAAATTGAAATATTTCGTCGATTCGAATCTATAAGAACACCAAGGAGAATAATTACTCCAATGACAAGTGGTTGCCAGTATGCACTAACTCCAATAACATTCATGCCGTTGGAAACTTCCGCAATAAGAATTGCACCAAAAACGGCACCTAAAATTGTTCCTACACCACCAAATAGGCTTACACCGCCAACGACGGCAGATGCAATCGAATAAAACTGTTCCGTACCTGCTCCAGCTGTTGGATAACCTACCATTAACCGTGATGCAGTTATAATTCCGCCGAAAGCTGAGCAAATTCCAGAAACCACATATACAAGTATCGTCGTTTTCCCAACGTTTATGCCTGACAACCTCGCTGTTTCACGATTACCACCAACAGCATAAATATGCACACCTTGAGCGGTTTTCTTCAAATACAGCCCCAGCATGATTGCAGTAATTGCTACTAAAATTACCGGAACTGGAATTCCAAAGATTGACCCTCGACCGAAAAATGCAAACATTTTATCTGAGATCGGCACAGATGACCCATTGGTAAGAATTTTAGGTATTGATGCAGATATCCCAAATGTTGCAAAAGTTACGATGAATGGTGGCATGTTGCCCCAGTGGACTAAAACACCGTTAAAGAGACCCACTCCTGCCCCCACTATAAGAGCAACAATCGCCGCACCCCACCACGGAACACCGGCTTGCATAGTCAATGCGGCGATAACTCCGGTTAGTGCAATATTAGAACCAACGGATAAGTCGATTCCTCCTGTTAAGAGAACGAAAGATTGTCCTAAAGCTAAGAATAAAACAACTGTTCCATTCAAAAGCAAGACCATCATATTGTCGACCGTACAGAATGCAGATGCCGCGAATGACAGCACTACACCAACAATAATTACGACCGCAATAATGCCGACTTCTTGTGGAATTCTCTTATTTTTCATTTTGGTTCCTTAGCCATGAAAATATTTCAGCTTTCTTTCTTGTACCGACAGTGCAATATTGCGATAGCGTTCTAATATGAATGGATGGTATGTCCCGGAAAATTCCGAGGAAAGACGTGGCGTCCAAACTGGCGGATATTTCTGACCAAAATATGCCCATGCAGCCTGCAAAGCAGCTCCGTCTGCTACATATTCACCGCGTTCAGGGACTTTTACTGGCATCCCGAGAACAATTGGTGCAATGCGACGTACCGCTTCCGACCTTGCCCCACCACCAATGAGAGTAACTTGGGAAATATCCACACCTAAACTCCGCATTGCATGGATGCCTTCACTAACCCCGCAGAGCATTCCTTCAATAGCTGCGCGAGCAACATTTGATGGCGAAAAATTATTATTCCTTATACCGTAAAGCTCACCACTCGCATGGGGTAAATTCGGTGTCCGCTCTCCTTCTAAATACGGTATACAAACCAATCCTTCTGCCCCTGGTGGAGCACTCAAAGCCAATCGATCAAACTCACGATGACTAACGCCTAATAAATTCGCATATGCATCTACAACTCGAGATGCGTTCAATGTAGCCACCAGTGGCAAATATCTGCCAGAAGCATCCGCAAATCCAGCAACCGCACCCGTAATATCTTTAACCGGTTTATCGCTCACTAAAGACACTACTCCCGATGTACCAATTGAAAGCACTACTTCTCCAGAGCCAGTCGAAAGCCCCAGTGCGGCTCCAGCATTGTCGCCACACCCAGCAGCCAAGCATATTTCCTTTTTACCATTCCTCATCGTTCCGATGATTTCATTGGGTTTTCCAATGTTTGGTAATATCAGATCGTTGGCACATTCTTGTGACTTCAAGGCTAAACCTAAGAGCTGGCGATCATAATTTTCTGCCGAAGATGAAGCATAGCCAGTTCCTGAAACATCCGACCGATCAGTTGCTAACAAGTCTAGATCTGTCGTGTTCCGTAATTTCCAGGTAAGCCAATCATGCGGTAAGCAGACAGCTCTTGTTCGGTCTAAAGATTGAGGTTCTTCTCTTGCCAACCAACGCAACTTGGTTATCGTAAAAGAAGCAACCGGCACTACCCCCGTGCGCTCAACAAACCTGTTCTTTCCTACTGAATAGTCACCATCGCCTAATTCAGAAATAAGATCATCCGCATCTTGAGCCGAACGAGTATCGTTCCACAAGATCGCATTTCGCACCACTTCACCATGTTCATCAAGAGTGACCATTCCATGCTGTTGCCCCGCAACAGCAAGTGAATTGACGTCTTCTAATCCACCTGCTTGATGAATCGCTTCATGTAAAGCTTTTTCCCAAACTTCGGGAGATACCTCTGTTCCCGTTTGATGATGTGCCACACCAGAGCGCACAAGTGCGCCAGTATGTGCATCTCTAATCATGACCTTACATGACTGGGTTGAGGAATCAACACCTGCAACTAGCTCACGCATAACAACCCCCATTAGTTGCTCCTTGCAATAAATAGTATAGACGTGGGTCACATTAAATGCAACGATTTAACAAAACACACCATATTTCATCCATAGTTACGCTATTTTCGTCAGCTGAACACCCGTAATCACATTAAATAAAATCATGTAACAATTAAATAGTGGTGGCATAATTAGATTGGAAAAGAGCTTAGAAAAATATGACAATAAACCACTTCACACACTCTATGCGTTCCCCTGTCGGTACTGGCATTGAAAAAGTTAGGAACTACAATCTATCGCTCCTAGCTCGAGCTGCTATTACATCAAATACTCCCTTATCTCGTGCCGATCTTGCCGCTAAAACAAGACTTAATAAGTCTACTGTCACACGTCTCGTCGACACATTGATTCACTATGGAATTCTTGTCGAACAACCAACAGAGCGTACAACTAGCGCAGGCCGTCCTTCTGTACCTCTAAGCGCAGCCGCACACACCCATGTCACAATAGGAGCCGAAATTTCAGACTCTTCCGTTCGAACGTGTATCGTCGATTTACGCGGAAAAATCTTATCGGAACATATTCACGAATTTATTGACCAGCCCTTACCTGAAAACGTTTTTCCACTCTTGGTCAACAGTCTAAAAAAGCATGAAAAACAAATCCGTTCGAGCCACATGAATCTTGTTGGCATAACTTGCGGATTTCCTGGCCTCGTCTCGGAAAACGACGGAGTACTATTTTCTGCTCCTTCAATGTCATGGAAAAACATTTCTCTTCCAGACATGCTTAATGAGTTCACCAGCTCAAACCCTTATAAAGTTCATTTCGAAAATTCTATAAATCTCGAAGGATTTAATGAACTTATCCACTTGCGACGTCATAACGATTCAAAAAATAGCTTTCTATATATTTCCGGTTCCTCCGGTATCGGATCAGCAATAGTCCGTAACGGTGTTATCTATACTGGTGCTCGTGGATTTGCGGGAGAAATTGGACATATAGCTATCACTGAAAATGATGTTATTTGTTCTTGTGGCTCTACGGGCTGTCTTGAAACCGTCGCTGGACGCCGCTACATCATGAGACAAGCTGGTTTTCCTAGTGATGCACCAATAGCCCACCTCTATGCCGCTTTACATAGAAATGATCCTCAAGCCTTAACAGCAATGAGTAACGTTGGAACAATTCTAGGAAAAGCGATTGCCGCAAGTCTAAATCTTTTTGACCTACCAGAAGTACGCCTTGGCGGAATATTTGCTGACTTATTCCCTCATATGAAAAAAGAACTACAAGCAGAAATTGATGAACGCGTACTAACAAGCACGCTTAAACAAATACAGGTTTCAAAATCTTTAGGCGATGAACGAGCGGCATCAGAGGGCGGAGCATGGCGAATGTTGCTTAATTTTATCGATTCTCCAGATACGTGGACCGTTCCAGATTCTTACGCATTAACCTATTACGATGTAGACCAAACTCCTGAAGTAACAATTTAAAGTCTATCGGGGTACGATGAATTCATCGTACCCCGATAGAGATTTTGGTGTAGCAAGACTCAATCAGTCACGATAATAACTCGCAAGTTACGTGGTCCGTGAACGCCGTCGACTCGAACCAGTTCGATATCTGAGGTTGCCGAAGGTCCAGCAATCCACGTGATAGGCCGAGTCGGGTTCTCATTCAGAACTGACACCGCCTGCGGAACAGTCGGATAAATATCCTTCGCCCGCAAGACGATCACGTGACTATCTGGCACCAACGTGATCGCACGACGTCCCTGGTCCGGCTCACCATCAAGGATAATCGTGCCAGACATGGAGATCGCTACCCGCGAAGCAGTCACAACAGCATCGATCTTGTCCAGATCATAGTTACCTAACGGCTTCTCACGAGAGTCTTCCTGAACAGTACGGTTGTTACGGCCAGCCGCCTTCTTCCATTTTTCATCCAAACCATGTGGGACGACGACGGAAGACGCATCTTCCAGATACGCATCGATTGCATCTGGAATACCAGCCTCATCAGTGGTCACAACAACCGCAGTGTAATCAACGAGTTTCTCGATCAAGTCCTCGATTACTTCTGGGGCTCCTGGCGGGAATTCACCTTCCTGAATGTAGTTCCGTGGTGGCTCCGGCGCAGGTTCTCCTTGGGAGATAGCAAGCGCATCTTTGATACGTTGCAAAATCTCTTCACGTGCACTCACTTCTCGTTCTCCTTCTTTCCTTCTTCTTTGAGCCATTCACGGAATGTCCGCGACGGTGGAGCTGGAACATCGCGAACCATTGTCCACCGGTTAGCTAATGGAATCGGCACATTATGAATCTTGCGATCCTTACCGGCAACAACACGTCCAGCCTTCATACCCTTAGTCGCAGCAGCCCAAACCTTACCATTGCCCATAACCTTCGAAGCTGCCTTCATAGACACGTCCCAAACATCTGGAATACCTCCACGATTAGCTTCGGTAATCCGATGGCGCAGATCAACAAGGACTTCTGGAATATTAATTTTGACCGGACACACTTCATAGCAGGCACCACACAGCGACGACGCATAAGGCAAGGACGACGCCGGATCATTATGATCCATCGCGCCAAGAAGTTGCGGAGTCAGAATTGCGCCGATCGGTCCCGGATAAACCGAATTGTAGGCGTGTCCACCAACATGCTCGTAAACTGGGCAGGCGTTCATACACGCTGCACAGCGGATGCAATGCAATGCTTGGCGTCCAACTTCGTCAGCCAAGACCTTAGTACGGCCGTTGTCCAACAAAACGAGATGGAACTCTTGCGGTCCGTCACCTGGAGTAACACCCGTCCACATCGAGGTGTATGGGTTCATGCGCTCACCTGTTGATGAGCGTGGAAGAAGTTGAGCGAAGACTTCCGCATCCTTGAATGTTGGGACGAGCTTTTCAATGCCAACCAAAGAGATCAGTGTTTCTGGAAGGGTCAAACACATACGACCGTTACCTTCAGACTCAAACACCGAAAGCGTTCCAGTCTCAGCAACCATCATGTTAGAACCTGAGATAGCCACCTTGGTCTTAAGGAACAACTCACGCAAGTGAGCACGTGCAGCCATCGCCAAAACACGCGGTTCCGTCGTCTCAATTGGTTCTTCCAAGTCAGTCATTTCCCGGTTGAAGATCTCACGAATCTCTGCACGGTTGCGGTGAATTGCTGGCACCACGATGTGTGACGGCATGTCTTTGCCGAGCTGAACAATCATTTCTGCCAAGTCGGTTTCGTGTGCAACGATTCCTTCTTTAGCAAGTTCTTCATTGAGGTTAATTTCCTGAGTTGCCATCGACTTTACTTTGACAACTTCTTTAGCGTTCTTTTCCCGAAGGATGCCAAGGATGATCTCATTAGCTTCCTTCTTATCCCGCGCCCAATGAACAATGCCACCTCGTTTAGTGACATTCTCTTCCAACTGAACAAGCAGCTCTGGAAGATTACTCATCGTTTTATGCTTGATTGCTGAACCGGCATCACGTAGAGCCTGCCAATCAGGCATTTCTTCTACTCGCTCAGCACGTTTATTGCGAATAACAGTTGTTGCATGGCGCAGGTTCTTACGCAGTTGGTTATCGCGTAATGTAACAGCAGCTCCTTGTGGGAAACTTGTTCCCCACTCCAAAGTATGTTCAGGCAATGCATCACCTTGGACCCACTGCTCATGACCTTTGCCGAATATCTTTGGCAAACCTAAAAATGTAGCCATTACACACCAGCTTTCGTGGTAGATTCTGGAGCCACCCATGGCTCATTCTGTGTACCAGCAAGGACTTCAGCAAGGTGCATAGCGCGCACACCAGCTCGATTCCGAGAGAGACCACCAGCAATATTCATTAAACATGAATAGTCACCGGCAACGAGAACATCAGCCTTGGTGGCAATAATATTGTTCATTTTGTCAGTTAGCATCGACGCGGATGTCTCATGGTTTTTCAGTGCGAATGTCCCACCGAACCCACAGCACGATTCTGCGCTTGGCAATTCGATGAGATCAATGCCGCCAACTTTGCGGAGTAACTGCAAAGGTTTGTCACCAACTTTGGCAACACGTAAAGAATGGCATGTTGGATGATAGGTCACGCGGTGCGCAAAATATGCTCCAACATCATCGGTCCCCATAACGTCAACAAGGAATTCAGAAAGTTCGTATGTCTTCTTCGCAATCGCCGCTGCTTTGGAAGCCAAAGCATGATCACCAAGCTTATCAGCAACCATTTCCTGCTGTTCGCGAATAGAACCGGTACATGAACCCGAGGGAACAACAATGGCATCCCATTCGCCGTCGAGCACAGGTTCAAAAGTTTTGACGTGATTCTTGATCAAAGGCATTGATTCGGGATAGTAACCCGTGTTGATATGCATCTGCCCACAGCAAGCTTGGCTTTCTGGAAAATCGACCTCAACTCCAAGCCTCTTAAGAAGATGCATTGTTGCTTGCGGAGCCTGTGGAAACATGGCGTCCGCAATACATGTTGCAAATAGTGCTACTTTCATTTCTTAATCTTTCTTATCTATGCATGTAGATACGTTGATAAAACTTATTGAACGATTGGCAAAATGCCCTGTGTGCCTAAGAAAGTTAGTAAACAGAGAATCATAAGGAGACCGATTGAGAACGGAGCGGCCTTACGAAGAATCTCAGCTTCTGACCCAGGCTTGTTAATAGCAGTTGCTGCAATTGCTAGATTCTGTGGAGATACGATCTTCCCAAGGCCACCGCCGATGGAATTGGCGGAGAGGAGAACATGTGGATCAAGCTGCGCTCCTGTGGCTGCGGTTGATTGCAGCGAGGCGAAGAGTGCATTTGCCGAAGTCGCAGAACCTGTTACGGCAGTCCCAATCCAACCAAGAACTGGAGAAAGAAAAGCGAAAGCTGAACCCGTCGCCGCGAGAGCCGCTCCGATAGCAGCAGTTTGACCGGAGAAATTCATAACATATGCAAGTGCCATAACAAGAGCGATTGTAAACAATGACCAACGCAACGAATGAATAGTATGCCCTAACACGTGAAGTCCACGGCTAAAGCTAAACGTAAACCGTGACGTGGAGTTCGCCCCATAAACAGCAGATACGATAAGTGCTGTAACAGCGAGCATAGTTCCAGGATTGGCTAGTGTTTGGATACTAAGAATAGCTCCAGATGAAGGTTCACCGGCATTGTTTAGTAAAGAGCCGTAGAGACCCGGCCACTGAATTTTTATCGTTGTTTGTGCAAATAATTCCGGGATATTGATACCAAGAGTCCATAGTTTAGCAATAGAGAAAATTACCACAACAAGCCAGTATGGCATGAGCGCTAGAGTGATTCGGCTAGCACTTGGCCTGCCTTCAACGGAGACTTCAGAACGCCAATCATCCGGAGTAATTGGATTCAAATAGACCAGGGCTCCAGCAACAACACCAAATCCAAGGAGTGAAGCGAATACAGCTGTCAACTCATATGAAACATAGTGTGCTGCCACGAAATGTCCACATGCTGTTATGAATCCTTGGAGGAGGGCAATATGCCATAATTGCCGAATACCGCGCATACCATCAAGAATGAAGAGCAGTAAGAAAGGGATTATGATAATAATCCATGGAGTCATTGATGAGGCAGTATTCGCTACTTCAGTAGCGGCAACTCCACCAATTTTACCCGCTGTTGTAATCGGGATGGCCATTGCACCAAAACCAACATTGATAGCATTTCCAACCATAGTTACAAGTGCTGCCTTTATCGGGTTAATTCGCAGCGACACTAGCATGGCGGCAACGATCGCTACCGGCGCCCCGAAACCTGCCAAGCCTTCCAGAAGTCCACAAAAAGAGAAACCTAAAAGAAGACCTTGAATGCGAATGTCACCTTTTCCAACCGCAGAGAATACTGCACGAACATCTTCATCCCTGCCTGAATCGACAGTAAGGTTATATAACCACACCGCCGCGATAACAATGTAGAGAATGGGCATGATACCGAATGCCGCACCAAAGAGCGCTGAATTTACTGCCATGCTTGTTGGCATATGGAACCCGAACACTGCGATCAATAACGCAATGACCAAAGACCCAAGTGCACACCAATGTGTTTTAACTTTGAAAACCCCAAGCATGATAAAGAATGCAATCAGCGGCAAGATACCTACTAATGCAGAAAGGACGTTTGAGCCACCGATAGACTCAGTAGACGGCACGAATGTTACCGCATGTATCGCCATTGAATACAAGTAATCTCCTAGGACAAAAGTAACGTATACACATCCATTTTGTGACAGTGGGTAAATATATTCAAACCCACAAGCGCCCCGATTTACCTTTATCAGACAATTACAGTTTCTAGATATGGGAAAACCGCGAATTTCCGCCATTTTTTTAACGTGAGACTTTCCTTAGCTAATTGCTAGATAAACAGTAAACCCCAATGCCACCAGTTTCATAAAACTGTTCAAGATGTGACATAGGTCTATACGGATCGCGGTTTTTCTTATACAATTTTAATTACTGCGAAATATTCACATTTCGCAGTTATGTCAATTTTCATTTTTAGTTTTTGGAGTGCCAATGAAGAAATCGCTTATCGCCGTAGCACTTTCAGCATCTCTTTTGATTCCTCATCTTGCTGCTCCGGTAGCACATGCAACAACAGTCTCTTATCCTGCTGTTAGCTTAGTTTCTCTCACTGCAAACACAGGGGAAAATCAAGAAAAGCAAATTCAGGCAGAGGCTAAAGAAAAAGCTGAAGCCGTAGAAGAAACAATGAAGCATGTCACTGAAATCGCTGATGCCGCCAAAGTTGCGCGTCCAGACATCAAGTGGAGCAAGGAGTTCAACGAACTTTTTAAGACTCTCAGTGAATTGCAAGGAGAAATCCTTGCCCTCGCTTCCGGAAATATTCCAGCTTTTGATGCTAAGACCATCCTGGCTCGTGCCGAGCTTGCAACCAATATTGGCCTGACAATCGATACTGCGGCAACGAAGCTGAAAGACAAAGTTCAAGCTGCTCACGTTGAGATCGGTTTCGCCGTCACCCGCGCAGTTATTCGTTTGACGAACCTTACCTCAACTGAGGCACAGCTCAAAGAGTCCATCAAAGACCTTCAAGATGTTCTGGCACGTGTTTCTGAATACCCAGAAATCGCTCCAACAGACACTGCAACCGTCTACGTGAAAAACGAGCTGACGAAGAAAATCTGGAAGACTCGTTGGGATCGTGACACAAACATTCTCGGAAAGAAAGCTTTTGTCACCTACCACGGTTTGAACAAACACATCACTAAAGCAGTTGGAGTAGAGCTCAACCCTCACTCAACAGTGCAACAAGTGCGTGACGCTGTCACCGATCTCGATACCGCATACAAAACTGCACTTGCCGGTAAGTAGCCACCACAGGATCTATCCCAATAGATCCTTATAGCTCAGTAGGCTCCCTAGCAAAAACTAGGGAGCCTACGTCACATCAGTAGAAGTTATCCAGCAGTTGGAGCTAAGGCTTCATCATGAGCCATCGCTACATTCTTCTTCGTCCGAACCTTCGAAGCGAAGAAGCTAATCGCTACCGCAACCACCGTCCACAGCAAGAGAACTAGAACCGTCTTGCCAACAATTCCATCCACGCCACCACCAGCAATCAGCGACCGGAAGGCAAGCTGAGTATCACTCATCGGCAAGAGCCAGTGGATCCACTGGAAGAACTTCGGCGCAGTTTCGATTGGGAACGTTGCTCCCATCGAGGTGATCTGCAAGCTCAGCAAAACGATAGACAAGAACCGACCGCGGAACGCGAAGGCCGCAACACACGCCTGGTTGACTGCCATGAAACAGATACTGGCGAGAACCGCCAACGCACTCAACCCAGCCAAGTTCGCAACATGCAATTCGCCCATCGCATTGACTACAACCATCATCACAACAGCCTGAACCACAGCCAACATGGTTGCTGTTACTGCCGGCTTCGTCACTGCTTGGACCCATCGACCGCGAGCGCGTTCATCATGATCGAGAGCTGGCAAGACCAAGAACAGTGCGATTGTGCCAATCCACAATGCGAGCGACATAAACATCGGAGTAAATCCAGCGCCGTTATTTGCAACTGCGTGTAGCCGTTCTGTCTTAACTTCAGCAACCTTTCCAGCCGTTGCCGAAACATTCTGCTGATCAGCATTCGATAGTTGTGGGATCTTTCCAGAACCTTCAGTTAAGCCGTTGCGAAGTTTTGTTGCGCCGTCGTTCAACTTGGTTGCCCCATCAGCAAGTTCGCCGACCTTTTCTTGAGCAGTCTGCGCGCCGTCGTTCAGCTTGCGAGCTCCGGAGTCTAGCGCACCCGCACCTTGCTGAGCAGTTTGCGCACCGTCAGCAAGTTTCTGTGAACCAGAACGTGCCGATTGAGTACCGTTCTTCAGCTTACCAATTCCGGAGGCTAATTCTTGTGCCGAGCTGGCAGCCTTCTGCGAGCCCTCGGATAGTTTGGTCATGCCAGTAACAAGCCCCGTGGAACCGTCAGCAAGTTTTTGCGCACCGGCATCGAGCTTGTTCACACCATCAGTTAGCTCTGGCAACTTCCCCGTCAGCTTGCCGATTCCGCCAGCGAGCGCCTGTGCTCCATCACGCAGTTGAGCGGACTGGGTTCCGTTTACTCCGCTGATTTTTGCTAATCCTGTACTCAGATCGTTAATACCACCAAGGAGAGTACCATCATTTGACGACGACGCCGTTCCAAGCTTCGTCTTGAGCTGTCCTACCCCAGCACTAGCCTTAGCCATGTTTTGGGTCAGCTGATCACTTCCCTGCGCAAGCTTCTCCGAACCTGCCGCAACCTGGTTGACACCGTCCTTGACAGCCTGTGCGCCTTGCGCGATCGTGTTGATGACCTCAGTGAACGGTGCAAAACCCTTAAGCTTCCCGGTGATCGAATCAGCGCCCTTGACCAGGGCCCAGCTACTTTCGCGGAGTTTTTGCGACGATGAAGACAATGCCTTTATTTTCTGGCACATCTCCGAATCTTGCGGTTTACACTGCTCCGCAAGCTCGTCAATGCCAGTGGTGTAATCATGCAAAGACTTATCGAACGATCTAGTACCAGCTGCGAGCTTAGTAGCGTCGCTCGTATCAACATACTTCAGCGATTCGGCAACAATATCAGTCACTCCAGCTAGCTGAGTAGCACCATCTTGGAGAGATGGCTTGCCATCTTTTCCTACAGTGACGCCATCGTGTAATTTTTTAAGACCAGCATTGAGAGCTTCTGTTCCAGCCATCAGACTCTTTTTAGCGGTCTCCGGCTTAGTCGGATCAAAATCTCCAGCCTGACCTAAGCCTGCACTCATTTTCTCGATAGCGCCAGGTAGTGCTTGAGCAGCCTGTTGTAACTTGGCGCTTCCAGCTTGCGCCTGATCGACGCCGTTAGTGTACGCCGCGATTCCAGGAGCTAATTTGCCAGATCCATCCGCCAACTGCTTCACACCAGCACCAAGTTTGCCGGTGTTGGCATTCAACTTATGGACACCCTGGGCAAGTTGTTCCGCACCATTGTGTAGTTCGCTCGAACCCGATGCTACTTTATTAACACCCGAGTTGAGTTCGGTTAAGCCCAGCGATAGTTTTTGCGAACCATCAGCCGCGCGCCCAGTTCCGTCGTCGAGCGTAGCCAATCCATTACGCAACGTTACTGTTCCGTTCGCAAGGTCATTCATACCGACGACGAGGCGTCCAGTTCCCTGCGAAAGGTCACGTGTTCCTTGGGAGAGTTTTCCGATGCCATCATCGAATTTCCTGACGCCATCGTTAAGTTTGACAGTGCCATCAGCTAACTTCGTTGAACCATCGGCAGCGTCATGCAGACCGCCACGGATCTTCTCAATCGAAACGAGAAGCCGTTCGGTGATTCGAGTCGCACCGCGTTCATTAATCCGGTTCGTCATCGCCTCAGACACGGTTTTAGCCATGGTTCCAGCCAGATAGTTCACGCCGTCGTCGGTAACTAAACGCAACTCTTGGGTTGCGGAAGATCCAATATCAGTACCGATCTTCGCTACGTTCTTCGAAAAATCGTGCGGAATATACAAAATGGCACGCACTCGTTCGTCATTCATCTGAGCTAACGCGTCTGATTCAGACATTTCTTTCCATGAGAAGCCGACGTCTTCACCGTCTTTCGGATGTACCAGTGCATCGGTCAATTCATGTCCCAGTGAGAAAGTTTCCTGCTTGCCGGTCACCAATGTTCCGGTATATGCCTGGTCTTCATTAACAATCGCGGCAGTCATGTCGTCAAGACGATTTGTTGGATTTTGATAAGTCATAGTCAACAAGCCCGCATATAGCAGCGGAATTAGCGCAACTGCAAATATGACAATTGCAGTTCCCAACCGTGGGCCTTTCAACCGTGTCATCATGTCGGATTCTCCTTCTAGCTGTACCAGATATTCACGATACACGTCTGTATCTTGCAGTTTCAATACACATGTGTATCGAGTGATGGGGTAGACTAAAACGGAAGATAAAGGAGTATGTCTATGGCAATTCATGTCCGCTCGATTAGGCGAGAGGCCATCGAAAAACTAACAGCGACACCGCTGTCAACGCGCCGGCAACGTACCCGTGCAAAACTTCTCGAAGCCGGTTCGATACTGTTCGTTCAAAACGGCATCCTCGGAACCTCGGTAGGAGATATTTGCGAAGTAGCCGGATTTTCCCGAGGCGCTTTCTATTCGAATTTTGCTGACATGGATCACTTCATTCAAATACTAGCCGAGGACCAGTGGGGTCGAATTCTCACCACCACAATGGATGCGTTCGCTTCAAAAGACATCCCTATTATTCACGGCTCATCCGATGATGAGACCCTCACCAGCACCAAACTACTAGCCTCGAGAATTCTCGCCGCACTCCCAATTTCTCGGGATTTCTACCTTCTTCTCACTGAGTTTTCAACATATCTGGCCCGTGCTCACAACAAAGAAAACCCACTATATGAAGGTGCTGAAGCCTTCAAGAAGCAGCTTTCTGCAGTCATTGAATCAAAACTTTCCGACATCGGCAGACGCAGTATTCTCTCTGCCCCGGACTTAGTCAACATGATCCTCGCACTCGCTGAACGATCCATGATCCTTGCGCTGACCCACCACGATGAGGACCTAACTGCCTACTTGGTGCGTACCCTGCCCAGTGTGCTCGTCAAACTCACTGTTCCCGTAAATAACTAGCACTCACCAGCGGGGTTCCGGCATCGGCTTGCCGTCGCGGCGACGAATCATTTCCATCCAGCCTTCATAGGATCCGTCGTCGTTCCGCCGAATCACATCCCACCGAACGTTCAATTCATACCCGTACCGAGCATAGAGCTTCCCGAGACCCAGCCCAGCCCGGAACTGCAAATGTAAAAATTCAATGTCCGCACCCAACGAGGCAAGTACCTCCGGAGAATGCAGGTGCTCCATCAACATGCGCCCTAGACCGCGCCCGTGGAAATCGGGGCTGACCTGCAACCGCTTAATCGTCGCAATATGTTGAGGCTGGCCCTCCGGGATGCCAACAATCCACCACGCAAAACCTAAAAGCTGCTGCGTGCTCGAGTCACGCATAACATACAGCCAACCACGACCATCAGCCATATCCTGTTCGTGCCCAGCAAGAAGCTCCCCATATCGACTAATCGGATCACCTGGGCGAACACCAATCGCCGCCCCAAGCTCGGTATTGCGCTGCCACATCTCAAGCATATCGGCACGCAACTGCGGCGAAGTTATCGAAGTAAGGGTTTCAAAATACACGTCAGACACGAGCATTATTTTAGCGGAATAACCCGCCATATTAGTGGCTCAAATAGCCTACTAACACGGGTTTAATTTTTGTTGAATATGACACCTCATCGCATAGGCCCTCAATATTATGGTACTTTTCAACAGTTGTTGATTTTTATAGCATAATGACATTTTTCTGGGCCGAATGCCGGCTTACTGATAATATCCCCTACCGTTTACGAGGTATATATGACGATTGAATTTTCGATGGTTCAAACAATTGGATTCGCTGTACTGTTATTGTTCTTTGGTCGGTTTATGCGGCGGCGCGTTCCGCTATTCGAGCGTTTTGCTATCCCGTCCCCGGTCATTGGCGGGTTCACATTTGCCATCGTCAATCTCATCCTCCACCTCACACATACGGTGAATTTTCACTTTGACTCCACACTCCAAAGTTTCTTTATGGTTTTGTTCTTTACCTCTATCGGCTTTGGCGCAAGCCCCATGATTTTACGCAAAGCCGGACCTAAGGTTGCGCTTTTTCTACTGGTAACCGTGGGCTTGCTCGTGGCACAGAACCTCGTAGTTATTGGACTGGCGCCATTGTTAGATCTGCCAGCACCGTTGGCGCTGATGGTTGGTTCGACGTCAATGATCGGCGGGCACGGAACCTCCGCCGGTATCGCTCCGCTCATCGAAGACGCTGGATTTTTGGGGGCAGAATCGATTGCCTATACGGCCGCAACCTTTGGCCTGGTGGCTGGTTCTCTTATTGGCGGACCGGTCGCGTTACGGCTGATTCGCCGTCATGACCTCGTCAAACTCCATGACACCTCCACGTTTGACGATTCTTTCCTTCACGAAAAAATCCATCCGCTTAACGCAGACCGGGTGCTAGCTGGATTCATGGCGCTACTCGTAGCCATGTTTATCGGCAGCTACATCACTGATGGGCTCAATATACTTGTGAGCGGCTGGACGTCTATGGCTCAATTTCCTGCCTATTTAGGACCGATGATCTGCGGTATTTTAGCACGCTGGTTTTCCGACTATCGGTTCACCCGTGCCGGCGGTGAAGACAATGGAGCCAAGGAACTAGTTCCACATCAAGAAATCGAGATGCTAGGAACAGTGACCCTGAGTGTTTTCTTAGCGATGGCCCTCATGTCAGTCCGGCTGTGGGAGCTCGGTTCGCTGGCGTTCGCTCTCGTGGTTTTGTTGACTGCCCAGGTTGCTCTAACCGTGTTATACACCCGCTTCATTACGTTCAAAGCAATGGGCTCAACATACGACGCTGCCGTGCTCGTAGCTGGCAATGTTGGTTTTGCAATGGGAGCAACCCCAAACGGGATGGCAAACATGGAATCAGTGACGGCCAAATTCGGACCATCTCCCACGGCCTTCTTCGTTTTGCCAGTAGTTGGCGGAATGTTCATCGATTTCTTCAATATTATGTCGATTATTGGGTTCTTGACGGTCGCATAAATCAGATTCGCCGTCTAGGCCTGCACAAAATCTCGACATACGGCACGGTAGCATGCTATATGCAACTACCGTGCCGTATACCGTGATTTTAACCGGAAGAATGCTAGATTCGGCGGCGCTTACCTACGTAAGTCGCTATCAAACCTGCTAATAGGATTACTAGAAGTCCAGTAACACCCACATCCACTCCAGTCTTTGCCAAACGGCTAGACGATTGGGCACTAACTGTTCCTCCGTTAGTGCCGTTTTTCTTTAGCACAGTTATTTTCACAACCGACGACGGCTGCTCACCGGCGATATTAGATGTTGCTACAGCATAATGCTCACCTGGAGAAACGGTCTCGGGTATATGAACGGTATAGGACTTAATCATTCCTTGGGAATCAGAAACCTCAGTGCCAAGTAATGTTGGTTCAGAGTAGAAGAAGATGCGCGCTGGCATTTCGCTCTTCAATCCACTGAAATCAACATCTACTGACTTACCTTGTTCAACTGTGTACTGACCATCAAGCTTTACCTTTCCATTGGCTATATCAGCCGCGATTACTGATGAATCAGCATACGTTGGCCCAGTTAATACTGCATCTAGAATTTTGATCCATGGGATGGACATTCCATCTGGTTTCGATGGACCTGGCTCAGGTTGTGGATCCGGTTGTGGATCCGGTTGTGGATCCGGCTCAGGTGCCGGCTGCGGATCCGGCTGCGGATCTGGTTCTAGGTTCCCGGTATATTTGATTTCAAACATCTTAGTTGTTCGATGATCTTCTGACTCAACAATTATCCTCGATACTCGCTCAAATTCAGGAACAATTGTCACCGCCGCATTATCCTCGGAATAGGCTTCCAACATCTGGGGTTTAGCAGCAGGAGATGTGTAAGACCAGGAATCAAGCGCCTCTTTGGACAATTCTTCATCGTTAAGCACAACCTTGGTTAACAAGGCCGTTGAATGAACGTCATAAGACTGTTTCACACCTTTGAGGAATATCTCCGATATACCAGTTACCGGTTTGATATTCGGCCTAGCAGTCTTACCGTTGACATTATTGTGTACCTCAACCTTCAGATACGTCGTCGTCACTGGATCTAGCTCATATTTGTAAGGCTGAACGTTTCCTTGTTCATCGCCGATTGTTTCTCTTGATTCTACAAGCTTCCACTCTTCATTAACCGTGTCTCGTACAAAGAACCTCGTCGAATGAGGCTCCGGGTAGTTGGCCGACCAACCATCTCGATAGAACCACACCTCAAATTGGCTAAACTGCTGCGGAGTATCGTAGGCAAACACAAGGTCCGCAAATTTTTCGTCAGTCTTTTGCGTATTTTCATAATTCGTCCAAACGTTTTTGTTCGGACCGTTACCATCATGGCTCGGAACTGCGGTTTTACTATCACGAATCGCTTCAAGCGTGTCAGATTGCAAAGCCGGATCAATCGATTGAGTCAACGACTTCGCTGCCCCGGCTAAATTATCACCAACTGCAACCGTCGGTTCTTGCACACGAATAGTCGCAGTAACCTCATATTTCTGGTCAAAAATGGTTGTGGCACCGTGAACTGTCACAGTTCCAGGTTTATCCCAAACACTAGCCTCAGGGTCCTGCCATGTAACTGGGAACGACGTCGATAAAATTGCTCCATCCGGCATTACTACAGGGCGCGTAGAAGGAAGTTGGGCAACTGTTCCTACTGGTGACGTTGCTGAATAATTCAGAACTGCGCCAACCCCATCAATCATAATGATGTCAATATCAACCTTATCTCCGACGCCCGTTTTTCCAGAAACAACAAAATGACCAGCTTTGCCGTATTGCTTTGCAGTGATGTCGTCCCATGTCACCTTAGTAGTTGAGGAACGATTATCAGCATCGTAACTTTCAATAACCTCAGGAAGAATCGGCTTATGACCTGTCTTGACATAAATATTACGTGGATAGCGATAGTGATCCGCACCAGATTCACTCGATGGATCCGTATTGTCATTCGTCGTAATTACAGTTACTGACTGTGGAGTCATTCCTTCAGCACTTGCAGTCACAGTAAACGATCCTGCTTTCTTAGTGGATTTCGCAATTGCTAATGCTTTACCCGAGAAAGCTCGACGCTCAAGTGACTGATAGGACGTATGGTCTGCTTGCTCTCCATTATCAGTACCTACTATTTCGCCGTTTCCCTCAATAGAGAAGGTTATAGGCGTGTTTGCGTCAGGCACAGGTTCGCCTTTGGCATCCGTTACGGTGACGTCAACATAAGCGAGATCGCTACCATCAGCAGCAATCGAATTACGGTTAACGTTTACCTTTAGTGATTGCGCTGGTCCCGCCGTCGTCACTTTATTGCGCCCATGCGTATCGGAAATTATCTGACCGTCTTTGTCTTTCGCTACTGCTTCTAAAGTTCCGTCAGCATAAGGAACCTCCCACGTGAAATATAGATTTTCGTGGTCTACCCTCTTTTTATCTGTTCCTTCGTAGAGTTGATACCGGTATCCAGCCTCTGTTTTCTTTACAGTAAATTTCTTTTCGCCGAGTGATTTTTTCTGCCCATGCGTATCAATAAAGAACAATTCAACACGCGGCGCATCTGAATAAACATCTACCTTCACTTTTCCTTGTGAATTGGCGACGACGTTGCGGTTCCATGCTGGCAAAATATGAAGGGTATGGAGATTATCATTCCATTGGCTTTGATACAAATAATAGGAATCTTTCGGGAAACCAGCAGTATCAATAATGCCAAAATAGGAATTCTTTGGTGATGGCCATGAGCCTACAGCACCTGGTGAATCACCAAACCAGAATGTTGGTTCACCGATGTAATCGAAACCAGTCCATACAAATTCTCCAGCAACATAATCGCGGGTGATGATATCGTACCAAGCCTCAGATGCGTATGCTCCCCATCCAACTTTAGAACCGTCATATGAGGTCAGTTGTTTGTCCGCAGTACGCCCGCTATCGTGCGTACGATTATATATTCCACGACTATTTACTGATGACGCAGTTTCGGAGCCATATAGTTTCCAGTCAGGATGCTGGGAATGAATACTGTTGTATTTATTTCCCGCAACATAATTCAAACCAACTGTTCCATCAGCCTTAGCTAAGGATTCCATGAGCGTCGCAGCACCTGGAGCACCGTCTTTGAGCTGATTGTCCCCGCGGGTAACTGGCCGGGTTTTGTCAATCTGCTGTGTCCACTTAATGAGGTCGGCTTGCTGACTGGTATAATTCGCCATGAGGGTGTACAAGCCTGTTCCCTCACCAATTTCATTTCCTAAAGACCACATGATCACGGATGGAGCATTTATATCCCGCCGTATTGTTGCTTCAAGGTCGAATTGTGCCCATGTACTTTCGGGTGCCACATTTTCTAAAGCAGTGTTCAGTGGCACTGGCTTCTCAAAGAAACGGGCATAGTCATTGTAATTTCTGTTCTTTGGATGATGAAACCCGTCAAAAAGTTCTTCGACGATAAGCATCCCTTTTTCATCTGCAAGATCGATCAAATCGCGCGATGCTGGATTATGGGTGACACGAATGGCATTGGCGCCCATCTCTTTCAAGATATCGATTTGTCGCTCTATGGCAGCACGATATGCTCGAGCACCTAACGCTCCTTGATCGTGATGCATGGATACGCCCTTGAGCTTCATTCGCTGACCGTTGAGCGTGAACCCGTTGTCAGCATCGAACTGCGCATTCCGGAATCCAGTTTTAACTGTGACTTCATCAAGTGGAGTATTATCCACATCAGAAATTTTGGTTACCACCTGGTAACGTTGCGGATTATCCACGCTCCACATCTTGATGTTATGTGCTGTAATTGCTGCCGTTTCATCAGCCTCAGATCCAGGAGCGATCATGAGTTTCTGTGCACTACTTTCACCTAATGTTTGCTTACCATCAAGTGATGTCAACACGTGCGTAACCATAACTTCAGCAGGTTCCGCTGATTCATTTACTACTCGTGCAGTGGCATTAATGTCGAGATCGCCTTCAGTGGCTGTTGCAATATTGGGGGCGACAACAGTTACCCCATCGTGAGCGATATGGACAGGGTTAGTAACCACGAGGTCAACATTGCGATAAATTCCTGAACCAGAATACCAGCGACTTGAGGGAAGCTCATGGTTGACTTTAACAGCTACGACGTTGTTCGCCCCGATTTTCACATAATCAGTGATATCTACCGAAAATGGGGTGTATCCATATGGATGGTTTGCTACTTCAGTGCCGTTGACATATATGGTGGCATCCATATAGACGCCATCAAAATTCAAGTTAATTCGCTTGCCAACGAATTTCTGATCCAGAGGTAGGTTTTTCCGATACCAACCAATGCCCCCTAAAAGATATCCACTTTCTGCCTCACCTTGCTGGGTAAATTCCTGTTCGATGGAATAATCATGTGGAAGATCTAGGATCCGCCATTGAGCATCGGAATATTCCGGCGACTCAGCACCTTTTTCCTCTCCTAGTTTAAATTTCCAACCAGTATTGAATTG
Source organism: Arcanobacterium phocae (assembly GCF_900105865.1). Taxonomy (NCBI): domain Bacteria; kingdom Bacillati; phylum Actinomycetota; class Actinomycetes; order Actinomycetales; family Actinomycetaceae; genus Arcanobacterium; species Arcanobacterium phocae. The sequence continues at coordinate 517,895 of NZ_LT629804.1, forward strand.
TTGGATACGCACACTTGCATCTAGTGGAGTGGTGTAGACATCTTCTGCATCAGATGCCATTTGTGTGCTTGTTGAAAGTCGAGAATAATCTTGTGATGCGGATGCTATCGGAAGCGATCCAAAAGTTGATAGCGCTAGCACAAGTGTGCTTGCTATCGCACTTTTGCGCCAGTTGTTGGCTTGCTTGGTACGCATATGTTCCTCATTTCGTCATTGAAATATGAGATATGCTGAGGGAAATAGTATTTCAATTCCCCTCAGCGTATGTTTTTATAATTGCATCATCACGATTCGTAACGACGACGAAGCAGGATCATCGCCATTCCGAAACCTAGCAAGGTAACCGAGATAACTCCAACAAAAGTAAGCGAGCTACCAGTTTTTGCAAGAACTTGCGTGTGTTGCGATGTAACTTGATTCTGGTTTGGGAGCTGTCCATGTCCGTCTGTACGTGACTCAACTACGGTAATTCGCACAATAGATGATGGCTGATGCATGCCAGCAACATTTGATGTTGCAACCACATAGTGCGTTCCCAGCGGAGCATCAGTTGTCTTTACATCAAATTCAGCGCTACCACTATCTGAGGCAGTCACATCACCAATCTTTGTTGGTTCAGAATACAAGTACACACGTGCTTGCGCATTCTTTTCCAATCCAGCGAAAGTGACTTTAACGTTTTCGCCTCGTTCCACTGTGTATTGACCGTCAAGCTTAACGCTCTCATCAGCCAACGCTTTCTCAATCATCCCCGAATCAGAATAAACTGGATCAAGATTTATCCCAGGAACAAGCGGTAGCCAATCGACATGTGGACGGGCAGGCGGCTCAGGCTGCGGTGCCGGCTCAGGCTGCGGTGCCGGCTCAGGCTGCGGTGCCGGCTCAGGCTGCGGATCAACTGGCGGAACTGGTTTTTCATCGTGAGTATCTGGTACCTGCGGTTTGCGATCAACTATGAAATCAAGAGTTGCTACGCTTGGTTGAGCAGGCTTCAGTACATATTCAGCTGTGCTCGTTAGTTCTACGGAGGCCTTCTTGTCAGCATCTTTGGCTATTGTGGCATCCCAGGCGAAAGATATGGATTGACTTGGTTCAAGGCTACCATTCCAAGTAAGTTTTCCAGTATTGTTAAGCTTTGCTGGAGCAACCTTCAGCGGACCGCCTGCACTGTAAGCTTCAATCTCGAATAGTGAAATTCCGTAATCGGGAAGGGAACGTTCGTTTCCTGTTATCGTGATTGCCGTTACGCGTTTCTGGTCAATACTATGCTCTGCCCATACCGCATTTTTATTACTCTCGCGAGTAAACGCGAACTTATCTACTGTGGTGGAACCATCTGGATGAGCATAGGAAACCGTGTACTTTGTTGCATAGGCCCCTTCCCAGGCTAACCGAAGTTTGACAAGATCTGTTGCTTCTTTAAATGTGACAGTGATGGATTCGCCGTCTTTCTTGCCGACTGATGACCATCTCGAGTCAGCGTTCGAGGCATCTCCATCAATAGCTTTGCTGGCATCAAACTTCGCAACTTCTACAGAACTTGCCTCAGCTGTAGCGCCTTCTGATGCAAGAGCAACGTTTTTCCCTTCTGACATAACAGGTTTACCGTCATTATCAAGAACTTTAACTGGTACGTCACCAGCTGCTGTTTCAAGGAACGTAGACGTTACTTTCGCATCAATAGGGAATGTTTGGTTGGATGTATTTTTTATTTGTCCGGTCACAGTGACTGCCATCCCAGGTTTCACTGCTGTTCCAGATTGTGGAGAGACTAGGTCTGATTGGGTTCCGACGACGATCTGGTCAATGTTTGCCGGTATTTCTGGAGCATCTCCAACTGCAGCCATTGCATTCGTGAATTCTTTGATTGTGCGCTTATCGCCGGAATACCAAACGCGGTCTGCAAACGCAGTGTATGGACCTTTTGATTTATCAGCAACTTGTTCTTCAGTCAATGCACGAGCTATGTCGGACCAAATAGCAAAAGATGCACCACGTAGCCAGGTTGGATATGTTGTATCTTTACCTAGCACTGGTTTTTCTTGTGGAAATGCCTGTGGTCCACGACCTTGAGCTAAGCCTGGGAATCGGCCCGCATGGAAACCGCCATCAACAGAATCATTGCGCTGTCCTAGATAGACACGCTCAACCGTTGGATACTTATAGCCGGCTGCTTCACCAAGTACGAAGTACATGTAGGCATCATTAAAGTTGACTAGCTTAAATCCTCGATCAACAAAATCCTGGACTGACGTCATCGGCCTATCCCAATTCGTCCAGTAGTCAATAGTGAGATCTTTGTTCAGTTCAACCTTTTGAGCTACATCCGAACGATAAAAAGCATCATTCCACACTCGGACATCAGTCTTGTGATACTTGTCTTTCACATAGGTAGCCATGTCGTTAATGAATGACACAAAACCGTCAACAAATTCTTTGTCTTGACCAAGCTTAGCTTTAATACGCTCGACCGCTGCTGGATATTTCTGTCCTGCCTGAGTGAAGTTTACGTATTCATCTGCTCCTAGATGCCATTTATTTGTATCAGGGAAAAGGGGAGCAAACTCATCAATAAGTTCTTTGACAAATTTTTCTGCTTCAGGTTTCGAAAAATCAAGGCCGCGAAGATGCTCTTCATTATTAGAGCCAATGTATCTCGGCTCTAAGCGAAGATCCGCATGCTGAGATAACACTTGCTTCATATGTCCTGGCATATCGAGTGCAGGTATTACCTCAATATGATATTTCTTTGCTTCGGCTAGTATCTCAGCCAGCTCGCTTTGAGAAATATATCCGTCCGACGACATGATTTCTGGATGTTTCTTCGATTCCAGTCGGAAACCTTCATTTTCTGAAAAGTGGAGTTGCAACGTATTAATCTTGCGGTAGCTCAATTGATGAATCAGATTCAGAAGATAATTTTTAGAATAGAATTTCCGGGCCATATCTTGATGGAACGATCGTTCGCTAACATCGGCCCAATCGCGTACCGTTCCTGCTTGCACACCACCTGAGCTGGCAACCGACTGAACAACAGTCTGTTCACCCCAGAAGGCCCCATCCGCGGATTTTCCGGTTACTGTAAGCCGGTCTTTAGTCGAAACTATTTGGTACCCATCATCACGCGGAACATCTTTTAGTTCCGGATCGACGCGGAGCACAATATCGTCAGCGTCAGCTTCACCATCGATTTCTACTGTTGGCTTTATTTTGCCCTTGATAGCCAGATCCAGAGCAAGTTTATTCGCATCATCTTTAAGGTCAGAAGGAGCTACAATTTTCGTTTCCTTCGACAGTTTCCATGGTTGTCCGTCGTCGGCACTAAAATGACGCACAGCAGGAATAACGGCTTTAATTCCTGCTTCTTCTAATGGTGTTGCAAGCGCACTCGAAACACAACTTAACGAAGAGAACGCAAGAACTGTTGCTATTGCGCCTCCAATTAGTTTTTTATGGGTAGACATCATTGTCCCTTCCAAGCGAAATACATCTAAGGACGATATATAGCTCATTGATTCTAAGGCTGTGTCGAATCTTCATACGGGCAATCATCATTGATTTTACGTATCTTCATTCTTCACGTTTTCAGTCTAGTTGCTAAAACGTTTTAGTAAAACCATTTTTACAAACAAATATAGAAATTTTTGCTATCCACGCCGCACAAAATCTCGCCCAGCGCAACGGTAGCAGCCTATATCGCACTACCATGCTGAATCTCGAGATTTTGTGCGGCACAGAGCAAACAAAAAAATCCCGGTAGGCTATTTCCTACCGGGATTTGTGGAGCTAAGGGGACTCGAACCCCTGACCCTCTGCTTGCAAAGCAGATGCGCTACCAGCTGCGCCATAGCCCCATTTCGAACTGTTCGTTCGAAGCTATTCTACAGGATCTGTGACCGATTGCCACATCGCCTGCGTTTGCATCGTTTCCGATGCTTTGAGGAACAATGCATATCCCCCAACTACTGCGAGAGTGACGAGAACGAATTTCTTCATCGCTCCTCCTTCTCACGTTAGCGTGGGCCTAGATGGACTCGAACCATCGACCTCTACATTATCAGTGTAGCGCTCTAACCGACTGAGCTATAGGCCCTTGTGCATTTCTTCGTGCCGAATTAGATTAACTCAATTTCGAGTTCAGAATCAAACCACAACAGCTCCAAGCAATGCACGTCACATTTTCATGTAACTATTTCAGACTATTCATCGGTAACGGTCACATGTAAGCCGCCTACCAGCATGGCAACGACGTTGTACACAAGTGCCATGAGCGCCCCGAAAGCGGTCATCAACACAATCTCAATCACTCCTACCACAACGGAGAATGACATGACACGCCCAAACTCCATGAACTGCCCCAATTGCAACAACGCTTCGGAGTTGAGCGTCTTGAGCAGCCCATCGATTTGCGACCAAACATGCATCGAATCGAGCACAAACCACAAAACGGCGGTAGCAATTACTAGCATGATGCCGATTGCAACTGAAACCAAGAATGACAGTTTCAGAGCCGACCATGGGTCAACCCGGGAAATCGTCATCTTGACTCGCCGAATGCCAACTTCTTGCTTTTCATGTGGCACGACTTCTTGCACCATGGTTGGCTGCGGCGTCGTTTCGTCCGGTGTGGTTGTCATCTTCTTCTCCATTGACCAGGTGTGAGTGATTTACACGTAGGGTTATTCTACTTCGGTAGCGGTTTGTGCGTCATCTTTCGCGTCAGATTCCGGTTCGACGGCGGCGGTACCGTCTGCTTCCGTATCTTCGTCCTCTTCAGCTTCTTTTTCCATATTGAGCGCGATGGAAATGATCTTGTCACCCTTGTCCGGGGTAGCAAACTTGACACCTTGAGTATTACGGCCAGTCAGTGACACTTCGTCTACTGCTGAACGCACAACCTTGCCCGATTCCATAATGACCATAACTTCGTCACCTGGATGAGTGATGAGTGCGCCCACCAGATCGCCACGGGACTCAACCACGTTAGCAACCTTGATACCCAGGCCAGCACGGCCCTGGACTCGGTACTGCTCGATATCAGTGCGCTTAGCAAAGCCACCTTCAGTTACAACAAAGACTTCCGCACCTTCGTCAACAATATCCATTGCAAGCAACCGATCATCACCACGGAACTTCATACCAGTCACACCAGAGGTTGCTCGACCCATTGGACGCAAGGTTTCGTCGTCGGCCGTGAAACGCAAGGACTGCCCACCGCGCGAGACGAGGATGACGTCGTCGCCCTCATTCAGCAAACGGGCAGCCACGAGACGGTCAGTTGTGCCATCTTCACGTTCGCGCAGCTTGACGGCGATCAAACCGCCGGTACGGGCGGAATCGTAGTCACTCAAGCGGGTCTTCTTCACCAGGCCGTCTTCGGTGGCAAGCACAAGATAGTCGGCTTGATCGTAGCTACGGATCGAGACCATCGAGGCAATTGATTCACCTGGCTGGAATGCCAACATGTTGGCAATATGCTGACCCTTAGCGTCACGTGCGCCTTCTGGTAGCTCATAGCCCTTGATTCGGTAAACCCGGCCCTGGTTGGTAAAGAATAGCTGCCAATCGTGAGTGGAGGTAATACCGAAATGCTCGACGATATCGTCGTCACGCAACGAGGTTCCCTTGATTCCCTTACCGCCGCGATGCTGGGCGCGGTATTCGCTCACCTTGGTACGCTTAACGAATCCAGAGCGGGTAATGGTGATAACGACGTCGTCCTCCGGAATCAAATCTTCATCGGACATTTCACCGTCAAATGGGAGGATCTTGGTACGGCGTTCGTCGCCGAACTTGGCAACAATCTCGCCGAGTTCGTCCGCCACGATGGTTCGCTGACGGCCTGGCGAAGCTAAAATGTCCCGGTAATCGTCACGCAATGCCATCTTTTCGTCACGCTCGTCCAGGATCTTTTGCCGTTCGAGAGCAGCTAGACGGCGGAGCTGCATAGCTAAGATATGGTCGGCTTGAATTTCGTTGATGTCCAGCAACTTCATGAGGCCTTCGCGAGCTTCATCCACGGTTGGCGAGCGCCGAATCAAGGCGATTACTTCGTCGAGCGCATCGAGGGCTTTAACGAGTCCCTCTAGAATCATCAAACGCTCAAGGACCTTACGGAGCCGGAATTCGGTACGACGGCGAATCACTTCGATCTGGTGGTCAACCCAGTGGCGGACAAAACCATCGAGTGAAAGCGTGCGTGGCACGCCGTCAACCAGCGCCAGCATATTGGCTGGGAAGTTGTTTTGCATCTGGGTATGCTTGTAGAGGTTGTTGAGCACAACCTTGGCAACCGCGTCCTTCTTGAGGACGACGACGATGCGCTGGCCGGCGCGCCCAGAGGTTTCGTCGCGAATATCTGCGATACCCGGCAGACGGCCGTCTTTAATGCCTTCCACCATCTTGTCCAGCAAGCGATCAGGATTGACTTGGTATGGCAGATCGGTGATAACGAGGCATTGACGCCCATTGATTTCATCAACTTCAACAACTGCGCGCTGCGTGATCGAACCATTTCCGGTCCGATACATCGACTCGATGCCTTTGGTTCCGAGAATTGTTGCCCCAGTTGGGAAATCTGGTCCTTTGACGCGGGCAATCAGTGCTTCGAGGAGCTCTTCACGGGTAGCTTCTGGATGCTCGAGGAACCACTGGACACCTTCAGCAACTTCACGCAGGTTATGCGGTGGAATACGAGTAGCCATACCAACCGCGATACCTTCCGAACCGTTAACCAGCAGGTTCGGGAAACGAGAGGTGAGCACAGTTGGCTCTTGTACCGAGCCGTCAAAGTTTGGTGTGAAATCAACTGTGTCTTCGTTAATGTCACGAACCATTTCGACGGCGAGCTGGGCCATACGAGCCTCAGTGTAACGCGGTGCAGCTGCGCCTAGATCACCAGCAGTACCGAAGTTTCCTTGGCCGGCAACGAGTGGATAGCGCAGGTTCCATGGCTGGACCATGCGCACCATTGTGTCGTAGATTGCGGCGTCACCGTGCGGGTGGAAGTTACCCATCACGTCACCAACAATTTTCACCGACTTAGAGAAAGAGGAATCTGGCCGGTAGCCACCGTCCCACATCGCGTAAATAACGCGACGGTGGACAGGTTTCATGCCGTCGCGAACGTCTGGAAGTGCGCGGCCGATAATAACGGACATCGCATAGTCCAAATAGGACGTTTCCATTTCGCGCTGGAGATCGACGTCCTTGATGAGGCCGTGGTTGTATTCTGCTATTTCTTCAGTCATGAGTTGTTCTTAACCAGCCATTCTTAAATGTCGAGGAAGCGGACGTCGTGGGCATTGCGCTGGATGAAGGAACGACGTGATGCGACGTCTTCACCCATCAAGATCGAGAAGGATTCATCCGTTGCAGCCGCTTCGCCGATGCTGACACGCTTCAAGGTACGGGTTTCTGGATTCATGGTGGTGTCCCACAATTCTGAATCGTTCATTTCACCAAGACCCTTGTATCGCTGGATTCCTTGGCCTTCGGCTTTCGGTAGGCGCTTTCCAGCTGCGAGTCCTTCTTCGAGTTTGATGTCTCGTTCTTTATCAGAGAAGACATACTCGTGGTCTGCATTCGTCCACTTGATGCGGTAGAGCGGCGGCATCGCCAAGAAGATATAACCGTGTTCGATCAGTGGGCGCATGTAGCGGTAGACCAGGGTCAACAGCAAGGTTGCAATGTGCTGGCCGTCCACATCAGCATCCGCCATGAATACGATCTTGTGGTAACGCAACTTGTTGATGTCGAATTCTTCGCCAACACCAGTTCCGAACGCGGTGATCAGGCTCTGGATGGATTCGGATGATAGTGCACGATCGAGCCGTGCTTTTTCTACGTTCAAAATCTTTCCGCGAATCGGCATGATCGCCTGATGGTTCGGGTCACGGCCGTTAACAGCGGAACCGCCTGCCGAATCACCCTCGACGATGAAGATTTCACATTCGGCTGGATTATTCGAGGTGCAATCCTTGAGCTTTCCAGGCATTGCGGCCGATTCTAGAACGGACTTACGCCGGGTTGCTTCGCGGGCTTTACGTGCTGCTAACCGAGCAGTTTGCGCTTGGGTTGCCTTGCGAATAATTTCTTTGCCTTCACTCGGATGCATATCGAGCCAGTCCGTGAGCTGGGCGTACGTGGTTTGCTGAACAAAGGTTCGTGCTTCCGTGTTGCCAAGCTTAGTCTTGGTCTGGCCTTCGAATTGTGGTTCGCCGAGTTTAATCGAGATGACGGCTGTTAGGCCTTCACGAATATCATCACCGGTCAGGTTGGCGTCCTTTTCTTTCAGGAGGCCCTTGTCTCGTGCGTACTTATTGATAATCGAGGTCAGCACGGTACGGAAACCTTCTTCGTGGGTTCCACCTTCAGTTGTATTAATCGTGTTTGCGAATGTGTGCAAAGATTCGGAGTAACCGTTGGTCCACTGCATTGCGACTTCAACCGAGATGACTCGTTCTTTGTCTTCAGCTTCAAAGTAGATTGGTTCTGCATGAACTGGTTCTGCCTTCTTGGTTTTGATCAGGTAGGTGACGTAGTCATGCAGTCCGTTGTCATATTGGTAGGTGACTGAGGTGTGCTTCTTTTCGACGTCGTTCTCTTCGCCAGTGACTTCATCGCCGTCGGCAACCGCTGATTCACGTTCGTCAATTAGCGTGATCTTGAGGCTCTTGTTCAAGAATGCCATCTGGTGGAAGCGTTGACGAAGGGTGTCAAAATCAAAATCGACGGTTTCAAAAATGTCGGCGTTTGGCCAGAACGTTTGGGTTGTTCCGGTGCGATCTGTTGGTTCGCCTTGTTCTAGTGGCGCAACTGGGACACCGTTTTCGTAGGAAATCCGCCAAACATAGCCGTCTCGGCGAACTTCGGTATCCATGCGGGTGGATAGTGCGTTGACAACCGAGATGCCGACGCCGTGCAGACCGCCGGAAACAGCATAGGAGCCGTTGCCAAATTTTCCGCCGGCGTGCAGAACGGTCATAACTACCTGAACTGCTGCAACGCCTTCCGTTGGATGGATATCGACTGGGATTCCACGACCGTCGTCTTCAACTTTCACGCCACCGTTATCAAGCAAGGTGACAGTAATTTCCGAAGCGTATCCGGCGAGCGCTTCGTCGACTGAGTTATCGACGACCTCATAAACAAGGTGATGCAATCCGCGTTCACCAGTTGAACCGATGTACATGCCCGGACGCTTCCGAACAGCTTCAAGACCTTCAAGGACTGTAATGTCAGCTGCGTTGTATTCAGTACCTTGCGCTACTGTACCCGCATGTTGTGTAGTCTCATTTGTGGCCTTATTTTCATCTGACACGCGTAGACTTCCCCTCATTCTTCGTGGTGGCACATCTATGGCGAACACATATGTGTTCTACCTCATATAACGTGCGTAAAACCGGCTCTGCTTGATTTCGCCCCTAAAAAGGTAGGGACCTACCTCAAGGCATCCTTAGTTATTATAGCGCGTTTTTACTGCCAGAACATAGGGTTCGAACTAAAATCCCGAAATATTGAAAAGATTATCCGTAGGTATCGCGCGGACCACGTCCAGGAACTGACAACCGCCCATGCTTCCAGGACGGCACATACGGCCCATTGACCACGATTTCTTTCACTACACCTTCACCGAGCTCTTGCGCGAGTCGGGCATCGAGGTGGTGCAATAGCGAACGAATCTGTTTCTCCCACGCCACCGTTTTTGCCTGCAATGTCAAGGTTCCATCCGGCGTAAAATCAACAACCTCGCAGTGCGCCGCAAACGCTTCGCCAACGATCTCCGGCCAACGAGTCACCACAGATGCCACTTCAACCTGCGAGTTCCACCCGCGTTCCTCAATCGCTTTTTTCATCAGTGTGAACACCGGTTGCGGGTCACGATAGGACGGGCGCGCCCCCGACCCAACTTCTTGTCCAGGGCTCGGAACGAGCGGTGCATCCCCGATCGGTTTCGGCTGCGTTGCAGCTAGCGTTGCTCGGGACGTGTTTCGACGACGAACAAATCCCTGGTCTGCTGCCATGCGACGAACCCGATGCAGAATCTGTAGCGGCAAAATATCACCATGTTTGCGAGCAGCTGCCAGCCGTGCCTGCTCAATTTTGTTGTGTGTTGATGTGGCCACTATTCATCACCCGCATCGCGGGTAACGGTGCCATCGTGTACCAAAAACTTTTCACCAGATAGCTCGTCTGGCAAGTCATCTCCCACTGCGGCAGTCACGAATACTTGTTCTCCTTGGCTAACAATGTCAGCTAAGCGTTGCCGACGCCGGGCATCGAGTTCGGCAAAAACATCGTCGAGAATGAGGATGGGTTCGCCGTCGTCGGCCCAATTTCCCGAAACGTCATCACGTAAAACGCGCCACGACGCTAACCGCAACGCGAGCGCATACGACCATGACTCGCCGTGGGAGGCAAACCCTTTCGCTGGCAACGTTCCCAAGGAAATCGCTAGATCGTCGCGATGTGGACCAACTAGGTTGACACCGCGTTCTATTTCTTGAGAACGCCACTGTTTCATTGCGTCAAGAAGCTGCTCTATCGTAGCTTTTTCTTCTTGCAGATCTGCTTCATGGGTTGCGATAACTTCACTTAAGGAGTCATCGGCGTGCAGTTGTTGTGCAGTAGGTAAATCCCAGCCACTGCGATGATCGATGTTGGCTGCATAGTCGATACGGGCAACGCCTTTTCCGCCGGAAAGCTGGTGATAGTACTGGGTGACGTAGGGGCGCAGGGCACTGATAATGCGGACGCGTTCAGCAATAATTCGCGCACCGAGTTGAGCGAGCTGCTGATCGTAAATGTCGAGCATAGTTTCATCAGCAACAACGTCACGACGCCGATTTTTCCACAAGGTTTTCAGCAACGCCGCGCGCTGTTTGGCAACTTTGCCGTAGTCCGCTTTGATTTGCGCCATCCGAGGACGTAACTGAATCATGACGTCGTCGAGAAAACGACGCCGTATTCCAGGATCACCTTTAATAAGCTCAAGATCTTCCGGCGCGAACATAACGGTTCGAACAATTCCGAGGACGTCAGCAGGTTTGGCATTACCACGGTTGATTCGTGCTCGGTTCGCGCGCCCAGCCAAAATTTCGATTTCGACCGTTGTTGGCGAATCGCCATGCATGACTTTGGCACGCACTACGCCAGCATTAGCTCCTTGCCGAACCAGACTGATATCTGCATTCACTCGATGTGAAGAAAACGTTGCAAGATAGCCGATTGCTTCAACTAGATTGGTTTTCCCTTGCCCGTTTTCTCCAACGAATGTTGTCACTCCTGAACGGAAGGACACAACAACGTCGCGATATGAACGAAAATCGTTCAACGCGAGGTCGGTGATATACACGGTGTCAGTTGTTACCGAACGTACGAACAGGCATGAGCAAGAGACGGAAATCGTTCACCGATTCGCCGTCTTTTTCTGCTGTCATAACTGCTGGCTTAGTTGGGTGAGTAACGGCTAGGCGAACCTTTTCACCACTCATAACCGCAAAACCTTCTTGAAGGAAGATGGGATTGAACGCCATCTTCAGATCTTCGCCAACGACCTCAGCGGCGAGCGCTTCAGATGCTTGTGCTTGATCGCCTTGTCCAGCTTCGATTGTAACTTCGCCTTCGGTAAAGGAAAGCCGAACTGCAGCATTCTTTTCCACAACTAGGCGCGAACGCTTAATTGCATCAAGCATTTCCATCCGATCCATCACCATGTATCCAGCACTTTCAGCTGGGAACAGTGAGAGGACTTGCGGATATTCGCCATCGATAAGCTGAACTGTGTTTTGCTTACCGCCGGCTGCAAAGCCGATTAAGGAATCTGATAGTGAGATTTCGATTGGCCCGGCCGACCCAAGTGCTTTGGCAATGTCAAGAAGACGCGAGGCACGAACTAGGATGCGCTGAGAAATCGTGGTATCAGCTGGATTCCACTTAAGTTCCCGAACAGCAAGACGATAACGGTCTGTTGCCATGAGAGCAATGGAATCACCGTTAATTTCAATGCATACCGAAACTAAAAGTGGCAAGGTGTCATCATTTGAGGCTGCGATCGATACCTGGCTAATTGCTTCGAGCCACTGCGTTCCGTCTACAGTTCCAACAACTGGTGGCATCTCGGATCCCTCAGTATAGTCTTCACTTGCCATCGTCTTCATCGAGAAGTGCGAAGCTCCGCATTCGATATCGAGCTTGGTTCCATCGAGAGTCAGTTCAATTGGCTTACGTGGAAGTGCCCGGCAAATATCTGCGAGTAGACGTCCATTGATAAGAACATCGCCAGCGGTGAGAACATCTGCTTCGATATCAACGTGAGACGAGATATCTGAATCGCGTGAACCAAGAGAAACAATACCGTTTTGAGATGCCTGAATTTTCAAACCGGCCAGAACTGGTATCGCTGGACGATTTGGAATGGTTCGTGCAACCCATGTAACGGCTTCTGTGAAGACGTCATGTTCAACGATAATTTTCACCGCAACCTACTTTCCTCAAAATTACTACTTAATACTGTACGCGAAATACCCCACGCGTCGGAATCGAAACGACATTTTGTGGATTGTTGAGATTTACTCGCAGTCGGTGGCGACCAGATCTTCCCTATAACTATTTAGGTAGTAGTAGTAATAGGGTCTGTGGAAACTGTGGAAAACCCATTCTTCCGTTGTAAAATCAACATTTTCTACAGTGGATTATTTGTGGTTTATCAGTGAATAACATATGTCATTTTGTGGATGAGACAAAACGAAGTAGTTTTTATCCACAGATTCACAGGTTTTATCCACAGTTATCCACAAAATAAATCACATATTGTGTGTTATTTACTCTTGAGCGAGCTGAGCGTGGTCTTTTGCCGCGTTTTTAATGATCGTGGTTAGTTCAGACACTTGCGTGAAAATAGTTTGTTTCTCTGCCATCAGGGCTTCGACCTTGCGCACCGCATTCATTACTGTGGTGTGGTCCCGTCGATTAAATTCCTCGGCGATCTTCGGAAGTGACAGATCAGTTAATTCCCGGCATAGGTACATTGCCACGTGGCGTGGCTGGGTTAGCGTTCGGGTACGCGTTGGGGACTTCAAATCCGCTAGCGGAACGTTGAAATAGTTTGACACTTGCGCCACGATCATTCCGGCTGTGACCTGAATAGAGTTGGGATCAGAAATCATGTCCTTGAGCTGAGATTCAGCTAAATCAAGGGAAATCTGCTGTTTGGTTAAGTCAGCGAAGGCCCGGATACGGCGGAGCGCACCTTCCATTTCACGTACGTTACTGGTGATACGAGTAGCAATAAACTCAATGACATCGCGTGGCACTTCAAGACCTTCTGCCGTCGCTTTGCGATTGAGGATGGCGATACGTGTTTCAAGGTTCGGTAGATCGATTGCTGCGGTAATTCCGGACTTGAATCGTGAAATCATCCGGTCTTCGAAATCGACGAGAAGATTTGGTGCCACATCGGATGTGATAACGATCTGTTTATTGGCGTTAATAAGTGCGTTGAAGGTGTGGAAGAATTCTTCGAGCGTACGCGAGCGGTCACGCCCGGAAAGGAATTGAATATCGTCGATCAACAGAACATCGACGGTACGGAATTGGTCTTTGAAGTTATGCATTTGCCCGTTTGCCAAGGCGTTAATAAATGCGTTGGTGAACTCTTCGGCAGATACGTAAAGCACCTTTTTGCTAGGAAACATCTCCTGCACTGAGTTGCCGATGGCGTGCAGAAGGTGGGTTTTACCCATTCCGGAGTCTGAGTACAAGAACAGTGGGTTGTAGGTAGAACCAGGAAGCTCTGATACTGCCAATGCAGTTGCATGCGCGAAACGGTTAGATTCACCGGTGACGAATGTTTCGAAAGTGTAATGCTGGTTTAGGCGTGCTAAATCGCGGACTTCTTGTTGTCTATCTAGATGACGTGGCGGAGCAGGTGGCGCTGTAACGGGTTTTTCGTACTGTGGGGTAGGGAAAAGCTGTGTAGGTTCGGGGGACGACGACGGAGTTTCGTTGTAGGCCGGTTTGGCAAATTCTTGCACTGGCGTTGAAGAAACAGAATGCAGAGTCGGTTCTGGCACAGACATTGGTGATGCAGATGAAGCCGATACAGATGATTCCGAAAGAGCTGGATCAACGGAAATTTCTAGTGTCAGTTCGCGTCCGACGATAGCTGATAGTTGCTCAGTTAATACCTGTGCAACGTTGGTATTAATGAGGTTTCGAGTGAAATCAGTAGCTACGCCGATAAGGAATTTTTCGTCGATCAGCGCAAGAGGAGTTGCTAGCCGAACAAACGCTGTTTGTGATTCAGACAAGCGACCTTCAGCTCGTGAGAGCTCGATTGCTGCTGTCCAAGCATCGTTCACAAATGATCCATCAGACATGTTTTCCCCTTGTTGTGCACGCCAGCCTTTTCTGGCCTGTGACAATCATAGGAGAACCTGCGACTAAAATCTAAAGTTATCCACAGGTTTATTCACAACTGTGGATATTACATGCGTGTAATTACATGAATTGAACCGCGGAGTTGCAATGCAAAAATGTATCCACTGAAATATCCACAGCTGTGGAAAGTAATATGGAAAGAGTTATCACACGTAATTCATCATGTGACAATAGTTACGGCACCCGTGTCTTTTATTGACTATGAGCCGAAAACTCGCGTAAAGTCATCAAGTCATGTGTGTGCAGGACACACACACGAATCCGAAACCATCGGGTTCGTTTCAAGTATCGATAAGTGGGAGATCACCCATGTCTACCAAGCGTACGTTCCAGCCGAATAACCGCCGTCGTGCGAAGGTCCACGGCTTCCGTAAGCGTATGGCCACCCGTGCGGGTCGTGCAGTTCTTGCCTCCCGCCGTCGTAAGGGCCGCGCGCGCCTCTCTGCGTAAATGCTGCCAACCGTCAACCGATTACGAACATCGGGCGATTTTGCTCGAACAGTTCGTCATGGGAGGCGGAGCGGAAACAGCCTTGTAGTTGTCTACTTTTTAGCAGACAACTCCATAAATGAAGCCGACCTTTGCACAAAGGTCGGCTTCGTCGTGGGCAAAAAAGTTGGCAATTCGGTTGTCCGGCATACAGTTGCTCGCAAACTCCGCCACGTCGTCAGGAACTTTCTTCCCGAACTAGAGCCGGGAACCATCGTCGTACGCGCAAACCCCGCGGCGGCAACGGCGTCGTCGCAAGATTTCACCCGAGCACTCGACAGTGCGCTCACCAGAGCACAGGCTCGGAAGGCGCACACTCATGATTAAACGTCTGTTCATGTGGATGATTCGCTGGTACCAACGCACAATTTCAGCCGGATTACCGCGGCGGTGCAAATATCAGCCCACCTGCTCACAATATGCACTTGATTCCATTGAGGTTCACGGCGTAATTAAAGGTACACTTTTATCAGTGTGGCGATTGTTACGCTGCAACCCGTGGAGTAAAGGTGGCGTGGACTGGGTTCCTGAACCTGGTGCCTGGCCAACCAAACCCCTCGGATACACCGAACTCTTGGCGTACCGCGCCCAGCAAGAATCATCAGGCCACTACGGCCATGGCGATGATACACATCGTGGCAACTGCCCCTAAGCGAAAGAAGAACTGTGGATATTATCCTCTTCCCTATTAAATGGGTCATCTCGTGGATCATGTATGGCATCCACACGGTATTAACTACCGTCGGCATGAATAGCGGATCCGGCGCTGCTTGGGTCATGTCTATCGTTGGCCTGACCATCGTCATCCGTATCCTCATTATTCCGCTGTTCAACAAGCAGATTCGCGCAATGCGTATGGGACAAGAAATTCAGCCGGAAGTCCAAAAGCTCCAGAAGAAGTACAAAGGACGTACCGACGCTGTATCTAAGCAACGTCAGCAAGAAGAGCTTATGGCACTCTACCGTGAACGCGGCACATCGCCATTCGCATCCTGTTTGCCGCTTCTTATTCAGATGCCAATCTTCTTCGCGCTATTCCGGTTGCTCCATGCTGTGCGGCCTATTTCAACTGGCGAAATGGCATCAATTGGTGCTGTTAATAAGACGGTTGCGGAAGAAATTGCTAACTCTACTCTGTTCGGTGCACCGCTATCATCGTCGCTAGGTACTGCTGCCCAGTATGATCTGCCGACTAATGTTCGTATCGTCGCTATTATTTTGATCGTTCTGATGATGGCAACTCTGTTCTTCTCACAGAAGATGATCATGACGAAGAACCTGCCAGAATCGGCTCAGGATCCAAACAATCCAGCTTATAAGATGCAGAAGATGATGCTTTACGGTATGCCGTTGATCTACGTCTTCAGTGGTTTCGCTTTCCAGGTTGGTGTGCTTATTTACTGGTTGACTTCTAACCTGTGGAACATTGGTCAGCAGTACTGGCTCATCACCTATAACCCAACACCAGGGTCACCAGCCTACAAGAAGCGTCAGGAAAAGCTTCGTGCGAAGCGTATTGCGGCCGGCCTGCCACCTGAAGAAGAACCAGAAGAGCCTATTCAGCCACGAGTACAACCATTGGGCAAGGAACGGTCGAAGAAGGCTGCTAAGAAGAAGCACGTTGAGTCAACGACGTCGGCACCGGAAAGCGATTCCAAAGAGGTGCGCGGCCTTGACGGCTTGACTGATGCGGAACGTGCTCAAAAGCGCTATGAACGGCGTATGGCCCAGCGCCAGCGAGCTAATGAAAAGAAGCAGGCTCGCCAAAAGAAGGCAAACCGCAACAAGAAGAATCGTAATTTTTAAAGCCCGTACTACGGGAACCTGAGAACAAAGGGAACCACATGACTGAAGAAATCACTGATTTGCGCGCAGCCTTAGATGAAGAAGGCGATATCGCTGCTGATTATCTCGAAGAGCTCCTCGATATTGCAGATGTTGACGGAGACATTGAAATTGCGATCGAGGCGGATCGCGCTGCTGTCGGTATTGTTTCCGACGACGGTGGTGATCGTCGTCTGAAGCGACTGATTGGTAAGCATGGAGATACTCTCGATGCCATTCAAGAGTTAACCCGGCTCGCGGTCCAACAACAGACTGGTGAGCGGTCGCGATTGATGCTCGATATTCTGGGCTACCGCGATCGGCATCGCAAGGAAATTGCTGCTATTGCTCGGGATGCTATTGAGCGTGTCGAGGAAAGTGGCGAAGCTGTCGCGTTGAAGCCGATGAATCCGTTTGAACGCAAGGTTGTTCATGACGTCGTAGCCGACGCCGGTTTACTCTCGGATTCATCTGGTATTGGCTCCGCTCGGCACGTAGTTATCTCGTTGCCAGACGACGATGAGGAAATCGAAGACGACGAATAATTCTCATTCTTTTTGTGCCGTGTGTCCTGTACTTTACTGTGCAGGACACACGTCTATGTCGGGAAGGGTGAAGATCGTTAGACTGTAATGGCTGGTGGTCAGGTAGACTGTTAGAGATGTATCGTGATTTTACATATTACTTTTCGATAGATATGTAGCTTATATATAGGTTTGGGTGATTATTGTGGATTTTAAACAGCAGACTGAACTCCCACCTATTGAAGGTGATAAGCATTTTGGTGTTGAAATATGGGAAAAGCTTCTCGCTTTTTCACGTCTTATTGAGGCTGAAGGTGAACTCCGTGGGCTAGTCGGACCACGTGAAATGTCAAAGCTATGGTCGCGGCATATTCTTAACTCAACAGCAATTACTGATTTCATTCCAAAGAATGCAGAATTAGTTGATGTTGGTTCTGGTGCAGGATTTCCAGGTTTGATAACCGCTATTGTTCGGCCAGACCTTCGTGTGAATCTTGTAGATTCTTTAGGACGACGTACCGATTGGCTTTCTCTCGTTGTTTCAGAACTTGGGCTATCTAATGTGTCGGTATTTAATCAACGCTCTGAAGATCTGTTCGGTACTATCACAGCCGATGTTGTAACTGCTCGCGCGGTTGCTGCTCTTAAAAAATTGATTCCTTGGACAATGCCGTTGCTACGAAGTGGTGGTCAGCTTGTTGCTTTAAAAGGTGGCAGAGCAGAGCAAGAGATTGAGGACGCAGACAAGATTCTCCGCAAGTATGATGCACAGTGGGTTGATGTGCATGATATTGATGTTTGGGGTTCAGACGAAGGCACTCGGGTTCTTGTTGTTCAGAAAAAATAGTTAGCCTGCAATGTTTCACGTGAAACATGAACCCACCTAAAGTATGTTTCACGTGAAACATAGAGTTCTTCGTAAGAAGAATTTCTGTTCTGGTTCTTATGCGGCGGATCTGTATTTGTCACTTTGACAGTGATTGGTGTGGATAACTACTAACTTGTGGATCCTATACCTATAGAAGTTGTATTACCGAGTAGAATTAAACGAGTTGATCGATAGGAGCTGTTAGCATGGTGGATCCCCGAAAAAAAGCTGTTGGATATTCTGATTCTGACCATAACCAAGCTTCCCGTGCTTCATTATTTAATGATATGGACTCTCCAGTGGGTGCTGACCTGTTGCGTGATAAAGAATTGATGAAGAAGCTGGAAAAGGTTGAGTTTAAGCATCCGGAGCATACCCGCATTATTACGGTTGCAAATCAAAAAGGTGGGGTTGGGAAAACTACTTCTGCAGTTAATATTGCTGCAGCGCTTGCGCAAGGTGGTTTGAAAGTTGTCGTTATTGACGCTGATCCACAAGGAAATGCCACTACTGCTCTTGGTGTTGAACATACCGCAGGAACCCCTTCTTTGTACCATGTTCTCGAGGGTGAATTAGACTTAGGTCAAATATTGCAGCCATGCCCAGATATTCCGTTACTCTCCGTTGCGCCATCAACTATTGATCTCTCTAGTGTTGAAATTTCCCTGGTCCTTCAAGAAAATCGCGAATATAGATTACGTCAAGCAATCCATTCTTACTTAGAAGCACATGGAGAAGGGGATAAGGTTGATTACGTTATTATTGACTGTCCACCTAGCTTAGGGATTTTGACACTTAATGCTCTAGTTGGTGCGGATGAAGTGATGATTCCGATTCAAACTGAATATTATGCGCTAGAAGGTCTTACACAGTTAATGAAGACGATTGAAATGGTTAGGTCATCTCTTAATCCGCAGTTGAAACTGTCTTCTATTTTATTAACGATGTTTGATCGGCGGACAAACCTAGCACAAGATGTTGCACATGAAGTGCGTCAGTACTTCCCGAAGGAAACTCTCTCCATTGAAGTCCCACGCAATATTCGTATTTCGGAGGCACCAAGTTTCCAGCAGACCGTTGTTACATATGATCCAAAGTCGTCTGGTGCGCTAGCTTACCGTGCGGCTGCATTCGAACTGTCGGAACAACTTTAAGGGTGAATTGATAATGGCAGAAAAACGTCGTGGTTTAGGTAGAGGTATTGGAGCCCTTTTCCCTACTGATCAAGAGGAAACAAAGAAGCGACCAATTGATATCTTCTTTAGTAACCCTCAAAACAGTGTCGAAAAAGTTGACGATCACTCTGGCACAGGAGAGATAGTAGATGAAAAAATCTCTCGTTCACATCAGGAAAATCAAACAAGAAAACAAGTGGATGTTTCACGTGAAACATCTATAACAGTTCAACATAATTCTGATAGTCAGGCAGCTAATGTTGTTAAAGTTGCTGGCGTTAAAGAATCAGCAAAACACCAACGCGAAAACACACCGAGTAAAGTAGAAAAACACACAGTTAGCGCTGATATTAGCGCAGAGAACGACGCTGTGGAACAGTTACAAGCTATTCCAGGAGCAACTTTTGGTGAGTTGGATCTTGATGAAATCGTTCCAAATACGCAACAGCCTCGCCAGATTTTCGATGAAGAAGAATTAGCTGAGCTCGCTGATTCGATTAGAGAAGTCGGGGTGTTACAACCTATCGTTGTGCGTCCGCTGGTGCAACCGATTTCAGATAATCCTATAGCTCGGTATGAGCTTATTATGGGTGAACGTCGTTGGCGCGCTTCACGCTTGGCTGGGAATTCAACTGTTCCAGCAATTGTGCGCCGGACTGACACGGACGATATGCTACGCGATGCACTACTTGAAAACCTCCATCGTGTGCAGTTAAATGCTTTAGAAGAAGCAGCTGCTTATCAACAGCTGATGGAGGACTTCCACTATACTCAGGAAGAACTATCACGTAAGATTGCGCGTTCGCGCCCGCAGATATCTAATACCCTTCGCCTTCTTAAACTACCACCCTTAGTGCAACGTAGAGTAGCTGCGGGTGTAATTTCAGCAGGACATGCTCGAGCTTTGTTAGGGCTGTCAGATCCAGCGGCAATGGAACGTTTAGCTCAGCGGATTGTTGCAGAAAATTTGTCGGTGCGTGCAGTTGAAGAACTAGTCTCAATGGGTGAAGACGGGGTTCCAGAAAAACAACCACGAGCGCACCATACTAAGCGATATCAATCAGAGCTGAATAGTTTAGCTGTGCGACTCATGGATCGGTTTGACACAAAAGTTAAGGTGGTAATGGGCCAGAAAAAAGGTCGTATTTCCATTGACTTTGGATCTATCGAAGACCTGAATCGTATTCTTGGTATGTTGAATGAAGAAAACGTCGATGTTTCACGTGAAACATCTGCTGAGTAACTCTACAAAATAAATCTGCAGATTACTGTAGGAGAGTGCAACTGTTGTATGGCCTGTAGTTACGGAGTGATTAGCATAAGTAGAAAATAAGAAGCTTGCTAAGTGATGAACTGCTCCCTGAAAGTTGGACTGATTAATACGGTTCCTTCTTTCAGGGAGTGTTTCTATGTTGGTCTCGAGTAAAGCAACTACGGCTCAGCGTAAAGCGTTGGTCGAGCATTTTGAACAGGATTGGGGTTTACCGATCTACAGCGATGCGGGTTGGTTTTGGACTTAAAACCTCGCAACACTTGTGGGATCGGTGGCGGATTCATGGCAGGCTAGTCCTTATGCATAAACCTGTCAAAGCAACGTATTCCTTCGAGTTCAAGCTCCAGGCAGTCCAACGCGTCCTCAGCGGCGAGACTAGGCCTGCTATCGCCAAGGATCTTGGCCTATCATCACCAAAGATTTTAGATAAGTGGCTGAGTACCTATCGCTCTCGGGCGAAGATCAAACCTAAGGAACGCCCGAAAAAAGGACCCTTCCGGAACTGGCTACGCCGGTCAGTGAAGTCGTTCAACTCAAGCGTCGCTTGGAGTATTTAGAGGCGGAAAACGATTACCTAAAGCGTTAAGGGACTCACTAGCCCATGCTCGGGCTATTACTGGTCTTAAGTCCCACTATCGTCTTGATGATTTGCTGACAATTTCTGTCCTCGCGCGTTATCACCATGCCCGCCTATCTCAGCCCGATAAACATGCCAAGCTAGCGCGTGCTATCAGCGCGGTTTTCGATAATTCAAAGGAATGTTATGGTCACAGGAGCACCCGTTTAGCGTTGATGAAGAGAGATGGCGAATATCAAAAAAGCTGGTCGCTAAAACCATGGCCCGCGATAAACTCGTGTGTATCACCCAGACAAAGAGGCCCTATAACTCCTACCGAGACACGAGCAGTCTGCCCCTGGCTTAATCGTCCATACCGATCACGGAATCTACTACCAACATATTTCATGGTCTAGCCAACTTGCAGACATTGACGCTATCTTGTCCATGTCTCGTAAGGGAAACTCCTATGACAACTCGCTAGCAGAAAACTTCTTTGGTCGCCTCAAAGCCGAGTTCTACCACCCGGACATCTTCACCACCGTCGAGAAATTTATTGCCGGACTTGACGAGTACATCGCCTGAAATAACAACGAACCGTCCAAGAACGACTCAAGGGCCTGACCCCGGAACAATACCGGAATCAGGCCCTCGCAGCTAACAGACCGGATATGATTTAACCTGTCCAACACTTGAGGAGCAGTTCAATACGGCTGGCCTCTTATTGCGCAGCTAGTTACAGTTGACCAAATTCTTCGTCAATAGTTTTGGCAAGACGCTTAACTCCTTCTCGAATTTGTTCTGGAGTTGGATAGCAGAAAGATAGACGAACATGATCAGAACCTTGACCGTCAGCATAGAAAGCAGTTCCAGAAACGTACGCTACTCCGTTATCAACAGCTCGAGGAAGCATATGGCGAGCATTAATTCCTTCAGGAAGCTTAACCCACATATAGAATCCACCACCGGGAACAGTCCAGTCACAGTGGGGTAAATATTCCTTAAGAGCAGCATTCATTGCATTTCGGCGTTCGCAGTACATTGCTCGATAGTCTTTGATCTGGCCCAACCAGTCATATGTGCGTAAATACTCGGCGATGGAAAGCTGACCTACGCGAGTTGGGGATAACACGGCATTTTCATTAGCAAGCACAAGGCGTGCTGTTAATTCTTTGCTAGCAAGAGCCCATCCAACGCGGTACCCAGGAGCAAATATCTTAGAGAATGAACCCAAGTAAATAACACCATCGGGGTTCCAATTGTAGAGTGCACGATTGGTTTGATCGTCGAACCCAAGCATGCCATATGGATTATCTTCAAGGATGATGACCTTATGTTGCCGAGCAATTTCAACAATTCGTGGACGACGCTCAATAGCAAGGCACACGCCGCCGGGGTTGTGGAAGTTGGGGACTGTATAAATGAACTTTACCGGGCGTCCTTCATTTTCGAGGCGAGTAAGCGTGTTCTCTAATTCTTCTGGAATGAGACCGTTTTCATCCATTGCAACGTGGACAACGTTTGCTTCGTGGGCGGCGAAAACACCGAGAGCACCTACGTACGAAGGAGCCTCAGCAACAATTGTATCGCCTGGATTTACGAGTACCTGTGTCACGATATCGAGTGCTGCTTGGGAGCCGGTGGTAACAGTAATTTGATCAGGCGTTGCTTGTACACCCTCCTGCTCTAACAAGTGAACTATTTGTTCACGGAGTTCGAGCTCGCCTTGACCGCCACCATATTGGAGAAGTTCTGTGCCACGTTCCCGAACAAGACGTGCAGTCATGTCTGCAAGAAAATCCAACGGCAATCCCGCGATATTAGGCATTCCGCCTGCAAGCGACACTACTTCTGGTCGATTCGCTACTGCAAAAAGAGAGCGAGTCTCGGACTGCTTTGTATTAAGTGCACGGTTTGAATAAATATGTGCCCACATTTCCTCGCCAAGATGAGGATCATGTTTGTTAACTTGATTTGTAGAATGTTCGCTTTCACCGCTGGCAGCGGCGGCAGCGGCGGTCGTCTGGAATGTAGTGCTGCCATCCATATCAACTGCCATGGTTACTCCTTTGTGCACGAGAAGATAAGTCGTGCGTGTTAAGCGCAGAAAAAATTTCACTGCGCAAGGCCAGTTTTGGTCTTGCTCCGGTAAGAGTAAGAACATCGTAGCCTTGTATTGATAATTGAATTGTAGGAACATGATCAATGCCGTGAGTCGCCATCAGATCAGGATCGTCGTCGATATTGACGATATCTTTCTCGAAGGATGTTCCTAGTGACTCAGGCAAGTTTTTCTGAATGTATCGAGCACAATCGACGGCGACTTCGCTAAAAATTCGATTCATTTGCACGCAAGGTAAAGACCAAGGTGCATGAAAGTAGCGCAAGACAACCGTCGATTGATACTCGTCCATAGTATTTATGCGTTATTAGCCTCCAGCTGGATGAGATAAGCTTCAGCATCAAGTGCAGCTACACAGCCAGTACCAGCGGCAGTAACGGCCTGCTGGTAGGTGGCGTCAACAACATCACCACAAGCAAAAACTCCGGGAATAGATGTCTTAGCGGATGGCGAATCAACAATAATATATCCGTGTTCATCAAGCTTGACCTGTTGTTCGAGCACGGCAGTACGTGGCTTGTGTCCAATTGCTACAAACAGACCAGATACAGGCAACTCTGAGGTATCGCCAGTGACGGTATCTTCCAACGTGAGGGACTCCAAACCAGCTGATCCATTAATCTCGGAAACTTTTGAGTTCCAGTGGACTGTAATGTTTGGAATATCTGCGACTCGCTGTGCCATAACTTTCGAGGCGCGGAGTTCATCACGACGATGAATGAGATGTACAGTTGATCCAAAGCGTGACAAGAAGATAGCCTCAGTTACTGCCGAGTCTCCACCACCAACTACTGCGATTTCTTTCCCTTTAAAGAAGAAACCGTCACAGGTTGCACAATAGGAAACACCTTTACCGGCGTAAGTAGATTCGCCCTCAAGACCGAGCTTACGATATTCCGAACCAAGAGCAAGTATGACAGTTTTTGCTTGGTAAACAGCGCTATCTGTGGTTACCGTTTTAATGTCGGAAGAGAAGTCAAATGAGATTGCGTCTTCATAGCGAACCTCGGCTCCGAACTTCTCCGCTTGCTCCTGCATACGCATCATGAGTTCAGGACCCAGAATAGGCTCTGGCCAGCCAGGGAAGTTTTCGACCTCAGTGGTGGTCATCAGGGCGCCACCAGCTTCAAGTGTGCCAGCAAGCACAATTGGCGATAATCCAGCGCGGCCGGTATACGTGGCAGCTGTCCAGCCTGCCGGTCCCGAACCGACAACAATAACGTCATGAATAGTGCTCATAAAAACCTCTTTACTCGACACAAAAGTCGTACTCTTCATTCGTATTATCCCACTGAAATCTCAGCGAGGGAAATACGGTTGGTGTTCTTGTGATCAACCGGCAATTCTGTAAACCAAATGAGCAAATCTTTGGTTATAGGTTGTTGCTCGAAGTTGATGGTTGTTGATTCATCAACAGCTCCTTCATAAAGAAGCTCTCCTCCGGCAGGATTATTCCCGGTTTTTATCTGTACGTTTCCACCAGTGCCCGCAATCGCAAGAGTCAGTTGGGACACGCGTGTTTCTTGCTTTAATGAAACATGAATACCTATGCCTGAAATATTACCCATTTTTGGGTCATTAAAATACCAAGATTCCCACGAGGTAGCTGGGTTAGAATCGATGGCTTGTGAGACGCGATCAGGAAAGTTAGGTGTTTCTTCTTGTGAAAAGTATTTAGAAGAATCAGGATCAACCAACTCGGCAGAATCAATTTCCGGTTTCGGTTGTACTTTCTGTGTAGCATCTGATTTCTGATCTTCAGCGTTCTCAGAATCTGTTTGAAGTGCCTTGCTTTGTGGGTCCTGTAGATTAATGTCATGCAATGGTCGGAATAATCCAGCGAAACCAAAGATAGCAGCAATAGCAACGATTACGATAAGGAATACAATAACGAAATGAGATGAATTGAGGGAGTTGCTTCTATCTGGTGATTCCTTCTTCGTTGTCTGCCTCTCAGCTACTTTACTAGCAGATTCACGGATCTGAGCCGCTGTGTTACGAAGAGAACTGGACAGTGCCGAAATCTTCTCGGTAACAACACTTGTTTTCGATGTGGCGTGCGAGTCTGATGCTGAGTCAACACCAGTAGTAACTCCATCCTTATCGTTTTCTATAGTTACTACTGGGATTAGTTCTCTATCTGGCGTAGCTTCATCTATTGATTCCAGCTCATTTCCTAGGAACGTATTGTTTTCCGATTCTGGTTCGTCTTGCGCCTCGGAATCGGCAACGGCTTCCAACTGGCCGATTGTTGGCCATTCTTCGATGACTGGGACATCAGTCGATTCATCAACTCCGAGTAGTTCATCGACTTTCTGTATAGCTTCTTCTGGGGTTTGTGCCGGTTCGTTGCCGATGATAGTCAACTCACCTGCTACCGGTTCATCTACTACTGGTTCATTCGCCTCAGCTTCAGTATTCATGTCCGTGTTAGGTGTATCACCATCAGCAGCGTCGGCGTCGTCAGGTACATCGACGGCAACAGATGCGCCGTCGTTAAAAACCTTAGGGAAGGAGACGTCGGAAAAAGCACCTTGAGATTCGGGCGTGCCTAGATCAGAGAAGTCGGTGGAAGTAGGGTCGGGAAGTGAAGGGGCATAACTTGAGAGAAGCTGTACATCGATGTCTGTCCACGGAACAAGCTGGAGCAAGAGCCCGCTTGGCGAATTTGGAGATTTGCCGTCAGTAACTCCATTAAGGAAGGTTTCAATCTCTGCTGGAAGGTTAGGTAGGGTAGCAGCTTCGCGCACAAGATCTTGGTCAATCTCACCTGTTGTTTCACGTGAAACATTTTTGCCAGTGAGCGTTCCAGCCAGCAAGTTGATTATGGAGTTGGAATCGCGGCGATCTAGCTCGGCAGTATCCAAATCTATCGGAACACCATGCAACGCCGCTTTAATTCCATAGCCATCAATAACAATGTTTCCAGCGTCGGTAATGAAAACGTCATCAGCGGTGAGCGCAAGGTGTCGAATGCCTTGATGGCGGGCAGAATTGACTGCGGAGGATACTTCGCCAATCACTGACCGAACAAGGTTTGGATCGATGCTGTTTCCAGCTAAGAAAGAAGAGAGATTTCGCCCCGGTGGAATCTCGGTGAAAATAGCGTAATCACCGCCGCGGCCCACAACAGCGATAGTGGATACCATTGTGGCAGAAGCGTCGTCTGTTGTATGAAGCACTGAGGTTCGGCGCGCTGCGTCTAAAACCGCCTCAGCCCCATCAAACTGTGGATCAATTATGATGGCGCGGAGTTGGACTGAGCGTGCCGTATCTCGAGCAATCCATACCGAGGCATTCGGTGTATCAGAGTGCGCTGAGGCCGGATACATCAATTCGAAACGATCTGCAATGCGCTGACCGGCGAAGGCGTAGGATGTACTCACGAACTTCTCCTCAATCTAGGTATCCATGAAATGGGTATACTACTTCGACAGTTTACTCTGAGTCTTCCGAAAGTTTCTGGTCAGAATCCGGCGATGACGTAGCTGTACGTGCTCGTTGGTGCAATGCCCGGATAGCAACCTGAGCGTCCACAGGTTTTGACCGCCGGCCATTACGAATCGATTTGAAAACGCCGATGAGGAATAAAACGCCAATCGATCCAGCAATGACGATTGTTCCCATGTTTTCCCAATTGGCTCGCACCCGCACTGGCACTGTTGCCGGATTGCCCACAGGAGTCCCGTCATCGCTGGTTAAAAGAACCTTCACGTCAAGATCACCGGACCCCCATGCTTCTACCGGGAGTAGCACAGATTCAGTACCTTTAGCTGGAATGGTGGTGGTAGTTGGATTGAGTGCATGAAGACGAGTATCTGGAACATCCAGTTTTACAGTAATCGTTACCGGGTAATCGTAGGCATTGCTGACGTGGATCGGTAGCGCCGAGCTTTCCGAAATGAGATTAATAGTTGAGGATGTTTCAACCTTCAGCGCAGCCTTGTCGATGTTTCCAAGTCGTGCGACAAAAGAATCCCGCTGATCTGGATGGGTCCGCCAGTGTGTGCTAAAAAACGCATCTGAGTGCGCCTTGAATAATTGATCGACCGCAGAAGACTCTTCAAACAAGCTCTTTACTTGACGCGCATGTGCCGTTGCCTTATCAAAAACAGCGAGTTGCTGTGCACCAAATTCACCTGGGTTAGTTACCGTCTCAGGTAATGCCTCGGCTTCGTAGTGTTCTTCGGGCGTTCGTAAAATCTGATTGATGGAACTGGCGTGGTTCCATGGCGCCTGCGCAAGCGACGTGAGAGTTTCCCGAATTGCTTCCGTGTCTGTTTGAGCTGCGGTAGCACGATCGGCAACGACGACGACGTCGCGCTGATTACTTGGTTGTTGGCGATATAAAACTGCAGACATTGCTAAAGAAACTTGGCGGCGGTCTAGCTGGTCAAGTGCAAGGTTGGTATCGCCGTCGGCCAAGGTTCCAGTAACAGCATGCGACAATGCACTATTTGCGGTTAAGACTGTCATGGGCGTGCCGTCGATATCGATCGTGGTGTGTGCGTGTTCGGTATATGTTACCGGCCCAGTTTGTGGGATCTGTGAATCTGAAATGATTGCTGATGTCATCCCGGCTGCCCGAACCGCCCGCAGAGTTGCCATGTCGGTGTTGCCTGCTGGAACGTAGACGTCATTATCGCTCGTGATGAACTGGTGTAACCGGTCCGTAGCATTTGCGTGAACGAGGGCGGCGAGGTCGGCGTCGTTGGCTGGAAGCGCATGATACTCGACGTTTTTCAACGTAGCAGGGCGGGTGAGGGCTGGGTCAGCTAGTAACGTGACACCCGGGATATCCCATCCTGAAAGTTTGTCAGCATCGGCCGGTTTGTTCGTAGTCTCCGGTGGATTCAACGCTGCTTGAACGAGCTCGTACGGGGTTTGCGGGGTGACGAGAGCGTCATCAACAACCGGGACAACGGTAGTGATATTGCTTTGTGGAATTTCACTATCCGGGGTAACGACGAGATAAGAATAGTCTGTGAGCACCAGATCTTGACTGACTACTGCATCGACGGCGATACCTCGCGGTCCCCAAAACTGTGCGGTGTTCTTCCAGTTGATGTCTTTTCGAGGGACAGTAATTTTTTGGACCGTACTTTGTCCTGCCGAAATATCTAAATCGGCTTTGACTCGCCGTAACTGGTACCCGAATAGATCGCCGTTCATCCACGCAGTTATCTGTGACATATTGGATGCTGGCCACACTTGGGCGCGAAGGTTGAGTGCGGAGATAGACAACGGTCGCGATGTGGGGTTAGTAATGGTCACCTCTAACGTCAGGTCTTTTTCGGGAGCCAAGGTAGCTTCACCTACGGACGTGATCGCAATGCTCGGGGCGGCATCCGCGGTGACGGTTAGTGGAGCATGTGGGGTGCTGGCCCAGCTTGCTACTGGAGTGGTCGCTAATGACAGAGCTGCCAGAACGGCGGTGAGTATTCCCTTTTTCATTTAATTCTCCAGGAGTTCGCGGGCTACCCCAACGATTCGGCGTTCGTTGGGGTAGGCCAGGCGGCTGGTGACGCGGTCGATTCGGACCCATTCGACGAGTTCTGCTTCGTGGTCTGGATCGTTTTCTACAGTGAGAGTGCCGTGGAGTGCTTCAAGTAGGAAGTGGTGGACAACTTTATGCACTCGCCGGTCATGGCCGGAGAACCAGTAGTCGATTGAAGCGAGGTGGCGTAGTACTCGCCCGGTGATTCCGGTCTCTTCGCTAATTTCGCGTACGGCTGCTTGTTCAGCGGTTTCGATACCTTCGAGGTGTCCTTTTGGTAGACACCATTCGAGACGGCCCGCGCGGTTGCGTCGAGCGATGACAGCAACGTACGCGCGCCCTTCTTGGACTGAGATAATGACTCCGCCAGCGGATGTTTCGTTCACTATAGGCAGGGGTGAACGCCGCGCTGAATAGCTTCGGCGCGGTCCGTTTGGTGGCGGAGCCGGATATTTTCGCGACATAACTTCTACTTCACAGTCGCTGAGAATATGCTTGAGAGCGCCTTTTATGACACCCTAAGAGGGTGACTTTAAGCGATTCTGTATTCAATTCTCATACGACGACGACGGACACTGACGTTAATCAGCGTGCCCGGCTACTTACTCAGGCCCATAAGAGGCTGAGTGAGTTGCCTGCGGCAATTCTTGAACTAGGTTCTATTTTCGCACGTAATGGCTATGAATTGGCAATGGTAGGCGGCCCTGTTCGCGATGCGCTTCTCGGTATGCCGATTCATGATTATGATTTCACGACGTCGGCACGTCCTGATGAGACAGAGCGTTTGCTAGCTTCGTGGGGTGGGGCGCATTGGGATATTGGTCGGGAATTTGGCACGATCGGTGCTTCTCGTGACGGTATTGTGGTAGAAGTCACAACTTATCGTACGGAAGAATATGATGCAGATTCTCGCAAGCCGGGGGTGTGTTACGGCGATTCGCTCGAAGGAGATGTGACCCGTCGTGATTTCACAGTCAATGCGATGGCGGTGCGATTACCATCCATGGAGCTGGCAGACACAACCGGCGGTTTAGATGACATGGTTGCCGGCATATTGCGCACACCAGTAACAGCTCGGCAGAGTTTCGACGACGATCCATTGCGCATCATGCGAGCCGCGCGATTCGTGGCCCAGCTCGGTTTTGACGTTGCTGATGACGTGCGAGCCGCAATGACGGACATGGCATCCCGCCTCGAAATAGTTTCGGTCGAGCGAATCCAGGCAGAACTCCACCGGCTCGTCATTTCCCCATTTCCGCGTAAAGGTTTAGAGCTACTAGTCGAAACCGGTGTAGCTGACATTGTGTTGCCAGAGTTAGCGAATTTGCGGGACACAGTTGATGAACATGGCCGTCACAAGGATGTCTATACACATACGCTCACGGTTTTAGATCAGGCGATGGCACTAGAAACTGATGCCGAGGGTCCAGTTCCAGCACCGGATTTTATTTTGCGTTTCGCTGCGTTAATGCACGATATCGGCAAGCCGGTTACGCGGCGTTATGAAGAAGATGGAACGGTCACGTTCCATGCCCACGATATTGTGGGGGCGCGAATGACGACTAAACGTATGAAAGCACTGCGGTTCGATAAGGCAACGACGAAGGCGGTCTCGCGTCTCGTTGAGCTTCATTTACGTTTCCATGGCTATGGTGAACAGCGCTGGTCTGATTCTGCCGTGCGTCGGTATGTCACCGATGCTGGAGACCAGCTTGAGCGCCTGAATCGGTTGACCCGGGCAGACGTGACAACCGGAAATAAGCGCAAGGCACGATGGCTCGCAGCTGGTATGGACGATTTAGAAGAGCGCATTGAGCTTCTCAAAGAACGCGAAGAAGTCGATGCGATCCGACCAGACCTCAATGGCCAGCAGATTATGGAACTTCTTGGTCTGCAACCTGGTCCAGAGGTTGGGCAGGCATACAAGTTCTTGCTAGAACTGCGTATGGAAGAAGGTCCGTTAGGCGAAGAGGAAGCTACCAAGCGGCTGCTTGCCTGGTGGAGCTAATGTATCCGGTTTTCCGCCGGTTACTGACCGTTCGGTTAATCTCTCAAACAGCAGACGGCCTGTTTCAGGCAGGGTTAGCAACCCTTGTCTTATTTAATCCGTACTATGCGGCAACCCCAGCTGAAGTCGCGCTGGGGTTTGCCGTCATACTCCTTCCGTTTACTTTTGTGGTTCCGTTTGTTGGGCCGCTGCTGGATCGCTGGAATCGACGTCGAGTTCTTGTCATTGGGAATTTGGTGCGGGCTGGAATCATCTTGCTTCTGGCCGGAATAGTTGCGAGTTTTCCGCAGACTCGACTAGTTTTCCTTGGTGCTCTTATTGTGCTGGGCATTAATAGGTTTATTTTGGCTGCGCTATCTGCTGGGTTACCGCATACGTTGCCACAACGACTCCTTGTTATCGCAAACTCGATTGTCCCAACCGTCGGATCGATAGCTGCTGGACTGGGTGCACTCGCGGTTTTTGTTGTGTCAGTGGTGATTGGCCCGTGGCAACATGTGACGTCTTTAATATTGGCAGCCTTATGTTGTGTGGGTGCCGGTTTCACTGCGATGACGATGTCACCTAACTCGCTAGGGCCAACATATGTTCGAACCTGGTCGATCCAAAACATCGTAGTTCAGCTATCCGATGGTATTAGGTATTTGATGAGGCAACGGACACCGGCACTCGCCTTAAGCGCAATGGCCGTACACCGATTGCTTTACGGTATATCAATGATGATGGTGCTTTTTGCAAGCCGTGAAATTGGCGGCATGGCCCTCTTTGGCACGTTGTTGGCTGTGTCCTTTGCCGGAAATGCGCTCGCGATTGTGGTTACTCCGTTAGCTCACCGATTCATGACCTCATTGGTCTGGATCGTTGTGTGTTCAGGCCTTGGTGCTGTGGCGCATGTGATATGGTGGGGCAGTTTTTCCGTCATATCTGCGGGTATTGGATGTGTTTTATTGGGATTGAGCGTGCAGGGCATCAAGATTGCCGTTGATACAATTGTGCAACGTGATACTGCCGATGCGTATCGCGGACGAGCCTTCTCTATATATGACATGTTGTTCAATATGGCCTTCGTGGCCGCCGGCATAATCGCAGCTTTTATTCTTCCAGATATGGGCTGGTCTGCTGCGGTTTGTGTGGGTTGTGCGCTAACTTACGGTGTTTTTGGATTCATTTACGCTAGTGTGGTGCTGTGCTCATCGCGTCTCCACGGTGATTTGGCACAATAAGGTACATATACAGTTCATATGTTCACCGTTTCTCAAGGAGGTCAGTGTGAGCCAACAGAATGACGACGACGTCGTGAACGTCAATTCTGCGCACGAGCAGGAAAAAGTCAGTGAACCTGCGGTTGATATCAACACCAGCGGTTTCATGATTCTTGCTGTCTTAGCACTGACAACTGTGGTTGGTATCGGGGTTCATTCGGTTGCCGATGTTTTCACTCCGTTGTTCCTAGCTTTCACGTTGGTGCTGGCAGTGCGTCCGTTTGGCCAGTTCCTTATGCGGCATCATCTGCCGTCTTGGTTGGCATCGCTGACAACTTTGATTTTGACTCTAGCGATTATCGCTGGTTTGCTTGGAATGACCGTGTGGTCATTGACGCCGGTTCCAGATTTAGTGCTCGAATATTCAGGCAAGATGGAATCGACAATGTATGGTGCGTTGCAATGGTTGCAAAATCAGGGAGTAAACACACGCGACTTGTCTTACTATGCCGGTCAAGTAAATGTTAATTCGATCGTGTCATGGACATGGAGTCTAGTAGGTGGGCTTTTCTCCTTTGGTGGATTATTATCAATCGTGGCGATTGCAGCCTTTTTCCTCACACTCGATACAACGGTGACGCGATCCCGTGGCCAGATCGTCAATCAGGGCCACTGGAACATGGGAGAAGCCTTACGCGGGTTTGAACGCCGGGTGCGTCACTACTGGATTGTGACGACCGTCTTTGGTTTGGTTGTCGCATTTGTTGACGGTTTAGTTTTGGAAACAATGAGTATTCCGTTAGCGTGGACATGGGCATACTGGGCGTTCATTACAAACTATGTTCCGAATATTGGCTTCGTCATTGGTGTTATTCCGCCAATGATCATTGGGCTCCTCGATTCTGGTTGGCAAACCATGTTGTGGGTTTTCGTTGCCTACACGGTGATCAACGTTGTTATTCAAACCTTGATCCAGCCGAAGATGACTGGTGATATCGTTGGCTTATCACCATCGGTTACGTTCTTTTCCTTGGTGGTGTGGACGTCGATCGTTGGTATGCTCGGCTCAATCTTGGCGGTACCACTCACCTTATTCTTTAAAGCGCTCCTTGTTGATTCAGATCCTCGAACCAGATGGCTCGATGTGTATTTGATTTCGGAGAATGAAGCGGCTCGTCGTCGTAAAGATGGCTACTACGATAACCCAGAGACGTTCGACGATACTCTCCCAGAACTTCTTCATCCGTTAACTGAATTTGAACGCAAAGCACGGCTGCGTTACCGTCCTAAACTGCAGGCGCTGTCTCGGCAGCTGAAGCGGTCTCCTAAGAAAGAAGGCTAAGCACAGTGACTTCTAAAACGTCATCGAAGAAAAAGTCAAAGCCACCACGCAAGCGTGGCTGGAATTATCCGCGTGCCGGGTTGGGACCAATCCGGCGATGGTTGCCGTCGTGGCGTTTCTTGTTCGGTAGCATCTTCACTTTGATTGCATTGGGGCTAGGTGCTTTTGCCGGGCTCTATATTGCGATTGACGTGCCTGAACCAGATGATTTCGCGCTCGCCCAAGCCACGAATGTGTACTACGGCGACGCCGAACAAAAGCTGGGTACGTTTGCTGAAGCAGACCGGAAATCGGTAGAGCTAGAAGAAATTTCTGCAGATGTGCAACATGCAGTGATCGCCTCGGAAGATCGGCGTTTTTACGAAAACAGCGGTATCGATCCTAAGGGTATTTTGCGTGCTCTGTGGAACAACATTCAAGGGCGACCAACTCAGGGCGGTTCTACACTTACCCAGCAGTATGCAGAGCGATACTATACTGGCCAAAATTCGTCACTAACTGGGAAAGTTCGCGAAGCTATTTTGGCGATTAAAATTGATCGTAAACAGTCCAAAGATCAAATTTTGAACAACTATCTGAACACGATTTATTTTGGACGTGGCGCATACGGTATCGAGTCGGCAGCTCAAAAGTATTTCGGAGTTGCTGCGAAAGATCTCACCCTGGGACAGTCTGCCTTGTTAGCTGCGGTTATCCCAGCACCATCTGCTTGGGATCCGGCTGTTGATCCGGAGACGTCGAAGCTCAAATTTGATCGCGTTTTACGACGCATGGTAGAAGATCAATGGATCTCTCAAGAGCAGGCTAGCACTACTGAGTTTCCAGAAACGTTAGATCCAGCAACGGTGCAGTCAGATTTGAGTGGAACCAACGGTTATTTACTACAAGAGGTTCGAAACGAATTAGTTGACGACGCCGGTTTTACAGAGGAACAAATTGATCGTGGCGGATATACGATTGTGACAACAATCGATCAAAATAAGCAGCAGGCCGCAGTTGATGCTGTCAATGCACTGCCACAGGACCGGCCGGATAATAACCACATTGGGTTAATGTCAGTAGATCCAGTAACTGGTGAAACTCTTGCGATGTATGGTGGCCGTGACTT
Source organism: Arcanobacterium phocae (assembly GCF_900105865.1). Lineage (NCBI taxonomy): Bacteria > Bacillati > Actinomycetota > Actinomycetes > Actinomycetales > Actinomycetaceae > Arcanobacterium > Arcanobacterium phocae. Next base: position 552,325 of record NZ_LT629804.1, read on the forward strand.
TTCGGTACGTCAGCAAAACAGTGCTACACAAGATCGAGCACAAGCCGGATCTGTTTTTAAGATTTTTGGTGTGACTGCTGCGCTAAAGTCTGGGATGTCTCCGAACCAGACTTTCGCTTCACCGGCGTCCTACACAGTTCCCGGTACGGACTCTAAGTTCAGTAATTTCGGTAACGCTAGCTATGGGCCACTCAATCTGCGTGACATGGCTGCGTATTCGGTGAATACTGGGTTCATTCAACTGAACGAAAAAATCGGCCCGGCAGCTACTGCAAAAATGGCGGTCAACCTCGGTTTGCCAGAGAAACTTGTTGGGCTAGATAACAATGTAGGAAATATTCTAGGATCGGCTGCGCCAACGGCTAAAGAAATGTCGCGGGCATTATCTACGCTTGCTAACGGTGGAAAACGACTCAATGCAGTGCATATTGTGCGTGAGGTGAAAGACCCTGACGGCAACGTTATCTACCGAGGCGATACGGCGTCGAAACAAGTCATATCTGCAGAAACTGCAACGTTGGCAGCGCACGTCCTCCAAGGTGGGATTGCTCCATATGGAACAGCTGCAAAACTCGCAGGACTGCAGCGGGAGATTGCTGCTAAGACTGGTACCTCAACTGGTCCTCGTTCCGCATGGGTCGCCACTTTCACACCTAATTTGGTGACGGTTGTGGACATGTATCAGGTTGGTGAAAATGGGAGTGAAGAAGATCTTGCTCCGTTCGGTGGAATCCGGCTTATTACCGGGTCTAGCTGGCCAACTGAGGTGGCATACAACTATCTGAAAGTTGCATTCGAAGGAATGGAGAAAGTGAAATTCCCGAACGCACAGAAGATTATCGATACCAAGTTCCCTCGCCCGGTACCTCCAAAGGAAGAAAAAGAAGAAGAACCTAAACCTGAAAAACCCGCCGAAGAAGAGCAACCGGCTCCTGAAATAGTTCCGTCTCAGCCAGAAAATTCAGAAGGCGGTTCCGGAAATGGACCGTCGGATAACCCGTCACTTCCTGATGTACCTGGTGATGATTCTGGAATTCCGGTCCCAGAACCCCCGGGACAAGAAGAGCGGTAGGACGTGACGAGAATGATAGCGCTGTGTGGGGAAAACCGCACGGCGCTATCGTCATTATTCAGGTAGTCTTATATGTAGTGCGTCCAATGCGCACAGCATGACCCTCCTGTCATGGAAAGACCATGACCGTATATAGTCCAGAGGAGGTGGGTACAACATGCGTCAGTATGAGATGATGATCATTCTCGATCCTGAAAACGATGAGCGTACTCTCCAGGGAACCCTAGAGAAGTTGCTCGCCGTCGTCCCAGCAGAGGGCGGAATTCTCGATAAAGTAGACATCCTCGGTAAGCGCCGTCTTGCTTACTCGATTAACAAGAAGTCCGAAGGTATCTACGTAGTTGTCTACATGACGGCTACCTCGGCTACCGCTCAGGAACTTGACCGCCAGCTCGGCCTTAATGAGTCGATCATGCGCACCAAGCTTCTGCGCTACGAGCCAGCTACTGTTACCGAAGCCTGAAAGAAACTGGAGTAAACCATGGCTGGCGAACCGATTATCACCGTCGTCGGAAATCTCACCGCAGATCCGGAACTCAAGTACGTTGGCTCGGGGACGCCGGTTGCCTCGTTTACCGTGGCATCTACTCCGCGTAACCTGAACCGTCAAACTAACGAATGGGAAGATGGCGAAGCCATGTTCATTCGTTGCTCAGTGTGGCGTGAATATGCTGAGAACGTGACTGAATCGCTGTCTAAGGGCATGCGTGTTGTGGTCACCGGAAAGCTTCAGGTGCGCAACTATCAGCGTCAAGATGGATCGCAAGGTACATCGATTGAGATGCAGGTAGATGAAGTAGGGCCATCACTACGTTACGCTACTGCTCAAGTGACTCGTTCACAGGGTGGCGGTAACCGTGGTGGGTTTAATAACCAAGGTGGGTATAGCCAGGGAGGTGGCCAGCAACAAGGTCGCGCTTCCTACGATGCTCCGGCTGGCGGATCCGCTTATGATCCGTGGGGCCAAGCACCAGCTGGTGGTTCGTCGTTTGACGACGCGCCACCGTTCTAAGACTTTTTGGAATAGCTCAACCCAACGGTGGGTTATTCAATCATCGAAAGAGGAATCACAATGGCAAAGCCTGTATTGCGCAAGCCAAAGAAGAAGTCCAATCCGTTGAAGGCAGCCAAGGTTGCCAACATCGACTACAAGGACACCGCAACCCTACGCAAGTTCATCTCGGACCGCGGTAAGATCCGCTCCCGCCGAGTAACTGGTGTATCCGTTCAGGAGCAGCGTCAGATCGCCCGTGCAGTGAAGAACGCACGCGAAATGGCTCTTCTTCCTTACACGAGCTCCGCTCGCTGATCGAGAGAGGGAAGATAAAATATGAAGATTATCCTCACTCACGAAGTTGAGAAACTAGGCGAAGCCGGCGAAGTCGTTACCGTTAAGGACGGCTACGCACGTAACTTCCTTCTCCCACGTGGCTACGCCACCGTGTGGACTAAGGGCGCTCAGCGTCAGATCGATCAGATCGCCGCATCACGCCGTAAGCGTGCAACTGAGGACATCGAGCAGGCTCGTGAGATTCGCGAAGCTCTCGAAGCTAACGTTCTCACCATCACCAAGACCGCCGGTGCAAACGGTCGCTTATTCGGCGCTGTTTCCACTGCAGATGTTGCTGTAGTAGCATCCGAAGTTGCTGGTAAGCCAGTTGACCGTCGCTCGGTCAACCTGCACACCAACATCAAGTCTGTTGGTGAATACACCGGCCAGGTCAAGCTTCACGCAGACGTGGTTGCAAACATTAAGGTCAGCGTTATCGCTGAGTGATGTCTTAAATACGACAACAAGAGTGCAGACCCTAGTTTTCTAGGGTCTGCACCCTTATTTCCGTGAATAAATTGCTTTGTTATGTTAATCATTACTTACAGAGTTTCTATTTTTGTCAACGTGTATGAAAATTAATGAGAATAAAACAATGGAAATAATTCTGTATTGATGAGAATTATTTCTTTTGCACGTAACAAATGAAATTACGGAGAAAAATGTCTAACCTTAAAATTAAATTTCAGTCGGCAGGGCGTGGTAGAAAAACAGCTGTCACTATTGCTGCTCTTTCTGTTCTAACAACAGGACTTGTTGTGAATAACCATGCTGTCACAGTAGCTAGTGCAGCCGATGCTAATCAAAGCGGTGCGGTAGCCGAAGTTAGCCGGCCGATGTGGGATGCCGTCGGATATGTCTTTCCGGGAGAGGCAGTCATATTTCCTAACCGTGGCGGAGTTGTTCCTGGTGACGTAGCGCCTGGCGCGGTGGCTTCGCCGTTCGGAGCTTCCATTAGTCGCGATGGAACAATAATTGTCAGTGCCGATAATAACGCGCAACCTGGCAATAAGATCTCGATAGACATTCGTACAGGTAACGGTCTAGGGGACGTTGTTGGGAAAATCCAGGTAATTGTCGCTAATGACAGTGATAAGGATGGTTATCGAGATCCAGAGGATCCAAAACAGCCCAAGGAAAACGAAGATAAATGCGAAAATACTCCTCATGACGCTGCGATTGATAAAAATGGTTGTACAGTAGCTCCACAGTTTGCTGAGAGTCAGTTTCCTGAGATCACCGGTACCAAGGGTACAGCTATTGATCCAGTACTAATCTTCGTTGGCAATAGTGGAAAAGCAACTGATCTTGTTTGCGCAGGAGAAGGACTAGCTGGCCTTGAGATTGCATATGACAATGAATCGCATTGTCGTATTTCTGGAACGCCGACCGAAGCACTCGATGGTATGTATAAGGTAACTGTTACCTCCAACCGAGTAGACGGCGATAAATCTGCCCACACGCCAGTGAGCAAGAGTGGCGGAAAAATTAAAATTACTTCGGAAAATGTAAATAAGCCGGCCCCGGCCCCAGCTCCAAAGCCTGCTCCTGAAGAGCCAAAGCCTGCTCCGGCTCCAAAGCCTCAGCCGCAGCCTCAGCCGGAACCTGCTCCGGAAAAGCCGCAACCTCAGCCAGAGAAGCCGGCTCCAGCCCCAGCTCCACAGCCTGCTCCTGAACAGCCTAAGCCGGAGAAGCCGGCTCCAGCCCCAGCTCCACAGCCAGAAGTTGCACCAGTTTCTCCTAAGTTCGTTGATCCACATGCAGACGATCCAGCCACCTGCAAAATCAAGCCATTTGCTACCGTGAAAGAACAAGCTGGCGTCATCTACACAGTCACTGTTAATGGTAAGGAAATCAAAGCAAATAACGAAGGTAAGTTCGTATACGGCTATGGTGAAACAATCGTCGTCAAGGCAGTCCCGGCAAAGGGAACTCAGTTTGCTAAGAACGCAAAAACTGAATGGACTTGGACAGCTCCTACACGTGAAGCACTTAAATGCTCCGTTCCATGGACAAAGCTAAATCCGGCAACTCCAATCAAACCGCAGCATGAGATGAACCAAAAAGAGGAGAAGTCTCAAAAAGCATCGAACTCGGATCGATCAATGGCTACCAAGACTCAAGCAACTAGTGAAAAGCCACAACTAGCAAAGACCGGTCTTGGAATGAGTGCTTTGATGTTGATTGGTCTTGGATCTGTCATTGTTGGTGCAGTGATGGTCCGACGTCGTCCACAAAACTGAAACCCTAGTGATGTAAACTGAAAACATACGAAGCAAGAAGAGGGGCGATTGCGTGAAGCAGTCCCCCTCTTCTTCTACGTATAATGAAAAAATTTCATAGATTTTCGTACAAGAAAGAGCTATATTTTCCTTGACTAAATCGTTTTAGTGTGGTGTGCTTAACGTGAGCTTGATATTCAATGACGAAAGGATCAAGTATGCACAAGAAAGAAAGCCAGCGACGTTCCACTAAAATAACCGCACGTGTTATCGCGTCTTCACTTGCGGCCACACTAAGTTTTAGCGTAATAGCAACGTCAGCACAAGCTGCAGATACTGTATATAACAAAGATGAAAAGTCCCTTGGGAGCGCACAACCGAAGAATATGGGGCATCGACTACAAGATGTTCGTGATTGGAGCCCGCAAACTGATCCATTTGCAGCATTTATGCGTTCAGATATTCCACTCCAACAACGCACTCAACATGACCCATCCACGCAAGCCCATCAGAGTCTGGATGGGAAAGCAGAAATTATGTTAATGCAAGGAGACTACGGAAACTCCTTTTTTGATAATTTCCGCGCAAACAATGACGCTAACCAGCACACTCTGCAATTCTGGCAGTATGCTGATTATTGGAGCCCGTGGCATGGTAGTGCATCGATAGGTACCCCACGAGCACTCTATGATCCAAAGACTAGCGCATGGCAGCGGCGTGGATTTGAATTCGGAATCGTTGATATCCCAAATCCTGCTTGGACTAATGCGGCACATCGTAATGGCGTCAAGTCCATTGCTACTATTTACTTTGATCCTGCATTTCGGCCAGCTCTTACTCTTCATGAGGCATTTGAAAAAGATGAGAATGGCGAGTATAAGACTGCAAAGAAGCTCGTTGAGATAGCGAAATATTATGGCTATGACGGCTATTTCTTAAATGATGAAGAGACTAATCTTTCTGAAGATGAACTTCGCCCATTCATGAAATACTTGACCGATCATGGGTTATATACGCAGTGGTACACCAACAGTTCATCCTACTGGGATCAAACAAAATCATCATGGCTGGGTACCGGGAAAAACGAGATCATGAATTCCGTATTCCTGAATTATCGATGGGCTGGAAGCGCAAATAACACAATTGCTGGAGCTGCGGCGGGCGGATACGATCCACACCACGATTTGTTCTTCGGCGTCGAAGCGAATCAGGGAAGGCTTGATAATCGTCATAACACAGCCTCCAGCGTCCCGGAGCTGTACGTCAGTGATGAAAACCATTCTCCAAAAGCATCGATAGCGCTGTTTACTCCGTCGGATTATTATCATCGGGGGCTCGACGACGATTTCCGCGATTTGAGCAAAGCTGATGATCCAGTGCATCAGCGTGATGGTTTCCAATGGATGGTAGACGCACGCCAGCGCCTCTATTTCTCTGGTGGTTCGAACAATCCACTAAAGAGTGGATTTAATAAGAATGAAGATATTTCTGATGTAACTAATACTCAGACAATGAAGTGGGGTGGAGTAGCTGATTTCACTCCGGCTCGTTCAGTTATTAAAGGGGATTCCTTTGCCAGTAGTTTCAATATTGGCCGTGGTCTAAGCTGGTGGACTGATGGAGTTAAAACCGGTAATGAGCAATGGGCGAATATGGATTCCCAAGACATCCTTCCGTCATGGCAGTGGCTAGTAAAAACCGAGGACAGTAACGCTACGCTAACTGCAGACTGGGATATGGGAAACCAAGAAACCCGAGTGCAAAAAGACGGATCTAGTGCAGCTCAAATTCCATTCACTCCAATTGGAGCATATAACGGGGGAAACTCGTTAGCAATCCATGGGTCGAGTAATAAAGAAGCGACTTTCGGTCTGTACAAGACACAACTTGAAATAAACACAAAATCAAAGCTCAATCTTGTTACTCGTCAAGTTTCTGGAGATGCTGGCAAAGTATATGTTGAGCTAACATTCAAGGACGAACAAAACCCAGTTGATGTTGAACTTACCGATATTAATAAGGAAACTTGGTCCGTTCAGAACATAGATCTTGCCAGCTATGCTGGCAAAACGTTAACCTCGATCAATCTAAAGTTCGAAAAAGCTCAAAACTATCAACTCAATCTCGGAGCCCTATCAGTGAATGCGGGTGATCCGGCGCCGAAGGCCCCTAAAAATATTCATATCGACCATGTCTATGAGGATGGTCAGCTTGTACTGGGTTGGGACGAAGCTGAATACGGTGATGTTGTCAACTATCGAGTAAGTGCTCTCGAAAACGGTGTTGAAAGCCATTTATATAAGGGATTTACAAACCTTGCCTACATCAAGAATGCACCACATAACGACGTCGTCTACCGGGTACAAGCAATCGGTAAAGATGGACAGCTATCAGCACCAGCAGAAGTGAAGTTTACGATGGCTGGTTTGCCGAGTGATGTAAAAATTGCGAGCAAGGCTGTCACCGAAGTTCATGTCGGAGATAATGTTATTTCTGGACATGAACCGCTTCGAGTTTTTGCTGATGGGGACAAGAACCTGACTGTGACGTGGAAAAATACTGCAGTTACTGCCGAACGGTGTGTCATTTTTGCTCAACTTGCTGATCGTGCACAAGGGATGTTGACAGATTTCCATAAGATCGTTTCGTGCGCTGATCAGCATGCAACGATTGATATTCCGGTTTCTGAGGGTTATCCAGTAGACGTGACACTAACGCCGGTTGGAAGTCCACTGGGATTAACCGTTCACGGCGAAACGGCTGATACTTTAGCTCGTCCGATGCCGATCAGTGACCTAAAGATTCAGGAGGAACAAGGAAAGAAAGTCTATCGGTTCTTTAATCCTTCAACGCCAGACTGGGCAGGACTTGAAGTTAGCTGGAAAGATGGTTCAGGCAAGCTAACAAAGATTTCCACTCATGTTCGTGGAGACACTACCCAAGCAAAATTCGGGTATGCGCCAAAGACAGACTCGATTGTGAAATGGCGTGATCTGCCAGCTGACAACGGAACAATTGTCGCTCGTTTGACCGATACCGCAGGCAATGTGACGGAACAAGAATTTGTTATTAAAAATGGCGAGGTTACCTCGGTTTCATCCCAACCAGAGGAAAGCGAACCGAAATATGCGGATGTGTTAGATCTAGCTTATAGTGATGTCGAAGTTTCGCAAGGAGAGACTCTAGAGCTGAGGATAACCGACTCAGAAATAATTCCAGCACCTACGGGAACAAAGTTCGCTTCAGCTGATCTTCCGGATTTTATAGCCATTGATGAAACCGACGGCAAGCTTACTATTATGCCAACTGCTGATACTAAGCCAGGGGATTTAACAGGACATGTAGATGTAACTTACCCGGATGGTTCTGCTGCCAAATTGGTTCTCAAGGTGACAGTCAAAGAAGTAGCAAAGCCAGAACAAAAACTAACTCCGGAATCTCCGATGTTTGTTGATCCGAAAGCTGACGATCCAGCAGCCTGCTCAACCAAGCCATTTGCAACGGTAACGGAGCAACAGGGTGTAGAGTACACAGTTTTTGTTGACGGAAAAGGCATTAAACCGAACGATGAAGGAAAGTTTGTCTATGACTATGGTCAAACCATCGTTGTTAAAGCTACCCCAGCTGACGGTGCCCATTTCGTGCCAGAAGCAACAGTACAGTGGTCATGGACAGCACCGACGCGCGAAAAGCTCAAGTGCTCTGTACCCTGGACAAAACTAATCCCAGCTGTTCCTGCCGCGCCCCAAGATAAACCTGGAGTGAAAAATCCGAACCCAACAGAACAGAAGCATGCAGATACGGATGCCAAACCACAGAAGCCAACTGTTAAAGCAGCTGGATCTGATTTAGCGAAGACGGGTATTCAGATTCATACTCTCGCAGTGTTGAGTTTAGGAAGTGCACTAGCTGGTGCAGTTGTTGCACTCCGTCGTCGCCAACACAGCTGAACTCCATAGCGGCATAATGTAACAGACGCGAAATAAGAGAGGGCACGAACCGTTCGTGCCCTCTCTTGCACCAACAATCAGCAGGCAAACGTATCTACAAATGCATCCACGCGGTACCACGAGTACGAGCAAACTGCGTGCCAGCACGAACAGCCATAGTCACGCCACCATAGCCCAGCCATAGCGTCACCATTCCCCAGGTCTGTCCAAAGGATTCCGGCCACCACAAAACTGCACCGGCAATCGGAGCGAACGCAGCCAACGTAATGAGCATGTACCATGCCAACCGGCGCGTATCACCAGCACCAATCAAAACCCCATCGAGCATGAAAGCTAATGATGCTAACGGCAAGGCCGCAGCAGCTACCCATAGGACAGTCCTGGAAAGGGCACGAACGTCGTCGTCGCCACTCATAATCCACGGGACCACAAAAGAAAGTCCTACCATAATCACGCCGAGGCCCACACCAACCCACAGTCCCCACAGCACACATCGGTCTAAAATGTGGCGAACACGGGCCGGCTCACCTGACCCAAGCGCCTGCCCAACCAGGATTTGGGCGGCTGTTGCGAGTGAGTCTAAACCATAGGACATGAAGTTCCAGAGTGTCATCACGATCTGATTTGTTGCTAGCGCGATCGCTCCCAGCCCGGACGTGCCCGCAATCAGTAAGAGGATTGCCGCGCGCAACGAAACAGTCCGGATAATAAGCGGGACTGCTTCAGACAAGGACCGTAGCACCCCACCGCCAGACGGAATAATGGCCGCTCCGGAGTGCCGTGCTCGGCTCACGATTATCCACGTCAGTGCACCTGCCATAAGTGTCTGTGCAGTTGCTGTGCCGAGTCCTGCGCCGACGATTCCTAAGCCTAGCCCGTAGATTAAGAACGCGTTGAGCGGAATGTTTGCCAGCGCACCAGCAGTTGCGACGACGAACGGCGTTTTTGTGTCGCCGAAGCCGCGCAAGGTTCCGGTCGCTGCGAGCACGAGGAGCATTCCGGGTAGCCCCCAAGAACTTGCGTGCAGATAGGCTTGGGCTTGGTTTGATACCGACGACGACGGACCGAACCAGCCAATAATTATCTCGCCAGCAAAGAATAGAACGAGACCTAAAATGATGCCGATTCCGACGGCGAGCCACATGCCGTCAAGACCAAGACGGTAAGCATGTTTCTTATCCCCGCTACCGACTGACCGTGCCGTTGCTGCCGTGGTGGCGTAGGTGAGGAAAATGCACAGACCTACGAGGGTGGTCAGGATCGTGGATGCTAACGATAAACCAGCAAGGGGGGAGACGCCTGGAAGGCGGCCAATCATCGTGGTATCTACCGCAACTAAGAGGGGCTCAGCTAGGAGGGCTCCCAGAGAAGGCAATGCTAGTCGGAGAATAGATGAATCAACATGGGGTAGGTCGTTATTAGCCACGACAGTTCCTTATATCTGAAAATATGAGTATAAAATGACAAACCTTAGTATTAAGTGAAATAGCTAAGAATTGGATTTTTGCATAATAGCGCTATATGTTTCGTTCTCCACCTAGGTACAGTAGGACAAAAGAAGCAAATTTTGGACAACCTGCCTGTTTGAGTTTGGTGCATATATCGATAGTGTTAGTACGCTTTTTGGTGACCCAGTAATCGCAGCGGCGTGAACATGATAATCGTTTTGATCGGTGCCAGTAAAACTTTCAAGTTTGCTGTCAAAACTGTCTTCGAGGACTTCATTGATAAGCTTGCGTATTAGGTCTATTCGTTTCTTAATTATCTCGTCGCTTTCCTTCGGGTAGTCTCGACGTGTCGTATACCAAACTTCGTTGAGCACATCTTGTGAGGTTTGTAGCGAGAACATTCCATGCGCAGCGTTATGAAGATGAAAAAGCCAATCCATGAGGCAACGACTGCGTAAGATGTTAGCATCGAGAAAAACTAAATGGACCATGCTTGATATTATAGCGTGGTCCATTTAGGCTTAATCGTCGAAGATAGAGCCCTCGTTATCGTAGAATTCGTGAAGTTGGGCGAGTGCTTGAGCTTGAGTTTTCAAAGTCTGCTTGCGTATAGCAAGAATATCTTCTCGCCTAAACCGTGTGTGAGTGCCGACTTTAAAAGACGGGATTTCATGACTTGTTGCCCGCTTCATGAGAGTGGGCCGTGAAATTCCAAGAAGTTCAGCGGCAGACGTAGATGAGAGTATCTCCGGTAATGTTGATACTGTCACTTGCCCGTTATTCTTAAGTGATTCAAGTATTTTCTGTAATAGATGGGCAATTTCTTGGGGAAATCCTGCGAAGGCATCTGCCGCAGGATTGTTTTGTGAAACATAAGAATCGTTGTTATGAGGTAACTGACGAATTTGTTGCAGGAGCTGTTCATTAATCGTGATCTTATTATCAACGCATGTTGTGGACATGAATTTATCCTTTCCAAGCTTACGTCAATGGTTATTGATCTACACTGTACTGTTATTTCGAACTTTCAGATATAAGTGTAATATTGATTGTTGGATATGACAAGTAGGATCAAGACACACCGATAGTTAAAGTGGTTGACATCTAGTTGTGGTTAACTTTTGCAACGATAAAGAAGATAATCGCAGGTTATCCACAATAGTGGAAAAAACAATCGCGGATTTCCAGCCGATTTTGAATAATTCTCCACTGTAGTGGATAACATCGTGAAAACCTGTGGATAACCTATTGAGTTATCCTCAGAGTTATGCACAAATCCACCTTATTTATCCACAGTAATAGTTAAAGTAATCGCAGGGCTGTGGGTAAGTTAGGTGCATAGGGTATTAATCAATGTGGATAACACCAGCATATGGGCGCAAAATGCGCCATAATTACCTGTGAACTACCAGCAAATAGAAGAACACCGTAAGGAATTCTCGTGAGTGATATGTCAAATTCCCAATTCGAACGTACCCCGCCACACGATATTGAGGCTGAACGTTCCGTCTTGGGCGGCATGATGCTCAGCAAAGACGCATTAGCTGACGTGCTAGAAATGCTTGATGCACAAGACTTTTACCGTCCAGCACATGCCACAATCTTCACTACGATTCTTGACCTCTTCGGTGCGGGACAGCCTGCAGACGCCATCACGGTAGCCGCCGAACTACAACGCCAAGGAAAACTCGAACAAATAGGTGGACGCGCAGTTCTCCATGATCTCGTTTCAGCTGTTCCAACTGCTGCTAATGCCTCGTATTATGCACAAATCGTCCACGATCAAGCTGTGTTGCGACGGCTGGTTGAAACCGGAACACGAATCGCACAGCTGGGCTACACAACTGACGGCGGGGATGTAGCCGAACTCCTCAACCTTGCCCAGTCCGAAGTGTATGCCATGAGCGACACGAAAACTACCAACGATTACGCCTCGCTTTATGAGATTATTCCGGGGCTTGTGGAAGAACTCGAACTGAACTCTGCACGTGACGGCCAACTAGCCGGATTAGCTACTGGCTTCCACGATTTAGATAAAGTTTTGCTAGGGTTACGCCCGAACCAGATGATTATTGTGGCCGCCCGCCCAGGTATGGGTAAAACAACGCTTGCGATGGACTTCTGCCGTCATATCGCGATTAAAGATGGCAAACCAGTTGCATTCTTCTCCCTCGAAATGAACCGCAACGAACTAGCAATGCGTATGCTTGCTGCCGAATCAGAGGTTTGGCTCTCGAAACTCATCGCTGGTGAACTCGAACAGCGTGATTGGGAACGTATTTCGCGAACCTTGGAACGAGTAGCGTCTGCTCCGCTCTATGTTGACGATTCCCCGAATCTCACCATGATGGAGATTCGGTCCAAAGCCCGCCGAATGCGCCAGCAACAAAAAATCGAGCTCATTGTGATCGACTACCTGCAGCTGCTCACCTCAGGTGGACGCAGTCCCGAATCACGCCAGCAAGAAGTCTCCGAATTTTCCCGTTCCATCAAGCTTCTTGCAAAAGAACTGGAGATACCTATTATTGCGATCGCCCAGCTCAACCGTGAAACCGAACGGCGAGATTCTAAGAAACCACAAGTATCGGACTTGCGCGAATCCGGTTCGCTCGAGCAGGATGCCGACGTCGTTATCCTCATTAACCGGCCGAAAGACCGGGACGAAATGGGTGCGCTTCCGCCAGCGCAAATCATTGTGGGTAAGAACCGTTCCGGCCCAACCGCAGATGATATCGAGCTCGAATTCCAAGGCTCGCTCACGCGCTTTGCGAACTATGCGGCCGCAGAAGATTATTAAGCTGTCACCTCGGTAGCTAGCCGGCCAAAGAATGCACGTTGCACATCCACTGCTTCACGCCACAACCGCGTAGCAGTAGCAGTGGAGCATTCCTGTTCCCACAGCCGATCAAGTTTCGTTTGGTAAGACGAGAGCCACGAGCGTTGCTGATCTGTGGATAATTCCAAGAACTTCACATATTTGAGAGTATCCGCTACTCGGTAAGCCCCGAACCGATCAATATTGTCGCAGTCTCCGATAGATTGTGCCAAAACGCTTGGTTCGTGATCGAATACGAGATATGGCCGCCCAGTGCTATCACAACACGTACCTTCATCATCCGGACGTGGATTCCACAGATCATCCGTGTGCATCGCAATGCCTTGGACGATTTCGAGACGCTGGCTATCGGCGAGTCCTAATTCCTGCAAAAAATCATTTGCCGAAAGGGCGCCCGCCCGGCCGTGATCGACTGGACGTTGGGCATCGAACTTGCCCACATCATGAAGTAGGCATCCCAATGCGAGAAGATGTTCGTCAAGCCCTTCGCCCTGTGCTACTAACCGCCCGATTCGAGCCACCCGAAGGCTATGCTCAAACCGGTACCGGCGTGAGCTAGCACTAACAGTTTTTCCGTCTACTACGCGTTCGTCGCTGAGCAGATGCCGGCGCACAAACTCCAATGCCGGCTCGAAAGCCTCGTGCGCACTGACCATCATCACATCTTCGCGAATACGTCAGGGTTTGGTCCCATTCGGCCGTCTTCGCCGCGATCAAGAGCGCGGATAGCAGCCAGATCGTCGTCGTCCAAAACCACGCCCAACGAATTGAAATTCTCGCGCTGACGAGCCAAACTCGACGCTTTCGGAATCGCCACGAAACCTTCCAAACGATGCCAAGCTAACACAACCTGTGCCGGGGTGGCGTCATGCTTTTTCGCGATCTCGATAATAACCGGATCCAACAAATCCTTGCCCCGGCCCAACGGCGACCACGACTCAACCACAATTCCGGCAGTCCGGCAGTATTCAACCACCTGACGGTTCTGGAAATACGGGTGAATCTCTATCTGGTTAATCACCGGAACCCCAGTGCCGGCGGCAACCAACTGCTCCAAGTGCGAAATCTGGAAATTCGAGACACCAACTGAACGCAGATGACCCTCAGCTACTAGGTCCTCCATCGTGGCAAAGGTCTGCATAAAATCGCCGTCGTAATGCATCGGCAGTGGCCAGTGCATCAAAAACAAATCTACGTAATCGGTACGCAATTTTGCCAGCGACTGAGCGAAGGAAGTGTAGACCTGCTCGGGTTCATGGTTCGGGTTGTCGAGCTTCGTGGTAATAAAAAGGCTCTGGCGTGGAATGCCGGATTCGACGATTGCCCGGCCCACCCCATCTTCGTTGCCGTACATTTGTGCCGTGTCAATATGACGGTATCCGATGGCAAAAGCCTGCTGGACTAGGTCGGCTGCGTCTTTTTGTGTAACCTGATAGGTTCCGAATCCTAGTTCGGGAATATTAAAACCAGATCGAAGATGAGTCATTGGTTTATTTCTCCTTCTTCAATTTCGGCACGCAACCGTGGAACTGAGGTTAGCTCCGGATGGATGCCAACTTTGTCGGCATAAAACTCACGAATCTTTGCCATGTCCGCTGCGACATCTCCGGTGAGCATCATTGACCCACGCCAGCCATACGTTTTGGTTGCCGAATCGACGAAGCCGAAAACCACCGGGATGCCAGCTTCTAATGCAATATAGTAGAAGCCGGATTTCCAGGTGTCACGGTGTCCACGAGTGCCTTTAGGCGCCACGCAGAGAGCAAAGTGTTCAACAGATTGTGCATGTTCAACAATGTTGTGGACCATGCCATGTGACGAATTACGATCGACGCCTACGCCGCCTACCGCACGAATAAAAGAGCCAACTGGCTGACGCATGTACGAGCTTTTGATGAGGAATCGAAGATTGCGGTCCGCGTGCCAAAATGCCATGAGCATGTAGAGCGCATCCCAGTTCGAGGTGTGTGGTGCACCGATCACTACAGCCTTTGGCGGTAACGTGTCCACATCAATTGTCCAACGAGAAAACCGTTGAAATGTTCGCGCGATAAACCGTTTGAATGACATAGGAATCCTTATTCACTTCTGATTTTCTGGGCGTTTAAGTTCTGCGTTAATGATCTGGTTAAACTGATCGATAGGGTAGGCGCCGGCAAGGAACGAGTAGCCAACGATAAATGACGGCGTACTCGAAATACCAAGGGCCTGGCCGTGGGTGCGTTCCTCATTCACTGCTTTCACGGTTTCTTCGGATTGCAGATCGGCAGTGAATTTGTCAGTGTCCATTCCAACTTTTCCAGCTAGCTCAGTGAGGGCTTCGGCAGTTGGTTCTGGCGGGTTAGCAAAAAGTTCGTGGTGGTATTCCCAGAATTTGTTTTGTAGCGCGGCTGCGTGGGACGCTTGCGCAATAAGTACCGACTCGTCGCCAAGAATTGGTAGTGAGTTGTATTCGATGCGAACCGTGCCGTCGTCAATGAAACTTTGGAGTTCAGGCAGAGTTTTTAGTGACCAGTCTCGGCAGTGTCCGCAACGATAGTCGGAATACATTTCGATTACGACGGGTGCGTCAAGCGAACCGAGTGCACGCGGATCATCTGGGTTGAGGCGATGCTGTTGCTCGATGAGTTTCTTTACTTCTGGGGAAAGTTCGGCTGGTTTTTGTGGTTCGCTGGTTGACGACGACGAATCTGCCTTCGGAGCGGCCGGAGTTTTAGACGAAAAAACTCCGGCAACAATCATGCTGATAACGAGTGCTGCCACAGTTAGTAGGGCAACAAGTGAAGCAATTACTTTACGTTGGTTCATCAATTCAACCTATCTGCGAACCGGTCTCTACCCGGGCTGCCGCCGCAATTCGACGGATCATGTCCAGCCTAGTAGATAACGACACCTCGGGACGAATGCTGACCTTAGCTCCGAGGAAGTTAACAGGATATTGCCGGGTGGCGTTGGCGGCGGTAGCGACATTCTGAACCGTCATTAATGACGATGGTTCATCGTCATGCAACGGCATATGGTCATCATTCCAAGCTGGGCCGAAACTGTTGGTTTTACTGTGTGCTCCCGAGAAAATAACACCGCCGAGAACGCCAGCCGCGCCGGCTTGTTGGATGTGCGCTAGTGGAGTATCGGTACTCCGGCCTTCAATAACTGACCGTCCCCAGTTAATCACGATAGGCATATTTCGTTCAGTTGCTGCCTGGATTTCATCGGTTAAACTCAGGAACCCTTTCTGTGCCAACTGTCCCGGGATGAATTCGTCTTGATGCTCGATGACGAGTTGAGCGCCGTCCCAATCCCACTGTGAAATGATGTCTAGCGAATGTAAGAAAGGATCGAGGTGTGCGTTTCCTGTTGGGGCTGAGTGTAACTCTACGTGGGTAAAGATTTGCCGACCGGCAGCATCGTTGACTTCCTTGATCGCCCACGAAGCGTTGAGGAGGAAATCGAGGGCGGTAGCCTGTCCGGCGTCGTCAGGCGAAGCCAATCCAAAAGTGGGATCGGAGCTGACGCGTTGCATCGTTCCCGGAATAGGGGTTAAAACGTTGACGTGGAAATGGTCGGGGAGCTGGGCTGCGAACCAAGCCGGATCGTCAGTGATCGCGTTACGGAACGGAATTTCTAGTCCGTCAACCCATGACTGTGCGCCTAACGTTGCATAATATTCTTCTTGCTCCGGCAAAGTTGCAGGTAGCGAGGCGTAAGCGCCAACAATAAACGGAACCGACATAATCATACCTTCCAATGGCTAAGCGCGATAAACACTTCTCAGTTTACGGCTCGCAACGGAAAGGTGGTATTTTGACAAGCATGAGGGTTGGTTTTTCTCATTGGCGTACAATCGCTAGTTTGGTCATTGTTGTAATTATCGTTTCGGCCGCATTCTGGGGCGTCTATCGTTTGGTATCGAGCAAGCAATTTCGGATGGATAGCGAACCAAAATCTACACTGTCATACCGCACTCACAATATTGCTGATTCGCGCATTTATGTGTCCGATTATATTGGTGATCAGGCCAATACGTTTGCGCTTATGCGTACACTGCCATTAAACGACAGGATTGTTAATATCGGAATTGCAGACCAAGGTATCAATATTAATCTCCGAAAAACAAACTTGACTGAAGAAGATGTGCAGCGTGACGCTCTTTATTCGGCTTCTGTAGTTATGGCAGTAATTAAAGACGCGAAATATGTATCCTTCCGCAGTGGAATGTCGTTGATTGAAGTGACACGTTTCGACGTCGAATCCTTCATCCCCGAAGGTGCGCTGACAACAACCAAACAGCAAGTGTGGGATCGTGTTCGACGCGCAATACCGGAAGCTGTCCCGCAACTGATCGAAGTCCGCAACACAGCAGCAGTGCTGAGACCGTCTTCCCAATGAAGCTCCCGTAGAATTATCGTATGAATCATCTTGAAATCGACGCTATTCATCCAACCGCACCCGAATATCTCACTGCGGCCGCTTTGTTCTCTGCTCCTATCGATGTGGGAGCAGCGATGCAGCGAATCCGTGACGTGTGGGGCGAAGATGTGGACCCGCAATGGGTGAGTGTGGATGCGGCAGCTACTGGCGGGCTCAGCGGGGAACTCCTGACGTTCCGGCTACAAGGTGTCCAAGTGATGATCACTCCGGTTACTGGCCAGCTCGAAATAGATAAAGGCCAGCTACCAGAACATCATACCCATGTGGCGATGACCTTCTATGCGCCGCTGGCTGGGATGGTTGAAGGTACGCTTGCCGGGGAACAAGAGCTCCATGGCGATAATGCGCCTGAGCTGATGCGCCGGCACCGAATGGTATCAGCACATATTGCTTACACTCAGGTAGCCGATGCGTTGATGTGTGAGCCGGCCGCGATCGGGGTATACCGGCATGAGCTCGGGGTGATCCATCCGCCGCAGATGGTTCAAGCACTCGCGGAATCCTTGACTTCTGGGCAAGCACCGCTTCCGTTGTGGATTAATATCCGGTTGGCTGACGGGCCGACGAGCCGGGCTCGCACGCTGGGTTTGCCGTTGTTTGGTCATTTAGATGTGGAAGTTACCGGCGGGCCGGCTCTTGAGAAGACGGCTGCTTTTATCGAAAACACGGCTAACTATATTGTGATGGGTGATAGTTATTTGTTGCCGGGGCAGACGATTGGCGTTAGTGACGGCAGTAGTTATCCAGTGACGCAAGAGATTTCGGTAGCCGATGGCTCTACTGTTATTGCAATTGATGTGCAGGGCTAATAGTTAGCTTTGAGGGAGAAGAACATGTTTGATATTAAGACCCGGCTTGAAGGTCATCTTGGCCGTACTGGCACGATTCACACGCCGCATGGCGATATTCAGACTCCGGCGTTTATCCCGGTTGCGACGAAGGCGACCGTGAAGGCGGTGCTTCCGGAAACGATGCGGGAGATTGGTGCGCAGGCGTTGTTGTCTAACGCTTATCATCTGTATCTGCAGCCTGGTTCGGACATTGTTGACGAGGCTGGTGGCGTTGCTGCGTTTGAGAACTGGCACGGACCGACGTTCACGGATTCGGGCGGTTTTCAGGTGTTGAGCCTGGGCTCTGGCTTCAAGAAAGTTCTTTCGGAAGAGTTTAACGGCAAGGCTCATGTTGATGGTCAGGTTGCGGGAAAGAAAGAACGTCTCGCTAATGTTGACGACGACGGCGTCTGGTTCCGTTCGCATTTGAACGGTTCGAAGCATCGTTTTACGCCGGAAGTTTCGATGCGTATTCAGCATGAGCTGGGTGCGGATATTATTTTTGCTTTCGATGAGCTCACAACCTTGTTAAATTCGCGTGGTTATCAAGAAGAGGCTTTGGAGCGTACCCGGTTGTGGGCACAGCGGTGTTTGCGGGCGCATAAACAGCTCACCGAAGAGCGCGAGGGTAAGCCGTATCAGCAGTTGTTCGGCGTGATTCAGGGCGCTCAATATGAGGATTTGCGCCGTAAAGCGGCACGCGATCTGGGGAATATGGAGATCGATGGCCAGCGTTTTGATGGATTCGGTGTTGGCGGTGCGTTAGAGAAGGAAAACCTGGGCACAATTGTGGGCTGGGTGAATGAGGAGCTTCCGGAGGATCGGGCACGTCATCTGCTAGGTATTTCGGAACCTGACGATTTGTTTGTTGGGGTGGAAAACGGGATCGATACGTTTGATTGCGTTAATCCGTCCCGGGTGGCGCGCAATGCGGCGATCTATTCGCCAGATGGCCGGTTTAATGTTAACCGTGCGCGGCATCGGCGTGACTTTACTCCGCTGGTTGACGGGTGTGAATGCTACACCTGTACGCATTACACGAAGGCCTATCTCCATCACTTGTTTAAGGCGAAGGAAATGGTTGTGAATACGTTGACGACTATCCACAACGAGTACTTCACAATCAAGCTCGTTGACGATATCCGTCACCATATGGAGGCGGGAACATATTGGGAGTTTAAGGAAGAGACTCTGGGCCGGTTTTACGACAAGCGCGATATCTAAGAGCGTGGTCTAGAACTCGCGATCGGTTGCTCGGCGTAACTGCTCGATGGTGTCAGCATCGGGGAATCCGGTAATTTTCCAGCGCGGTGGCCACGCATCTGGGTCGCGTTCGAAACCATCTGACCATATTTCGCGTGCCACGTGTGACCGGAGAGTGATCGATAATTCAGGTGCGTCTTCCCACGGGTGTGGGGAGGCTTGCCGAGTGAAGGTGATCATGTCTGTGTCTGGAACCGAGCCGTGACCATCGGTGGCATCCCAGGCGGCTAGGCCGACAGATTCGCCAGTTGGTATGTGGGTGATGCGGTAGCTTTTCAGACTGCCGAAGTCTCCCCAACGATTCATAAGATCGACTTGGGCATTATAGATTGCTTGGCGGTATTGGGTTCGTAGCTGACTAAGTGCCTGAGAGAGCTCGTCTCCTGGGAAAGGAACCCATTCGCGCCAGCCGTCAGCGGCGAGAGTGTGTGGCAACGGATAAACCATCGTGGATGTGTCGCTAGTTTCGAGTAGAGCATTAACGACGTCGATCAGATGCGGATCGTCCGCGAAAACGATATAGAACTGGGTGCGAGAAATCGGGATGAAGAGTGGAATATCGCCGGGCCGATCAGCGGTGATGTGTTCAGAGATCTTATGCATCATCTCTACGTCGCACCACCAGGAAAGCTGGTAGCCTTCGGGTTTCATGAAAGACATGACTTGCCCGTTGCCGATGGTGGCAACACCCATCTCAATCATGTGCCGTTCCTCCCCAGTAAAAGAGCGGAGGTTCATGACTGCTTCACTCATGACTTCGCCAACGTCACGCATACTATCTGCTAAATGCGAATAGTAGATGGGACGTTCATAGTTCTTGGTGTCATTAACTAGCCCGACGGCGATGAAGTCCGTCAGTGGTAAGTAGACGATGGAATCGCCGTCGTGATGCGAATGTAGGAAGAACGGGGCAGCATCAACGATAGGTAGGAGGCGAGGTTCGCCGTCGTCCTCATCCTCGTCTGGTTCTGGCGCAAGCGGAAGCGTATCTGTTCCGTGGTCAGTGTTCATCAGGCTAGGATGCGGTGATATCTCTGGCGTATTGGTAGGGGTAGCCGGGGGAACCGCTTGCTCAATGCCGATGGTGAGGAGTCGGTTGAGGATATCGGTACGCGTGGACTCAGGGGAATCTTGGCGGATTAGCGCCCCGGGACGAAAACGAAAAGAACGCCCATCAGACAATAGGATATCTAGCCATTCGTCATTTGTTGTCACAATCGCGTCTTGAAGCTGCGGATGAGCTGAAGCTACGTTGTGTGCCCACGTCATAAAGTCCATAAAAGTATTGTCCCACGAACCTCCACCACACCCAAAGAAATAACGCGGGACTTTGGGGAGATGAACATGAATTAAAACAGGGTACCCTTGTATGTAGATTTTAAAACTGCAGAAACGCCATTGGCGTCATAACGGTAAGAAAGGACGCTCAATGCCACGGATTTCAGCGCCGACAGTTAAAGAACATCACGATATCGTGTTTGAAAAACTGGTGAATTCTGCTGAGGAAATTTTGCGTTCCCCCAATAACCTTCCCTTTACTGCCGGTGCTGTTGCGAAAAAAGCTGGGATCGCACGTAATTCTATTTACCGCTATGTTCCGTCCGTGGATCATCTACGGTTGCTGGTGCTCGAACGCTATCTGCCAGCGTGGAAAGAGCGGGCGACGGCGGCGATGGAATCCGCAGATACTCCCTCGGAGAAACTTATCGCCTTGGTTGACGTAAGCATGGAACTAGGCGCGGAAACCGGACACCAGTGGCTTATTAACGTATTGAAAACGACTAAGCTCACGCCAGAAGCATTTGAATCGATGGAGAGTTTGCCGCCGGCGGTAGTGAATTTTCATCGTGAGCTGGCGATGCAGATCGTGAAGCTGTGGGATCAAATCGATCCGGTTGCTGCGCCGATGAATGCGCGTATCACCCGTAGTCTGATGGATTGTGGATTGCGGGCATTGGATGATGGGCTGGAACTACATGAGGTACGCTCATCCGTTCTGGGTGCGGTCCAATCGCTAATTAAAGCGTGAATCTTTCAGATATTTGTGCCAATCCGCCAGCGCTGCCGGTAGCTGAGGCACTAGCTGATATTGCGGCAACAGATGGAAACCTCGTTATCGCAGCCCCTCCCGGTAGCGGTAAAACAACGCTCGTCCCAATAGTTATTGCAGAACAACTGACAAAATCTGATGCTCCCAAAGTCTTGGTTGTGCAACCGCGACGGGTAGCCGCCCGGGCAGCTGCCCGGCGGATAGCCTCACTCCTCGGTGAACCGGTTGGCAAACAGATAGGCTACCGTGTTCGCGGCGAAACTCAGCCCGGCAGTGCCATCGAAATGATTACGCCAGGCGTACTGCTACGCATGCTACACAGCGATCCGGAACTGCCCGGCGTCGGCTGCGTAATCATCGACGAAATCCACGAACGCGACGTCGATACTGATATAGCCTGCGCCTTCGCCCTCGATGTACAAACCGCGTTGCGTCCCGATCTGCGCATTATCGCCATGTCCGCCACCATCGCGCTAGAACAAACAGCTCAGCTACTCGACGGCTCGATAATCAACGTTCCCGGTGCAATCCATCCGGTAGACGTCCGAGATACTCCCGGCCCACAGGCCCTCACTGCAACCCGCGCGGGCGCAATCGTCGTCGCCGACGAATTCCTCAACCATATCGCCAACGTTGTGTTCCAAGCCCGGCGCGAGTGCACCGGCTCGATCCTCGTGTTTGTACCCGGAGTGCGTGAAATACATGCCGGCATAGACCGGCTCTCCGGGATAGACCTGCCAGTTATGGCGTTACACGGGCAGTTGAGCGCCACCGAACAAGACCGCGTCCTCGACGCCCACGAAGACCGAATCATTGTTGCCACCGCCTTAGCCGAATCATCACTCACAGTTCCCGGGGTGCGAGTTGTGGTAGACAGCGGGCTCGCCCGCCAAGCCCGAGTCGACGCTGGCGTAGGTGGACTAGTAACCGTACATGCCTCCCAAGCGTCGATGACCCAACGCTCCGGTCGCGCCGGACGCGAAGGCCCCGGCGTCGCCTATCGCTGTATTCCCGCCGCGCGCGCACCACAATACTCACCTCCCGAAATCCGCACCGCTGACCTGACCGACGTCCTGCTCCAATGCGCAGCGTGGGGTGCGCCAAACATGGCCGGGTTGCGTCTGCTTGACGAACCGAACCCTGACAATCTTGCACACGCCCACACCCAGCTACATGCGTTAGGACTGATCGACGACGACGGTGCTATCACCTCCCGCGGACGCCTCGTCTCGCAACTGCCCCTTGGAGCTCATCTAGCCCGTGCCCTCATTGACGGCAGTACCCTGGTTGGGATGAGCGTGGCTACCGACGTCGTCGGACTCCTCTCCGTCAATATGCGAATCTCAAACGCAGATCTCGCCAGTGGGCTACGCGCCAACCGGCACCAGCGTGACGTCACCAGAGAAACACGCCGGTTGCGCGCCTTGACCACCCAACTCATCCCGGATGCACCGCACGAGACCGGAAACTGGACCTGGGACGATGCCGTGGGCGCAGTCGTCGGACTAGCACACCCGCAATGGGTGGCACACGCTCGCGGGCAAGGATACGTGTTAGCGAACGGGCGCGGCGCGATTCTGCCGCCCGGGTCGCCGTTAGCCGGTGAAGAATGGCTCGCAATCGCAGACCTCGGGCAGACCCAAGGACGTGCCGATGCCATGATTTATGCGGCTGCGCCGATCGATGCGGATATTGCGCAAGAGGTAGCACACCACCTCGTTACCAACGAAACCGTGATTGACAACGAAACTATGCGCGGATATCGGGTCACCCGGCTCGGCGCGATCGAACTCACCCGCACCTCAGTCACGCTCACCGATGAGGACAAAGTGCAGACGCGAATCGAGCGGATTCGATCAGCTGGGCTCGATAGCCTGCCGTGGACTGACACACTTAATGCAACTCGGCAGCGGTTAGCATTCCTTCACCGAGCGCTCGGACAACCTTGGCCGGACGTCTCCGACCAAGCGTTAACCGACACTCTCGACGCTTGGTTACTGCCCTTCGTCACCGCCCATGGAATCGATCTCGTCGGCGCGCTCGCGAGCCTGAAACCCTGGGAACAAGCACATATGTTTGACGAACTCGCCCCCGAACGCATCCCAACCCCGCTCGGCACTGTACGAGTTGACTATTCTGATTCTGGCCCGCGCGCTCGAATGCGGATCCAAGAAGCATTCGGGTGGGAGAGCACCCCGCAAATCTGCGGCATTCCGATCACGTTAGAACTCCTGTCACCGGCACAGCGACCATTAGCGATCACCAGCGATCTAGCCTCATTCTGGGCCGGGCCATATGCGGGCGTGCGAGCCGACATGCGCGGACGCTACCCACGCCACCCCTGGCCCGAAGACCCCGCTCACGCCGAACCCACTCGCCGGGCGAAGAAGCGGAAATGAGACATTGAAATAACTATAGGTGGAGTAAAATCTTATGTGCATTATGCAGGTAAAAATCGTTGAGTGATGCGATCAGCAGGATAACGCCACTGATAAAAGACATGATCTCTAATCAGTCAAAAAAGAACGTAATAGCAGGTAACGCATGGTGGTGATTGTGTCGGATTACTCCACCTTCCACATGTTGAACCCGCACGATAACTCAGGCATAAGTTTCCCAGCAGTGAGATCGGCTCCCTCCAACAAGCTGGATCCGTTTACGCTAGAAACAAGAGGGTCGTGGGAGGCGCGAGAAACCTCAATAAGTAGCGTTTCTTCACGGTTGGCCCGCTCGAAGATTACGTAATCATCACCAGTGGAGAACCAACGTAAACCACCAGATCGTAATGCAGAATGAGTGTGGCGCAATCGGATCAACGTCCTATATAGGTCATAGATATCATGATCCCACTCAGCTTCATTCCACAAGAATGGCTTGCGAGAAGCCTCCATGCCTAAGCCATCAATCCCGATCTCATCACCTGAAAAAATCATTGGCATACCGGGGAGAGTGAGTAAGAGTGCGATTCCCAGAGGCTGGAAATCGCCGGACACAGAACGAAAGCGTGACGAATCGTGGGAGTCAAGGAGATTCATATTTGCCAGCAGGTTCTTCCACGGAATCAATGAGGAAAATTCGGTCATCATCTCGGCTAACTGGGTGCCATTAAGTCGAGGCGAAGGAAGTGGAGCACCCCACTGATCTCGTTCAATATTCTTCCCCAGCCAGCCCCAAATTGGCTTGGTGAATCCGGCATAGGCCATGGTTCCATGCCAGCCGTCGCCCTGAAGATCCACCGACGCATCAAACTGATGCTCTGCTAATAACAAACGATCGGTTCCAAACTCAGCCATGGTCCGCCGAGTTTTCTGCGCAATCTCCCGGCTCAGATCCGTTTCACGATATCGTCCGGCAGCCTGGGCAACATCGATCCGCCATCCGTCAAGATCAAAATCGGAGATATATCGCGAAATAACGGAGTCTGGACCGTTGTAGAGTTTTTTCTGAAGAGCACCCGAACGATGATCGAACTTCGGTAGCGAAGGAACATCTGCGAAAGAAACGTAGGACTGGCGATCCGCAGATGTAAAGAGGTAGAAATCGCTCTTCGGGGAATCTGGCTGAATTTGAGCCTCAACAAACCACGGATGTTCATTCCCAGAATGATTCAAGGTGAGATCACCGATTACACGAATACCTGCTTGGTGAGCCGTCTCAATAAGAGAGCGCAACGCTTCATCGCCACCCAAGAAAGGATCGACGGTATCGAAGGAGCTGGCATCATATCGGTGGTTCGAATTCGCCGGGAAGAAAGGAGTGAGATAGAGAGCATTGACGCCTAGATCGGCAAGGTAATCGATGTGTTCGGCGATTCCCCAAAGCGAACCGCCGTACCACTGCTTCACCCCAGCAGGAGTTTCGGCTGCCACCGGAGTTTCCCACCTTGCAGGGATAGCCCATTCTGGCGACGACGTTGCCACATGGTCGATTGACCGTGCGAAACGATCGGGAAAAATTTGGTAGAAGATGGCGTCATCAACCCAAGCAGGAACAGAATAGGTTGTGAGAAGAAAATCGTGAGCGTCAGAAACATCCCTATCATGAAGCCCGAGCCCATTGAACCAATAAGTACGATCGGCACTCTGGAGTGCGAAACGATAATTAACACGATGGTTAGTTTGCGTGATCATAGCAGACCACCATGTTTCATTATCGCTCTCAGACTGAAGTTCCGCGCGAATAAAGTGCGGATCGCCGTCGAAAATAACACGAACGAACACCTCATCAACCGCGAGCGAATGATCGACGCGGATAGATAGCGTCACCTCATCCCCGATCTTGGGAACCATAGTGCTGACGTAAAGTTCAGAACCGTCGTGGTGAACGCGGGGTGGGGCAAGCATACTAGCGTTAAACATGTTGTTCCTTCTAATCGGTGTTAAGCACAATCGTAAGAACGAAAATTTGTGAATCATGATGGTTTCAGAAGAGAGCGTTAACGTTTCAGTCTTTTGCGTCACCGTTTCAGATGTTGCACAATTTATGTTATGGTGTCACGCATAGATCAGATTGCTCAGCAAGCATCGGTGAGTAAAGCAACGGTGTCGCGCGTGCTGAATAATCGGCCGGGTGTTAGCCCACAAATGCGACGCCTCGTGATAGATGCTATCGATAATCTCGGGATTGAACGGCCGCAAAGTTTGCGTGCTCGGAGTTTCGGAGTGATCGGTCTGGTTGTACCAGAATCGGAAGAACCGTGTGATCGTTTGTTTGTCAAAGTTGCGCAATCTACCCTGGCGAAAAGTGGTTATACTCCGGTTTTGTGCACTCACAGCAAAGACGGAATTAGTGAAGAAGACTACATCGGGATGCTCTGTGAAAAGGGGGCCGCTGGGATTATTCTCGCGGGTGGGACACACGCCAAAATAGGCAGTGATGTAACACGATATGCCGATCTAGTTGCTCGGGAGGTTCCCATTGTGTTTTCTGACGGTTTCAATCCGACGTTACGGGCGCCATTCTTTTCTCACGACGATCATGCGGCAAGCGATATAGCTGTTCGACACCTCAAAAACCTAGGTCATACCCGAATCGGATTGCTGATTTCCTCAGTTTCTACTGTACCCATACGCCGTTTTATCGACGGCTACAAGGCTGCGATGGAACGTGAATGCGGATTGTATAAACCGGAATGGATCGTGATGAGCCACAACCGGGAAGAAACAGGATATGTTGCTGCGCTGCGGTTGCTGAGATGTGGCGTGACTGCAGTGGTATGCGGGTCTGACATGTTGGCATTGGGGGCGATGCATTCGGTTACCCAACACGGAAAACTAGTGCCGGGTGATATTTCGATCATCGGGTATGGCGATTCGAATTTGCTTGCCTATACAGCGCCGCCACTTACTACGGTGCGAAAGGCAATGCTGTCAATGGGGACGGCTGTTGCCCACACGCTAATTGACAGCATTGAAGGCGAAGAAACAATCATGGGTGAATCACTTTTTTCTCCCGAACTCGTTATCCGTGAAACAACAGCACCTCCATGCAGTAAAATAGACACCTGAAACTGAAACATTGTTTCATCATTTTGAAACAACTGAGCGAGCCTAAGAAACTCGGATTTCTCTCACGTGTTACCTGTTAGCCTGTGGCTAAATGTGAATCCACAAAGTAGTGGGATCGCACAGAGTATGGAGGTAATACGATGTTTGGTACGTCGTTCCGAAAAATGACATTCTTATGTTTAGCGGCAGCCGTTACACTGAGCGGAGTTGGAGCATGTTCTCAGGGACAAAGCGCGGAGCAGGGCGAAAAGAAGACTGGTGGCGAACTCACCGTGTGGGTAGATGCGGGCCATATCGATGCGATTAAAACAGCCGCTACCAGTTTCACTAAGAAAACTGGTGTGGACGTCAAACTTGTTCAAAAAGATTTCGGTTCCCTGCAACAAGATTTAATAACTCAGGTTCCAGCAGGAAAAGGCCCAGATATTTCGATCGGTCCAGACGATTGGACTGGATTGCTGGCCGCAGATGGTGTTATTCAGACTATCGAATTAGGCGCTTCCGAAGCCAAATATGAAAAAGTTGCCGTTGACGCATTCAAGTATGAAGGAAAGACCTACGGTGTCCCGTATTCAATTGAAAATGTTGCCCTTATTCGCAATAAGAAACTAGCTCCAGAGGCCCCTAAGGATTGGGCAGATATGAAGGCTATGGGTAAGGCCGCTGGAACAGAATACCCCTACCTCGTTCAGGTTGGCGATAAGGGTGATCCTTACACGTTGTATCCTGTGCAAACGTCGTTTGGCTCATTCGTTTTCGGGCAAAATGACGACGGAAGCTACAATCCATCGCAACTGACAATCGGCGATCAGCACGGAACAGATTTCGCGAACTGGATGAAGCAAGAAACTGAGGAAGGTCTGCTGAGCACCTCCATGTCTGCTGATATTGCGATTTCGAAGTTCACCGAAGGTGCGTCGCCATTCATCATTAGTGGCCCATGGAACATCCAAGCAATTCAAAAGGCCGAGATGGATTTCGCGGTTGAACCGGTCCCAAGCGCAGGCGGTATGCCTGCCCGCCCATTTGTTGGGGTACAGGGCTTTTTCCTCACCGCAAAAACTCAAAACAAGATCGCTGCAACAAACTTCCTTACCAACTACATCGGAACGAAAGACATCCAAGTAGATCTCTTCAAGGCAGGTGGAAACCCACCAGCTTTGAAGGACGCTCTGGCTGAAGTTGCATCGGATCCAATTGTTCAAGGCTTCGCTGAAGCGGGGAAAAACGGCGTTCCGTTGCCAAATATTACGGAAATGTCGGCCGTATGGGAATCCTGGAACTCTGCAGAAGTTGCCATAGTCAACAAGCAGGGCGAAGCACAAGAAATCTGGGCAAAGATGGCTGACGATATCGCCAAGACTCTAAAGAAATAGCGTAACCCTAGATACAGCATGACGGGTAGAGGCTGGAAGAAAGAACAATGACACACGATTCGCGATCCTCAGTGCAACACAAGCGAGCGAAACGCCTATGTGCGCATGCAGATATTCGAATAACCCCCATGATTATCAAAATCATCATCCTGGGTTTCTTGGACGCTTTTAGCCTCTACTCCGCATTTCTCCTTCTATCCAGCCAGCGCTGGCTACTATTCACGGCGTTAATTACGATCACCGTCGTCGTCAACTGGGTGTACTGGAGCAAAAACAAACTCCCCGCAAAATACCTTATCCCGGGGCTTGTTTTTCTCTTCATTTTCCAAATGTTCGCAATTGTCTACTCCAGCTACGTGGCGTTCACCAACTACGGAACCGGGCACAACGTGGATAAAAGCCACGCAATATCGTCGATCGTGCAAGCCTCGCTAGAAAAAGTTCCCGAATCTGCCACTGTGCCGATCACGGTTGTGAAATGCGGCGGTGACTACGGATTTTTGTACTCTGACAGTGAAGGAAACTACCTGCTTGGAACAGCGGAAACTCCCTCACAAAAAGTTGACGTCGAAACGGATGCCAACGGGCTTCCTGCTGTACCTGGCTGCGAATCACTTGATTTCGCTGGACTCTTAGAACATCAGAATGACATCACTGAGCTGAGCGTACCTGTGAGTACCGATCTTCGTGATGGAATGCTCCGCACCTCAGACGGTACTTCCGCGTTCGTCTTCCGTTCTACCCTAGAATACGATGCGAAAAACGATACCTTCACTGATACCCAAACCGGCGAAGTATATAGAGATACTGGTTCCGGATCCTTTGTTTCCGCCTCCGGAAAACAGCTGAGCCCAGGCTGGAAAATCAACGTAGGCTTCGCCAACTTCGTGAAAGCCTTCAGCGCGAAAGAAATACGCGGATCTTTCGTCAACGTTTTCCTGTGGACCATTGAATATTCGCTCATCTCCGTGGCCTCGACCTTCGCACTCGGCCTTTTCCTGGCCGTAGCTTTTAACAATTCGCGCATGAAAGGACGGCGCTTCTACCGTTCGATACTCATTTTGCCGTATGCATTTCCTGGGTTCCTATCGGCACTTGTGTGGGCCGGATTGTTGAATGAGAAATTTGGGTTTATCAACCAGGTTCTACTCGGAGGAGCGGATATCCCATGGCTCCAATCGCCCGTGCTGGCTAAGGTGTCTGTTCTTGTAGTTAATTTGTGGCTGGGTTTCCCGTATATGTTTTTGGTGTGTATGGGGGCATTGCAGTCTATTCCTGAGGATATTTCTGAAGCTGCAAAGTTGGACGGAGCCTCCGCATGGCAGATTTTCCGGCTGATCAAGTTTCCTCTGTTGTTGGTTTCGGTTGCTCCGTTGCTGATTTCATCTTTCGCGATGACCTTCAACAACTTCAACCTCATTTATATGCTGACGTCTGGCGGCCCGGTGAATTCCGAATCTCAGCTAAATGTTGGTAGCACAGACATTCTCATCTCGATGGTGTACAAGCTGGCATTCGTAGGGGCCAACCGAGATTACGGTTTAGCCAGCGCGTTTGCGATCATCATTTTCTTTATTGTTGCGTTGATTTCCGCAATTGGTTTCCGGATGTCGAAGTCGCTTGAGGAGGTTAACTAACATGGAATTCTTTGGTCGTGCTAAGCGGTGGCTTTTGGATACTGGATGGCGGCACATCGTTGGGGTGTTTGCGTCTGTTTTCGCGGCGTTCCCAATTTGTTATATTCTTTCTGCCTCGCTGAACCGAAGCGGCACGTTGTTATCCGCAAACAGTCTTTTCGCAGAGCCAACCATCGACAATTACATTGGCTTGTTCTCCATTCCGCACCAGCCATACGGGAATTGGTACGTTAATACGGTTGTGATTGGATTGACGACGGCGGTACTGTCAGTTTTCTTGGGAGCCTTGGCTGCGTATGCGTTTTCTCGGATGAGGTTTTATGGACGACGTGCCGGGTTGCTTTCGCTGATCTTGGTGCAGTTGTTCCCTCAACTTTTATCGATCGTAGCTATCTATTTGCTGCTGGATACATTCGGGGATTTTGTTCCTGCGTTGGGAATTAACAGTCGATTAGCACTGATCCTGGTGTATTTAGGGGGAGCACTAGGGACGAACACGTATCTAATGTACGGGTTTTTCAACACGGTGCCGAAGGAAATCGACGAGGCGGCAAAGATCGACGGAGCTGGGCATGCACGGACTTTCTTCATGATCATCCTTCCGTTGGTGACCCCAATTTTGGCTGTGGTGGCATTGCTATCTTTTATTGGAACCGTGAGCGAATACGCGGTGGCAAGCACCGTGCTGGTATCACCAGAAAAACAGACCTTGGCTGTGGGGTTATTTAGTTTCGTTTCGCAAAAGTTCTCCCAAAATTGGGGACTTTTTGCCGCGGGTGCTGTGCTGGCGGCTATTCCAGTAATGGTTGTGTTCTTTGCTTTGCAAAAATACATCGTTTCTGGGCTAACCGCGGGTTCGGTGAAGTAGGAAGAGAAAAATATCTTTAAAAAACAACGCTGTATGGCTAAAAGAAACTATATGGCTTACCAAGAATAGTGGTACGCAAATAGCTAGTTTTCAAAGGAGAAAACGGTGAAAATCAATTCAAGAAAAGCTATGACAGGTATTATCGCAGGTGCTCTTGCGGTTGCTATGTCGTGCGTAGTTCCTTCGGCTTCTGCTGCTTCTAGTGAGGGAAGTAGAAGCTCAGTTGGATACTCTAGCGATTTGGCAGGAGATGTTATTTATCAGATAGTTGTTGATCGTTTTTATGATGGTAATCCGGGGAATAACGATCCAGCTTCTGCGCCAGGGATGTTTAGTCAAGATAAGTCCAATTGGCAACTGTACTGGGGCGGTGATTTTGCTGGAATTACAGCAAAAATTGACTATTTAAAGAAAATGGGAGTGGGAGCTATCTGGATTTCTCCTCCGGTAAAAAATATGAGTGTTCCTGCAATTGATCAAAACGGAACCAAGCTTGCTGGATATCACGGGTATTGGGGAATGGATTTCTTTGTGCCAGACCCCCATTTTGGTACGTGGAAAGAGTTTGATGCCATGGTTAAAGCGGCCCATAAGGCAGGCATCAAAGTGGTGATGGATTGGGCAATGAACCACACGTCTCCAGAAGACGTTAATAATGTTAATTATGGAGTCAATGGTGCCCTGGAGAAGAACGGCGAACGGATCAGTTCTTATAACTCCGATCCAGCAGGGTACTTTCATCATAATGGCGGTGTCTCTGACTACAATCATCGTTACCAAATGCGGTATCAAAACTTGTTTAATCTAGCCGATTTAGCTCAAGAAAATCCGGCAACGGAAGCGTACCTTAAAGAAGCTGTAGATACGTGGATTCAGCATGGTGTTGATGGTATCCGGATGGATGCGGTTAAACACATGTCTCAAGGATTCCAGAAAGCCTACGTCGATCATATTTATTCTCAAAAAGGAATGTTCGTCTTCGGAGAATGGGCTGATACTGCAACAGCACCGTTGTGGCAAGACGAAATTAACTTCGCAAATGCAAGTGGCCAATCGGTTGAAAATTTTGATCTCAATGCCAGCTTACATAAAGCATTCGGCCAGAATATGTCGATTAAAGAAGTAGATGCTGTGATTGGCCGTCAGCAGGAGAAGTTTAACTGGCCAAATCACCTAATTAATTTCGTCGATGGACACGATGTCTCACGTCTTTTATCCATACGAAATGACACAAATAAGCTGGATCAAGCAACTATTATTGCGATGACTGCCCCAGGTATTCCGTCTATCTACTATGGAGATGAGCAGTATTCGCATAATGACGAGACTAACTTTTCGCAGCAACGTGGCGGGGACCCGTTCAATCGTCAGCAGATGCCAAAATTCGATACAGAAACGAAGAATTTCAAGGTCATTCGTGCTCTTTCAGATCTACGAAAAGACAATCCTGCTTTAAGATACGGAATCTCGCAACAACGGTGGATAAATGATGATGTTTATGTGTATGAACGTCACTTCTTCAACGACGTCGTTCTTGTAGCAGTTAATAAAGGACAACAAGATCAAAAACTTGACGGTCTTAGAACACGCTTACCTCAGGGGAAATACGATGACAGGTTAAAGAAGATGCTCGGTGGCGGTACACTTTCTGTTATGTCGGGTACCGGTGAAGATCGTGCTACTGGAGAATATATTCTGAAGGCCGGTCAGGCTGCTGTGTGGTCGTATGTTTCTGATAAGAAAGATGACGCTCCAAAAATTGGAAACATCGGGCCGACAATGGGACGTCAAGGAAACATGGTAGTGGTATCTGGAAAGGACTTTGGAACAGATAAAGGAGCCGTCACAGTTGCTGGAACACCTGCAACCGTAAAACAATGGACTTCTCAATCGATTGAGTTTGTTATCCCTAATACAGGATCTTCAGGTATTAAGCAGGTTACTGTTACAAGTAAGACAGGAAAAGAATCCAACGCAATCAATTATGAGATTCTTTCAGGTCCTCAAACCCAAGCAACTTTCTCGATAGATGGAATATCGATGACCATGGGTGACGAATTGTACCTCTCAGGAGATGTTCCAGAGCTTGGGGATAACAATGCCGATCGTGCAATGATTAATGGTCCTGCCGCGTGCCCACAGTTCCCTAAGTGTTTTATTAACGTTAGTGTTCCACAAAATAAAGAGATTAACTACAAGTTCTTTATTAAACGGAAGACCGGCGAGGTCGAATGGCAACAGCAAAGCCACAGGGCCACAATTTCTTCACCACAGGCGATGTCTTTTGACGTTTCTTGGTGAAACTACTTGATCCTCAAGCAAGTAGAGAATAAATAATGGGGTGTGTCGTGTTTAGCGTGATGCACGTATAAACACGGCACACCACTATATTTATATGCTTAAAAATGGGAAACTAAGACCATGCGCAAACTATTATTTGATCTGTTCGGTCTGTTTATGAAAATCCAAAACGACGCCGGAGTGGCTGGCATTCACCAAGCCGCACAGCTCGACGAGCTCGGCGTGGATGTGAATCGTTTCGATGTTCTCTACCGGCAACTGCGGGACCCGCTCGATGCCGGCACCCAAAACTATGCGCAATATTTGGCAGCAATCGGCCAAGAACTAGACGTCGATTTCCTCGCGATACCGGGACTCGTTGACGCAACCGAGCAGGCCGACGTCGAATCGTGGACTGATCATCATGACGATATGGTCGCCTGGCTCGAACAACTCCACGCCCAAGGCAAGAAACCCGCAGTGTTATCCAATGTACCTCACACTCATTTAGCATGGCTCAAAGAAAACAAGCCGTGGCTCGCGCTTTTTGAACCGGCGCTCTTCTCCTGTAATCTCGGCCTAGCCAAACCAGACCCGGCGATTTATCAGGCAGCTATCGATGCGCTCGGTGGGGACGGCGATGAGATTTTGTTCTTTGACGACACGTACGCGAACGTCGTCGGCGCCCGCGAAGCCGGACTACGTGCCGTTCACTTCACTGGTCTAGCAC
Source organism: Arcanobacterium phocae (assembly GCF_900105865.1). Taxonomy (NCBI): domain Bacteria; kingdom Bacillati; phylum Actinomycetota; class Actinomycetes; order Actinomycetales; family Actinomycetaceae; genus Arcanobacterium; species Arcanobacterium phocae. The sequence continues at coordinate 586,155 of NZ_LT629804.1, forward strand.
AAGCACAACGTGACGCCGAAGCGTTCCTTGCCGGCGCAGACATCGGCCACGCATAACAGTCGGGGAACAAGTAGAGTAGACAGGTGAAACCTCAAACCCTCATGCTAGACGCCACCGCCCACCGCTCACTACCGGCCCCGCCGACTTCCCAGATTCTGGACTGTCACTATTTTCAGGCGGGCGAATGCCGGTCATGCACCGAGCTTTTAACGCCGTACCTGCAGCAGATCGACGCTAAGAACAAGCGCGTCCAGGAGCTGATTGAGGCTGGGCAGTGGGACGAGCCGTTCGCCTCGCGCCCGCAAGCCTTCCGCAACAAGGTCAAGCTTGTTGTTACCGGAACAGTAGGGCGCCCGAAGTTGGGGATTTTAGGTGACGATGGACGCGGAGTCGACCTGAGTGACTGTCCGTTGCCAACCCCCGGTATCCGTGGTGCAATCCCTGCAATCTCGCGATTTATCACCGCGTGCCGGTTGGAGCCGTATTCGCCGGCGACCAATATTGGGGTGCTCAAGTACGTTATTATCACCGAGTCTGACGACGGCGAACTCATGGTTCGATTCGTGGCTCGCCGACGCGGCGTCCAAGGCGTCTTATTTAAGCGGCAGACTGAACTGCGGGCGATGTTGCCCAATATCCGCGTTATCTCGCTCAACGTGCAACCGGAACATAAGGCAGTTATCGAAGGCGCTGAAGAAATTCTGATCACCGAAACGGACGTCTTGCCAATGGTCTTGGACATTCCAGCACTGCCAGAGCCGTTGACGCTCAACTTGCGGCCACAATCGTTCTTCCAAACCAACACCGACGCTGCCACCACGCTCTACCATAATGCGGTTACCTGGCTAGCCGACGCGGGTAATGTGTGGGATTTGTATTGCGGTGTTGGCGGGTTTGCGCTCGCGTTAGCTGCAGCGCGCACCCACGGACACATTGTTGGCGTGGAAACTTCCGAACAAGCAGTTCAGGCGGCATCCCAGACTGCCAAACAGATGGGATGCGCTGACCGCGTGCACTTTATTGCCGACGACGCCACCGCATGGGCAGCTCGCGCCGGCGAGATGCCGGACGCCGTCGTCGTCAATCCGCCACGACGCGGACTAAGCGCAGAACTGTGCCAGTGGCTCAACGAATCTGGTGTATCACACGTGGTCTACTCATCGTGCAACCCGGAAACGTTAGCGCGAGATATAGCGCGGATGCCGGAATATGAGGTGACGCGCGGGCAGGTTGTGGACATGTTCCCGCATACGAAGCACTGCGAGGTAATCGTGTTGTTAGTGTCCCGCTCAAAATCTCGCCCAGCGAAACGGTAGCGGTCTATGGCGGGCTACCGTGCTGGATTTCGAGATTTTGTGCAGGGATCCCCGGCGGGCCGGGGCAATCGGACTGGATGACCGGGGCGATGGCGGTTCGCCCGCTAACATATGCGGCGGTGAGCTAAGCAAGTAGACGGTTAAAGAATTCTTCTTCGCTGAGTACTTGAATTGGTGATCCTTGCTCACGTAGTTTTGTGGCTTTTATTAGTTTCTTTGAGGCAGAGGAACCTTCTGCCCATGCGCCTGGATTGGGAATGCCAACCACAAGCAATGTGGTTTTCCTAGTCAGATTACTGTCACAAATTCCACCTACAGCAGTAATAAGTTGTTGGACTGCGGAGCGTTGTCCGTGTTTAAGTGTGCCGGTAATAGCTACATGTTCGCCTGCAAGTGCCTGACTACTACCATATTGGTTGATAAGCGAAGTAGCATCTGTTTGAGAACCTCGTACTCCTGGATTCTGAATTGAGCGGTGCGTCGTTGGCGGGCATTGTTCCTTCAGTTTTTCGTAGGAGTTTTCAATTTGCATTCGGGCGAAGATCCGCCCACAAGCTTGAGCATCGGCAACAGCGTTGTGATGGACGAATGATTCACCGGGAAAGTAGTAATCGTAAACGTTATCAAGGGTTTTACGTTCGATACGGTCAGCTAATATATGCCTAGCAAGGCGCAAGGTGCAGAATCGGTAGTTTTCGACCGCTGGAGTGCCATATAGTTGCGTGAGATCCGAAAGTACGGAACCATCGAACGCCATATTATGAGCAACGATAGGCGCATCTCCAATAAAAGCAGTAACTGTCTCAGTTAGTTTGTCCCACTGCGGAGCATCTGCCACATCTTCAGGGGTAATGCCATGTACCCATGTGTTAATCGGATTGAAATAATTAACATCTGGGTGAGGTTGAATTAATGCTTCATAGGTATCGGTGACTGCTCCTTCTTCGTCAAACCGAGCCATCCCGATCATGCATGCGGAACGGCGTTGTTCATTTGCAGTCTCGAAGTCAATCGCTACAAAAGAATGCATGTCTAGCGCCTTTCATGCGTGATTAGTCCATACGTATTCTAATGAATTGAGTATGTGTTTTTATCCTAGTACTTTCACCAAGAGTAATATCGTTTAAATAAATATCAGCGTTGATACACAAGGATGTGTTTTTCATGCTTAGCAATGATCAGAAGGAACAGCTAATTGAGCTCTTGAAAGCTCCTATTGTTAGGAATCGGGAAATTAAAATTAGAAAAGATAGTGGTGAAATAGAATCGCCACAACAATATCGTTCTAATTTTGATCCGGATATGTCAGATTTTGCTGTTGGCTATTACAAGGTTATCTATCGCAATATTTTAGCCAGTTCAATACTGGAAAGCGCGGAATTTGAAAATAAGATGTTTGCCGGCGACACGATGAACTCTTTCAATCGTGTTGCCAACCAAATCGCTACAGCGGGTAGATCGGCAAGCGAAAGAACTCCGCAAAACGAGTGGCCAGAATGTTTACGGGACTATTACGAAAAGTATCATTGTTTAGCTAATTTTTGGATTTTGCCGAGTGAGCTTGGGAGATCTAGCAACCGTCAGTCTTTAAATAAAAATCAACGTTCGTGGGACTACATGGATCGCTACTTGAAGCGTGTTCAAGCGGCTTATAGCGGTAAATATCAAGAGGACTTCGAAAAATATCGGGACTATTTTGAAAAATTTGATGGTTTTGAAGACTTTTGCGATAAACATTTCCTTCGGGGAGTTTATGTCGATAATAACTATGGCATTATGGAGTATAGTAAACAAGGTTCGCCAGAAAAAGTGGTTGAAGATATACTGATGCGGATTAATCAGCGAGCAGAAGTTATCGCTAGGTCTCAGTATGCCAAGAAATTATGGGATTATTTCGGTAAATGTTCAGTGGTTAATACTGCAACCGCGTGAAGTTTTTACGTTTGTACACCTTCCATACATTAATTTACGCATTCCGCTGGCGTTTAGCTGTGCCAATAATCAAAATAGAGTGTGCCTCTTGAGGAGTTCTTTAATGCTCATTGCCGTGGATAACGCTGTGCTCTGGTCTCCTTTGGCTTTAAGTTAACGCAGGTTCATGTTTTTAGTTGTCGTAGTGGGTAGGAATTTCGGTTAGCGATTTTAAGCAGACCAGGGCTTCAGGGGTGTTATTATAAAAATCTTGATGATATGCGTAGAGCATTTTTTGCAAAGTTTGTGCGCCAGCGCTGAGCAGCTACTTCCCAGGCCGGATCCTCAACAGGAAATTTCGGTAAATCAAAGCGGCGGTGTTGGAGTTCTTCTAAAAGACGTAAATACACAAGTGCATAATTAAACCGACTAAAGTCGATATCAACTTTTGTTTCGCCAGCATAAACTCTAAACTGCTGCATTCCAAATGCCTAGTCGTGTTACCTCGTCAAACCGAACTTCACGATAAAACAAGGCGCCAAACTTCGTCCACACCTTATCGTGATCGACTCCAAACCGGCACCATAAACTGTAAGCGAAAAAACTGAACGTAAAAATCAATGAATACATAAGTATCGTGGCAGAATCTACTGGTTGCCCAGAAGATAATTTATCAAAAACGGCTATAATACCGATACCTGTCAAGATGTATCCTATCGCACTAATAGGGACGAGTAACTTTGTTGGGGAAAAGACATGGTTTTTGCTTGGATCCTTATCGGTCTTTGGAGGTTTGCCCATCAGCTTTTTGATAACTAAAATGAACGTCAAGATTACACAGGTAAATACGAGCAGATACATTCTTCTGAGTCTTTCTTGATAGTCCTTAAAGATTTATACAATTGCGGTGCGAGAACTTAATGGAAAACTCGCAGGATCCATTGTTGGAAAACAGGTACCTCATCCGGGTAAATAGTTCCCAACAAGTTTACGTAGTCCGTTATGATGAGAGACCCGGCCGGAACCAGATTCTTCTCGGCAACCTCAGTTATTTGGCTACCTTCGAACCCGAGACCGCATAGCACAGGCTCATCGTCGGTCAAGAAAAAGCTAGGGTCGTCCAGCAAGGACTTGATGGCTTCATAGGTGAAGTCGTCTGAGGTGAAGCGTATTTTTCGGCCGTTAACCTCACAGTAAATACACATGTCGTTGTAGGTGATCGGAGAGCGGAAAAATCGATACCGAGTGCGAGGAAACTTCTTGGCATAGATCCTCATCTGACGTAGCTGAAGGGGCGGAGTGTCTGTGCCGAACGGACCGCCGTCGACAAGCGGTGTTAACGGCGGAAGCGACGTTGGACTGAGCGAAGCTCCTACAGCAAATCCTAAACCTGCGGAAATAGTATAGAGAAGCGCCAAACGAGGGTCGTATATTCCCCAGGTAAGATATGCGCCACCAAGAATAATTCCGATTCCTATTAAGAAAATTTTTTGTTTCCGACGACGAGCAAGGTAACTGCAGATAATTGAGATAGAAAATATCACTGCCGACGCTACTATCCGGTCCAGCGAAACGTGTCGGGCTGACGTTAAGGGGTATATGCAAAATCGACCCCAGAGGATTAATAAGCCCAATATGAGGAACGGGTCAACATGATTTTTTGAGAACGCATTATTGGTCAGCAACTTCTGTATTTCCGTTGTGTTATTTGGCGATTGTTATTGCGCGGAACGCTAATTTCGTTCTAGCTAATTGTCGTAATGAGTAGGGGTTTCGGTTAACGAGTTTAAATACGCGAGGGCTTGCGGGTTATTGGCATAAAACTCTTGATGCTCAGTGTAAATCCTTTCCGCGAAACCGTTACGCGTTATCTGAGCATTTTCATCCCACTCAGGATCATCAATAGGACACCTGAGTAATTCAAACCGGCGGTGTTGGAGTTCTTCTAACAAACGTAAATACACCAGCGAGTAATCGAATCGATTATAGTCAATATTGATCTTTTTCCGACCCGCATACAGCTTATACCGGTTCACACCATAACCAAGCTTAGTCACCTCATCAAAGCGGACCTCACGGTAAAACAAGAACCCAAACTTCGTCCACACCTTATCACGATCAACCCCAAACCGACGCACTAACCCATACACAAGAAAGAAAAGGGGAATGAGAAGGAAAACAGAACCACCTACCATGGCATTTTCGATAGCGCGTGGGCTATCTGGCGATTTTAAGATGCTATCAACAATAGATCCAAGTATTAAAAGGCACCCTAACCCGCCAACAGGCACGAGTATCTTTGCTTGGGAAAACACGCGTTCTTCGGCAGGATCTTTACTCATCTTCCGCAACGCACGCTGCATACTCGCACTACCAGCCCCCGCACTAAACGCCAGCCCCTCACCAAACTTCGCCGGTTCAATTATCACGATTTAGCCTTACTCTAGCAATGAAACCAACCGGGGTAATCTTACCAATAAGAAGACCACCACAACGACATAAACGGAACGAATAATCGATCATGCTCTTATCAGTGGTATACAATTTAAATCGCCCATAAGAATAACTAATCTTATAAAGTGCAACGTTGAAGTTTTGACAGGAAAGGGTGTGGCATGAGCGTCGATATAGCTCCACTACATTTACGCGACGTGGTTTTAAGTGCCCGGTTTCGTAGAATTACTCGACGTCATTTATTCCGGGCTGATTCTTATCGTCAGGTATTGGAAGTTCAGTTGTCAATCGGTGACCATGTCATTGTTTTCCAGGAAAATGATTTTTCAGCTGACATGATTTCTTTATTATTGACTGAACCAGGGAAAGTAATTTTTGGTAATGACCCCTTCTTGTGCGGTGTGGACTATCCAGGTAGCGCTGTAGCGGAAATCGCACGTGCTTATCATGTAGATGTTCGCAACTTGGTTGTGATCACCAAACAGCAGGTTTTGGCGACTATTTATCAAGATGAAATTCCGGCTTTGCACCGGTGGTTGGATAATGTTTTTAGTTAGACGCTTACTAACCAACAAATAAGTTGGTCGCGTCCCGAGGTTGAAATGGTGCAACTATCTCATCATTAGGGTGCAAGAGCAATTGTTCTTCCCACTTTTCTGCTGGCTGTTGTTACCAGATGGATGATCAAGATAGTGTGCTTCGAGGGCGATGGGATATGATCGTGTAATGCCAGGGGTTGTGATTAAGACGGGTAACGTCGTCGTACAAAACCCAGCAAGATACCCAAGTATTGACACGCTAACCCATACGACGTGGTTGGCCCCGTCGTGCAAGCCAACCAGTTACCAGCTTGCGCTGGGTTTCTTCGTCGTCGACGACGGCGAAACGATGCCTGGATCTCGCATTAGGCAGGCGGCAATATAGGCGTACATCCAGATCGAAGTCGCTAAACAGATCTGGTGAAGCGGTTTATCGAAAACGAGTAACGGAACTAGTAGTGAGGCAGTAAGAAAATAAAATTTATATCCGCCGGTATATGCACTGGTGAGGCCTATCAGTGCCGCGGAAAAAATGATTAAGAAGAGCGTGTCGAGATGAACGTGGAAATATAGCGGAATTAAGAGAGAATACCCTAAACCTAGCGTTCCGACGAGCAGAAGTGAAGGCAAAACAGCTTTCATAAATGCCAGATAAGAAGCAGACGTTGTTGGTGAATAGTCCTTGAGCGCTCGACTGAACCATACTTGGGGCCGTGGTTGTGCGATTGCCGAAAAGATGACCACCACTAGGGCGTTATATATCATCCATACCTTTGGTTCTAATGGAATATTAAAAATAGCGATGACGGGGGTGCTTCCTAGAAGACTGACTCCGAATATGATCAATGCCCAATGTGGCTGCGTATAACGAAAGAGCAGATAGAAAATTAGTGGAGTCGTACAAGCTACTATCCACACCATGTTAATCCCTCCCTAGTAACTATTAGATGGTCAACATCTCTATCAATCACTCCATGAATTCAAGTATTTTTCCTGGAAGTTCTCCGATCGCTGCCCCTGCAAGTGACGACTTAATTAATCTAGACCCATTTGGTCCAGTTGGACGAACAAGGCCATGGCTAGAGCGAACACTAAAGTAGGACGCTTGTTCTAGCGTATGAGTTCCTTGCTGTCCAGGCATCCTATCGGCAATAGGAGATAAGATACCCGAAAAGGCTCCATTCATAGTTGCGTTAGCTATCGAAAGTTCTTTACTATTCATCAGATCATTTGTTATTGACGCCGCAAATCCTCCTCCAAAATTGATAGTAGCAGTGATGCCACTGGCCAAAGCTGAAGTGGAACGTTGTCCTATAGTTCTAGCGATAGTTCCACCAGCAGGTCCTGATAATCCACCAATTCCCCCGGCAACTCCTCCTGAAATAAAGCTTGCAATATACCCCTGAGCCGTTTTTTCATCTTCACTGAAAGTATAAGATATAATGGAAGATGTACCACCTGCAGCAGCATTTGTTCCTGTCATAGCGAAAAGGCCTTTTACTCCATTAGCGGCTTTAGAAACATTCATACTCCATCCCAATAAAGATCCTGTCGCCAGGCCTGTCATTCCAGCAATAGCTACTTCTTTCAAAGAAACGTCTTCGCCAAAAAATTTTTGTACAGCAATTGTACTTCCAGCATTAAACAGTCCTTGCCCTGCTGCTACCGCCATAACCAATGCGGGACCAGATAGAGGAGAAAGCATCAATGCAACCCCAGCAACAACCGCTAATCCAGCAACGAGGTATGCATGGTCGTTAACAAAATTTCCAGCACGTTCCCAGAACGACACTGACCGGGTGTTGTTATAAGCAGCGAGTTCTTTATCCGTTACTGGTTTCAGGCCTAACGGGTCGGATAACGACAACGGGTTGTTTGCCGCATAGTTATACGGGTTTGCCTCCCACACCACACCAGGCAATGCCGGCAACGGGTCACGGGTAAGGAAACCATACGTGGTGGGGTCATAAACACGTGCCCTCAACCAAGCCAGACCACCAACAAACAGGCTCCCACTACCAACACCTATCCCATCAGGCAGACTGGGAAGATGATGATGAGTTATCTGATACGGGTTATCTAACCGCATATTCACCGATTCACGCCAACTACCGGTATTTGTGGGGATTCCTAGATCGATACCACCAGTGATACTAAAGAATGGTTGATGATCTACACCAACAAGACTATGAAAGGGGCGTCCATAATCCCATTCAATATCCGTATCATTAACCCGGTCAAGGAAACCCTAAAGCGTTAACATGAACATCAGTACGGGTTGTGTGTCCATGACCATCACGCTCAACAATGGCCTGTAGCCAGCCTCGTTCATCCCACACGCAAAGGTATAGGATAAAGAAAGCCCGTCCTACCCAGCCGCTAACCTATAACGACGACGGTGTAGGGGTTTACGTGACCATCACCAGGTGAAGTCGGTGAGGGTGAAAATACTACGACGCGGAAGTACTTGTGGACCACCCTCGAGCAAGTGTGTGGGTGGGCTAAGTGGGATGGTGAGTTTATTGGTGAAAAACTCATCAACCACCTCATCATCAATACCGGGCGTATGAGCACGTGCTTCTTTCCAATCTACTGGAGAACGCAACCGTAACCCTTCCGTACGTGGCACAACCAACGCTGGGTAACACATAAACCAGCCCTCAAACGGACGCGACTGCCACCCCTTATTACGGCAATCACCACGTAAATCAATCGATAACCAATCACTAAGCGTGGCATCAACATTCTTATACCAGCCTGTGATTTGGTAATGCCAGACTTTGTTTCCCTCACTATCAACCATCAACAACTCGTAGGTGTTTTTCGTTATGTGGCGTGCCCATAAACACCCAAACGGACCATACTTATTCGCCCGATACTGACATATCTTGTACGCATAATGATTCGCAAGAACAAAACCAACAATAGCGCCGCTACTCCATGACCAGATCACTCCGCGTGACATGACCTCGGTGAGATAGATTAATGGTAACCCGCCAATAACCCATCCAAGAATCTGCACACTAATACTAATAATGCCGTTTAAATGCCGGCCTGTGTAATACGACCAGGCACACATTAAACCCATATATACTGGCGGAACAAGCCGATACCAGCCAGTAGATAACCAGATAGGAACCAGCAAACCAATCAAGACCAACGCAACAGAAAAGAATGCTTGCACAAACTTAAACTCGGCAATATCTACAAACCGGTAGACGCCTTTAGACCCACGTTCACGCCAATCATGGGACATATCAAACCATAAATTAATCAATCCAGCGCGTTGACGGCGAGCATTACCTGCCATCAACAAATACCGATACCGGTGCAGATAATCCTTATACGGGCTGGGATCAAAATTAGTCGAAGCGACCTTTTCTTCCACACTCATTACCACCGATAACGCCGTGGTTTGATCCCCACCCTCAACAGCCGTAATACCTTGAGCAAACAACCGGTCAACCTCACCCGCATCATACTCATGAGGAAAGGTGAAAAACTTGATAATCGGATCCCACAAGAAACGCAACGGGCGATACAACACCCCAAGTTTTTCCGCACTAATCGTAGGATCCTCATCCAAATCACGTAGCCGTACGCACTCAACCCGCAACCACCACATACACCAGGCCAGCAACCGCGAATTATCCACCGTAAACCGACCATAACGATCAGTATCCATAACTTCTTTCACTTTTACTTCTCCCACGGCAAACCAATAATATGAACATCACGAGAACGAACCGGACTCGTAGGACCAGCTTGATACTCATACGTCGCTATTTCTTTACCATCAACAGCTTTATCAAAATTCATCATCCGAACCTCACCAGTTTCCACATACTTCTCACCTATCGCAAAAATCTTATCCGGATTTTCTATCGACGTTCGAGGATCATACCCAAACGTTTCAGAACCTAAATAATCATCAATATTGTCATATCCCTTTTGACCAAACTGGAATGGCGATACCCCATATAAATCACCATAATAAGCCCTACCCCGAGCTTTAATCCCAGAACCCACACCACGCATGAGCATATTACGCGGATTAAACATCCCATCTTTAATAGTCCCACCAAACCCCTGGTCGTTTTCACGGCCTACCAAACCATTCAGGCCATACTCAAGCACACTAGAGGCACCATCTTCTACCGTATCCCCAACAAAAGACACCCCAAAACGAGCCACACGCCCACCAGCCCCAGACAGCGCATTCAAACCATCCTTCGCACCTTTAACAAGCTTTCCTACCCGCTTTATTTTAGTAAGGCCTTTACCGAACCAACCGAGTGCCGCTCCGGCACCTAAACCAGCTAGAACACCAATGCCAACACCTAACCAGTCAACCGACCCGCTAAGAGTTTTCTCAGCAACGACCTGAACCCCAGCACCAAGCAATACCCCAGCAACCGGAAGGCCCACACCGGTAAACATCAGTCCTACACCAACACCTATAGCAAGACCGCCTACTACGTTTTCCCAACTCAATCCGTTCTGTTGAACCTTGTGCCATAGGCTTGTTGACCGGTTGTTGTTATAAGCAGCGAGTTCTTGATCGGTGACTGGTTTCAGGCCTAACGGGTCGGATAAAGACAACGGGTTGTTCGCCGCATAGTTATACGGGTTTGCTTCCCATACCACGCCTGGTAGCGGGGGTAGGGGGTCGTGGGTAAGGAAACCATACGTGGTGGGGTCATACACGCGTGCTCCTAACCATGCTAGGCCGCCAATATGTAGGCTCCCACTACCAACACCTATCCCATCAGGCAGACTGGGAAGATGATGATGAGTTATCTGATACGGGTTATCTAACCGTATATTCACCGACTCACGCCAACTACCGGTATTTGTGGGGATTCCTAGATCGATACCACCAGTGATACTAAAGAATGGTTGATGGTCTACACCAACAAGATTGTATACCGGGCGTCCATAATCCCATTCAATATCCGTATCACCCACCCGGTCAAGGAAACCCAGAGAGTTAACATGAACATCAGTACGGGTTGTGTGTCCATGACCATCACGCTCAACAATAGTCTGTAACCAGCCTCGTTCATCCCACACATATTCGTGAGTCTTACCATTACTAGCAACACGTGTTAAGCGTTGACCTTGACCACTATAGGTATACCCCCACTCGGTAGCGTGACCATCACGTGTTGTACTCACACGCGTTAGTTCACTTGCCTGGTTATAGGTAAAACGTGTTGATTCACTATGACCATCAGGAGTGTTAGCATGGTTAATGTTGATGATTCGGCCAGCGCAATCGTATTCATAGGTTGTAGAATTACCATCTAGCTGGCGAACTTTTACTAGCCAGCCAGCATCGTTATACGTATAAGTATAAGAACCATGTTCGTTTCTAATACTCGTTATCCGACCGAACGCGTCACGAGTAATACTCGTGGATTGACCATGATAATGATGAGAGATGAAACCATCAACATAGGCCCACGTATGGTTCTCATCTGCACAATCACACGATACGACCCGTCCAGCATTATCGTATCCAAAACGCACTTTACCTAAAACACTATGATCAACACCCTCTAGGCGGCCATGCTCATCATAAGAATAGCCTACCTGGTGACCGTCTTCTGTTGTATAACAAATGCGTTGACCATCTTTGTTATACGCCCAACGAGATTGCACAGAAACCTGGCTGGAACCACCATGAGCTACGTGACGTGTTTGAGATACCAGGCGGCCTTGCCGGTCATACTCTAATACATGTTCAACTGGTTTAGTTTGGTTTTTATCAGTCCAATCACTCACCACAAGCCGGTGATTATCTCGATCCCTCTCAACACGGCTCAATAGCCGACCATCACCATAACAAGCCACCAAGTCACCATTATTGTCATACTCAACAGATCGGCGGCGACCATCTGGATCAACCTGACTCAACACGCGACCTGCTTGATCATACCCCCACGAGGTAACCCGCCCGAGTTGATCTTTTACACCAACAATATTACCTGCAGCATCGTATGACCTTTCACTGACTGTCCCACTAGGATCACACACACGAATAAGCCGGCCACGTTCATCATACGAATAGCGTGTTTTACCACCCACACCGTTAGTCACGCTCACCAATTGACCGGCAGCATCATAGGCGAATTTACGGATACCAGTTTTAATATCCGAACTATATGTTACCCGCCCGCACTTATCATATTTACGAACAATCTGACCGATGCCGGGCACCCATGCACGAGTTAAACGCCCCAGACCATCATACGAGTACGTTGCTTTTTCTCCGACCGCGTTCACGCGTTCAACCACCCGTGAATCAGCATCATAACCAAACCGCGTTAGCCCACTCCCAGGCTCATCAACACTAGATAACCGGCCACACTCATCATACGTATAAGTAGTGTGCCGGCCTTCAGGACTAACCACCTGCGTGACACGCCCAGCAAGATCACGCGTCATAACAGTTAGCCCGCCATCACCATCAAGTAGTTCAACAGGCCGACCCAACGCATCATACGTCACAATACTCGCCCCACCAAAAGGATCACTACTCTTTACCGGCCGGCCATACTCATCAAACTCAATAACACCATCAACACGACCACGACTATCATAAGCAACACTTTGCTTAAGGCCATGGCGAACCGTATTTTTCACCCCGGTAGGATCTTCAACCCCAACCAAAAAACCATTCTTACTATACGTATATGACCAGCTTCCCCCAACCGGATCAACAATCGACGTCAAACGAGACAACCCGTCATGAACAAACGAATACCCAGCACCATCAGGCAAAACAAGAACGCTGAGATTCCCTAAATCATCAAACTCACGCCGGACAGTACGCCCAAGCGCATCAGTATAACTATCAACATCCCCCGCATCATTATACGAATAATGGATTTTCGCATGATACGGATCATCCACAACACTCAACCGACCCGAACCATCATACTCAAACCGCCACATGGCACCATCAGGATCACGCCGCGAAACCAACAACCCACGATCATCATACCGATACTCAGTCACATAACCCAAAGCAGTACTCACTTTAGTAACACGACCGGCATCATCACGTTCTAGATAAACCTTATCGCCAACAGCATTAGTGATAGAAACAAGATCACCATGAACGTCATAACCAAAATCAATCCGAACACCCATCGGATCAATAACATACTCAATCAACCCTTGCCGCCACGAAAGCCGGGTAACACCCCCACACCCATCTATAATCCGGCAAGGATAACGCACATCATCATCCGCATACTCATAAGCTAACGTTGACCCATCACCATTAACCAGTAGCGTTAACCGATCAAACCCATCCCACTCATAATCAACACGACCACCCGCAGGTAACACATCACGCACAACACGAGACCGCTCATCATACAAATGAATCGTCGCATTACCCTCACGATCACGCACCTGAACAAGATTGCCATACTTATCATAAGACATCGACTGACGGTTACCATCACAATCAATAACCCCAACCGTTCGCCCAAGCCCATCACCAATCCACGTATTACTACGCGAACCATCCTCATCACTCACAGCCGTCACCCCACCAGGCAAATAAGAAAAACGAGTCGTGCGCCCATGCGGTGAAACCTGCGAGAGAACCCGACCGTCGTCGTCAAACGTATTCACACACTCAACCACACCCGAAACATCACTCACAGAAACAATAAAATCACGCCCATCCCACGCATAAGAACGTGAACCATGAGGCAAACACACTTCTACTAAACGCCGTAAACCATCATAAATATACTCAATTCTTTGCCCACCACTATCACGAACAACAGCCAAACGATCTTCACAATACTCACACTCAAACCAACGACCCCAATGATTTTCACAGCGACTCACACGCCCATCACCATCACGGTAAACCCACACCGAATCAACAAACCCAGAACCATACGCAACCAACAAACCCGCAACATCAAAAACCCACCGGTTTCCCTGATTATCGTTAACCACCCACACATCATCCACACGCACTTCGGCCGGAACACCCAACAACTCTAATTCACGGACACTACCAGATTGAACCCAAAACGACTCCCGCAACGCACGCCACTGATCGCTTCCCGAAACCACAGGGAAAACAATCCGACGACCATCATCACGAACCCACACAATCTCCGTATCACCAACAATAAGACGCTGATCGACAACGGACCACCAACCAACACCACACACACCCACATCAACACTCTTATCCGTACGCTGCAAAGCAGACAACACAGAATTAAACATACGGGAAAATACCAGCGAAGAACTAACACCCGCAAAACCCAAATCAACCTCAGGCTCAACAAAATTACCCGTCACAGTATTCACCGGATCATCCGAATACCCCGTCGTCGGAACCATACCAACAAAAGCCAACGGACCAAGAACCACATGCTCACGCGTAATACGAGAATTTTGCAACACAGCAGCCAACGCAGCATCAGATAACGTCACAACACCACCACTACCATCAGCCTCACGAAACGCAGCAGCAACCAACGAAATCCAGTCCGCATCATTCATATTCGCGTCAATATGCCGGCGCATAGAAGATATAAAATCAGCCATACCCGCGATGGTCGATTCGCTCTCCTCCTTCCACGTCCACCCAGCTTCAAAATCATTGTAAGCATTCTCAAAACGCTGAACTGCTGCAGACAAGTCATCACACACCCCACGGCATGCTACAACCCACGAATCCAAATCACCTGGACGAGCTGAAGAAACCGGTGCTGTGCCAGCACTACTCCCTAAAACAGGATTATCTCGACCACTCCTAGGCGCATCCACAGATATATTCGGAGCATCGAAAGGTTCTTGCTGGAAATCAATAACCGGCTCAGACCACGACCAGCGATATACGAAATCTGGTCCCCACCAATCTTCACGCGCATTTTCCCACTCAGCATGTTCTTTTTCCCACGCCCGAGCCTTCTCTCGGCGGGCCTGCTCTTCTTTCGCTACTTCCGCTGCCCTATTAATCGACGACACCAGCGAATAAAGCATTGCGCGAATATTCGTACTATCCGTACGCTGAACTGATAAATTATTAACAAACTGCTGAGCAAAAACCCCACGAAAATCCACATTAGCCTGCTCACCAACTGAATCAATACGACTCATAGCATCAGCAAAAGCATTAATCGAATTCAAGCACTGAGTACGTAAACCCGCACAGACAGCCTCTTGGGAAGGACCCCAAACATCCTCTTCAGCACCATGCAACTTACTCACAACAAACCGCCAATCACATCAAAATCAACATGCTAGAGGTATAAAACTAGCGAAAAGCAACCTGACAACACAACGTTAACCACATATCAACCAATATTCTACCCACAACTACCATATTTGGAATATTACCCTATGGTCATACTGACATGACTCCAATGATGTGCAGCACTTAGTGCCCTACAGTTCCCCATAATTAATGCTCCGACAATGTCTGTTCGCTATTACAATATAAACCGTTATCCTTTGTACCGATAGTGCCTATAGGTCTGTATTTTATAAACAGAAGCTAAGCGTTTTTAGATGCGGTATGCATGAGATGGAGTCGTTAAATATTCCTGGCTTAGTGCGTGTGGATGATGTGTGGGTGGTTAACGATAATCAGGGAAACCGGTGGGTTTTTGATGTTGCGGGTTTGTTGGTTGCGTATGGTTCTGGGTTTGTTGATTCGGTGTGGGTTTACCGTGATGGTGATGGGCGTGTGAGTCGCTGTGAAAATCATTGGGGTCGTTGGTTTGAGTGTGAGTATTGTGAAGATCGTTTGGCTGTTGTTCGTGATAGTGGTGGGCAAAGAATTGAGTATATTTATGATGGTTTACGGCGTTTAGTAGAAGTGTGTTTGCCTCATGGTTCACGTTCTTATGCGTGGGATGGGCGTGATTTTATTGTTTCTGTGAGTGATGTTTCGGGTGTGGTTGAGTGTGTGAATACGTTTGACGACGACGGTCGGGTTCTCTCGCAGGTTTCACCGCATGGGCGCACGACTCGTTTTTCTTATTTGCCTGGTGGGGTGACGGCTGTGAGTGATGAGGATGGTTCGCGTAGTAATACGTGGATTGGTGATGGGTTTGGGCGAACGGTTGGGGTTATTGATTGTGATGGTAACCGTCAGTCGATGTCTTATGATAAGTATGGCAATCTTGTTCAGGTGCGTGATCGTGAGGGTAATGCGACGATTCATTTGTATGATGAGCGGTCTCGTGTTGTGCGTGATGTGTTACCTGCGGGTGGTCGTGTTGATTATGAGTGGGATGGGTTTGATCGGTTAACGCTACTGGTTAATGGTGATGGGTCAACGTTAGCTTATGAGTATGCGGATGATGATGTGCGTTATCCTTGCCGGATTATAGATGGGTGTGGGGGTGTTACCCGGCTTTCGTGGCGGCAAGGGTTGATTGAGTATGTTATTGATCCGATGGGTGTTCGGATTGATTTTGGTTATGACGTTCATGGTGATCTTGTTTCTATCACTAATGCTGTTGGCGATAAGGTTTATCTAGAACGTGATGATGCCGGTCGTGTTACTAAAGTGAGTACTGCTTTGGGTTATGTGACTGAGTATCGGTATGATGATCGTGGGTTGTTGGTTTCGCGGCGTGATCCTGATGGTGCCATGTGGCGGTTTGAGTATGATGGTTCGGGTCGGTTGAGTGTTGTGGATGATCCGTATCATGCGAAAATCCATTATTCGTATAATGATGCGGGGGATGTTGATAGTTATACTGATGCGCTTGGGCGTACTGTCCGGCGTGAGTTTGATGATTTAGGGAATCTCAGCGTTCTTGTTTTGCCTGATGGTGCTGGGTATTCGTTTGTTCATGACGGGTTGTCTCGTTTGACGTCGATTGTTGATCCGGTTGGGGGAAGCTGGTCATATACGTATAGTAAGAATGGTTTTTTGGTTGGGGTTGAAGATCCTACCGGGGTGAAAAATACGGTTCGCCATGGCCTTAAGCAAAGTGTTGCTTATGATAGTCGTGGTCGTGTTGATGGTGTTATTGAGTTTGATGAGTATGGCCGGCCGGTAAAGAGTAGTGATCCTTTTGGTGGGGCGAGTATTGTGACGTATGATGCGTTGGGTCGGCCTGTTGAACTACTTGATGGTGATGGCGGGCTAACTGTTATGACGCGTGATCTTGCTGGGCGTGTCACGCAGGTGGTTAGTCCTGAAGGCCGGCACACTACTTATACGTATGATGAGTGTGGCCGGTTATCTAGTGTTGATGAGCCTGGGAGTGGGCTAACGCGGTTTGGTTATGATGCTGATTCACGGGTGGTTGAACGCGTGAACGCGGTCGGAGAAAAAGCAACGTACTCGTATGATGGTCTGGGGCGTTTAACTCGTGCATGGGTGCCCGGCATCGGTCAGATTGTTCGTAAATATGATAAGTGCGGGCGGGTAACATATAGTTCGGATATTAAAACTGGTATCCGTAAATTCGCCTATGATGCTGCCGGTCAATTGGTGAGCGTGACTAACGGTGTGGGTGGTAAAACACGCTATTCGTATGATGAACGTGGCCGGCTTATTAGTGTGTGTGATCCTAGTGGGACAGTCAGTGAAAGGTCATACGATGCTGCAGGTAATATTGTTGGTGTAAAAGATCAACTCGGGCGGGTTACCTCGTGGGGGTATGATCAAGCAGGTCGCGTGTTGAGTCAGGTTGATCCAGATGGTCGCCGCCGATCTGTTGAGTATGACAATAATGGTGACTTGGTGGCTTGTTATGGTGATGGTCGGCTATTGAGCCGTGTTGAGAGGGATCGAGATAATCACCGGCTTGTGGTGAGTGATTGGACTGATAAAAACCAAACTAAACCAGTTGAACATGTATTAGAGTATGACCGGCAAGGCCGCCTGGTATCTCAAACACGTCACGTAGCTCATGGTGGTTCCAGCCAGGTTTCTGTGCAATCTCGTTGGGCGTATAACAAAGATGGTCAACGCATTTGTTATACAACAGAAGACGGTCACCAGGTAGGCTATTCTTATGATGAGCATGGCCGCCTAGAGGGTGTTGATCATAGTGTTTTAGGTAAAGTGCGTTTTGGATACGATAATGCTGGACGGGTCGTATCGTGTGATTGTGCAGATGAGAACCATACGTGGGCCTATGTTGATGGTTTCATCTCTCATCATTATCATGGTCAATCCACGAGTATTACTCGTGACGCGTTCGGTTGGATAACGAGTATTAGAAACGAACATGGTTCTTATACTTATACGTATAACGATGCTGGCTGGCTAGTAAAAGTTCGCCAGCTAGATGGTAATTCTACAACCTATGAATACGATTGCGCTGGCCGAATCATCAACATTAACCATGCTAACACTCCTGATGGTCATAGTGAATCAACACGTTTTACCTATAACCAGGCAAGTGAACTAACGCGTGTGAGTACAACACGTGATGGTCACGCTACCGAGTGGGGGTATACCTATAGTGGTCAAGGTCAACGCTTAACACGTGTTGCTAGTAATGGTAAGACTCACGAATATGTGTGGGATGAACGAGGCTGGCTGCAAGAGGTTATTGAGCGTGATGGTCATGGACACACAACCCGTACTGATGTTCATGTCAACGCTTTAGGGTTTTTGGACCGGGTTAATGATACGGATATTGAATGGGATTATGGACGCCCGGTATACAATCTTGTTGGTGTAGACCATCAACCATTCTTTAGTATCACTGGTGGTATCGATCTAGGAATCCCTACAAATACCGGTAGTTGGCGTGAATCGGTGAATATGCGGTTAGATAACCCGTATCAGATAACTCATCATCATCTTCCCAGTCTGCCTGATGGGATAGGTGTTGGTAGTGGGAGCCTACATATTGGCGGCCTAGCATGGTTAGGAGCACGCGTGTATGACCCTACCACCTACAGTTTCCTTACCCGTGACCCGTTGCCGGCATTGCCTGGCGTGGTATGGGAAGCAAACCCGTATAATTACGCGGCGAACAACCCGTTGTCTTTATCCGACCCACTCGGACTCAAACCAGTCACCGATCAAGAACTGGCCGCATACAACGCAAACCGATCAACATCTTTCTGGGAGGATACTACTAGTTTCTTTGCAAATAACTGGGAATATATTGCTGCTGGAGTGGCGGTTGTTGTTGGAATAGGTGTTGCTGCTACGGGTGTTGGTGGTCCGTTGGGTGCTGCGATTATTTCTGGTGCGTTGATATCTGGTGGTGTTTCTATTGGGTCGCAAAAATATTCCACTGGTAGTGTCGATTTTTGGCAGGTTGGTAAAGAGGCGTTGGTTGGTGGTGTTCTTGGTGGTATCGGTGCGGGTGCGTCAAATCTTGTATCGTCGAAACTCTTGCAGTATTCGTCAACAGCTAGGTCTGCTTTAGCAGAAAATCTAGGCAATGAGGCGGTTAAGAAGGCTGGTAGTGGTGTGTTGGCGATGGTTAAAGGTCAAACGAAGTTATCAGTTGCAACTAAGATAGCAGCTGAAAGTGATGTTTTTGCGAAAAGTAGCCTTGCCCTTTCCAATATAGGGGGCGAAGTGGCATCGAATTTTGCTACGGCAAACGCGGGGTATGTGATTGACGTGGTCAGTGATCCGGCTCGTGATTTTAGTGCTCATGATCTCCTCCTCACGAATATTAATGCAGGTGTCTCTAGTGGAGTTAGTGCATATGGAAATCTGTTTAAAGTAAGCGAGACCGCTAATCTTGGGAATACTTTTGATGACAATGCGGTAAAACTTATCATCAATGGTGGGACAACAGCCGTTACGAGTGGAGTAAATATGAGTGTTGATGCTAGCGTGAATTATCTCATGGGTGAAGACTATCAAATCGGTACTGAACTTACTAAAACTGGAGTAACAGACATGGGTGATGTGCTACATGAGAGTATCCCTCAGATCAACATTGGCAATTAAGCACAATAATGATAATGCTTACGAAAGGATGAAATGATGATGATTGAACCGGCGAAGTTTGGTGAGGGGCTGGCGTTTAGTGCGGGGGCTGGTAGTGCGAGTATGCAGCGTGCGTTGCGGAAGATGAGTAAAGATCCTGCCGAAGAACGCGTGTTTTCCCAAGCAAAGATACTCGTGCCTGTTGGCGGGTTAGGGTGCCTTTTAATGGGTCTTATTATTTTTGTAGGTTTGCAGTCCATGTATGTGGGAGAGCCAGTAGACCCTGCTATGGTGCCTGCATGTTCAGTTGGTTTCGCGATTAGTTTCGTTTTATTGTCGCATGGTTTGTGGCGTCGGTTTGGGGTTGATCGTGATAAGGTGTGGACGAAGTTTGGGTTCTTGTTTTATCGTGAGGTCCGCTTTGATGAGGTGACTAAGCTTGGTTATGGTGTGAACCGGTATAAGCTGTATGCGGGTCGGAAAAAGATCAATATTGACTATAATCGATTCGATTACTCGCTGGTGTATTTACGTCTGTTAGAAGAACTCCAACACCGCCGGTTTGAATTGCTCAGGTGTCCTATTGATGATCCTGAGTGGGATGAAAATGCTCAGATAACGCGTAACGGTTTCGCGGAAAGGATTTACACTGAGCATCAAGAGTTTTATGCCAATAACCCGCAAGCCCTCGCGTATTTAAACTCGTTAACCGAAACCCCCACCCACTACGACAACTAGTGTTTATATGACTAGCGCGTAGCTCATGCGTGTAGCACACATGAGCTGGTTTGGGAGGATGCACATGTCAGAGTCTGATCGTTATGGTCGGTTTACGGTGGATAATTCGCGGTTGCTGGCCTGGTGTATGTGGTGGTTGCGGGTTGAGTGTGTGCGGATGCGTGGGTTGCGGGAGTCTCCGGTATTAACACCAAAGATGCTTGGGGTGTTGTATCGTCCGTTACGTGTTGTGTGGGACCCAATTATCAAGTTTCTTACGTTCCGGTTTAAGTATGATTCTGCTGAGGTTGACCGGTTGTTTGCTCAAGGTATTACGGCTGTTGAGGGTGGGGATCAAACCACGGCGTTATCGGTGGTGATGAGTGTGGAAGAAAAGGTCGCTTCGACTAATTTTGATCCCAGCCCGTATAAGGATTATCTGCACCGGTATCGGTATTTGTTGATGGCAGGTAATGCTCGCCGTCAACGCGCTGGATTGATTAATTTATGGTTTGATATGTCCCATGATTGGCGTGAACGTGGGTCTAAAGGTGTGTACCGGTTTGTAGATATTGCCGAGTTTAATATTGTTCTGGGTTTCTTTTCTGTGGTGTTTATTTTTATTGGCTTGTTCTTCCCTATTTGGCTTTCTTCTGGCTGGTATCGGCTTGTTCCGCCAGTATATATGGGTTTAATGTGTGCCTGGTCGTATTACACAGGCCGACATTTGAACGGCATTATTAGTATTAGTGTGCAGATTCTTGGCTGTGTTATTGGCGGGTTACCATTAATCTATCTCACCGAGGTCATGTCACGCGGAGTGATCTGGTCATGGAGTAGTGGCGCTATTGTTGGTTTTGTTCTTGCGAATCATTATGCGTACAAGATATGTCAGTATCGAGCGAATAAGTATGGTCCGTTTGGATGTTTATGGGCACGCCACATAACGAAAAACACCTACGAGTTGTTGATGGTTGATAGTGAGGGAAACAAAGTCTGGCATTACCAAATCACAGGCTGGGATAAGAATATTGAGCCTACTCTTGCTATTGGTTTAACGACTAACCTGTGGGGGGCGTGCCGTAATAAGGGGTGGCAGTCGCGTCCGTTTGAGGGCTGGTTTATGTGTTATCCGGCGTTGGTTGTGTCACGTACGGAAGGAATGCGATTACGATCACCCGTTGATTGGAAAGAAGCACGTGCTCATACGCCCGGTATTGATGATGAGGTGGTTGATGAGTTTTTCACCAATAAACTCACCATCCCACTTAGCCCACCCACACACTTGCTCGAGGGTGGTCCACAAGTACTTCCACGTCGTAGTATTTTCACCCTCACCGACTTCACCTGGTGATGGTCACGTAAACCCCTACACCGTCGTCGTTATAGGTTAATGGTTGGAGTAAGGGACAGGTTTTCTTGACCGGGTTAATGATACGGATATTGAATGGGATTATGCTTGCCCCTTTCATAGTCTTGTTGGTGTTGATCATCAACCATTCTTTAGTATCACTGGTGGTATCGATCTAGGAATCCCCACAAATACCGGTAGTTGGCGTGAGTCGGTGAATATGCGGTTAGATAACCCGTATCAGGTGGTAGGCCGTCTCGTGCCTGGGTTGCCTGAAGGCCTTGAGATTGGTAGTGGAAGTATACATATTCATGGTCTGGCCTGGTTGAGAGCACGTGTTTATGACCCCACCACGTATAGTTTCCTTACTCGTGACCCGCTGCCTGCTTACCCGGGCGTGGTGTGGGAGGCAAACCCGTATAATTACGCGGCAAACAACCCATTGTCTTTATCCGACCCACTCGGACTCAAACCAGTCACCGATCAAGAACTCGCTGCTTATAACAACACCCGGTCAACAAGCCTATGGCATAAAGTTAAACAGAACGGGTTGAGTTGGGAAAACGCGGTAGGTGTTGGTGCCATGATCGTTGGTGGCGCACTGATGTTTACTGGTGTGGGTGCTGGATTTGGTGGGGCTGGAGTGCCCTAAGTTTTTAGGGCCAGGTGGCTTGAGTGTTGTCTATTGATGCTCTGCCTATGGGTAGGGAGAATAGATCAATGGTGAAAAAGTTTAGTAAACACACCTCCTTAAACAGATTGTTCGTAAGCTGGAAAAGGCTCGGGAACTTAAAGATGATGGGGCGAGTACAGCCCAGATTCTGAGCGAGCTAGGAATCAGCGAAGCGACGCTACACCGGTGGCAGGCTACCTACGGGGCAATGACGAGGAGCGAGGCTAAAGAACTCCAGCGGTTACGTGAAGAGAACTCACGCTTGAAGCGCCTTTTAGGCCAGGCCGAGTTGGAAAAGCAACGTGGAAGGAACTGTCGGAGGGAAACTTTTAAGCCCAGCTCGTCGCCACGATGCAGTATGGCATCTGATCGAGTTGGGCTATTGGCAAAGACTTGCTTGTTCGTTTGTGGGGCTCTCACGTAGCGCTTACCAACGAGCTCGAGCAAGTGATATCAAGCTGGATAAGTATGCGTCTTTGCGCCAGTGGATGCACCAGTTCGCTAAGGATTACCGCCGGTGGAGACACCGGCGCGCCTGGGTTACAGCCCTAGCGCAAGGATATGGGGTATGTCGGGAAACATTTCGCAGAATCTGGCGCGAGGAAGGCCTACGTGTGCTGCTAGGTAAGAAACGTAAGCGTTTAACTGGTAAAGATCACCGTAAGGTTGCCCCTGGTTAATACCCTAAAGACGTGCGGTCTTTAGATTTTCAGTTTGATTCGACTTGGCATGGGAAGATGATCAAGATGTGTAACATCATCGATGAATATACCCGTGAACATGTTGCCTTCGCTATCGATGACAGACTTGATGCGGCTTGAAGTCATCGAGTTACTCGATCTGGCATCACTCGAACATGGTGGCAGGCCACGGGTGATCCGGATGGATAACGGACCTGAATTCATCTCTCAAGCCTTACATGAATGGGCTGGTGAGGATGAGACGATTCAGGCGTTTATTCCACCGGGCCAGCCTTGGCATAACGGGTTTGTTGAATCTTTCCACAACCGAATGCGAGACGAGCTTCTTGAAGATAACAGCATCGAGAACCTAGAACACGCCCACACGTTGGTAGCTCACTGGTCACAACGCTACAATAACTTCCATCCACATTCCTCACTGGGCTACCTCAGCCCACGACAATATGCGGAACAATGGAAACAAAAAACACGGTCAACTCTTAAGTCAACTGGCCCGAAAAACTAGGCCACACCAGGGCGTTACTCGGTGCAGGACTACAAATCGTTGCTGAGCAAACGTTTACCGGATCAGTTGACTGGGCAGGTGTTGGCATTGGTGTTCTAGCTGGTTTAGGTGCCGGAGTGGCAGTCGGTTGGTTCGGTAAAGGCCTTATGAAGTTCGACTGGATTAAAAATACCGTTTCCATTGCGAAGGATGGTTTGAATTCGCTGTCTGGGGTGAACCGTCCTGGGTTTTGTTCCTAGGTGGTGGGTATTAGTATACTGGGTTGGTTGGCCCAGTGGTGGTCTTCGATTTCTTGCGGGGTGCGGTATCCCAGTTCGCAGTGGAGGCCGGTGGTGTTCCACCAGTGAACCCAGCATAAGGTTTCCCACTCGACTTCGGTTAATCCTTCCCAAGTTTGGGAGTAGATCAGTTCACTTTTGTATAGGCCGTTGACGGTCTCGGCTAGGGCATTGTCGTAGGAGTCTCCCACGCTACCAGTGGACTCATCAATCCCCAGTAGGTGTTCGTGGTAGGCGATGGAAACGTATTGGCTACCGTGATCACTATGATGTACCAGGCCCTTCAGGCTTCCTTTAGCGGTTACAGCATGATTGGCCGCTTCTAAGGGCAAAGCCTCGGTGGTCAGGCGGCTCTTGGTTGCCCAGCCCACGATCTTCTTGGAGTACACGTCGGTGACGAACGCGGTGTAGACGAATCCAGACTGGGTGCGCACATAGGTAATATCCGCAACCCACAAACGGTTCGGCGCTGGTGCGCGGAAGTTACGCTGAACCTAAGTCAGGGGCCACATCTGGCGTTCTAGCGGGCTTGGTAGTGATGGGCTTCCTGCCTCGGATCGCCGTGAAGTCCAGCGATCTTCATTAACCGGGCAACCTGATCGCGGCCAATGTTATGGCCTGCCCGAGCCATGGCGTGCCACATCTGACCCTCCCCATACACGCCGTAATTGTTCCGGTGGATATCGATCATGATGGGGATCAATTCGCAAGTCCCGCAACGAACGCTTGGAAGGCAAACGCCTCTTAGCAGCACGGGTATCCGCGCGCGGTTATAAACCCACCTTCGCGGTAGCGAGCCAATGTAGTGCAGATGAACTCTACCCCGAAACGATCACGATACGCATCGATGAACACGACCATTTCTTAGCTCGGGGATCGAGTTCGGACGCGAAAAAAGCCGACGCCTCTTTGAGTAGCTCATTGACCCGCCGAAGCTCCAAATTTTCCGCACGAAGCCGAGCATTTTCCGCCTCGTAATCGATCGCGCTGCCTTGCCCGGCTTTAGCCGAAGCGGCGTCCTTTTTCATCCAATCCAAGATCGAATGCGGTGACATACCAAGTTTAACCGCAATCGCTTGGGCTGCTACCCAACATGAACACTCATGAATCCTGATGCTCAAACAGCAAACGAACAGCCCGATCCATCAACTCCTGCGTAAATTTCCGTGCCATAACAACAATCCTTCCTCAAAACAACACGGAACAAAAGTCAGGGCGGTTCAAAACAACTTGGCTCTACCTGGTTTTTAGCTGGGGTACTGGGTATGCTTCTTGGCATGTTTTTACTCCATTACCGGACACCTGTTAGTAAGGTGTCGGTTGGAATTGATGGGGTCTGTGGTGAAGATACTCCTCCTCTTGACTTACGTGAGATGAGGATTTACGCCAAAGAGGTTCGTCGTACTCGGGATCGTTTGTTGCGTGCTCCTGTGACGTACGAAGAAGTATGTGTATATTTTGAGATTAAAGAACGTACGATACGGTTTACTGCGTTTGATTTTGAGCCTGATCGGGTTAAGCTTTTGGTTAATTTCCCGCAACAGTTTATTGCTGGGAGTGGACCGTTCTTAAGTGGTCTTGATTTTCCAGATAGCCAAATAGCTGAGATTGCTGAGAAGAATTTGGTTCCAGCTGGGTGCCTAATCATAATGGACTATGAAAACTTACTGGGAACGATTTATCCAGATGAGGTACCTGTTTTTCAGCAATGGGTCTTGCGAGTTTTTCATTAATTATTACGACAAGTTTTATCTATATGGTCGTTGTTTAGAAAGGTTATAAAATGTATCCTGCATTGATCACCCTTGGGATTGTGTTGTGTGTAAATCTCATCAAAGGTCTTATTCGTGTACTAGGAAAAACGGACAAAGATCCGAGTGACGAACGCGTATTTTCTCAAGCAAAGATACTCGTGCCTATCGGCGGGTTGGGGTGTCTTTTGATGGGTCTTATTATTTTTGTAGGTTTGCAGTCTATGTATGTGGGAGAGCCAGTAGATCCTGCTATGGTGCCTGCGTGTTCAGTTGGTTTCGCGATTAGTTTTATTTTGTTGTCTTATGGCTTGTGGTATCGAGCAGGAATTGACCGGGATAAGATCTGGTCGAAATTTGGAAAAATCTATTCCCGCGAGATCCGCTTTAGTGACGTGACCCGCCTTGATAAAGGCATCCTGTTATACAAGCTGTATGTGGGTAAGAAAAAAGTGAATATTGATCTGAATTCCTCAAAGGTCACATTGATTCATTTACGTCTGTTAGAAGAACTCCAACACCGCAGATTTGATTTGCCAAAATTCACTATTGACGATCCAGGATGGGAAGAAGCTGCCGGCTATTGGCGTAAATGGTTATCCCAAAGGCTCTACCATAATCATCAAATGTTTTACGATAACAACCCTGAAGCCCTCGCGTATTTAAACTCGTTAACCGAAACTCCCACCCATTACGACAACTAATTCATACAAAACTCTGCATGGTTACAAAACTTCTAATTTGATAACGGAAAGCGCTTCTTGATTACACGATTTGCATAGTTGAGTAATCAAGAAGCGCTTTCTTTTAAGGAAACTGCTTCTAATAATGATGCTACTTAGCGTAGCAATCAGTTTACAGCAGGTCAGGAACCTACTCTTACTGACCACCGCCAGCAGTGAAGATATTCGTGGAAATCTGCTGAAGATTGTTGCGCAGTTGCTCTAATTCTTGCTTTGCCTTCTCTAATGCTTGACGGGTCGCAGGCCAAGTCTCACCGCGGAACCTTTCGGCAAGTGGACCATCCCAAACGTTAGGATCTGAAAGGGTCTGACCCTGGTGATCCAATGCTTGGATCTGATCAGTTAAACCACCGTTAATGATCGATTGCATTTGATTAATTGCAGACTTTGCTTCTTCAGTTGATAGTACGCGAGACATGCAGTAGCTCCTTGAAATAGATAAGAACCCGCACTGATGCACAGGCCCATATAAACATAAATAGGTCAATAATGAATTTAACACGGATAGATCCGATCTGCCTATATTTGGAAGGTGTTTAATGGTAAAATGCGCTCTGGTTATAGTTTGTAAAATGCTACTGTGCGGAGATGGTTATGGGGAAAATACGGCAACTCAAAAGTAAATATGTGGTGATGATATTGTCTATATGTCTGGCTTCGTTGGTGGTGGTCTGCGCTCCTCCTAGCTATGCTCAAAAGCCAACAGATGAATTGTCAGGTATAAATGTGACCATTGCAGAAGACGGAACAGTCACTGGGATCGAAAAATCAACGGGGAAGATATTTACCCCAAACGATGATGTGTCCAGTCTGCCATTCCGGATAGTTGTTACCTACTCTCGAGATGGAAAAGTTTCATCGGATCCGCGCATCATCAATGGGTATTCCGGGCCTGTGCGCATGGATGTAGCAGTTTACAACACTACCGGGAAAACTGAAACAATCAGTGCAGACATTGACGGTAAGGAAGTCGCTCGTCGGGCAGTAATCTCAACTCCTCTGACAATTGCAGGTAGTGCAGAACTGTCTGACGTCGATCCAGATCGCGTATACACAGAAGCCAATCATCCTGCTGGTCAGGATATTATCGGCAATGGTATTTTAGGGAAAAATGACGAAGGAACAACTACCGTGCAGTGGGCGGCGTTGACTGGAATAGATCCTTTGGGGTCAGTCGCTCGTTTCTCTCTCGTTGTGGATGCAGATAAGTTCACGATACCTGTTGTGAATCTTGCAATAGCGCCCGGGTTTGGAGTGCAGGGTGTTTCTTCTCAAGATGAAAACGACTTGGTTATATCAACCCTCCAAACGCTATCTCAGGCAGGGAAAATCCTTGACGAATCGGGCCAAGCGCTAGAACAAGCACATAACCAATTGACACAAGCTGGATCGCGGATTGGATCCCAAACAATTAATGATTTACAGATTTCAAATTCACGTATTGAAGAAAATGCTCGAGCAACAGTAGCGACACTTTCGCAGGTTAGTCAGCAGGCATCGGCGACATTTGAAAATACCGGTTCTGTGGTGGCACAACAGCTAGCCCAGACCACACAAACAGTTAAAGAATTATTGGGTGATCCAGAAGATGTTCAGGAGATTGTTCACGTTGATGGTGCTAAATGTCAAGTGACAACAAAGGATAACGCAGAAATATCTGATGGTGAAAGTGAAAAAACCAACGGGCAAGCCACTACTGTTTTAGCCGTGATACGAAACGTATCGCAACGTCTTGAAGGATTAGCTCAGACTACCGGGGAGTGCCAAGCAATCCTTCTGCAAAATTTTCAAAATTCCCTTGGAACAGAAGCGCCTGATGAGGACAAATGTGACGGCGAAGCGCACAACTTAACGTGCGCATTGTATAAAAATCAGAAAAAGTTCCAAGAAGAATTTCACAATCTGACGGCACGAAATAGCGAATTAGCTCAGCGTTTACGTGCAGATTCGCGAGGAAGCTCATTTTCTAGTATTGCTCTCCTCGAAGGAAAAATTAGAACACTGCAAGATGCTATTAGTACACTTGGGCAGCAAGGAGCTGAGCTGGATGTTATAGAACGTCTAGGAAAAGTTGACGCATCTATTACTGACGTAAAGCAAAATATTGGTGCTGTTAGAAATCAAGTGGGAGATATTCATAAAAATGTGAATAGTATATTGGAAACCACCGGTAAGCAAACAAGCAAAATAGATGAATTGAAAAAAGAAATATGTCTAGCTTCTGGCTTGACACAGCAGGAAGGAAAGTCGAGTAATAAGACGCCTACCATCGACAAAAAAGAAGCACAAAAGCTTGTAGGGCTACTTTCTGACACAGATTGTCCACAGGACGATCCTGGGAAAAATAACTCATACATTGGGAAAAATCCTACAAAAAATAACAATAATCTGGCTGTATATAGCTCTGAAACGCGCGCGCTTCTGCAAGAGATGTACAGCGAGACAAATACAGAGTTGACACAGGCTGAGCAAGAAGCGTTCGGATCTGATTTGGTTCGTGCAATGAACGATACGGATAGCACCCTCGCAGAGATGGCTACTGACATCGAGTTAATTAAGAATTCGTATGTAAGTGACACACAAACATTTGAAAAGCTTATTACAAACCTTAAATCTGCAGCAGATGATGTATCTGACTCGTACCAAACCGTACAGAAGTCGACAACAAGTTTGCAGGAAGAACTACAAAAAGTTGCTGCTGACCTTGAAGAATATGTTGATTCGGTAACTCAACTATCGCAAGAAAAATCAAGTGAGCAGATGAATGGTTCACTCAAGTCCATCAAGGAAACAAAGCAGCATGTTAACGAATTATCAAACACTATCTTTGGTCGATACAGTCAGCAGCTGAAAGCTCAAGCACCTTTACTCTCTGAATTTGGCACTAAGGTTGTTGATGAAACAAATGGGCGGGTACAGGAACAAAGTCAGCAGCTTGCAACAAAGACGCAAACTCTGATGAAGAATAATTCCGCTCATGTACAAGAAGTTGCTGCCAAAGCAGTAGCTGATTCTGACGCTGTTGCAGTGTTGCTTTCGCAAGACATTGCTAAAGTTTTGGTAGATATTGGAAATAACACAAACAACGGTGGCGGTCTTCTCGGTGTTATTAGTACATCTTCGGGCTATCTCAAGGTTGCTGATAGCAAGATGTCAGATGCCAGTAGTCATGCTGCACTAGCTCGATCTCACCAACGTGCATCGTACGGTGATTCATTATTCGCAGATATACGCTTACGTGCCAGCTTAGCCCGGTTAGAAAAACCACTGACTCTTGTTATGTCTGATGAAAAAACGACCTCAACATGGATGAATGTTTGGTTGAAAGGAAGCAACAAGTGATGGCTCTCAATCAGTCAGTTAGCAAACGTAAAATATGGACACTTATTGCATCAGTTGCTGCCCTCAGCTTGGTTGTTACTTTTATCGTGCTTTGGTGGATTTTTAAAGATGCACCTAAAACTGAGCCTTTCGCAAGCTCAAAAGTCGAACTAGAAATAGGCGAAGTTCCGAATGATTTACGCATAGGATTAGTAGTTTCCCAGACAGAAAACTACGCCGAAGGCGGACAATGGCTAGCTAATGCGCACGGAGTCAGTGTAGCTGCGTGGCGACTAGAACAGGCAGGGGTGCACGTAGAAACCATTGCGGTATCGGATCAAGGAAGCAGTGAAGGTGCTCAACAAGCGGTAGAAGAACTCAAGAAACAGAACGTTTCCGGCATTATAGCAGTCACAAGTGGCCCTCATACACAAGTTCTTGTGGAGGCTGCACAAAAAGCGAATATTCCAATTATCCTTCCTTATGCTAGCGGAACGAGTGATGCAAAGAAAGGTACTTGGTATGGGCAACCACTACAAGCAGACATCGATAGTATTCTTCTTTCACATGCCCAAAAACTACATTGCTCGACGATGGCAACTACGAGAAAAATTGAAGGAATTAACAATGTTGAGGTGTCGATAAAAGAATCTGGAGAGTTATCGGCGAACTTGGCAGAAAACCTAGCCAACAATTCTAGTATGTGCGTTTTCCTTGATATGCGCACTCCGCAAATGGCAAATGTTGTATATGCTATCAAAGCAATACGATCTGACATTCCAGTATTTTTGGATGCTAGTGCCAACTCTTGGGATATCACTAAAGAGTTGATGCGGGATAATGGTGTTCCTACACAAGTTTTTACTTATGGAACCTCGTCGTTTAGGGCACGCGTATCTAGCCCAGAAACTTCAGAAAGTATTCGAGGATTTAATGAATCTATTGAGCAGATGAAAAAGATTAATGTTGCATCGATAGTAGATGACACCAAAAAGTTTAGGGATTTTGCTGAAGGTGTAGATACGCGTGGCTACGATGCTTTTATCGCTCTTGTTGGTGCAAGTGTTCATCAGCACTCATCGAATCCCCGTGAGGTAATGAACGGACTGGCGGAGATTAACTCGCAAGATCTACCGTTGCTGAGCCGTTATGATAATGATGCAGGGCAGAGTAGCAGCTATGTCAGCGGAAATCTTTTAGAGCTTAGCAGCGTACAAAGCCACCCAGTGTGGATCTCGCTAGACTAATTGGTACACTGCCGGAAAACTTATTCAGAATCTAGACGAAAAGATAATAATGCGAATAGTTATTGGGCAATCAAACAATGAACACGTTTATTTTGCGTCCAATATGGACCAAGAAACTACATTGCATGAAATTATCTTCACATCAGGTAATGATGTTCGAGATTTTGAAGAGATCTGGGTAGATGGTATCGCTAGTAGCCTTTCACAGACTGTTAAAGAGGCACACCTATATGAAGGATCCACAATAACGAACTATCCGACCTTGGGTGGTAGCGTAACGACTGCTAGTCCTTCACTAGAAAGCCAGTGGGAACTGCGGTGTATAGGTGGATTATCCAGTACTGAATCTTACCCGCTATGCGCTGGTCAAGTTCTTCGTATTGGAAGGTCAGATCAAGCAGACATTACACTTCACTCAGCTTCTGTGTCATGGTCGCACGCAGTGCTCAGCATTGATGAGCGTGGTGTGTGGATAGCGGACGATTCGTCGTCGAACGGAACTTTCGTTGACGGGCAACGTATTAATACCGAATCGACCGAACCAATTTTACTTACCGAAGGGAGCATCCTCGGATTAGGTGGAATTTGTTTGATACTTCAACGGCCTCAACCAGTTCCAACTCAGCCAGATCTTCCCTACACTGCTGGCGGTCTAATCGCATTCAATCGTCCACCTCGTGTGGCTTTACCGCCGCATAGTGAGCCAGTGAGTGTACCGGTAAAGAAAGATTCTCAAGGAAAAGCGCATTTTTCGTGGATTAGTGTCCTTGCGCCATTATTTATGGCGATGGGTATGGTGGCGGTTATGGGGTCGGCACGATACGCGCTCATCGCGTTATTATCCCCCGTTATGGCTGTTGGATCGTGGTTAGAGCAAAAACGACGGAATAAAGACAACGAAAAAGAAAACGAAGAAAACTATTGCCGCGATCTAGAAATAACTCGGCAAGAAATTATTGATGCAAGCGAAGCAGAACGGGTTCGTGATCGATTACAAACACCCTATCCACACGAACTAATAGAGACCGTTCAGCATGCCACACCTGCCCTATGGCAGGTACGGGCAAGTGACGAAGATTTTCTTACCGCCACCATGGGAACCACAAACCGGGAATTCACTCCACTTCGAAAATCATATAGTGGCCAATTGCAAGCACGAACACAAGAAGTATTCGACGAAGCAACAATCTTTGCTACACCCCAGATTGTTGACTTATGTAAAGGCCCTGTCGGCATATGGGGGCCACGAGAATCTAGTATGGCATTAGCTCGTTCGTTGCTCTGCCAGTTGGCTACTTCTTCTGGGCCAGGAGATTATCGGGTCGTTGTGCTAACCGACAAGGCACGTAGCGAAGATTGGCGATTTACCGCATGGCTACCGCATACTCAAACTGGTAATACTAATCCACATGAGCGTTTCATAGCTTTAGATTCCACTCAAGCTACAACAATGGCACGAATGTTACGGGATCAGCTAAACCAACCAGAAGCTGATGCAATGCTACTAGTGGTAGACGATATTTCTTTACTCCAAGGAAGAGATTGTCCCGTCCGAGACATACTCGAATATGATCGCAATGTTAACCAGCAACGACGTCGTAAACGACCCGTCACGGCAATTATTTTAGCTGCACAAGCTAACGAACTACCTTCCATATGCCACAGCGTCATCGAAGTGAAATATGACAACGACGCAACACTGATGATTCCTTCCCAAGCAAAGACTACTGAGTCGATCACCATATCTGGGATTAGTGCAAGTGAAGCTCAAGAATGGTCGCGCATGTTGGCTAGATTTGACGATCCGAATGCGTCTGCGGGCGGTGGTGGATTACCAAGCCTAGTTCACTTATTTGATCTATTAGGATTCAACCGGAGCACTATTGATGGCTCAACAATAACGAAGTCGTGGGATTCTTTTGATGGATACAATGTTCCATTGGGTGTTTACGAGGACGGAATATATACCTTTGATTTAGTCAAGGACGGTCCACACGGACTGGTTGGAGGAACTACAGGATCGGGTAAATCTGAGCTACTGCGTTCCCTTGTTGCTGGTTTGGCAGCAAAAATTGATCCGGAACATTTGACGTTTATTCTTATAGATTTTAAGGGAGGGGCCGCATTCGCCTCACTTGATCAATTGCCACACACCATTGGCACACTTTCTAATCTAGAATCATCATTAGCCTATCGAGCCTTGAAAGCACTCGAAGCAGAACTGGCGTGGCGGCAAAAATGTTTTTCCGAAGCCGGAGAAAACGTAGATAATATTGATGCCTATCTTGCAACCCGCCCGGCTCAGCCAATGCCACGATTACTGGTAGTTGTTGACGAATTTGCGCAATTAGCAAAAGAGTATCCAGATGTACTGACATCATTGGTGTCGATCGGTGCGGTAGGGCGAACACTGGGCGTACATATGATTCTTGCGACGCAGCGTCCGGCAGGTGTTGTTAATGACGATATCTTAGCGAATACTAATATGCGTGCAGCGCTTCGTGTTCAAAGCCGCGAAGATTCTTCAAATGTTATCGGAGTGCCGCTAGCTGCAAGTATTGGGCGCAACCAACGCGGGCGAGCATATATCAAGCTTGGAGAGGAAGACATAACACCAATCCAGACTGCACTAGTTACCGGTGTGAGTGGAATTAAACAGACAAACGATCTTTTTGTTGATCCGATGATTTTAGGAATGCCCCCTCAAGATCACACTGTCACCACTAGCACAGATAGCAACAATGACATGGAAGTATTGATTGAAGCTATTAAAGAGGCGAACAAAAAGAAAGGCTTCAAACCGGCTCGAAAAGTATGGCCAGATCCGTTAGAAGAACATGTGCGGTTGCGTCTTGAACATGCTTTGGACGACGACGAACATGCACAGCTCCAAGAAATACGTGCAGATAATAGAGCGAAATCAGTGATACAAGTAGGCCTATATGATGATCCGGATCATCAACAACAGTATGTATCTGGCTGGGATATTTCCGATGGCAACCTTGTGATCGCAGGCATACCAGGTTCTGGAACGTCGAGTGCGCTGGTGTCGCTGGCATTGCGGATAGCAGACACGTATGCTCCCGATGAGGCTGACATACTTGTTCTAGATGCGGGAACATCGTCGTTGAGTGCACTTGAAGAGTTATCGCACGTTCGCGGGTTTGCTGGAGCAGGAACAGCAAACCGGGAACTCCAAACACGGTTGTTGCGTTACTTGCATAATGAGTTAGAGAAGAGGACTGCCGATTCGCAGCAAAAATATCCTAAAGTTTTTGTTCTTATCGACGGTTTAACAGTGCTAAAAGAAGAATATAATGACATTGACGGAACGCAGTTGCTAGAACAGTTCTATCGAGTGTGGGCAAAAGGACCTGCATTGGGGATCCATTGTGCCGCAACCACTAATCGCCTCAAGGCGCTACCCACGGCAATTAATGAGATAACAAGCCAAAAGTGGCTTTTCCGATTGGCGGATAGCTACGATTACTCACTCGCCGAAATTGCTAGGGACAACCATCCAGCGCCGCTGCCAGGGCGATATGTTGATGCGTTGCGGTCACATCAAGCTCACATCGGATTAGCGCAAGATGCTCAACGCAGTATTGAGGAGATTAACAAGTCGTGGGGTCTTGAATACGCCCACAGACCGTTATTAGTGCAAAAGCTTCCGACGTTCGTTGAGCCGACTTTGCTAGCAGATTATGCACGTATTGGGACAGAACCATGGAATATTCCGATTGGAATGAGTGAAGCTGATCTGCAACCGCATATGCTTCACGCATATGGTGGAGAACATGTGTTAATTGCGGGGCCAGCACGATCTGGTAAATCAACAATGCTAGGGGCGATTCGTTCTGTTTTTGCTGCTGCTGCAAAGAAGAACAATATTGATTTGACCATTTTTACAGTGGCATCTCGACGTTCTACATTACATACGTTATTTGATGATGTTCGAGAGCATGATGAGATTTCAGCCGTTGTTGCAAGTGCTCAAGCATTATCTGGTCCATGTGTCATTTTAATTGACGATGGACACCTTGTTACTGATTCTGACCAGTCGTTATTCTCGCTGATCAAGAAGTCAGATCCGCGAATTCTCATTGTTGTTACCGGAAGAAATGAGGATTTACGAAACATGTACGACAATTGGATAAAAGAATTACGCAAATCTCGCTTGGGTGTTTTGCTGGCACCTAACGTTGATTTCGATGGACCTCTATTGGGTGCTCAGATACCGCGACGTTCGCCGGTGAATCTAAGTATTGGCCGTGGGTATGCTTGTCAAAATGGGGTAGTATCATTGATTCAAGCAGCTACGTTGTGGAAGGATCAGTAATGACTATCAAATCGCTACCGTGCGATTTTGGGTCAGCATACCGTATTGACAGCGAGATTGGGCAAGGGGCATCTGGCACAGTTTACCGGGGCACTAATAAAGAAACAGGGCAAGCTGTAGCAATTAAAATTCTCCATTCCCAATTACAAGGGGATTCAGAAATTCTGCATCGTTTCATCACTGAACGGCAGACACTAACACAACTTAATAATAATTTTATTATCGGAGTGGAAGACCTCGTCGTTGACGCTGGAATGTTAGGCATCGTGATGGAACTAGCGGCTGGTCCAACACTTGGTGAAATTCTGTCCACAAGCGGCCCCTTACCACCTTCCTATGCGTTAGCTATCGTTTCTCAAGTTGCTCAAGGTTTGGCCTATGCGCATAGCCAACACGTAGTTCATCGAGACATAAAACCAGACAATATTATTATTACTCAACCTAACAACATAGCTGATCCAGGCGTAAAGATTGCAGACTTCGGAATCGCAAAAATAATCGATGCTTCTTCAACCGCTACACAAATGGTGGGAACAGCACATTATATGGCACCGGAGTTCATTCAAGAAAACATAGTTAATCCCAGCGTTGATGTATACGCTTTGGGAATTTCGCTATATCAAATATTGTCGAATAGGTTCCCATTCGGAAAACCAGAAGATAATCCTTTCGCGATTGCTCAGCATCATCTACATTCCGTGCCACCGATACTTTCCGGTCTGGAACCTCGTATATGGGATATCGTCGCGCGGATGCTGGAGAAAAATGCGGAACGCCGGCCATCTGCGAACGACGTCGTCGAAATCATCAAATCGATACCGAACGACATACAAACACTATCGCCATTAGACACGTCAGATATGGAACTTTCCCCACATCCGCAAACGATACTGCGCGGTAGTAACAGTGGTGAAGGTGATTCCGGCGAATCTCTAACTCCGC
Organism: Arcanobacterium phocae; assembly: GCF_900105865.1. NCBI lineage: Bacteria > Bacillati > Actinomycetota > Actinomycetes > Actinomycetales > Actinomycetaceae > Arcanobacterium > Arcanobacterium phocae. Next base: position 622,855 of record NZ_LT629804.1, read on the forward strand.
ACATACCTAATATCAATAGCGCATCGTTGCGAATGCTTGATCAGCCTGCGAATGCAACTATTTTAAAACTCACGCCGCAGAAGTCAGAAAAATCTTCGGTTGCACACCAAACTAAAAAACTAGCCAAACCCGCTAAGACAAAAGATCATATTCAAAAATATCTGATCATTACTTCAGTAGCGATAGCTGTGCTTGTGATGTTCGGCGTCGGCATATGGTATTTGACTAGCGGCGCAAAGGCAAAGAATTCACATCAGGAAGCTAATGTACAAGCAAACATTCCTTCGACGACGTATCCGTCAGGACTAGTTGTTGGACGGGAAGCAGAAATCGCTGACAATAAGATTACATATACGATCACGTATTCCTCGGTGAAAACGCCACTATCTGGCAAAATCTATGAGTCAGTACAGAACGAAAAAACCTGTATTGAACCTGTGTGGTCTCCAAATAGCAACGCCACGCCACACAGCACCTCAATAACATCTATAGAATCAGAATGTGGCTGGACCTTGGCTTTGGATCGTATCCAGCAAAATCAACCAGTAACTGTTAAAGCAGAAATAAGCCTTGATGATCTAGATCTTTCCACATCTGAAGACCTGCAAAAATGGTTAACAGCTCAAGCCAGCCAGAATCAGGCGGATTTAAATGATTCATCCACTACATCTACTGCTTACCCATTGCAGCGCCTGATAGGTATGCATATCCAAGCGCCATCAAGAATTAATCAAGGAAACGTCATCCCTATAACAATAATAGGGCAGTGGCCAGGTGGTGAAAATACGTTAACTCCTATTTATACAACTCCGTCAACTCCCAATCCGACGAGTATTTTGCATGATATTACCGGCGGAGACTTGTCCGGCCTCCGGTTAACGGATAGGTGTTCGGGTGCAGTTTCTGTTACACCTGATGGGCATGATATGAGTGCGCTTCATCCAGCAACATGTCAAATAGGGGCAACTGTTGGGAATTATGACGTGCCGGAAGTTCCCCTTACAATCACGTCTACAGGATCGTAACACGCTCAAAATCTCGCCCAGCGAAACGATAGCAGTCTATAGCGTGCTACCGTGCTGGATTTCGAGATTTTGTGCAGGGATCCCCGGCGGGCCAGGGCAATCGGACTGGCTAACCGGGCTAATCGGACTGGCTAACCGGGGTGATGGGCCCGGGCCAACGCCGGCTACTGACCTGCGATAAACTGCTCGCGCTCGGCGCGCAAATCAGCCACCCCCGGCACATCCAGTGGCGCAAGTGAATCCCCGGTAGCCATGGCAATGAGCATATCTGCCAGCTGCGGGTTACGTGCCAAGACCGGGCCGTGCATGTAGGTAGCAAAAACCGATCCTTGCACTGCGCCGTCAATCCGCCGACCATCAACCTCAGTCACATAACCATCAGGCGTGCCAGCCAAAACTAGTTTCGGATCGGGCGTGCGCGAATCGTTAGTACGCGCCGGTGCAACACCCGGAACGCCATTACCAGTACCGAACGTGACCAGCCCAAAAGGCGAAGCATCCGGCCCGAGCGCCGTACCGCCACCATGATTCTCAAAACCATACAGCGTGTCGGTTACCCCGCGGGCAGCCAGCCCCGGCCCAGGTTCGCTCCGCAATTCGCCAATCGCGCGCAATCCTTGGGGGAGAGTGACGACGTCGAGCAGGCCAGCCCCGGCAGTTTTCTTGCCGTCTGCGTCAGTATAGTAAGTGCCGAGCACCTGCAAGGCGGCACAAATCGCCAGCACCGGCCGGCCAGCAGCCACCGCGCGGGCTAGCCCAGAATCGGCTGCGAGTTTGCGAGATGCAATGGTTTGGGCAATGTCTTCGCCCCCGCCGAGAGTGTAAATATCGAGCGAGTCCGGGATGGCTTCGTCGATACCTACATGAACGATTTGCGCATCGATTCCGCGAGCCTGCGCCCGAAACGCCAAAATCTCAGCGTTTCCCGAATCGCCGTATGTGCCTAACACTTCTGGCAGAAGCACTCCAATACGTAAACTCATACCTCATAGCCTCGTTTCCTTAATGCTGCGCGGGTGTCGCGGAATGACGTGTAGTTCAGCAGAACATCAACATCGCCAGGCGGGGTGGCCTGGATGGCGTCCACCGGATCGGCCACGAAATCGGCTGCTACGCCGGCATAGTGGAGGCGCACGTTGAGGTCGGCGCCGCGTTCACCACACGCCCAGACCTGCCGAGTGGCGAGTTGAGAGAATTCGACGTCCCACAGCCAGGACAGGTCGACGCCGTCGGCCACTTGCCCGTTGATTCCTACCACGAGGGCTGCGCCGGGGCGAAGCATAGTTAATGATTCTTGCCAGCCAGCCGGGTTTTTCGCCAGCAATAACCGTACGTTTCGCCCGTCGATGTTCATGTTCGCGTACCGTCCAGCCACCGACGAAACGCCGGCAATACCGCGGGCGGCGACCTTCGGGTTCACGCCGAGCGCATGGGCTGCGGCGAGTGCTTGGCTCGCATTGGAACGATTTGCACGGCCCGGAAGATTGACGACGACGTCCGTGGTTCCATCTGGTCCATGCACCTGCATGGGAACACCAGGCTGATAGTTGGACTCTGCCACGCTCCACGACCAGTCTGGGTAGGGGCGCGCAAAGGTTGACGTGTCGGATGTGCCGAGGTCTGCATCAAGGCCAACGGCCCGCCACCACACCTGTGAATCTTGACCCGAAGCTGGCGGAACCTGTGAACTGGACGGGTGGGCTCGTTCGTCGTCGCCATAAACAATGATTCCGCCGGTGCGCGGCGAGGTGAGCGAATCGCCGGACCAGCCTTGGCCGGCAGCCACCCATACTGGATTGTGAGAATCCCAGGCGGCGGAGGTCATGAGTGGATCGTCGATGTTGGCGATCACGGTGGCGTTCGGGTGAGCGTCGATGGCGCTGCGTAACCGGCGTTCGATCGAGGCGATTTCGCCAACGCGATCCAGCTGGTCTCGGCTCAGATTCAGGAAAACGAAAACGTCTGGGTTAACTTCTTGAGCTACGCGCGCCACCCACATTTCATCCACTTCGAGGACGGCGACGTCAGCTTTCGGATCCTGCAGGACGGCAGCTAAAACGCCGGGGAGCATATTGTCCCCGCCACGATTGGTTGCCACACTCAGGCCACCGGCGGTGACTGCCTCCGCGATCATTCGTGTGGTGGTGGATTTACCGTTCGTGCCAGTAATGACGACTACTTTCATGCGCTGGGTTAAATCGCGCAGGAGGTTCGGGGCGATCCGGGAAGCTACCCGGCCACCGATCATGCCGCCCGAGCCACGGCCTAGTGTGCGCGACGCGGTAGCAGCAAGATGCCCGGCAATCATGCCAGCAGTATTGCGTAAACCAAGAAAAGTCATGAAGTAATTCTACTGTACGCGCACAAAATCTCGCCCAGCGGCACGGTAGGGGTCTATAGCGTGCTACCGTGTGGGATTTCGAGATTTTGTGCGGGGGTCTAGCCGGCGGGCAACGCGGTTGCCGCGGCCAGCCACTGCGGCCAGCCACCAGCGCATCCGGCATAAAAAATCGACCCAGCGGGATAATTCACCACTGGGCCGAAACGCGCGCTCGAAGGGACTCGAACCCCCAACCTTCTGATCCGTAGTCAGACGCTCTATCCATTGAGCTACGAGCGCAGTGTTCGTTGGAACGTCCTCTAGCTTACAACGATTTCCGCCAAGATGCTAACTAAAAAACGTGGCGTAGGAAACACTTAGGACGGTGGTTGGTGGGCGACAGTCCGCAGCCACCGCCCAAACTACTATTAATAGCCGAAAATCAGCGGTCCGACCCATACGGTGAACACGGTTATTAGGGCAATGCTGATGATGTTTAGTCGCATGCCGGCCTTCATCATCTGGCGGATCTTGATGAATCCAGAACCATACGCGATTGCGTTTGGTGGGGTGGCTACCGGCAACATGAATGCGCATGTTGCCGCCAGTGCCACTGGAATGACGAGTGCTTCAACAGGAACACCCATGCCAATTGCTACCGCGCCGATTATTGGTAAGAAGGCGGCCGCAGTGGCGGTGTTGGAAGTCATTTCAGTCAGGCCGATGATGAGCGCGGTAACGATGACTACGATAACTACCAGTGGCAGTCCAGCGAGAATTTGAGCGTGGTCGCCGATCCATAGTGATAGGCCGGAAGATCCGAATGCGGCGGAAAGGGATAGACCGCCACCGAACAGAATCAGGATGTCCCACGGAATGTCTTTCGCAGTGTTCCAATCCAGCAGCGCGATGCCTTGTTTTGGCTTAGCTGGTGTTACAAAGAGTAGCAACGAAACGATCATGGCGATGCCGGAATCGTTGATTGGGGTTTCGGGCCAGATGACTGGCAGGAAAATCCATGCCAACCCGGCGCCAATGAAAATCACGCCTACCGTGATTTCTTGCATTGTCACCGTCCCCATTGCGGCGAGTTCGCGCTGAATAATTGCTTTCCCGCCGGGAATTTCGTCTATTTCTGGCTTATAGATGCGGACCAACACTGCCCATGCCAGAAGGAGGAACGTCCATGCCATTGGTGCGGCGAAGAGCATCCATTGTCCAAAACTTAACGTGATTCCGTGGGTTTCTTGAAGGTAGGCGCGCAGTAGAACGTTCGGTGGGGTTCCGATCAAGGTGGATAGAGACGCGATTGACGCCGAGTACGCTATTCCGAGCATGAGAGCAGTTGCGAATTTCGGATAGCGCAAGGTGGGGTTGGCGCCGTCGTCGGAAACGTTCCCAACTGTGTTCAAGATTGACAGGCCGATCGGCAGCATCATCACGGCGGTGGCGGTGTTTGATACCCACATGGAGAGGAAGCCGGTGGCGATCATGAAGCCGAGGATGAGGCGCTTTGGGCGCGTGCCAACGAGTAGTACCGTGATAAGGGCGATGCGGCGTTGCAGGTTCCAGCGTTGCATGGTGAGTGCGAGGAAGAATCCGCCCATGAAGAGGAAGATCGTATCTGAAGCGTAGGGCGCGGCCGCGGCTTTGATGGGGACGACGCCGAACGCCGGGAACGCAATAAGTGGGAGGAGTGCGGTTGCGGGTAGGGGTATTGCCTCAGTCATCCACCATAGACCCATGACGACGGCGATCGCGGCGGTGATGGCGAGGTCGTGCCGGGTGACGTCCATGTTCTTTGCGGCGAATGTTTCGCGTAGCGAATCGGAGATGGTGTCCGGGAAGATGAAGTAGACGAGTGCTCCGAGGAGGAGCCCACCGACCACGGGAAGGAAGTGGCGGATGAGCGCATTTCCGATTTCCGGCTGGGCTTGTGAACCTTCGGAGATTGCGGTGCTTTCGTGGGTGATTGGGGTGGGCATGGGGTCCTCCAGTTTTGTCTCAAGGAGTGCTAGCGGGTCGTCATAGGAAAACTGTAACCCACATCATAGGACTTTGGTACCGATTTTGGGAAAGTCATTAAAAGTCATACGTCTGATTAGTTCCACAATGCTATAACGGCACTATTGCTGAGAACGAGCAAATTAGGGATGCCTATGGAACGATGGAAGGGTATTTGGCGATCATTCAACGACGTATGACAAGGGGGCGGAATGCGTATAGGCCCTGCATGCTCGTTCGGCAAACCCATAACTGTGCAACAGTTTTTACGTCGGCTCCCACATACCATCGCTAGTGACGCCACCGAGCTTGCGCATATTTTCCGTGAGGTGACTGGCCATGAGCCGATTATGTGGGGTCCGGCCATCGTTGGTTACGGGGAAACTAAGCCAGGGGTCAAGCCTGACTGTTTATGCGATGGCCTAGAGGTAGGATTCGCGGTGCGCCCGAATCGAATATTCCTGTATTTACGCCGATATACGAGCTATTACGAAGAGTTTGCTACCCGGCTTGGTAACGTCCATTGTGGCCGGACGTGCATATCGTTTGCTTCGCTTGCCGACGTCGATCGTGCGGTTTTGCGGGAACTTCTTGCGTTTGCTTGGCATGAGTGATGAATGCGCGAGTACTCTGAGGAGAGTCAGGCGTGTTCGTATTTTTTTAAGGACTAATCGTGCGGTTATCTGTGACTGAAACTGGCAAAAAGCTGGACGGCATTATCGTCGCTTTTCATGGGGTTACCGATAATGGAGCATCACTTGCTGATTTAGCTACTCGTTTCGGGGCTCGCTGGCAGGTTGTGTTAGTTGATTCCTTGGGGCACGGTTTTTCGGAGCGATTTTCCGACGACGATCTGCGCGATCCGTTCCATGCCGCATGTGAAGCGGCAAGCGGCGTCGTCAAACGATACGCACAGCAGGCCGCCACCGGAAAAGTCTTCGTTATCGGGCATTCGATGGGTGGTGCGATTGCCGCGTGGGTGGCGGTGAACTATCCGGATTTAGTGGCGGGAGCAGTCTTAGAAGATCCAGCGATTTTGACTGCCAGTCAAGCAAAAAGCTATCGGGAAGCTGCGCCGGACCTAGCGGCCGGAGTGCGCGGAGTGTGTGCTGACCCAGGGCAAGCGCTGACGGATATCCGTGCTGCACACCCAGCTTGGTCGGCATCGGAATGTGCTGGTTGGGTGCAAGGCAAAACCCACGTGGATATGCGTCTGGTAGAAAGTGGCGTGGTTGGAACTACGGACGAGTCTCTGTTCGCAAATCTAGCTGTGCCGACGCTGCTCATCGCCGGAGATCGAGACAATATTTTGTTTGATGACGGACGGCTTGCGACCATCATCAACCCGGTAATAACTATTGAGCGCATCGCTGGAGCAAGCCATTGTGTGCGCCGCGATCAGCCGGAAAAGTTCTATGACGCAGTGGATCGATGGATGAGTAATCAATAGTTGACCAGATGGACTTAATACTTGCTTTTGGGGCGGAAATAAAGTAGCTTATTTGCATAAGGAGCTCCTGCCGTTGACCATCCACCTATAAGGATAGTGCCGATGACAGGAGCATATCTTTGATGAAATGGGATAGTAACAATGGGGTTACAACGGCGAACGTTAACTCATGCTACCCGGCCAATCGTGACTGCAATATTGGTCGATGGTGGCTTTTATCGAAGAAGGGCTTATTCGCTTTTTGGCGATAAGACGGAAAAAGATCGTGCAGATGAACTTTTGAAATATTGCCACCGGCACATATCCAAATCTCGTAGCAGTCTTTACCGAATTTTTTACTATGACTGCCCGCCGTCGGATAAAGTTTTTTATCACCCGCTTTTAAAGAAACAAGTTGATCTTCGCAAAACTGACAAGTATCGATGGAGTACAAACTTTTTCGAAGAACTTACGAAGAAACGAAAAGTAGCTCTTCGTCTAGGGGAAGAGCTGGAAACACAGAGTGGTTATCGACTAAGACCTGTAATCCTAAAAAAGTTACTTGCAGGCAGAATAGCTATCGAAGACTTATCTGAGAGAGATTTCGAGCTTGATATTGTGCAAAAGGGTGTTGATATGAGAATTGGACTTGATATTGCCTCTCTTGCTGAACGACAGTTTGCCAATCAAATTATTATGATTTCGGGAGATTCTGATTTTGTGCCTGCTGCTAAGCATGCTCGACGGTCGGGAATAGACTTTATTCTTGATCCGATGTGGGCCAAAATCGCTCCAAGTCTAAGTGAACATGTGGATGGGATTCGGCAGTGTGTTCTTCCTCCTCCGGACAACCTTGACGATCCGTTACATGTGAAAGTTGATAGCGAAGAGGCTGATTTCGACGACGAAGCATAGGTTTATTTTGTGCTACGATTTTTGCAGTTGTGGAGTGTCATCGTGGACTCTCCAAGCCAGTCGCTGATCGTTCCACTGGCACAGCTGAGGGATGCTTATACCTTGCCGTGAGTACCTGTTATGAGGGAGTAAATATGAGCGTTGGTCGCTTTACTATACCTACCGAAGAAAACTTTATTCAGCAGTCCACTGAGTTAGCCGAAAAATGGGGTGCGGATGCTATCCGTAATTCAGACGGCACCCACCTCGATGACGACGTCATCAACATGGGCAAACGTATATATTCGGCATATTTCCCTAACCGCGGTCACAACTATTTTATGAAAGATCATATGGACTGCGTGCCCATGGTCTACCTGATGTCGGAACGTACCCGCGCCACGGACACCACGGTTGATGTGCCGTTGATGGTCACCTATTTTGCCGAGCAGCTCACCATTAACCGGGACGCTACGCCGCAACGTTTCTGGGAAGTTATTGACCGTACTTCCGGTGAAGTCCTGCCCATCGACCAGTGGGAGCTCGATCCGCACACCGACGTCGTTCATATTCACAACGCTCATCCGATGCACGAATACACGGTGACGTTCTTGGCATACGTCATCTGGGATCCGGTGCAGATGTACAACCACATCACCAACGATTGGGGCGATAAGGAACACGAAATCGCGTTCGATCCGCGCCATCCGGAAATCCAAGAATTTATGCTGAACACCTTGGATAAGTGGCTGGTGGATAACCCGCATGTCGACGTCGTTCGCTTCACTACGTTTTTCTATCAGTTCACGTTGATTTTTAACAACGAGCGCAAAGAGAAAATTGTTGACTGGACCGGTTTTGCGGTGACGGTTTCGCCGCGTGCGCTCGATGAGTTCGAACGTGAGTATGGTTATCGGATGCGTCCAGAACACTTCGTCGACGGCGGCTCCTACGGTTCGTCCTTCGTCTACCCGAGCAAAGAACAGCGTGACTGGCTCGACTTCACGGCGGACTTTGTTCACTCGCTGATGAAGCAGATGGTGGAGCGGGTTCAGGCGGCCGGTAAGGAAGCCATGATGTTCCTCGGCGATCAGTGGATCGGCACCGAACCTTACTCGGACACATTCCCGGCAGTAGGAATGGATGCGATCGTTGGCTCGGTTGGCGATGGCACCACCACCCGCATGATCGCCGACATCAAAGGCGTAAAGTACCATGAGGGCCGCTTCTTGCCTTACTTCTTCCCAGATTCTTTCTATGAAGGTGCTGATCCGTCAATCGAAGCTTGGGATAACTGGCGTAAGGCACGCCGAGCAATCCTTCGTTCCCCACTAGAGCGTATGGGATACGGCGGATACCTCTCCTTGGCAGCGAAGTTCCCGAAGTTCGTAGACGACGTAGCAACGATTGCGAACGAGTTCCGCGATATTTATGACAAGTCTGGCGGTACTGGTGCTCAAGCCCAGCTCACAGTGGCATTGCTAGATGCCTGGGGTGCTCGCCGATCCTGGCAGGAGTTCACGGTTGCTCACGCATTGCCGAACAAATACAACCGCTCGTTCTACGGCATCCTCGAAGCACTCTCGGGTATGCGCGTCAATGTGCGTTTCTTGAGTTTCGACGACGTCCTCACCAACGGTATCGATTCCGATATCGACGTCATTATTAACGCCGGTCCACAGGGCACATCGTATTCCGGTGCACAAGCCTGGAAGAATCCGCAGCTCGTTTCGCTGATTCGTTCTTGGGTCAGTTCTGGTAAGGGCTTCGTAGGTGTTGGCCAGCCGAGCGCCGTCGAACACGGTGGCCGGCTCTTCCAACTCGCCGATATTCTGGGCGTGGATCAAGAAATCTACCACAGCCTCAACGTGGACAAGTATTGGCCCGAGCTCACAGAGGATCACTTCGTCATCCAAGATATTCCGCGCGAGAGCCTCGATTTCGGCGAAGCTATTATGAACACCTTCCCGATTTCGCAACAGACAACCGTGATTTCTGGGCTCGACGGCCAAGTTCAGCTCGCAGTCAACAGTTACGACGACGGCCGTGGCGTCTACCTCTCTGGCCTACCATATTCGGCACTGAACGCACGATTGCTCGAACGCGCATTGTTCTATGCGGCACACAAGGAAGACCAGTACGCCGTTTGGGGTTCATCGAACCCAGAATGTGAAGTGGCATACTTTGCCGAGAAAGGTATCTACGCAGTAGTGAACAACTCGGAACAGCCACAACACACTGTGGTGAGCCTGCCAGGGAGTAAGGCGGCAACATTTGATCTGGCGCCGTCAGCGATTGAATGGACGTCGATATCATGAATGAAGCATGGAGCATTACACAAAAATTCGGTATTCGCGGGGAACACGTCTCGAGTACCCGCTGGGGTGACGGGCATATCAACCGAACCTATCGAGTGACAACCAGTAGCGACGACTATATCGTGCAGCAGATCAACACAACCGTGTTTGCGGATGTGGATAGTTTGATGAACAACATCAAGCTCGTCACCGAACATTTAGGGAAGAAAGGCAAAGAGACGCTGGAGATTATTCCGACGCTCGATAACAAGCTGTATCTTCGCCACGGGGAAGAATATTTCCGCGTGTATCGCTATATCGGCAACTCGCGCTCATACAGTTTGGCAACTTCGCCAAACATGGTGCGATCAGTTGCTGCAGCGTTCGGTCAATTCCAGCGTGACTTGGCAGATTTCGATGCCACGTTGTTGGCAGAAACGATACCGTTCTTCCACCACACCCCAACGCGATACCAGAATCTGTTGACCGCGATCGAGAAAGACACTGCGGGACGGGCGGCCGACGTGCAAGACGAGATCGCGTTCTTTATGGAGCGGGCCGCTGAATATTCGCGTGTGACAGACCTGATGGCTAGCGGGGAGATTCCCTCTCGCGTCACCCATAATGACACCAAGATCAACAACATCTTGCTTGATGCAGATACCGGCGAAGCCCGGGCCGTGATCGATCTAGATACGGTGATGCCTGGATCACTCCTCTACGATTTCGGCGATGCGCTGCGCACGGGTGCTGCGCTCGCGGACGAGGACGAAAAAGACCTCACCAAAGTTGGGTTCAGCCTGGATCTGTACACTGCATACTGTGAAGGATTCATCCCGGCTTTGCGGGAGACGCTCACTCCCGCCGAACTCGACTTGTTTGCTTTTTCGGCAAAGTTGATGACGGTGGAATGCGGCATGCGTTTCTTAGCTGACTACCTCGACGGCGATATATACTTCGGCACCGCATACCCAGAACATAACTTGGTCCGGGCGCGTAACCAGATCGCGATCGTTGCCGATATTGAACGCAAATATGACCAGATGCGGGCAATCGCCGAGCGAGTCTATAACGAGGCAGGAGAGAAGTAACATGAGCGACAGCGAGTTGACAGCGTTCTATCGTGCAGTCGATGCGCTGGTTGATTATGCGGACGCCCATCTGGGTCTTGACCCGACGGATGCGGATTGGACCCGCAACCGGATCTTCGGGCTGTTCGGACTCAACTCGTATCGGCCAACCGGTGCTACCGGGCGTGAACACGAGCGCCCAGATGCGTTGATTACACAATTGCGCGAGACGGGTATCGCGGCAGGTTTGTTTGACGCGGATGATGCGCCGTCGTTATGCGACCAGATGTTCGGGATCGTCAGCCTACCGCCGTCGGGAATCAAAAACCGATTTTTCGACGACGTCGCTGCGCACGGCGGATCGTATGCAATGGACAGGCTCTACGATTACTCGGTCAAAAACAACTATGTGCGGTTGAGTGTACTGGAGGAAAACCCGCGGTTTGAAACGAACGGGCTCGTTGTGACGATCAACAAAGCCAAACCGGAGTTTAAGAGCAGTGCTACCGCGAAGGCCGGGAATGCGGTTGCCGGTGGATACCCGCAATGCTCGATCTGTCACGAGAATGAGGGCTTTGCTGGGCGTGCAAAATTCACCCTCCGCACGATTCCGGTAACTCTTGGGGATCGGCCCTGGTTCTGGCAGTTCTCGCCATATGGCTATTTCCATGAGCACGGTATTGTGGTTAATCAGGAGCATAAGCCGATGCACGTGAGCCGAGGAACGTTCCGGCGGCTGCTTGATTTCGTCGATCAATTCCCGGAGTTCTTTATCGGTTCTAACGCGGCGCTTGCTGGGACTGGTGGTTCAGTTCTGGGACATGACCATTATCAGGGCGGTAGGAAAACCTTGCCGATGCATACGGCTGGCACCTGGAAATCGTTGCGTTGCCCGGATTTCCCGAACGTGACTGTGGAAATTTTGGACTGGCACAATACGGCAGTTCGGGTCGTGTCCACTGATCGTGATGCGATCGAGGAAGTATCGGAGCGGATTCGGGACGGTTGGGTCAACTATCGTAACGACGAGTTGGGCATTATTCCACGCGATGGCGATCAGGTGTTCTCGTCTGTTTCACCAACGGTGTTGATGACCGATCGTGGCTATGAAATGTCCATTATTTTCCGGTCAAATATCACCAGCGAGAAATACCCTGAAGGCGTGTTCCATGCGCATCCGGAATACTTCGCAATCAAGCAAGAATCGATCGGGCTCATTGAGGCTCAGGGCTTGTTTATTTTGCCGGGGCGTCTGGACGGGCAGCTTGCGCAGATCGGGGAATTGTTGGCTGAAGACCAGAAGCTTCCGGAAGAACTGAGCGAGTTTGCTGGAGTTTTTGCTGAGCTTCGCGAGCGGGTAGGTGATAGCCGAGATCCAGAGCGCATCGCTCAAGCGATCCGCGACGAATTAGGAAGCGTATGCCAGCGAATCTTGCGGAACACTGCCGTGTTCAAAGAACATTCGACGACGCTCAGCTTCCTGGAGGACCTCGGGTTTATTGCTGAATGATAGTGACTGTGCGGTGGAAGATTAGTGATGTTTTCCGCCGCACAGCAGATGGTTATGCACATATGGCTACAAGTTGAAACTCATTCGGTAAACAACCGGAAAACAAAAAGCTCATACCGTCAGCCGAGCTACAATTGCTCGGAACGTATATGAGCCTTAGTTGGTATTGTATACTAAATCTACTGATGTTTGCGCTGAAAACAGAAGTGGTTTGCTAAATATAGTTCGCCTGAATTTTTGGGACGTGGCATATCTATCAAGACCCGTACTATAACGTGTTGTTGTTCTGGACAAAATTCCCCTAGTCAAATAAGCATCCAGCTCAAGAACCATCCCGCGTGTGCAGGGAAAAGCTCCATCGATCTATAAAAACATGGGTTGGAGCAACAGCAATATCTCCCATACACAAAAACATATCTATAAAGAGGTAGAACCCGAGCCGCAAGGGCACGGTCTAAGTGTCGAAACACTAAAGCAGCTACCAGAATTATTAGAGAAGCCCGCAGCAGTGTTCAATAGCCTTACAAAAAGTAATGCATACACTGTGCTCTTGGATATAAAAGACAATGTTGGTCGAGTCATACTCGTTGCTTTACAGCCGGACAGTCGAGCATACTACCGAGGGTGACACGTTAATGAAGCTATCGCACTAAGTGTCTACGGTCGAAGCAGTATTGAGCAATTCCCGCAAAGGAATGTCGAACAAAGCGCTGTCAAGTATGTAAATCTAGAGATATTAAAAGAGCTTATATCGATACCCGCGCTACAATTGCTCGGCTCAAATATAAGCTCTATTGAGAGCGTACAGCAATCACCAGCTATTCCACAACCCCAAACTATGAACAGAATAATGGTCTGCGTACCTATCAGTGGAGCCATAACACAAACTCCTGACGGCGCACGCTTCAGTGTGCGAGTAGAGGATTTGCGAGTAATAGTTGAAGCCCCTGGCGAAGTAGGATCGTTCTTGATCGAGAACACCGATATTTTTCCCGACGGGCAAGATGTATTCATATCCGGAACCCTCAATGAAGCTTCAACACCAATAGTGATTGAAGCTACCAACGTTGGTCTACCAGTGATCTAGGGGCGTAATGAAGTGTCCCGGGTTTTCTTGCGTTTGAGTAGATGGGATAGTCGGGGCTATGTCAAGGAAATTTGTTTCGGATGCTAAGGATCGGGTGGTCGGGCTTATCGTAGATAGGATTCTGAGTGAGGGGTTGACTATCTAGGCTGCTTGCCAAGCTATAGCACCCAAACTTGGGGTTTCGTGGCACTCGGGGCGTCACTGGGTTCAACAATCACGGCGTTCGGGTGGGGTTAAGCGGGCTCAAGAAGAGGTTATTACGGTAAATGCTCGGCTGGGCCGAGAATTCCAGGAGCTACGTGATACGAATGAGGTCAGATAAGCTGCGTCAGCTTTTTCGCGTCCGAACTTGGCTCGTGGGCGTTGGGAAATGATTGCGTTTATTGATGAACATAAGGATCGTTTCGCATGTCGTGTTTCATGTGCGTGACGTTGAATTAAGCATCGTGAGGGAGGATTCATTACCTTTCGTGGCTATCGTTATGCCAGGTCGGTTCCGTTAAGCGCTCGAGCCAGACGCGATAATGATCTTGTGGGGATTATGCGTGGATATTCATGTCTCGAATTATGGTGTGTATGGGGTGGGTAAGATGTGGCGTGCTTTAGGGTGTGCCTGGATCATGATTGGGCGTGAACAAATAGCTAGGCTTATGCGTTTAGCCGGGTTGTCAGGCAAAGGTATAGGCCGATCCTCGGTGGTGAGTCGGCCAAGAAGATGTGAAGATACTCGTCTTGATTTAGTTAATCGTCATTTCCGTGCTGCTAAACCCGGCCAGTTATGGGTGGGGCGGTATGACGTATGTTCGAATACGTCAGGGGTTTGTGTATGTGGCTTTTGTTGTGGAGGTTTTCAGCCGTAAGATCGTGGGGTGGGGGTTGTTGGATTCTATGCGAACCCAGGCTTTACCAGGCGTTAAACCAAGTAATTGCTTGTGCGAAGGAGGTGCGGGCTAGTAGATCATGGTGAGCATGGTTCTCTGTACGTTTCGATTGTGTATAACGAGCACCTAGCACAGGGGAGGGATTATTCCCTCAACCGGTAGCGTGGGTGATAGCTACGATAATGCTTTAGCTGGGAATGTCAATGGTTGTTATAAATAACGAGCTTATTCATCCTCGTACATGGCAAGACGTACTCGAAGTGGAAATCGCTACTTTTGAATGGGTAAGTTGGTGGAATAAGACACGGCTACATCAAGCACTCGACTACCGCACACCGCTCGAAGTTGAAAACGATTACTGGTACACCGTTAACACAACACAGAAAATACAAACACCAACCAGGGCAAAAGCCTAGGAAGAAAACCCGGTACACTTCACTCCATCGAAATTAAAGACAACAAAGAAATACCCCCGCGTGTGCGGGGAAGAGTTAAGCCAATACCTTTTGTTACTGCTCGTACAGGAAATACCCCCGCGTGTGCGGGGAAGAGCTGTCATAACATAGGCTACAATCACCATGAATGGAAATACCCCCGCGTGTGCGGGGAAGAGTCGAGACAGCGTGTAAACAGTTATCTCTCGATGGAAATACCCCCGCGTGTGCGGGGAAGAGATTTTTAAGCAGCATGCCGGCGTCGTTCACAAGGAAATACCCCCGCGTGTGCGGGGAAGAGACCCATACGGGCAAAACAACTGCTCATTCCACGGAAATACCCCCGCGTGTGCGGGGAAGAGCGTTGGTGATCCAAGTGAAAGTAATTTCTGCGCCGAATACCCCCGCGTGTGCGGGGAAGAGGCGATTCTTTTGGCTAATGGCGGTTCGGTTGAGGAAATACCCCCGCGTGTGCGGGGAAGAGCCTTGATTCACCGCAGAGCCAAGGCCGCGTAGTGAAATACCCCCGCGTGTGCGGGGAAGAGTCTTTGGCAGCGTTGAAAGCGCCAGTTAATTTGGAAATACCCCCGCGTGTGCGGGGAAGAGCCCGTAAAACGCAGCGTAACCTTAATGCGCTTGGAAATACCCCCGCGTGTGCGGGGAAGAGCAACTCCAGCCGGTTCTTCCAATCGCGCGGCCTGGAAATACCCCCGCGTGTGCGGGGAAGAGGCGAAAGTTGAGCAGGACGCGCCGAAAGTCCTGGAAATACCCCCGCGTGTGCGGGGAAGAGCCGGACTAAGACACATGGGACAGAGGATCGTCGGAAATACCCCCGCGTGTGCGGGGAAGAGCCTTGATTCACCGCAGAGCCAAGGCCGCGTAGTGAAATACCCCCGCGTGTGCGGGGAAGAGCCTCTCTCTTTAAAGGTGTTTGGGAAAGCCACGAAATACCCCCGCGTGTGCGGGGAAGAGTCTTTGGCAGCGTTGAAAGCGCCAGTTAATTTGGAAATACCCCCGCGTGTGCGGGGAAGAGCCCGTAAAACGCAGCGTAACCTTAATGCGCTTGGAAATACCCCCGCGTGTGCGGGGAAGAGTAAACTGCGCGATCCCTAACGCCATGTGCTGCGGAAATACCCCCGCGTGTGCGGGGAAGAGCCAGAACGGAATCTAATATCTTTAGAAATGATGGAAATACCCCCGCGTGTGCGGGGAAGAGCTTAAAAATAGCGTCCAACCGTTCTAACTCAACGAAATACCCCCGCGTGTGCGGGGAAGAGAAATCAGAAGCTTTCTCCAAAGGACGATCCACGGAAATACCCCCGCGTGTGCGGGGAAGAGGATCTTTGAGCGTTGGTGCTGGAATATCGTTTGGAAATACCCCCGCGTGTGCGGGGAAGAGTTGTGACCGTCGCGTCCGACGGTAAAGTGTTTGGAAATACCCCCGCGTGTGCGGGGAAGAGCACTCAAAGACGCGCAAGAGTTCAAGCATCTCGGAAATACCCCCGCGTGTGCGGGGAAGAGTTGCTCGTGAATACTACTCGCAGTATGCAGGTGGAAATACCCCCGCGTGTGCGGGGAAGAGCGGCGAGCTTTCCAGATTTAACAGGGATGAGCGGAAATACCCCCGCGTGTGCGGGGAAGAGCTGCGGGGTGCTAGCCTGCGGGGTGCTGTCCTGGAAATACCCCCGCGTGTGCGGGGAAGAGGTCGCGTGCGACTAGGACCTCGGTCTGCAACCGGAAATACCCCCGCGTGTGCGGGGAAGAGCGTAAAAGAAACATCACACAAGGGGAACTTATGGAAATACCCCCGCGTGTGCGGGGAAGAGCGTAAAAGAAACATCGCACAAGGGGAACTTATGGAAATACCCCCGCGTGTGCGGGGAAGAGCGCCGGTCAAATCATCACCACGATTCTAAGCGAGAAATACCCCCGCGTGTGCGGGGAAGAGGCGGTAGCAATGATTTGCGTTTCTGGATGTCCGGAAATACCCCCGCGTGTGCGGGGAAGAGGAAAGGTGTATTAGCTGGAGTAGCTTCAAAAGAAATACCCCCGCGTGTGCGGGGAAGAGCCTAATTCAGAGGTGAAGAAATGATCACAGTTGGAAATACCCCCGCGTGTGCGGGGAAGAGACCAGCGTCCAACCCGCCAAGTCTTCTATAAGGGAAATACCCCCGCGTGTGCGGGGAAGAGGCGTGGAATCCAGACGGGACAACCGCGCGTATGGAAATACCCCCGCGTGTGCGGGGAAGAGAGACTAAATCAGTGGGCAATCGAAAACTTATCAGGAAATACCCCCGCGTGTGCGGGGAAGAGATAAGGTCACATCGGGACCATTCCCTTTCGTTGGAAATACCCCCGCGTGTGCGGGGAAGAGTATCTGGCGTTCGCGCACTTATCTACACTGGCGGAAATACCCCCGCGTGTGCGGGGAAGAGGTGAAGATGTTGTTTTTACTCGATAAATAAACGGAAATACCCCCGCGTGTGCGGGGAAGAGAGTGCCGGTAAGTTTGTGCATATACTTCTCTTGGAAATACCCCCGCGTGTGCGGGGAAGAGCTCGGGCTTCGCTCGAAAAGATTATTTCTAGCGGAAATACCCCCGCGTGTGCGGGGAAGAGCCAGGGAAACGCGCGACGTGCATTTCACACATGGAAATACCCCCGCGTGTGCGGGGAAGAGGGTTTGCCAGCAGTCAAGCCAGATCTTGATAAGGAAATACCCCCGCGTGTGCGGGGAAGAGTGGATCCATATTTGCCGGAAAGAAAATTTATCGGAAATACCCCCGCGTGTGCGGGGAAGAGCAAACCGAATCTATTGCGCTTTGGCTTTGGCAGGAAATACCCCCGCGTGTGCGGGGAAGAGTGAGGGTTAAGATCGGCTCACGTTGTGTACCGGGAAATACCCCCGCGTGTGCGGGGAAGAGCTCATAGTCCAAATAGCTAAGCGAGCCAAGGCGGAAATACCCCCGCGTGTGCGGGGAAGAGAATAAAGCAATCGAACACCCGACCACATATTCGGAAATACCCCCGCGTGTGCGGGGAAGAGTGTACCGATTGTTGCTAGATTCTCCATTACTTAGAAATACCCCCGCGTGTGCGGGGAAGAGCGCTGCCGAGGAAAACGCCGCTAATGATTCCAGGAAATACCCCAGCGTGTGCGGGGAAGAGGTAAGATCTCCGAGTAGACGACCCAATGCCCGGGAAATACCCCCGCGTGTGCGGGGAAGAGCCTGTTTAAGGGCTCCAGTAACTAATATAGGTGGAAATACCCCCGCGTGTGCGGGGAAGAGACGGTGCGGATACTTGCCTGCACGGTAGGTGTGGAAATACCCCCGCGTGTGCGGGGAAGAGTTGCTATTACACTAGCTTTATACGGATTAGAAGGAAATACCCCCGCGTGTGCGGGGAAGAGTGGCTAACTTCCTTGCTATTGTCGGTGTGGTTGGAAATACCCCCGCGTGTGCGGGGAAGAGTTGTCTTGGGGTGGCTCTTTCCATATCTGGACGGAAATACCCCCGCGTGTGCGGGGAAGAGCAAACGCTGGCGCTTCATCAGGCTTCTCCGGAGGAAATACCCCCGCGTGTGCGGGGAAGAGCGCCAACGCCGAAATAACACCATTCTTAAAAGTGGAAATACCCCCGCGTGTGCGGGGAAGAGTACGCGGCTACTAGGATTCCAGCCGTAAAATTGGAAATACCCCCGCGTGTGCGGGGAAGAGGACGCCAATCTTTGAATAACGCATAGATCCGCGGAAATACCCCCGCGTGTGCGGGGAAGAGTAGATGGAATACGAAAAACTAACCGGGCTAGAGGAAATACCCCCGCGTGTGCGGGGAAGAGCTAAAACGGCAGTGCCGGTTAAGTGCCGGTTGGGAAATACCCCCGCGTGTGCGGGGAAGAGGTGTGTTACCGGACCAACACTCAAATCTCTACGGAAATACCCCCGCGTGTGCGGGGAAGAGCTGATGCGGTTAGGATCACCGAGGATGCGTCGGGAAATACCCCCGCGTGTGCGGGGAAGAGCTGCGCTAGTATCTTCCCTTGTAGGTGTAAGTGGAAATACCCCCGCGTGTGCGGGGAAGAGGTTAGCATTTTACGTTTGCCGTTTTTATCGTAGGAAATACCCCCGCGTGTGCGGGGAAGAGACATTAGCCTCGCCGAAAATCTCCTTCAACACGGAAATACCCCCGCGTGTGCGGGGAAGAGTCTAGGTAAATGCTGATTCCGCGCTTAATATCGGAAATACCCCCGCGTGTGCGGGGAAGAGTGTGTACCTGTGTGTGTACCGGCTTTTGTATCGGAAATACCCCCGCGTGTGCGGGGAAGAGGCGTAACCAGTCTGGGTATCCGATCAATGAGCGGAAATACCCCCGCGTGTGCGGGGAAGAGTCATACGATCGGTAAGCGCAGCGTACTGTGCCGGAAATACCCCCGCGTGTGCGGGGAAGAGTCATACGATCGGTAAGCGCAGCGTACTGTGCCGGAAATACCCCCGCGTGTGCGGGGAAGAGTAGTCGCACCGATAATCGTCGCACCAGTGATAGGAAATACCCCCGCGTGTGCGGGGAAGAGGAGATCGCGGATGGCGTATTTGACGATTTCGAGGAAATACCCCCGCGTGTGCGGGGAAGAGTGTTTTTAAGATTGAAACTCGAAATCTTGGCGGGAAATACCCCCGCGTGTGCGGGGAAGAGCTAAATCTTCAACAGTCGCGTAAACAGTCATCGGAAATACCCCCGCGTGTGCGGGGAAGAGTCACCGATTCGGTAAAAGCGCAAGAAATCAGCGGAAATACCCCCGCGTGTGCGGGGAAGAGAGCGCTAGTGCGGCTTGTTGCGGTACTACTCCGGAAATACCCCCGCGTGTGCGGGGAAGAGCGGCAAAGACTGGCAAGAAATCAAAAACGGACGGAAATACCCCCGCGTGTGCGGGGAAGAGTACCCAACGGGTGTCGATTTCGCCGAATGCGAGGAAATACCCCCGCGTGTGCGGGGAAGAGTTAGACGAATCAGTAGCCCTGATCCGATACCTGGAAATACCCCCGCGTGTGCGGGGAAGAGATCAACGTCCAGATCAACTAGGCTAATGAGTTGGAAATACCCCCGCGTGTGCGGGGAAGAGATTCGCGAGCGCGTCTACTTCGTCGCTGGTTAGGAAATACCCCCGCGTGTGCGGGGAAGAGCTTCTATTTTTCCTTGGCTTCCCAATAAAAAGTGAAATACCCCCGCGTGTGCGGGGAAGAGACGTCGTCTAAGTTCGTTTCGTCCTTGAATACGGAAATACCCCCGCGTGTGCGGGGAAGAGTGCGATAGTCTCCGCCTAATATGCGGATTTCTGGAAATACCCCCGCGTGTGCGGGGAAGAGCGCCTATTATTATGGCGATTGTTTCAGTGGTTGGAAATACCCCCGCGTGTGCGGGGAAGAGACGGCCGCTACAGACTGATCCAAATAGAATTAGGAAATACCCCCGCGTGTGCGGGGAAGAGCTGTGGTTACGCGCCAGCGCCCGGCTGGGTCGGAAATACCCCCGCGTGTGCGGGGAAGAGACTCCGACGCCATAAGCCCGTGGGGAGCCGCCGGAAATACCCCCGCGTGTGCGGGGAAGAGCTAAGATTTCACTTACAACCGGTAGGACTAAGGGAAATACCCCCGCGTGTGCGGGGAAGAGTAGCAGCCGTTGCTATGGGCGGCGTATATGTAGGAAATACCCCCGCGTGTGCGGGGAAGAGAGATCTTGGCACGGGCTTCCACCCGCAATGATGGAAATACCCCCGCGTGTGCGGGGAAGAGTTTTGAAAGACGGTGCGCTGCGCAGCGTGTCAGGAAATACCCCCGCGTGTGCGGGGAAGAGGTACACGGGGGGGCAAACGGCAACCCGCTAAGGGAAATACCCCCGCGTGTGCGGGGAAGAGCGGCAGCGATTGTTATCGCGATTGCGAACCTAGGAAATACCCCCGCGTGTGCGGGGAAGAGCTTCAGCACTACGATTAACAAACGATGCACGAGGAAATACCCCCGCGTGTGCGGGGAAGAGGCGGTAATGCAGATATCGGGAAATACACGCTAGGAAATACCCCCGCGTGTGCGGGGAAGAGACTAACGAAACCCTTTATTTTCAACGATTTCGAATTTTGGATTTTCCACGTCCGGGACGCATAGCTATAACGGTCAGGCCGTCCAGGTCCAATACTTTTCGTGAATTTTTTCCTGCAGTGAGCATCGAGAATCCTTGTTCTTGTCGCGGGTCGTTATAAATCATAGTAGAAGTTCCTTCGTCGAGCGTAGTGCTCACACGTTCCCACAAGCGTTCACGAACGTTTCGTGAAATATTTCCAACGTAAACACCACTTTCAACCTCAGTGAGGAATCGGGTCACGTACCCATGAAGATGCTCGGGAACTGCGGATATTGTTAAGACTGCAAACATCATTCATCGTCTTTTCCATATTGGACATGCCCAGAAACTTCACCGTGATCGTTGATCAAACGGTCATCATCACGGTTTGGCAGGTGCGGCTCTAGAATTTCCATGAGCGTTCCAAGCATATCTTCCAATATATGCTTGTTGTGAATTTGCCTCCGTAAATCGCGTCTAATTTCGCTGATAGGATCCTCATCGTGTGCATGGCTAAAAACGAGAGGCAAAACGATACGCGCTTTATATAAGTCTGCTAGGTCAAACAGTAGTGCGCGAATGTCTCCACGATGAATAATTCCTAAAGCAGGATTAACCCCTATCGCTGCACACACTGTGGCTGCTACACCGTACATAATGGAATTTGCAACATTAAGGCCAGTATTTATTGGGTCAGCGGCGGCGGTGTCCCTTTTAAAGCCTTTAATCTTGGCTTTTTTAGCTAAATCGCGGTAAGTGGTGCGCATGATGCGCCCTTCAATACCGCGCATTACTTTGATCGAAGCGTCCCTGACCTGTCCAGCGCCGAATTGTTTCGAATAGAGCTTAATAGCAGCAACTTTTTGCGCGTCAAGGGAAGATATTAAACGGGCCTGCGCTATCGCCCATTTTGCAGAAGACGATAAAGGGGTTGCATGTGCATAGGCATTGACGCCGCCACCTCCTGAAAAGGCGACAGTGCATCCTGAACGAGCGCATGACGTTATTGCAGCATTAGAGATACTAGTCCCAGGTCCAAGGCATAGAACTCCTAGTCCGGCAACAGGGAGTTGGATTCGAGTTACGGTTGCTTCGGAGTCTGGGTTATCGTCGTCGTCAGTTGCGTCTTGAATGGCGACGACGCCGGTGCGATCTTGTCGTACGAGGCAATACTCCAGATATAAAAACGATATTCTGTCTTCAATTCGCACCTGATGGTTTGCGGGTATTGTACTGAACGCGAGTGCTTCTTGGGAATAACTCATAGTGTCACGAATTCTGTAGTAGGCCAGTAAAACCGATGGAAGAGTCGTAGAACTGGTCGGCGTTGGGAACGAAATAGTAACCACTCAAAAGTGTACGGGATTCAGTTAATGGGATGGCGCCAAGTTCTTCGAGAAAATCTTCCTTCACATGCGGGTTACTCTCCGAATTGCGGGGAATTGAAAGTGGCATGGAAGCGCGTAAAGCCTCACGAAGGTTTTCTTTATCTTGTGAAGATAAGGCGAGAAGGTCCTCCACCGTTCCAGGCCAAGCACCTGGAATCATAGATTCTGAGCTACCCAGAATAAACCGACCATTAGACCCTTTGTCGATAAGCCGTGTTGTTGATTCGTCCGCCGGGTTATTCGTGGTGAGTGCAACGAAATTCCCAACGATAGAGCGCTCTGTTAAGGCGTCTGTTATCCGGGCGCGGTTAGATTCTGCACGCATCGCCTTCAAAACTCCTTCAGTAACAGCCTCCATGTCAAAATCGGTGAGTGCGTTCTCAAATTTAACGTGAGCAGAGTCAATAAACTCTTGTGCATCGTCTGGAATCACAAGTTGGGAGTGTTGATCAAGCCACTCATGGGTGTGTTTAATCTCCGCAGCTAAATATGGACGGTAGGGCCAGCTTTGGTCAGAATCAAACCAAGTCACAGTGAGTGTTTTCTGGTTTTCTTCAGGGCAACGAGATTCGCGAAGAGGATCATTTCGGCGCCATTGCCTGCCGGCACGCTGAACGAGTGACGGTGCTGGACAAACTTCGGTATTCAAGAAATCAAGATCAATATCGAGAGAAGCCTCGATCGCCTGTGTTCCAACAACGGTGATGTTAGTGCCGGTTCCGTGCGGCCCAAGTAAATCAAGGAGTAATTGTGCATTTTGACGACGATGTTCCGCAGTCATTCGTGAATGTAAAACTACGACAGTCTCGCCGCTTTTAGCGATTTGTCGTGCAGTTTCTTGCGCTCGCGCTACAGTGTTACAAATAATTCCCAGGCGCGCTTGTGGAAACTTCGCACGTACTTCTTTGTGCCAAAGTACGTGGGAGTCAACGAGGGAATCATATTCTGTTTGACGCAGGTCAATTGCCATAGCTGCAGTGAGAGACTCAACTGGAATTGAGGCAGTTTTATTTTTGGTAACGACGTCGATCGATGGGAAAACTGGTGGCTCAAGTTCTTTTTCTACTTGAGAATATGCGGAAATGAGTTGCTGACGTTGTTCACTGGGCATCGTGGCAGTTAGGAATGTTACTCGAGTCCGAGTTTTTGCTAACCACGGCAGTAGCTCCTCCAATAACTTGGTTTGGTAAACATCGAGGGTATGAACTTCGTCGATAACAATATGTGCATTAGCTAGCGCTAGAAGTCTGAAATGTATCCACTTCCCAGGTAATGCAGAAGCCAATGCTTGATCGATTGTTCCTACACAAACAGGAGCGAAAAGTCGGGCGGCTCCGGCTCGCACAAATGATGACGGATATAGTCCACTGGGTTGATCGGTCTGGTTTTCATGTGAAACGTATTGTGCTTCGTCGTCGTAGAGTGAAAGCGGCTGCTGGTAAAAATCTTCCACGGAAGCTAAGCCGTGGGCTAGTGCTGCTACGTTGCTTGTGTCTCGATAAGCATGTTGGACTCGGCGCATAATAGCGTTAGACGTAGCTTGAGTGGGTAGCAAGAAAATGAGACGTTCAGGTCGGGTAGAATGACGCAACAATGCTGCTTCAGTTTTACCGCTACCAGTAGTAGCCATCAATGACCATAACCCTTCTCGAGCATTGAGGGCTTCTTGCTGAATCGGGCGTGGGTCATAATCACCTAAAATTGCATGCTTAGCCGCCTCTTCGTCCTTCCATGGAGAATAAACACCCACTGTGGCACGAACCCGTGATACTGCTTCTTTTTCGCGTTCGATTATCCAACGTGCTGGATTTTCAAGTATGTCAGGGGAGCTCTCAAGCAAAGCAAATCCGCCGTCAACGAATGGTTCTCCAGAAGCGATCCGATCAGCTAAAACAATTAGCCCGGAAAGAAACAACGTCAAAGTTGAATCTAGCTTTTCTGGAATATCTTCGCGACCGAGGTCGCAGGATTTCAATACACCGTCCGTTAAGTCGTTCTGGGCGGCAGACCAGCCGCCGTATTCTAGTTCTTCGAGGAGTTCTTTGGTATCCGATGCGGAAATTATAGTAGTGAACTTTCCGTGATGGCCGCCGAGAGTTAAATGGAGCCATGCTCTCTTAGCTAGTTGGCGTGAAGACGGCAGGATTGGTTGACTAGCGTACGCAGATAGTTGTTCATGTCGGCGAGCTTGCGGATTTGACCGTTCTAAAGCTATTGAATCGTTTGAAAGGCTGGAGTAGCTACCAGATTCCTGTATGTTTTTTCGAATCTTTTCCCAGCGTTGTGCTTTATCTGCTGGACGTTGCTGAAATAGTGGAATGGCTTTACCAACATCATGGAGTCCCGCAACGCATTGGACGATGGATTTAGCTTTGTCTCCAAGATTTTCACGGAATAGTTCGCGTAATCCTTCGCGGAGCCACTGGTCATAGAGAACACCAGCAATCGTTGTGGTGTCAAGTAAATGAGCAAGTAATGGATATGTTTTATCAAATCCGTCTTGTTTTGCCCACAGTTCAGATCGTGTGTTCATGCTAGAGCCTGTACTGTTAATAGGCCACATCCGTACGCTTTGGCTCGGCCAACGCCATGAAGAATGAGGCTGTTGAGTTCTGTCCCATCTACAACAGTTGCTATCGCGTCTACAGTATCGACTTGGACGATCATAGAACCTGTAGACTTCCCGTTTCGGTCAACACCCAAGAGTTCACGTTGATGATTGGTTATTGTTACGTCACCGAGGGCTTTTTTGAGTTTGTTCCTCAGCCAAGGAGTCATTGTTTCGTGATTCTGTGATTTTTCGGAGGCTTTTGGAGAGAAATCGAATGGGATAGGTGCGGCAATAATTTTAGGCTTTGTTAAAGAGGTGCCATCGGTAGTTGTTTTCCGTCGAATGGCGTTAACTGACAATCTCAACCGAACCGGAGTTGCTGTGGGCAGCACTTCAAGTTTCCGTTCGACTGTGAGTGTTCCGGTAGGGGCATGTGTTGGTGGAATTTTTGATTGAACTAAAAAGAAGGGAGCTTGGCCAGCGAGGTAATCTGCACGGAAAAGGATAGCGGCATTCTCACGGGGTTGATCTGACTCAATGGTGTCAAAGAGCGCCATGACTGCACGGTGACGGAATTGTGGATCGGTTTCATCCCAGCCGTGTCGTGGTTTGTTAGCAGCCTTCTGACTAAGCGCAAGATGAATAGGATACTTTGTCAGATACAGTGACTCGACCATGTCCGCCCCTTAAGTGTAGATGCTATTATTATCCAGTTCCCCATTCTTATGGGGGTATTTCCATTGTTTTACAAGTTAGATTCCCCGCATACGCGGGGGTAGGTTTCTCCGAACTTTTGGAGGAATTGCCTTCTCTTATAAAAGTACATGGCTCTTTCAATAAAATCAACATTGTTTTACAAGTTGAAATACCTATATTCTGATACTACAGTTTATGTTATACCAATCACTATGAGGAGTAGGGGAAGATGGATATTAATGCATTAACAGACATTAATTGGGTCTCCACAACACAAGGTGACGTTTCTGTGCGTGAAGCGCTAATACGAGCCCATGAACCGGATTTCATGCTAGATCTACAAAAACCAGCATACGATGTTGCGGCAACGTTCAGATTTCTGCTATCTGTTGTTGCGCTCGTGCTTCGTTATGAAGAGAACTCAAAGTGGGAAAACGCGGGAGACATGGCAATTTTGTCTGCTGATGGTCTGAGTAGTTTTGCAATAGACCGTGCTTTGGGTGTGCTCTCGTCTAGTGCCAATCTCTTTGATTCAGCACATCCATTTATGCAACGGCCGGTTTTGCCCCTCAAATCAGGTAAAGACACTTCGCGTAAAATAGGGCCTGGGGATCAAGAAGTCAAGAAACTTTCTCCTGCCATGCCTTCTGATCGCGGAGAGGATTATTGGGATCTTATTGTCAGCTTTCCAACGAAACTCTCCCTCTCAGAAGCTGTTATGAAGCTAGTGACCTATCATTACTATTCCATGGCCGGAAATAACAAATATGATGGCGATAAAACACGCATGGGTGCTCCAGGAATTAGGTTTCTCGGAAAAGGCAATGCGGCTACAGAATTTATTTGGAAAGTCGATGGAGAGAGTTTCTTATATTCGCTTCTTGCGTCTTTACCAAAGAATTGGGTTGACGGGCAAGGGCTTCCGGCATGGGCAGACCGTGAGATGAATGCATCGAAGCTATTAAATGGGTTACCTCATCCGTTATGGATGGGGACCTGGAGTTCGAATACTGCAGCCTGCTACTGGGAAGAAGAAAACGGCCAGCAACTCCTAACCGGAGTTCGTGTTGGGGGTGTTCCACCACAATGGTTACCAATTGCTTATGTTGGTAAAGACTCAGAAAAAGCATTAAAAGAATGGTGGGATATCCGAAACGAAAATGATCCAATGTATCTCTACATGGGAGATTCGAAAAATGGTGATGGAGCTAAAAAAGCTCAGCGCATTGACTTTGGTCGAGATGGAATCGATCTAGCAATAGAATGGGCTGCGGAAGACAAGCTTGCTGCACTGCTGAACTCCGGTAATGCAAATGTTCTTCCAAGTGACGCGGAAGATCGTACACCTATCTTTTTTAGACATCAGATTGAAGGTACAGCTTCCTCGCCAAGCGTTAGAGCATCGGATGTCTTTTACGCAGATCCAGATGTTTGGGGCTTCGGGTTGCGGTCTCGACAACAGAAAGTGATCAAGCGTAAAGCAACGTTAATTCGTGCTATTCATCGCAAGGTCACTGGAGTGTTCCGACGTCGGAATGCGTCAGATGCGAAAACTGAAGCGAGCGGTTATCCGGCACTCGTGTTGGACGCTCTGGAAAACTCTAGAGCTGATGCCTCGGCAGAATTTTGGCGCCAAATAACGCCAGTTTATGAAGCGTATATGAGTGAGCTTCGAGCTGGTAGCCCAATCGATGAGGAATTATCAAAAGGAATATATCGCGCGGCAATGCAAACTTTTGATCATGTGACAGAGCCTTTTATCGGCCAATACTCGCAACAAATTTATGCAGTTCGAGGAAGCCTTTCCCGCATTATTCAGAAGATCATTCGTGAACACCACAACGTAACCGAAGAAAACAACGTTACCGAAGAAAACTAAGAAGATATAGGAGGAGTAGCGTGGTTAATGATGTACACCAAAGTGCGGAATACGCGTTGATCTATCAAATTCTGGACCGTCGAAGTGTAGATACTTTCCGGCAACAAAGAGCTAATATTCGACGCGGAGCTGATCCGTTTACCGAACATTACGCATATCCGTACATATATCCAGCTTTAGGGCCCGATGCGCGATCTGAGGTCCGGAAGACAGCAGTGCGAGTCGCTGCCCTTATCGCTGAATTCACTGATATTCCACAGTCTCAAGAAAATGGGGAACGAAAATTCAAATCATTTGGTACCTGGTGTAGTGAATTGTCGGTAGCGTGGGCTCGGCAAAAGAAACCAGACCAGCAAGTCTCGTTCGATCCGCGAAACCCTGATGCGGTAGCTCAACGATTGGCTTACATTCACACTCAAGACTTTGAGGAAGCATACAAGTCAATCTGGCGATTGATGCAGATGGCTAACTCATTACAGATCTCACCAGCATGCGACTATTTCTCAATTTATCGTTTACTCAGCCGATGGGGAAATGGTGTAAGCGAGCAGTCACGTGCGTTAAGAATGCAAATATTAAAAGACTATTACGGCAATATCGGCCAAACTGCTGATGCTTCTGAGAACTAATCATTATCCATATAGCAATTGAAGGAACAATCATGGCAAAGAACCTAACATTACACATTATTTCTAACGTCCCATATTCCAACCTTAACCGTGACGATTCCGGAACTCCGAAACGCCTGATGCAAGGTGGTGCATTGCGTGCAATGCATTCCTCTCAGAGTATTAAGCGCGGTATTCGAGGGAAATATGAAGAAGCTAGCCTAGATATTTCGGTGCGTTCTGGAAAACTTGTTGATGAAGTACTTGATATCGCTACCAAGCTGAATCCAGAGACTGATAAAGAAGCGTTACGTAAGCCAGCAGCAAAGCGTATTGGCGAATTGACAAAGGGCGAAGCTGTAGATAAAGAATCAGATCGTTCGGCATGGCTATCAGTCGAAGAACTCACAACTCTCGCGCAGAGCCTCCTTGACGGCGAAGAGAAGAAAGAATTTATTACCGGTGGCAAGACTGGATCATTAGCGATTGCGGCTTTTGGACGTATGTTTGCCAATGCGCCAGGGAAAAACACTGAAGCTGCGATTGCAGTATCGCCAGGAGTTACTACTCACGCTGCAACAATCGAGTCAGATTACTTCTCCACCGGAGATGATGTACGTGAACGTAACCGTGAATCGGGTGCGACTTATCTGGGCGTATCGCGATATGTGAACGGCACATTTTATCGGACAATTTCGATAGATAAAGAGCAACTGAAGGCTGTTTGGACTGCTTTTGACCTTCCAGAAGCGCGGGATAACCTGCGCGAATTCATTCGAGCTACGGTTTACGGCATGCCACGCGGTAAGGAAAATTCTACTGCTCCTTATACAATGCCAAGTCTTGTTTTTGCGGAAGAACAGCGTTACCGCACTGCATACAGCTTTGAAAAGCCAGTAAAAGTAGGTGCAGACGGTGGTTATGAAGCTGAATCTATCAAAGAACTTGCTGCACAATATCAGCGAGCACGATCGTTTGATCCGCATAATTTCGGCCCGCTCGAAGTCGTTTCAGGAACTGCTGAAATCTCCGAAGAACAGTTCGCAGGCGCAGAACGCGACAGCCTTGACGGCATGATCGATCGCATTGTTGATTGGATTGTCCAATGATTGAATCGCTATATATCCGACTGAGTGGACCACTTCAATCGTGGGCTGGCCCGGCGGTGAGCGGTAATATCATTCGCACTGAGCCATGGCCTACCCGTTCTGGCCTTATCGGTCTACTTGCGGGCGCCCTGGGTGCTGAGCGTGGAAAATGGCCGGAGTGGTTAAACGATATCGAATTCGTTGTACGTCAAGATCGGCGTCCTAATATCGTCGATGATTTTCATACAATTAATCCGCGAACGGAATCCGCGCTTTTTCGCAGAAGGCATCTGATTGTTCAGGGACTTTCCTCCGGTAAAGCCAAGGGCAAGGCACTGATTTTCACCCCTGATGCACAAGGTGGGACGTCGGTTGTTAACCGTACCTATCTCGCAGACGGCGAGTTTATCGTGCGAATTACATCCGAAAAACATCTTGATGAGCTGGAAAACGCCTTAGCAACACCTGGTTTTGTAACCTATCTTGGACGCAAAGCGTTTGCTCCAGATTTCCCGTTCTATCTGGGGCGGGGATCTGCCGATTGCATTAACGAGATTCCAGTAGTTTCCAATCTGCATCGAACTGTTGAGAACGAACAACCTCAATCTCAGCCGGTAACAATGGTGACTTATGGTCCATTCCATCCGGCTAGTGGGCGGCGGAATCAAACTGCTATTACCGTAGTCAACCAACGCGATGAGCAATTATCTTTTATCAGCGACCATTTGGTTATCCGACGGCAACTAGCTGCCTGATCCAGAACCGAATAGCGAGGTGGGGGAGTAAACCAAACTTGGTTTACTCCCCCACAGCTGTCAATAGCTACCTGCGCTTACTTCTCATCCGTTTCAGGTTCGGATGCTCCGAACCTGTCTCCGAAGGCGTCAGCGTCATGCTTGACGGCTTGGCCGAGCTTGGTGGATTGCACGATGCTGCCGGTGAGCGCACCTAAGTCGATGCCGAGCAGGTCATGAATCACCTCGTTGAGCTGGCTGACGTTGTTGGTGACGCCGCGGGTGAGCGCGGTGGTACCGTCTGTCGAGATGACGGTCATCTTGTCAACGCCTTCGTAAGCCTTGGCGTATTCGCCGGCGATTTGTGGCAGTGCCTTCACGAGTGTCTCGATAATAGCTGCCTGGCCATACTTCTCTAATGCTTCAGCCTTGGCATCCATCGCGGTTGCTTCAGCCAAACCTTGCGCTTGTTCGGCTTCAGCGCGTGCCAAACCTTGTGCCTTTTCAGCTTCTGCACGTGCCAAGCCCTGAGCCTTGTCTGCTTCTGCCTGAGCCAAACCAAGAGCCTTGCTAGCTTCTGCCTGGGCGTTACCGGTCTGCTTGATCGCTTCGGCTTCGGCTTCTGCCTTTACCAGACGGGCGCGAGCATCAGCCTCTGCCCGCAACACGGCCTCAACCTTGCGTGCCTCAGCCTCTACCTCGACGCGGTAACGCTCCGCATCTGCCGGCTTACGAACCGTTGCCTCCAGCTCGCGTTCTTTCAAGACTGCCTTCTGTTCAGCAACTTCCTGCTCACGTAACGTGATCAGCTTTTCTTGCTTAGCACGTTCGATCGGTTCGGCCGCATCCGCAACCGCGCGAGCTTCCATCGTCATGCGCTTCATTTCAGCCTGGTACACTTCCAGGTCCTTGTTTTGCTCTGCAATCTTGCGCTTCGATTCGGCTTCGGCCTCGTTAGCTTGGGTTTCGTTCTCTGCCGTTGCCACACGCGCAATACGCGAAACTCGCTGTGCTTCGGGAGCACCTAGCGCCATAATGTAGTCGTTCTTATCGGAGATATCTTTGATCTGCAGCGTATCAACTGTGATACCCATACGTGCGAGATCTTCTTCGGCGCCTTGCGCTACCTGGCTCGAAAACATTTCCCGATCAGAAATAAGCTCCGATACAGAAAGTCGGCCAGCAACCGAACGCAGCGTTCCAGAAAGGACTTCGACGACGGAGTCCGGCAAGGTTTCCTGCCGGCCATTAAAACGTTCTGCCGCAGCTCGGATAGAAGAATTTGACGAACCGATCTTGACCATTGCTACCGCCTCAATATCGAGCGGAATCGTGGAGCGGTCTAGGCAGTCAATCAACAACGGAATCTTGTAAGCTTCCAATGAAATTTTGGAAACACTCTGGACGATCGGTACAACAAAAACTTTTCCGCCCGGTGGGACAATTTTCATTGCGCCGGATTCGCCAGCACCCGAAATGACGAGTGCTTCATCAGGGCCAGCAACCCGCAATCGAGATACGAGAAGTTGGAGTGCTGCTAGCACGGCAATGATTGCTAATGCAACAAAAAATGGTGTTGAGGTAAAGAGACCTTCCATGGTTACACCGTCTTTCTTTATAACAGGTTGAAGTAGTTTTTATGACTCAACAACGCGAGAAATTTTAATATATGGGCGCACATCGGAGAGCACAGTAAACCGGTCACCCGGAAGAACAGGCCCATCGTTAGGAGCGTGGGCCAGGAATTCGACGTCGGCACCACGGAACCGCACCGTTCCACGAACGATGTTGTTCGTCGTCGAAACTGCAACGAACTCTTTTCCAACAACCGATTCTTCAATGTCGGAAGTTTTTGCTGCAGAATCTAACAAGCGATAAAGCCCAAGGAAAATCAGTAATCCCACAATAGTCACGGCGAAAATAACGGCGTAGATTGTTCCGCCACGTGCTCCTGCACCCATCGCAATAGCACCCGAACAACCGATTAACGTCAGTGCCAAACCAGCTGAGAGCAGGAGCGGGAAACCGAATAGATCGTCCGGGATAATTAAGTCGAAAATGCCATCAAAAATCAGCGAAAGCACAATGACGGCAGTGCCGATGATAGCTAAAATAGCGAAAGTCAACATAGTAGAATTCCAATTCTTATGGGTATGGAAATATGTCTATATCTTACTGGAATGTGGCTCTAAGATACTCATGTAGTTGTGCTTGATATGCGTGAATTAGCAGATATATGTTTTATATTTAAGATATGAATAAAAAGATTACCATGCTTATCGGTGCTGTTATTCTTGTGTTCCTTATGTATGCTGTTTTTTCTCAAAAACCGCACCATAGAGATGACGAGGAAGACACGTTCCTGAGCAAAAGTGAATCCGGAGCAACACAAGTTGTGAAAATAGGGCAGTCGGTGACGTTCCCCGACGGAATGAAGATTACAGTCAAAGATATGGGCGAATTTACCCCCAGCGCACACGTGACGCTGCCACTTAATCGGATATCGCACGATATTGAAATAACTTTAGAGAACACCGCAGATGAACCACTGAGTCCGGCAACATACACAGTTACTGCCTCATCGTCAACCGAAGAAGCAAAAGGTTTCCGTGACGAAAAGCGTGGCCCCACCGATAGCCCAACAACGAGCATCCTGCCGGGGAGAAAGATTGTTTTCCACCACTTCTTTTCGTTTATAGATCCAACCGACATGGTCGTTGAAGTCCGGCCACATTCCACGTCTAGCTGGCGAGCTATTTTTACCCAATAAACAGGCAGAAAAGCAGGTGGGGAGTAGACCAAACTAGGCCTACTCCCCACCTTGCTATTTCAGGTATTAGTCGGCTTGATCTGCCTGGTCAGCCGATCGTGAATATGTGAAGACAATCTTTTGACCATCTTTGGATAGCTGGATAGCTTGTTCCGTCGTATCCACTTGGTATCCCTTATTTAAGAGATAGCTTTCCGCTTTTTCACTGACTGTAGCGCCAAGGAAATCGATCTTCTTGACTGGGTAGGTCAGCGGTTCGCCAGTTTCCTTGTCTATATGCTCAACTGTGTACGAAACGAAGGTCTTTTCTGAGTGGTCATTCTTGGCTCGCTCAACGACGCCATTGATAGCGCTTGTTGAAGACAGCTCACGAATTTGGCGCTCGTACTTGATCTTCGACGTCATCGAAAGGTTGTTGAGTCGGTCAACGGTCATGATCGCTTCATGCTGGTCAGCCGCAGATGCTGTGTCCGTATCGTCTGTAATATTAACCGTCAGTTCGCGGACTTGAGGAGCTTCTTCCTCATATCGGGCAGTCACCTTTATGCGATACGAACCTGGTTTGCGAACCAAGTCAACCATCTTGATTCCATCAAATAATCGGTTGCCGTCAGCGTCAATAAACATATCTTCTTTCTCATCGTATGGCCATTCCTTGCCAGTGGAATCGATCAGCGAAATGACATCGTTGACTTGAGAAGAAAAACCGAGAGATGTTGTACGTTTAGCAATAAGGTTGACGCTTTCACGCTTGCCTAGGAAGCTATGGAATGATGACGGTGCAATATAGTATTTCGTGTCGGCGGCGATATTAAACGCATCTGCGTTGTTATTAGTAGAAATCGTAACGCTACTTGGTTTTAGTTTCTTATCGACGACGACGGTGTAGTCGGCTTTCGTCCGTAAACCATCTTTACCCTTAGCAACCACGAGGACGGGATAGCTTCCGGGCACATCGACTTTAACGGTATCTAAGCCACGAACGGAGAGCTCAATGCTCGACGTATCGGTAGTTCCGTCTGCGTAGGAGACTTTAACGCTGTTAAGAATTGTCTTTTCTGCTTCGGTACGGCGCTCATCAAATGCTTCTTTATCAGCGCGCGCATCGTAGCTGTCGCCACTTGGATGGATCTGTTCAACATGGATAATGCCGTCTCCGGTGTTGATGCGTGCTAGAGCATGCGATTCTTTTCCCGGTTCTACGACCGAAACAGGGATAGTAAGTTTAGCGCCATTCTGAGCAAGTAGCTGGAGAGTAACATTTTCACCGATCGTGTCTTTAACCGATTCCCAATCGGCTGCGTTGTCAACGAAGACTGGTGAATCTTCAAGTGTGCCTAATACGTAGGGCTTTTCCGATGTGCTAGTAGTGATCCCTTGAATATTCAAAGCCTGTGGAAGGTCTGCAGTTGACGTGCCTGCAGGTACCTCAACTGCGACGTCGTTCTGATGTGGAGAGATTAGTTGTGAAACTGGTTGGGCATTTCCCATTTTCGTGTGTGAAGGGAGATGACTTTCAGTCAGATCGTTAAAATTACCAAGCAGGTGATTCGATCCGTTGAACGCTGGAGATATTGCTCGATACATATCACGTGGGCTAAATAAAGAACCAAAAGACATCGGAGTTAGTGCAGGTTCAGCTTCATTTTTGTTCCAGGTTACGTTGGCATAACCGGTGTAGCTCTTGTTGTCATAAATACCAAGCCACCATGTTGCTGGCTTGTCAAACTCTGCATCTGTTAGTAAGAATGCGCCATAGGTGTATTTGTATAAGGATCGTGCAGCAACCGCATCCACTGTGAGATCCAGGTGGTACCAGTGCCCGTCGATCTTTACCTGATTCCATGCGTGATTCGCCTCTGACCAGCGGCCACCTTTAGCAGCGATTTTTTTATCTGCTTCGGCTTGTTTGTCCAAACGGTCCTTTGTCTTTGTGTCACCTTCGACGTAATAGTCGAATGTTTTCTTTCCACGAAGGAACCGAGTTTCTAGCCCCATTCGAGAAGCAATCCGGTCAAACATAATAGCGTAAGTTTGGCAGACGCCCTTTTTTGCAAATAGACCAGCTTCCAAGGAATGGATTTCGTATTTCTTTCCGTCGCCTTCGGCGGAATTCACAAAATATTGACCATTTGCCGTTTTATCGTCAGCTTCTGGTTCAACATTTTTAATGATGTAATCGTGAATCAGCCGAGCTTTACGGAAATCGTTACTACCATCTGTTCGAGGGATCGGTTTTTGTTCGTCAAGCTTTTTGGTCAGAAACTGTGCAATTTCGTCAATGCGTTGATCGGCGCGAATAGCGTCATTCTTATTCACTAGATAGGCAAAACGAACAGTGTGTTTATAAAGGCCTTTTTCAAAAGAAACTTCTTCTTTGTCAATTTTCCACTCGCCCGCAACATGTTTAACTAAAGAGCCGTACGATGGGCTATAAATAACAGATGTGATAGCTCTATCAGACAAATCATAGTCGCCGTAAAAAACTAGTACCCCTTGCATTTCGCTAATACCTTTAATGAGATATTCTTGTGCGGCTCGAAGATCGATTTTTCCTTGTGGGGCTAATGTGGGTTTACTCCAATCGATCTTGCGAGAAAGATATGATTTTAAACCCTGAGAGGGCTGCCATGGATGTTGGTCACTTTGAGTTTGTGATGCGTGTGCGACAGAATTCATTCCAAAAGGGTCAATGAGTCCAACATGTGCTGAAGTTGTTGCAACACATAACGCAATCGTTGCTCCAATTAAACTTTTCATTTTTTGCATGTGACTCTCCATAAATTACGCGATCAAAATCGCTCAATGCAGTCCTCTAATAGACAAGATTGATAGTAATGAAATAGCGGACTAATTTCCCTATCAACCACTTTTAGGAATTTCACACAACCAATAAACCTTGTAAAACCGGCGAATTGGTAACTTAAGAAAGCGGATGTATCAAACTTCACAGAACGATTTGATACATCCGCCTCATACTAGTAAAAGTGCTAACTATCGCGGATACTTCCGGGTTGGGTGCTGTGAAACTACCGAAACTCGGTTAAATGCGTTGATAGAAATAATGCCCCACTCCAACGCAACTAGCTGTTCCTTCGTAAACAGTGTCAATGCCTCCCCGATCAGCGCATAATAATCAGCGCTTTCTGGTAATCGAGTAATAGTCTCTGCCAATCGGATTGCCATAAGCTCTTGCTCAGAGAAAACCCGCTGTGAATGACGCCATGCTGGCAACATGTCGATCTGACGCTGGGAAACTCCCGCCTGCAATGCGCGTGGCACATGAACAGACAAGCAGGTTGCACAACCGTTAAGTTGTGAAGCACGCACATAAGCAAGCTCAACAAGAGTGCGCGGGAGTTCGACGTCGTCATACGCCTTCCCTAACGCAACTGCAACGCCCTCCATCGCGTTATAAACATCCGGAAGTACCTGATCGATATAAGGTGGCTTAACAGGTGTAACCGGGTTTGAAATCTGCTCAGTCATATATGGTCTCCTGACAATTTTTTCATTAATTCCACACAGACTGTACCAACCTGTCCAAGAGCTCAACCACTTTGTTCACTGAACGCGGTGCGTGGGAATAAAAAATGTCCCGGTAGGTTTTCCTACCGGGACAAGTGGCGGAGACAGAGGGATTTGAACCCTCGAGCCGCTTTTAGGCGACTACTCCCTTAGCAGGGGAGCGCTTTCGACCACTCAGCCATGTCTCCAGGTCTCCAACCATAGCTGACTTGAGGAGGTTTTCACCAGCCCAAATCCACCACAGTGGCAACCAGCGGAGAGTAAGGGATTCGAACCCTTGATGCAGGGTCACTGCATACTGGTTTTCAAGACCAGCTCATTCGGCCGCTCTGACAACTCTCCTTAGCCTCAAAACTACACTATTAATCTTGACGCTTTCATTATTGTAAGGGAATTGATCCTCAAGTAAAAACTGGTAGAGAAGATTTTTGTTTTAGTATGGAAGAGGGAACTGTTTGAAGGGGTGGACGTGCGGGTACGTTTAATAGCCATATTGGTAGCAATGCTTGGCATTTTTCAGGTCGTGAGCGCAAGTGTTTTTGCGTCCGCTTCTTCGACGACGACGCCGACTTCTCCCAACGATTCCATACTGTTTGTGGGGATGGCAGGGGTCCGCCCCCTCGATATTGACAGCACCAACCCGCAGCTGTCACGGCTCCTAGCTAACTACTCGGTTGCTGCTCTCAGTCCTCGTTCCGTATCTCCATTGACCTGCCCATCAGAAGGTTGGATGCAGTTACGAACATCACGTGACGTATCTGATCGCCTTCCGGAATCTTTCGTCGTCAGTCTCGGAGACGAATGTCATCCAGCTACTATTTTGGAAGACCCAGCGACGCTCTACAAGGGATACCCACAAACAGTTCATATCCGTAACTTTTCCTTACGTTTGGGTGAAACCGAATGGCCCGACGAGCCGCTCTTTTCCCGCAATGTTACGGCAGTAGGGCGCAACGCCGGCATTCCTATTGCCACGCAAGATGGCACAGTTGACCAGTGGCTGGCGTTACCGGATGCCGGTTTCCCGGACGCCGCCGCAAAAGCCCAAGGGGACCTGACTCGTATTCTCGACACAGTTGATGACGACGTCGTCGTCGATCTGGGCAGCATCCGGGGATCGCCCCGCTATCTCAACGTTGCCGATCAGCGTGCCTTGATGCAACAAAAACTGATCAACATTCTCACCGCGAACGAAAATAGCGAACATCCGCGCAAAGTTATTATTGCCTCGCTCGGTGACCAATGGCGTCGGGCACACCTACATTTCTTTGCCACAAATATTGCGCTCGATGGGACAACCTCCGGCGCTGGCACAATCCGCTCCGACCTCACCCGTGCCGACGGATTCATCACCATCACCGATGTTCGAAACCTCATCACTGGCAAATATTCCGGTCTACATGTCCAGCCACAGCCATCGTTGACTGCGGCAATGAAACCCGTCCTCGACACTGCCCAACACGCCTATATTGCTGCTTCATCATCCGCAAAGTGGTACCAAATCTTCAACACCGTGGTTCTCCTAGGCACCCTGGGTGTCCTCGGCTTATTCCTGATTACACCTGGCCCAGAAGGCCACCGTTGGGGCGCTCCGAGGCGATTCTGGTCCGGTTTAGAACAATTCAACTTGTGGGCATTCGCTTGGGTTCCCAGTGCTATGATTCTCAACCTGCTCCCGTGGTGGGATCTGCCAGGATCGCCTGGTGCCATGCAAGCGTGGGCAATCGCGATGACGGCACTGATTGCTGTTGCGATTGTTGCACTGTCACACCTGAGCGCGCACCGTGCTGGCTTTATTAGCTTGGTGGCGTTCGCCCTCTTGTGCATTGACATCGTGGCCGGATCGGTCCATCAGCGTAACGGATTTATGGGCTCACTTATGCTCACGTCCCGTCGGTACTACGGAATCTCCAACCGCACATATCTGATTCTTGTTGTGTGCGGTTTGATCGCATCGTTGCTGGTTATCGCGTGGCTACGCAAACGAGCCAAGAACGACGCCGGTGCCCGCCTGCCATTGTTCGTGCTGCTTGGAATCGGAATAATCGCGGTTGCAGTAGATGCACTGCCGCTATGGGGTGCCGATTTTGGTGGCCCGCCTGGACTTATAGCCTGCTTTGGCATCACCGCTATCCTGCTTACCGGGAAAAAGCTACGCTGGTGGCATGGACTGGTGTGGCTGGTGAGTACCGTTGCCGTAATGGGAGGAGTTGGTTTGATCGATGCTCGCCGTGGCGGTGAATCCCATATTGGCCGGTTCTGGGCTAAGTTCGGCACGGCCGAAAGCTGGGCAATCATCGGCGGAAAAATCCGTGACGTCACCCGGTCCTTCATCGGCCGGCCAGATCTGCTTGCACTCATCGCCATCGCAATTATGATTGGAATCTTGGCCGTCTTCGCAACCCGGTACTTAAATTCAGTCAGCGGAATCCATTTAGGATCCCTTCGTGCCCTCACCTCTGACTACGGTTTCATCCCAGTCGCAATTGGCATAGCCGTAGGTATTTTGGTTGCCGTACCGATCAACGATTCTGGTGCAATTATGATTAAAGAGGGCATGTATATTGCTCTACCAGCATTGGCAGCTATGGTTGCCGGGCAAGCAACGCGCCGCAAGCCCTTAGAGCAAGGCCTCCAGGACGGCAGCGCATCCGTCGTCGTCAACATGATCCGTAACAGCATTGGCATGGTTACGAACGTAATCCGGCGCATTACCCATCGCAACTCCTAACCCAGCCCAGGACAGCATATCGACGTCGTTACCAGAATCTCCCACACAGACCGTGTGGCTGGAATCGACCCCAAAGAACGCTCGAACTTCCTCTAATGCAGAGGCTTTCGAAACGCCTTCGGGTGTAATATCCATCCAAGCCGACCATCCCACCGCATACTCCACACCGCGCAACCCTAGTTGCGCTACAGCTTCCATCAACTCGTGAGCAGTCATCTGCGAAGCTCGGACCGTTAATCGAGTAGCCTGAGCAGACGCTAATTCGGAAATCGGAACAAGCCGGCTCGGGCCAGACAGCTCATCTTCGGGGAATGGGAACGTTACTCGAGTCGGCTCATCAAGCGTCTCCAAAGCGAACCAGACATTATCTGGCAGCCCTGCCGATAACAGCTCAATCTCACGGCTTGGATCAAACGTGTGGGCAGTAACCAGGCGGTAAGCCGGGCCGCTATTATCTAGAAAGTCAGGCAAGGGGGTAGTCAATGAATCCGGGACAGCGCCACCAACAGACGTTATCGCAGCACCATTACACACCACGGCAATGCCGTGATCGAAGCCGACATCCTGCAACGCCACCTGCGTGCCTGTAATACCGCGACCCGTTGCAAAAACAAGGCGCGTCCCGGCGTCCAGATGAGCATGAACCGCTTCGCGAACTCGCGGCGAAAGTGACGTGTCATGGTGAATCGTAGTGCCGTCAATATCTAACGCCACCATCAAATCTGGCCCGGCAGGCGGAAGAGACTGCTGGGTAAGCAGATCAGTAAAATATGGTAGCGGTCCGGGAGTCAGACCCCCGGACCGTTGAGGATCTCTGATCGTCACGTTACTGAACACTAATGAGTTCGCGGCCACCCAGATATGGACGCATTGCTTGCGGAATATACAACGATCCATCTGGCTGCTGATGGTTTTCAAACATCGAAACCAGCCAACGAGTAGTAGCCAAAGTGCCGTTCAACGTCGCAACAGCGCGAGTAGAACCCTCAAAACGTTCCCGAATACCAAGTCGGCGTGCCTGGAACGTGGTGCAGTTCGACGTCGATGTGACCTCCATGTAACGATTTTGAGTAGGCAACCAAGCTTCACAATCAAACTTCTGAGCTGCCGACGAACCCAAATCACCAGCTGCCGTGTTGATGACGCGATACGGAAGCTCCATCTTCTGGATCATTTCCTCTTCCCACGCCAAGAAACGCTGGTGCTCATCGGTAGCTTGCTCTTCTGGGCAGAACGAGAACATCTCAACCTTGTTGAACTGGTGAACGCGAATAATTCCACGAGTATCGCGACCATACGAGCCAGCCTCGCGCCGGTAACAAGTAGACCAGCCAGCATAACGCTTCGGACCATCGGACAGATCCAAAATCTCATTCGAATGGTAACCTGCCAAAGCAACCTCAGATGTACCGGTTAGGTACAGGTCATCGGCTGGCAAGTAGTAAATCTCATCCGAGTGAGCACCCAAGAAACCAGTACCACCCATAACTTCTGGGCGAACCAAAGTTGGGGTATTCATCAGCGTGAAACCGTTAGCTTCTGCCTGATCGGCAGCCATAGTGAGCAACGCCAACTCCAACCGGGCGCCAATACCTTTCAAATAGTAGAAGCGCGAACCAGAAACCTTTGTGCCACGCTCCATATCAACTGCGCCCAAACCTTCAGCCACATCCAAATGGTCCTTCGGTTCAAAGCCACGCGTAGCGAAATCAGGAATCGAGCCAACTTCGCGCAGAACTTCGTAATCATCCTCGCCACCAGCAGGGACACCCGGCAAAACAGGGTTAGCGATTTTATACATCGCAGCCTGAAACTGCTCTGCGGCCACATTAGCTTCAGCTTCGAGCGCCTTGACATGCTCAGACATTTCCTTAGCTTGTGCCAAGATTGCCGGCCGTTCTTCAGCAGACGCCTTACCAATAGTGCGAGAAAGATTCTTTTGTTGCGCACGCAAATCTTCAAACGCCTGCTGGGAAGCACGACGCTTTTCATCTGCGGCTAGGACAGCATCAACAAGCGCGGGATCATCGCCGCGGGCTTGTTGCGAGGCACGCACGGCCTCTGGGTTTTCGCGAAGAGTACGGATATCGATCATGATTACAAGAATAGTTCTTTTCCGGCCCACCATGCTAACCGTGACTAATCATTGAGACAATGCCTGCTCATGGAGTGGCACACATCGAGTAAACTAAGTCCTATGGATTGGGAATTAATTCTTGTCGTGGCTACATTCGTGATAGCACTGGTAGCACTCTTCGGCATGCTCCGAAATCGGCGAGTCATAAAAAATATGCGTATTGACCGCCGTCGATCAGGTGTAGCTCGGGACACGCAAGTAACAACTAGCGAGCCATACCTAAACCAAGGCCCACCCTATATTATTTTCAATCCAACGAAAAAAGCTGACTGGAAGCTTATCCGCGAAGCCTTGGCTCGAAGTGCCCGCGATGCGTCACTTGGCGAACCCGTATGGTTAGCTACCACTGCTGACGATCCCGGAGTTAGCCAAACTCAAGCGGCTATCAAGGCCCGGGCAGCCGTTGTTATTGCCGCTGGCGGTGACGGGACTGTACGCGTAGTTGCCGAAGGCCTTGCCAATACCGGAATCCCGATGGGACTCATGCCAGTAGGAACAGGGAACCTCCTGGCTCGTAACCTGAATTTTCCACTCGATGATATTCACGAACTTGCCATCATCGCTGTCACCGGTGCGCCACGCAAGATCGACGTCGGCATACTCACCGTTAAGGAATCATCGGGACCGGTACCCGAATCAAAGAAAAATCATGATGTCCATCCGGCAACGCCTGGCGAATACGCCTTCGTAGTGAACGCCGGCATGGGGCTCGATGCCACCATCATGCTCGAGGCAGACGCAAACAAAAAGCTCAAGGAAGTCATCGGTTGGGCTGCCTACTTCAAGGCCGCTATGCCACACATTCTCGCCCCCAAAATGAGCGCCACGATCACAGTAGGAAACAGCACCACGCCAGTAACAACTGACGCTCGAACCGTCATGTTTCTCAACTGCGGCGAACTCGTTGGCGGTCTCGTTTTTGACACCGCAGCAAAAGCCGACGACGGCTGGATGGAACTCGTCGTCGTCGATACCCGTGCCGGACTCATCGGCTGGGTAGACCTC
The DNA here is from genome assembly GCF_900105865.1 of Arcanobacterium phocae. Lineage (NCBI taxonomy): Bacteria > Bacillati > Actinomycetota > Actinomycetes > Actinomycetales > Actinomycetaceae > Arcanobacterium > Arcanobacterium phocae. The sequence continues at coordinate 665,036 of NZ_LT629804.1, forward strand.
CTCCGGCGAACCGGAATGCGAAGCAAAGGAATCAAAAAAGTTGATATCCCAGGCGTGCCCGCCCAAGGAGACCTCGACATCCACCGAATCGTTGAAGCTTCGCTCGATATCGACAAACCCCAACCCGTCCAAGTCGATGGTGATGTCCTTGGCTACACAGACCACGTCCACGCACGAATAATCCCCGGTGCGCTAACGGTACGGGTAAAAAACTAATGAAACAGAACACTGCACGTACATGGCGATGGTGGGGGACCGCCGTCGTTATCATCCTGCTACTGATCGGGACACTACTGGCTCCAGCATGGCGTGGCAAAACTATTAGCCAAGCCGGAACCATAACAGGCATCCCCGGAAACAAAACAGTTTTCATCGGAGTTAGCGGCGTAACCTGGGCAGATATCTCTGCCGAAAAAACGCCAACCCTCTACGACTTCGTCGGGCGAGGCTCCTCAGCAAACCTAGTCGTTAAAACAATCGGCGTCACCACCTGCCCAAATGCCGGATGGTTGACGATTAGCCAAGGAGTGCGCGCAGCTGACCCCATCGAAAAAGGATGCGCGAAACCCATCACCGCAGCAACAGACGGCGTTCTGCCAGCACGAGTAGACAAAGCGCGGATAGCTGGCGAAGCAACATCGCCGTTCACCCCACCCGAAACCACATTCGGTGACGAACTAGCTAGTCGCGGAATGTCCGTTGGTACAATCGGCTCTGGAGCTGCGCTCGCGTTACGAACTTCTACAAATCTGCCCGCTGGTCAACGCCATCATGCCAATATTACTTACACCAACGGAATCGCAACCCATCCGGCAGACGTATATCCAGCTGTTTCGCAAGCCGACCTCGTCGTCGTCGATCTAGGACGAGTAACGAACACCAGTCACGCCATTGCGCGGGCCAAAGGCAAAGGAATCCTCGAAGACATGCGGGCCGCCTTTGTGCCTCCGGTTGCGCGGTCAGTCCATGCCACTGCACAAATCTCGGCACTTGACCGAGAACTTGGCGAACTATTAGACGTGATCGATCCGAACACCACAATCAT